>CAWIQE010000030.1:0-92741 GCA_963838155.1 uncultured Alphaproteobacteria bacterium
GTTTGAATTTCTTCGCTGACAAAATTTGCGTTGCCATTTCGCGCCATCCGGTCTATCGAACCGCGTCTCTGGGGCTCCGGCCCGGAATGTGAAAAAGGACGACTTTTCGGATGTCGCGCAGCAGGCTCGCACTGATCGGGTCGGGAATGATCGGTGGCACGCTCGCCCATCTCGCCGCGCTCAAGGAACTCGGCGACGTGGTCATGTTCGACATTGCCGACGGCGTCCCCCAGGGCAAGGCGCTCGACCTTGCCCAGTCCGCTCCCGTCGAGGGCATCGACGTGCACCTGACCGGCACCAGCACCTACGCCGCCATAGAGGGGGCCGACGTGTGCATCGTCACCGCCGGCGTCCCGCGCAAGCCCGGGATGAGCCGCGACGACCTGCTGGAAACCAACCTGAAGGTGATGGAGCAGGTCGGCGCGGGCCTGCGGAAATACGCCCCCGACGCCTTCGTCGTGTGCATCACCAATCCCCTCGACGCGATGGTCTGGGCGTTGCAGAAGTTCTCCGGCCTGCCGCGCAACAAGGTCGTCGGCATGGCGGGCGTGCTCGACACCGCCCGGTTCCGCGCCTTCCTGGCCGAGGAGTTCTCCGTCTCGGTCGAGGACGTCACGGCCTTCGTGCTCGGCGGGCACGGCGACGGCATGGTGCCCCTGCCGCGCTACTCCACCGTCGCCGGCATTCCCCTCCCCGACCTCGTCCGCATGGGCTGGACGACGAAGGAGCGGCTCGACGCGATCGTCGAGCGCACGCGCAACGGCGGCGCCGAGATCGTCGGGCTGCTGAAGTCCGGCTCGGCCTATTATGCGCCCGCCGCCGCGGCCATCGCCATGGCGGAAAGCTACCTGAAGGACAGGAAGCGGGTGCTGCCTTGCGCCGCATATCTTGACGGCCAATACGGTGTTAGCGACCTTTATGCCGGCGTGCCCGTCGTCATCGGCGCCGGCGGCGTCGAACGCGTGATCGAGATCGACTTGAACAAGACCGAGCAAAAGGCCTTCGACGGCTCCGTCGAGGCGGTCGCCAGCCTCTGCGAGGCCTGCAAGACATTCGCCCCCTCCCTGAACCAGGCACGATAGAGACCGGTCTCGGTGCCGTAACAGGAAAGTCCCTCATGAACATACACGAATATCAGGCCAAGGCGCTTCTCAAGTCCTTCGGCGCGCCGGTTGCCGACGGCGTTCCGATATTTTCCGCCGAAGAGGCCGAGGCGGCAGCCGGCAGGCTCCCGGGTCCCCTCTACGTCGTCAAGAGCCAGATCCACGCCGGCGGGCGCGGCAAGGGCAAGTTCAAGGAACTCGGCCCCGACGCCAAGGGCGGCGTGCGGCTGGCGAAGTCCGTCGAGGACGTGGTCGCCGACGCGAGGGAAATGCTGGGCAACACGCTGGTCACCAAGCAGACCGGCCCGCACGGCAAGCAGGTCGGCCGCCTCTATATCGAGGACGGCGCCGACATCGACCGCGAGCTCTATCTGTCGATCCTGGTCGACCGCACCGTCGGCCGGCCGGCCTTCGTCGTGTCCACCGAGGGCGGCATGGACATCGAGACGGTCGCCCACGATACGCCGGAGAAGATCGTCACCGTCGCGATCGACCCTGACAAGGGCGTGACCGCCGACAACGTCGATACGCTGGCCGGCGCCCTCGGTCTCGAGGATGCCGCCCGCGAGGATGCGGCCTCGCTCTTCCCGGCGCTCTACAAGGCCTTCCTCGACAAGGACATGAGCCTTCTCGAGATCAACCCGCTGATCGTCATGACGAACGGCCGGCTGCGGGTGCTCGACGCCAAGGTCTCCTTCGACAACAACGCGCTATTCCGCCACCCCGACATCGTCGAGCTGCGCGACACCACGGAAGAGGACGCCAAGGAGATCGAGGCGTCCAAGTACGATCTCGCCTATGTCGCGCTCGACGGCAACATCGGCTGCATGGTCAACGGCGCCGGCCTCGCCATGGCGACCATGGACATCATCAAGCTCTACGGCGCCGAACCGGCCAACTTCCTCGACGTCGGCGGCGGCGCGTCGACGGAGAAGGTGACGGCCGCCTTCAAGATCATCACCGCCGACCCGAACGTGAAGGGCATCCTCGTCAACATCTTCGGCGGCATCATGCGTTGCGACGTCATCGCCGAGGGCGTCATCGCCGCGGTGAAGGAGGTCGGCCTCGAGGTGCCGCTCGTCGTGCGCCTGGAAGGCACCAATGTCGAGCTCGGCAAGAAGATCATCGACGAAAGCGGCCTGAACGTCATTTCGGCCGACGATCTCGACGACGCCGCCAAGAAAATCGTCTCAGCGGTCAAGGGGGCCTGATCGATGTCCATACTGGTCGACAAGAACACCAAGGTCCTGGTTCAGGGACTGACCGGCAAGACCGGTACCTTCCACACGGAGCAGGCGCTCGCCTACCACGGCACGAAGATGGTCGGGGGCACCCACCCCAAGAAGGGCGGCGAGACATGGCAGGGCAACGTCGACGGCAGGACCGTCGAGCTGCCGATCTTCGCCTCCGTCGCCGAGGGCAGGGACAAGACCGGCGCCGACGCGTCGGTGATCTACGTGCCGCCGGCGGGCGCCGCGGCGGCGATCCTCGAGGCGATCGAGGCGGGCATCCCGCTCATCGTCTGCATCACCGAGGGCATTCCCGTGTCCGACATGGTCCGGGTCAAGGCGCGGCTCGAAAAGTCGAGATTCGCGGCTGATCGGCCCGAACTGCCCGGGCGTCCTGACGCCCGACGAATGCAAGATCGGCATCATGCCGGGCAATATCTTCAAGAAGGGGTCGGTGGGTATTCTCTCGCGCTCCGGAACCCTTACATACGAGGCGGTGTTTCAGACCACCAACGAAGGCCTCGGACAGTCGACCGCCGTCGGCATCGGCGGCGACCCGGTCAAGGGCACGGAATTCATCGATGTGCTCGAGATGTTCCTCGCCGACGACGCCACGAAATCGATCATCATGATCGGCGAGATCGGCGGCTCGGCCGAGGAGGACGCCGCTCGGTTCCTCGTCGACGAGGCGAAGAAGGGCCGCAAGAAGCCGGTCGTCGGCTTCATCGCCGGCCGCACGGCGCCTCCCGGCCGGACCATGGGCCACGCCGGCGCGGTCATATCCGGCGGCAAGGGCGGCGCCGAGGACAAGATCGCCGCCATGGAGGCGGCCGGCATCAGGGTCTCGCCCTCGCCGGCGCAGCTGGGCCGGACGCTCTCCGAGGTCCTGAAGGGCTGACCTGACGGACGGGCGGAAACGCCCGTCCGTCCGTCGGGCATCGCGCCGGCGGAGACGACACGGACGACGCCGGCCGCCAGGCCGGAATGGCAACGTCCCGGGCCGGCCGGGACACGGACAGGAGGCGAAGCCGCGACGCTTCGCAAAGGACAATGGCAAGGCAAGACGCCAACGAGATTTTCCGCGAGACGTCCTTCCTCTACGGCTCCAACGCGAGCTACATCGAGGACCTCTATGCGCGCTACCAGGACGATCCGGCCGCCGTTCCGGACGAGTGGCAATCGTTCTTCGCCGCCCTCAAGGACGAGGCCGACAGCGTGCGCAAGGCCGCCAGGGGCGCCTCGTGGAAGAAGCCTGACTGGCCGATCCGGGCGAACGGGGACCTGATCTCCGCCCTCGACGGCGATTGGGGCACGGTCGAGAAGACCGTGGAGTCCCGCCTCAAGGAAAAGTCAGCCAACGGACACGCCGCCCCGGCGGCCGCCGGCGCCGACGTCATGCAGCAGACCCGCGATTCCGTGCGCGCCATCATGATGATCCGCGCCTACCGCATGCGCGGCCACCTGCACGCCAAGCTCGACCCCCTCGGCATCGCCGAGCCGAAGGAGGACTACAACGAGCTCGACCCCGAGACCTACGGCTTCACCAAGGCCGATTTCGACCGCAAGATCTTCCTCGACAACGTGCTCGGCCTCGAATGGGCGACGATCCCGGAGATGCTGGAGATCCTCGAGCGGACCTACTGCTCGACCATCGGCGTCGAGTTCATGCACATTTCCGATCCCGAGGAAAAGTCGTGGATCCAGCAGCGGATCGAGGGACCGGACAAGGGCATCGAGTTCACCGAGAAGGGCAAGATCGCCATCCTCCAGAAGCTGATCGAGGCCGAGGGTTTCGAGCAGTTCATCGACGTCAAGTACAAGGGCACCAAGCGCTTCGGCCTCGACGGCGCCGAATCGGTGATCCCGGCGCTCGAGCAGATCATCAAGCGCGGCGGGCAGATCGGCCTGAAGGAGATCGTCCTCGGCATGGCCCACCGCGGCCGGCTGAACGTCCTCTCCCAGGTCATGCAGAAGCCGCACCGGGCGATCTTCCACGAATTCAAGGGTGGCTCCTTCACGCCCGACGACGTCGAGGGATCCGGCGACGTCAAGTATCATTTGGGCGCATCCTCCGACCGCGAGTTCGACGGCAACAAGGTGCATCTGTCGCTGACGGCGAACCCCTCCCACCTCGAGATCGTCAACCCGGTGGTGATGGGCAAGGCGCGGGCCAAGCAGGACCTGCTCGCCGGCAAGCCGCGCGAAGAGGTGGTGCCGCTCGAAAAGCGGGCGCACGTGCTCCCCCTCCTGATCCACGGCGACGCCGCCTTCGCCGGGCAGGGCGTGGTCGCCGAGTGCCTCGGCCTCTCTGGCCTGCGTGGCCACCGCGTCGGCGGCACGCTCCATTTCATCGTCAACAACCAGATCGGGTTCACCACCAACCCGCGCTATTCCCGCTCGTCTCCCTATCCCTCCGACGTCGCCAAGATGATCGAAGCCCCGATCTTCCACGTCAACGGCGACGACCCCGAGGCGGTCGTCTACGCCGCCAAGGTGGCGATCGAGTTCCGGATGAAGTTCCACAAGCCGGTCGTCATCGACATGTTCTGCTACCGCCGCTTCGGCCACAACGAGGGCGACGAGCCGGCATTCACGCAGCCGATCATGTACAAGAAGATCCGCACCCACCAGACGACCGTGCAGATCTACACCGACAAGCTCGTCGAGGAAGGCCTCGTCGCCAAGGGCGACGTGGAGAAGATGCGGGCCGAGTGGCGCTCGCACCTCGACGCCGAATTCGACGTCGAAAGCTCCTACAAGCCGAACAAGGCCGACTGGCTCGACGGCGTCTGGTCCGGCATGCGCGTCGCCGACAACCAGGACGAACAGCGCCGCGGCAAGACCTCCATGCCGATGAAGCGCCTGAAGGAGATCGGCCGGCGCCTCTCCGAGATCCCCGAGGGCTTCAACGCCCACCGCACCATCCAGCGCTTCATGGAGAACCGCCGGCAGATGATCGAGACCGGCGAGGGCATCGACTGGGCCATGGGCGAGGCGCTCGCCTTCGGCTCCCTGCTCCTCGACGGCCATCCCGTCCGCCTCTCCGGGCAGGACGTCGAGCGCGGCACCTTCTCGCAGCGCCACTCGGTGCTCTACGACCAGGAGAACGAGGACCGCTACATCCCCCTCAACGGCCTCGGCAAGGGCCAGCAGCTCTACGAGGTCGTCAACTCGATGCTGTCGGAAGAGGCCGTCCTCGGCTTCGAATACGGCTATTCCCTCGCCGAGCCGAACGCGCTGACGCTCTGGGAGGCGCAGTTCGGCGACTTCGCCAACGGCGCCCAGGTGATCTTCGACCAGTTCATCTCGTCCGGAGAGCGCAAGTGGCTCAGGATGTCCGGCCTCGTCTGCCTGCTGCCGCACGGCTACGAAGGCCAGGGCCCCGAGCATTCCTCCGCCCGCCTGGAGCGCTACCTCCAGCTCTGCGCCGAGGACAACATGCAGGTCGCCAACTGCACGACGCCCTCCAACTACTTCCACATCCTGCGCCGGCAGCTGAAGCGGGACTTCCGCAAGCCGCTGATCCTGATGACGCCCAAGTCGCTGCTGCGCCACAAGCGGGCGGTCTCGTCCCTGTCGGAGATGGCAGGGGACAGCTCCTTCCACCGGCTTCTGTGGGACGACGCGGAGGTACTGAAGGACCAGCCGATCAAGCTGCAGAAGGATGCGAAGATCCGCCGCGTGGTCATGTGCACCGGCAAGGTCTACTACGACCTCTACGAGGAACGGGAGGCCCGCGGCATCGACGACATCTACTTGCTAAGGCTCGAGCAGCTCTATCCCTTCCCGGCCAAGGCCCTGATCAACGAGCTGTCGCGCTTCCGGGGCGCGGAGATGATCTGGTGCCAGGAAGAGCCCAAGAACATGGGTGCCTGGGCCTTCATCGACCCCTATTTGGAATGGGTGCTCGCCCACATCGACGCCAAGTACCAGCGCGTGCGCTACACCGGCCGACCGGCCGCCGCCTCGACGGCCACCGGCCTGATGTCGAAGCACAAGAAGCAGCTCGAATCCTTCCTCGAAGACGCGATCGGCGGCTGAACCGGTCCAACCGGTCACCGACGGGCAGTCTGCTCAAGCCACCAAGGACAGTAAAATGGCAACAGAAATTCGCGTTCCGACCCTCGGCGAATCCGTAACCGAAGCGACCATCGGCACCTGGCTGAAGAAGGCCGGGGACACGGTCGCGGTCGACGAGCCCCTGGTGGAGCTGGAGACCGACAAGGTCACGCTCGAGGTTCCGGCCCCGGCCGCCGGCGTCCTGTCCGAGATCGTCGCGAAGGAAGGCGAGACCGTCGAGGTCGACGCGCTTCTCGGCCAGATCGACGCGGGCGACGGCGCAGCCGCGGCCCCGGCCGGCGACCGGCCCGCAAAGAGCGCCGACGAGGCGCCCGCCAAGCGCCAGACGGCGCAGCAGGGCGGCTCCGGGAAGCTCGTCGAGGTGACCGTTCCCGCCGGCGGCGAGTCGGTGACGCAGGCGACCGTCGGCGAGGTCTTCAAGTCGGTCGGCGACGCCGTGAAGACGGACGAGCCGCTCCTGGAGCTCGAGACCGACAAGGCCGCCCAGGAGGTCCCGTCGCCGGTTTCCGGCGTGATCCGCGAGCTCCTCGTGAAACAGGGCGACGACGTCGAGGTCGGAGCCCTGCTCCTGCGCATCGAGGAAGGCGCGGCGGGAGAGGAGGCCGGCTCGGCGGACGCCCCGAAGTCCGGCGCCGGCGAGGCGCCCGCCGCCAGGGAGGCACCGCAGGGCGGCATGCCCCCCTCGCCTTCCGCAAAGAAGATGCTCGAGGAAAACAGCATATCGCCGGACCAGGTCAACGGGTCCGGCAAGCGCGGACAGGTGCTGAAGGGCGACGTCCTCTCGGCGCTGACCCGGGCCGCGCCTTCCGCGCCGGCCGAGGCGCCGAAGGCCGCGAGAGCGCCCTCAGGCGAGGAGGACGCCGCGCGCGAGGAGCGGGTGAAGATGACGCGCCTTCGCCAGACCATCGCCCGCCGCCTGAAGGACGCGCAGAACACGGCCGCCATGCTCACCACCTACAACGAGGTGGACATGAAGCCGGTCATGGACCTCAGGTCGAAATACAAGGAGCTCTTCGAGAAGAAGCACGGCGTCAAGCTCGGCTTCATGGGCTTCTTCACCAAGGCGGTCTGCCACGCGCTGAAGGAAGTCCCCGCCGTCAATGCGGAGATCGACGGGACGGACGTCATCTACAAGAACTTCTGCCACATCGGCGTCGCCGTCGGCACCGACAAGGGCCTCGTCGTCCCCGTCGTGCGCGACGCGGATGCGATGTCGATCGCGGAAATCGAGAAGGAGATCTCCCGCCTCGGACGGGCCGCCCGCGACGGCCAGCTCGCCATGGCCGACATGCAAGGGGGCACCTTCACCATTTCCAACGGGGGCGTCTACGGCTCGCTCATGTCCTCGCCGATCCTCAACGCGCCGCAGTCCGGCATCCTCGGCATGCACAAGATCCAGGAGCGCCCGGTGGCCATCGGCGGGCAGGTCGTCATCCGGCCGATGATGTATCTCGCCGTTTCCTACGACCACCGCATCGTCGACGGAAAGGAAGCCGTGACCTTCCTCGTCCGCGTCAAGGAAACGCTGGAGGATCCCGAACGCCTCGTTCTGGATCTCTGATACAGGCGGAGACGCTCTCCGCACGATCGAAGGAAACGGGGTCCGGACTGCCGGTCCGGACATTTTAAAACCGCGGGCGCGTGACGCCGACAGGAAGAGGGACAGGGTCATGGCTTACGACGTCATCGTCATCGGAACCGGGCCGGGCGGCTATGTCTGCGCCATCAAGGCAGCGCAGCTGGGCCTCAAGACCGCCGTGGTGGAGAAGCGCCCGACATTCGGCGGCACCTGCCTGAACATCGGCTGCATCCCTTCCAAGGCGCTGCTCCACGCGTCGGAGATGTTCCACCAGGCCGCCCACGAATTGCCGAAGATGGGCGTCGGCACGGGCAAGCCAAAGCTCGACCTCGAGGCCATGATGGGCCACAAGGACGCCACTGTGAAGGCCAATGTCGACGGCGTCGCCTTCCTCTTCAAGAAGAACAAGATCGACGCCTTCGTCGGCTCCGGCCGCCTGCTCGGGCAGGGCAAGGTCGCCGTCACCGACGACCAGGGCGCGACGACGGAGATCGAAGCGAAGAACGTCGTCATCGCCACCGGCTCGGACGTCGCCGGCATCCCGGGCGTCGACCTCGAGATCGACGAAAAGGTGATCGTCTCCTCGACCGGCGCGCTCGAGCTCGACAAGGTGCCCGGCAGCCTCGTCGTCGTCGGCGCCGGCGTCATCGGCCTGGAAATGGGCTCCGTCTGGGCCCGCCTCGGCGCCAAGGTCACCGTCGTCGAATTTCTCGACAAGGTCCTGGGCACGATGGACGGCGAGGTCTCCAAGCAGTTCCAGCGGCTCCTGTCCAAGCAGGGCATGGAATTCCGGATGGGCTCCAAGGTCACCGCCGTGGAGCGGACCAAGGCCGGCGCCCGCGTCACCTTCGAGCCGGTCAAGGGCGGCAAGGCCGAAAGCCTGGACGCCGATATCGTCCTCGTCGCCACCGGCCGCAAGCCGTTCACCGACGACCAGGGTTTCGCCAAGGCGGGCATCGTGCTCGACAAGGCCGGCCGGATCGACGTCGACGATCATTTCCGCACCTCGATCCCCGGCGTCTACGCGATCGGCGACGTGATCCGCGGCCCGATGCTGGCGCACAAGGCGGAGGACGAGGGCGTCGCCGTCGCCGAAATCCTCGCCGGCCAGGCCGGGCACGTGAACTACGGCGTCATTCCGAACGTCGTCTACACCCAGCCGGAAGTCGCCTCGGTGGGCAGGACGGAAGAGGAGCTGAAGGCCGACGGCATCGACTACAGGGTCGGCAAGTTCCCCTTCACCGCCAACGGGCGCGCCCGGGCGATGCTGGCGACCGACGGGTTCGTCAAGATCCTCGCCGATGCCGCGACGGACCGGGTCCTCGGCGTCCACATCCTCGGCGCGGGAGCCGGCGAGATGATCCACGAGGCGGCCGTGCTGATGGAATTCGGCGGATCCTCCGAAGACCTCGGACGCACCTGCCACGCGCACCCGACCATGTCCGAAGCGGTCAAGGAAGCCGCACTCGCGGCTTTCGCCAAGCCGATACATATCTAAAGCGCTTCCAGGAAAAGTGGGAACCGGTTTTCCGTCCGGAAGCGCGTCGAAATCGCGGGAGGGGCCGCGCCCGGACGAACGAAAGCCCGGGTCCAGGGTACCCGGGCTTTCGCGACTGGTGGCCGGCCGTCCTAACTGAGATAGGGCAGCAGCCAGAGGTCGACGGGTGCCTGGGCGACCGTGATCGTCTTGACCACAGGCGTCGAGGCCATCGTCATCTTGTGGAAGTCGCACGCCATCGCGGCCGATGAGGTCACGATGGCCAAAGCCAGCCCGAGGGCCCACACTCTCTTGGTCATGCCGATCTCCCTTCCGGAGGTTCACTTCAAGAGACGCGTGTGAGGATACCGCGTTTTCGCCGGCTTGGCCAACCGGGAAAGCCGCGGGCAATTGGAAAAGACCGCTGCGATTTCAGGCGCTGGCGTTCACAATGCAGTGAGGCCGGGCGGTGATGCCGGCGGGCGATTTGGAGCCTGTCCGCGCTTTCCCGGAAGCGAGCTATTCGATGGCCGTGACCGTGTAGCCCGCCCGGCGCAAGAGGGCCACCACGCCTTCGCGGCCGGGCAGGTGCAGCGCCCCCACCGCGATGAAGGCGTCGCCCTTGTCGATGATCGGCGCCGCGCGTTCGGCCATCACGGCGTTGCGGTCCGTGATGATGCGCTTCTGGAAATCCGCATATCCCGACCCCGGCGCCGAATCCTCCTTCGGCGATACCGCCTCCATCAGCGGCAGGATCGTGCCGATCCGGCCCTGCAGGTAGAGGTCGGTCATCGTCACGGACACGTCGTCCATGAGGTCTCCGAGCTTGAGGGATTCGATGAGGCCGCGCATGTGGAACTGCATCGGCAGGCTGGCAAGCGCCTCGAGCTGTTCGTCGAGGGTTTCGAGGCCTTCGACGGTCTTGCCCTCTTCCTTCGCCTTTTCGGCGATCTTCTTGTCCAGGAAATCCATTCCGGCGGACTTGCGCGCCGCCTCGCAGGCGGGAATTCCGACGAAACTGCCCAGCATCCAGGGCTTCATGCGCTGCACGAGTCCGTAGGAGAGCCCCCGCGCCTTCAGCTTCTCCTTCAGAAGCGCCAGGTCGCTTGCGTCCATGTGGCTTGCGAGCGTCGTTCCGTCCGTGAACATCATGAGGCCCGGCTTGGCCAGGATCTGGGCCTGCGCCTTGGCGGGATCGAGGATATCGGTGGTCTCGATCACCACGGTGTTCGCCTTGCCGAACGCCTCCCTGGCCTTGGCCGGCATGTCGAGCACCCGGGGATCGGTGACGTGCATCGTGCCGAAGAGCCAGGACGGGGCGATCCCCCCGCGCGAGATGCGCCAGAGGCGGTCCGTCCCGTTCGGCACCTTCGCCGCCTCCGCCCGGATCTTCGCCAGCTCGTCCGGATTGCTCGTGGCCATCTTCGCCATGAGGTCGGTGCCGCTGCACGGCGGAATGGCCTCTGCGGCCGCCGCCGGCGGCTGTTCCGCGGCATGGGCCCGTCCGCTGGCGATCGCCATCACCACGATCAGGCTCAACAGTGCGACGAGGTTGACGAGCGCCATGGCGGCAAGGCCGGCGCCCGAAAACAGCCGCAGGAACCGGCCGGGGGACCCCGTCCCGGGTGTCTCGATCATGGATATCGGAGCATCGTCGTGCATGGTTCTCCAGCATAGGGACGACGTCCCCATATTCCGTTAACGCGAAGGCGAAAATGCGCCCTTCAGGCGCGGGGGTGGGCCTTCTCGTAGATTTCGAGAAGCCGCGCGCCGTCGACGCCCGTATAGACCTGCGTGGTGGAGAGGCTGGCGTGTCCCAGCAGCTCCTGGATGGTCCGGAGGTCCCCGCCGCCGGCCAGCAGGTGCGTGGCGAAGGAATGGCGCAGCGCGTGCGGCGTCGCGGTGTCGGGCAGGCCGAGCGCGGACCGCATCGCCTTCATCTCCCTCTGGATGATCGCCGGCTGGAGGACCCCGCCGCGTGCGCCCCGGAAGAGCGGATCGCCGGTGCCCGGCTGCCACGGACAGAGCCGCCGGTAGAGTGCGACCGCCTCGCGCGCGGCCGGCAGCAGGGGAACGACGCGCATCTTTCCGCCCTTGCCCCTGATGCGCAGGCTGCGGCCTTCGCCCGCCATGTCCGCCGGCGTGAGTGCCAAAGCCTCGGAAATCCGCAGCCCGCAACCGTAGAGCAGCGTCAGCACCGCGGCATTGCGCGCGGCGATCCACGGCTCCTCGGCGAGCTGCCCGCGCCGGTCGACCACGCTCAGCGCATCGGCGGCCGACAGCGGCTTCGGCAGGGACTTCGGCTGCTTCGGCGCCCGCAGCGCCTTGGCGCCCGCGGCGTTCGCCAGGCCCTTGCGTTCGAGGTGGCGCAGGAACGAGCGGACGCCGGCCAGCCCGCGCCCGAGCGTGCGCGCGCCCGCGCCGTTCTTCCGCCGAGCCGCGAGAAACGCCCTGAGATCGGACGGGCGCAGCCCCGCAAGGTCCGCCACGTCCGGCGTCCCGGCAAGGTGGCGCGTCAGGAAGGCGAGGAACTGGCGCAGGTCGCGCTCATAGGCCTCGACCGTGTTGGCGGACAGCCGCCGCTCCTGCGACAGCGCCGCAAGCCATGCGTCCTTTTCGCGCTGCAGCCGCGCGGTGGCCGTGATGAGCAGTTCGTCCTGCAAGCGGGAACACCCTCCGTCCGGCGTCCGTTATAGGTGCCGCCGATTAGGGAAGCGTAAAGGCGCTGCCGGAAGCCGCGGGCTAGCGGCGATTCCGCTTTGTCCCGACGCCGCGGGCAGCGGCGATTCCGCTTTGTCATTGTGCATTCACAATGACTTGCGATAGGATGGCACCACCTGATCACGAGGATTCGCGATGGCTATGAAGCGGTTCAACATGCCGGATCTGGGCGGGATGGCCGACGCGATCGCACTGATTTCCCAGGGACAGCCGGGCCACATCGTCGATCAGCTCATCGCAGAGCGCGGACAGGGACTGACGAATCATCCCGCCTGGCCGCTGATGCGCCCCTTCCTCTACGCCCTGCTCCACTATCGCAAGGCCATCGAGTTCGCCGAGACCGTCAGCAACCTGCCGGGCTTCGAGGCCCTGGAATACGCCAGCAGCCTGCTCGACCTCGAGCTGAAGGTCGAGGGCGGCGACCGCGTTCCGCGATCCGGCGGGTTCATCATGGCGCTCAACCATCCCACGGGCATCGCCGACGGGATCGCCGTCTTCGATCTCCTGAAGAGCCGCCGGCCGGACATGATGTTCTTCGCCAACCGCGACGCCGTCCGGGTCAATCCGCGCTTCGCCGAAATCCTCATCCCGGTCGAATGGCGCGAGGAACACAAGAGCAAGCTGAAGGCCCGCGAGACGCTGCAGCTCACCAACCTCGCGATCCGGGAGGAGAAGGTCGCGATCCTCTTCCCCTCGGGACGGATCGCCTACTGGCACGAGGGCCGGCTGACCGAGCGGCCCTGGAAGAGTTCCGCCATCGGCCTGTCGCGCAAATACGACCTGCCGATCCTGCCGGTCAACATCAAGGCCCGCAATTCCGGCCTGTTCTACTGGCTGTCGAAATGGTCGACCGAGCTCAGGGACATGACCGTCTTCCACGAACTTCTCAACAAGAAGCGGAAGACGTTCGAGTTCCGGGTCGGCAACCTCATCCCGGTCGAAAGGCTGGAGGGCGACGTCATGGACCTGACGAAGGCCCTGGAAAAACATACAGTGGTCGACCTTGCCGCGGACCTCGACGCCGTCTTCCAGGCGCCGGGCGCGACGGTCCGCACTGCCGCATGAGGGCCGCATGAGGGCCGCATGAGGGCGATGGCCGGCCCTTTCGCCGCGACGCAAGGCCGCGGCGGCAACGCCCGGCCTTGAAACAAATGCTCCGGTTTCGGCGTTCTTCGGTCACTGGCCTTTTCACGGAGAAAACCGTCCTGCCTTACGATGCGGGCATGCCGTCCGACCCGGCAATACCGGGCCTGGAGCTTTTCAGCCTTCTGCCCGTAGCCGTCTACACGACGGACGCGGCCGGCCTGCTGACGTTCTACAACACCGCCGCGGCGGAACTCTGGGGCCTTCGCCCGGTTCTCGGCGAGGCGAGGTGGTGCGGGTCGCAGACCCTCTACCGGGCCGACATGACGCCGATGCGGCACGACGAATGCTCGCTGGCGGAGCTGCTGCGCGACGGCAGGAATTCGGCGGCGACGGACGCCGTGGCGCGGCGGCCCGACGGAACGCTGGTCAGCTTCCGCACCCACCCCCGCCGCCTCACCGACAGGAACGGACGGACGATCGGCGTCAACACCCTGGTCGACCTGTCGCCACAGAAGCGCCAGGAGGAATCGGAAGGGCGCTTCGCCGCGATCGTGGGGTCGTCCGACGACGCCATCGTCAGCAAGACCCTGGACGGCATCGTCGAAAGCTGGAACGCCGGCGCCGAGCGGCTGTTCGGCTATACCGAGCAGGAGGCCGTCGGACAGTCCATCCTGCTCGTCATCCCGCCCGACAGGCGGCACGAGGAAGCCCGCATCATCGACGCCATACGCCAGGGCCTGAGGGTCCCCTCCTTCGAGACGCTGCGCCGGCACAAGGACGGCCGGCTGATCGACGTGTCTCTGACGGTCTCGCCCGTCATGGACCGCAACGGGACGGTCGTCGGCGCCTCGAAGATCGCCCGCGACATCACGGCCCGCAAGGAGGCGGAGCGCAGGATCCACATGCTCCTCAGGGAGGTCAATCACCGCGTCAAGAACCAGTATTCGGTGATCCTGTCGATGATCCGGCAGACCAGCCGGAAAACGAACTCGCCGCAGGAGTTCGAGCGCCGGCTGCGCGAACGGATCATGGCGCTGGCCCGCTCGCACGACCTGCTCGTCCAGGCGGACTGGAGCGGCGCGCCGCTCGATGCGCTGGTCAGGACGCAGGTGGAACTCCTGGCCGACCCGCAGAAATTCGCCATCGCCGGCCCGCCCGTGCTGCTGCAGCCGAACGCGGCCCAGTATCTCGGCATCGCCCTGCACGAACTCGCCACCAACGCCGGCAAATACGGGGCCCTTTCGGAACCGGGCGGCCGCATCGCCGTCCATTGGAGCTTCGGCCACGGGCCGGACGGCGAAAGGACCCTGGAGTTTTCCTGGGAGGAGACCGGCGGACCGCCCGTGTCGCCGCCCAGCCGGGAAGGGTTCGGACGGATCGTGCTGTCGAAGGTGACGCCGGCCGCCCTGATGGGCCGGAGCAGCATCGACTACCGGCCCGCGGGCCTGGTGTGGCGCCTTTCGGCGCCCACCGCCCATCTCTGCGCCTGATCGCGGCGAACCGCCGCCGCGGCCCGCAGGTCAGCCGATCGTCTGTCCGGTCTTCTTCCAGTCGGCGAGGAAGGCCTCGAGGCCCTTGTCGGTGAGGGGGTGCTTGACGAGGGCCTTGAGGGTCGCCGGCGGCACGGTGGCGACGTCGGCGCCGATGATGGCGGCTTCCTTGACGTGGTTCACCGTGCGGATCGAGGCGGCGAGGATCTCCGTCTGGAAGTCGTAATTGTCGTAGATCGCGCGGATCTCGCGGATCACCTCCATGCCGTCGACCGCCATGTCGTCGATGCGGCCGATGAAGGGGGAGATGAAGGTGGCGCCGGCCTTGGCGGCGAGCAGCGCCTGGTTGGCCGAGAAGCAGAGCGTCACGTTGACCTTGCGCCCGTCGCCGGTCAGCGCCCGGCAGGCCTTCAGCCCGTCGAGCGTCAGCGGCACCTTGATGCAGATGTTGTCGGCGATCTTCGACAGGATGTCGGCCTGCTTCATCATCTCCGAATAGTCGGTCGCCGTCACCTCCGAGGAAACGGGGCCGTCGACGATGTCGCAGATCTGCTTCGTCACCTCGCTGATCTTGCCGCCCGATTTCATGATCAGCGACGGATTGGTGGTCACGCCGTCGATGAGCCCGAGTTCGTTGAGCTCGCGGATCTCCTTGACGTCTGCCGTGTCGACGAAGAATTTCATGGTGTCGCTCCTTTCAAGGTTCCCGCGACGGGGTCATTTCCGGTTTCATTTAGCGGAAACACGATGCAAGGTCACGGGGTGATGTCGATGGATTCGCTGTTCGATACGTCTGCCCGCGAAGAGCTGGCCGTGGTTCCGGTGCTCGTTCCGATGCCCGCGGACCGTCCCTATTCCTATGTGGTGCCGCATGGCCTTTCCGTTCAACCGGGTGCGGTGGTGCAGGTTCCGCTCGGCCCGAGAAAAGTCGCCGGCATCGTCTGGGACGGCGACGGCGGCGACGTCGATGCGAACAAGCTGCGCCCGATCGAGCGGGTGTTCGACTGCCCGCCGCTCACCGACGAGATGCGCCGGTTCGTCGACTGGGTCGCCGCCTATACCCTGTCCCCGCCCGGCCTCGTCGCGCGCATGGCGCTGCGCGCGCCCGCCGCCTTCGATCCCGAGCCGATGATCGAGGGGCTGAAGCTGACGGCGAGGCGCCCCGAGCGGCTGACGGCGGCGCGCGAGCGGGTCATCGGCATGGCCGCCGACGGCCTCGCCTGGACCCGCTCCGGCCTCGCCCACGCGGCCGGCACGTCGAGCGGCGTCGTCGACGGCCTCGTCCGCCTCGGCGTCCTGGAGACCGTGATGCTCCCGCCGAGGCCGCTCGTCGCGCCCCCCGACCCGGGCCATGCCGCCCCCTCGCTCTCCCCGGAGCAGGAGGCGGCCGCCGAAAGCCTGCGCGAAAGGCTCGGCGCCGGCGGCTTCTCCGTCTCCCTGATCGACGGGGTCACCGGCTCCGGCAAGACCGAAGTCTATTTCGAGGCCGTCGCCGAGGCGCTCGACCGCGGAAAGCAGGTGCTCATCCTGCTCCCCGAGATCGCGCTGACGCAGCAGTTCCTCGAGCGCTTCGAGGACCGCTTCGGATCGAAGCCCGCCGAATGGCATTCCGAGGCGCCGCCCCGCACCCGCGAGCGCGTCTGGCGACAGGTCGCCGGCGGCGAGGTCCGGGTCGTCGCCGGCGCCCGCTCCGCCCTCTTCCTGCCGTTTCGGGAGCTCGGCCTCGTCGTCGTCGACGAGGAGCACGACCCGGCTTACAAGCAGGAGGACAGGGTCTTCTACAACGCCCGCGACATGGCCGTCGTCCGCGCCCGTATCGCCGGCTTCCCGGTCGTGCTCGCCTCCGCGACCCCGTCGATCGAGAGCCGCGTCAACGCCGACCGCGGCCGGTACGCCCGCCTTCACCTGCCGGCCCGCTTCGGCGACGCGGCCCTTCCCGATCTCGCAACCGTCGACATGCGCCGCGACCCGCCGGCGCGCGGCGGCTTCCTCTCCCCGAAGCTTCTCGAGGCCACGCGCGAAACGCTGGAGCGCGGCGAGCAGGCGCTCTATTTCCTGAACCGCCGGGGTTATGCGCCGCTGACGCTCTGCCGCGTCTGCGGCCACCGCTTCCAGTGCCCGGACTGTTCCAGCTGGCTTGTCGAGCACCGGTTCCGCGGCCAGATCCAGTGCCACCACTGCGGCCACGCGGAACCGACGCCGGAGGCCTGCCCCGAATGCGGCACGCTCGACCATCTCGTCGCCTGCGGCCCCGGCGTCGAGCGGATCGCCGAGGAGACCGACAGGCACTTTCCCGACGCCCGCATCATCGTCCTGTCGTCGGACGTGCTGGGCGGCGTCAAGCGGCTCCGGCTGGAACTGGAGGCCATCGCCGGCGGCGAAGCCGACATCGTCATCGGCACGCAGCTGGTCGCCAAGGGCCACAATTTCCCGCTGCTCACCCTGGTCGGGGTGGTGGATGCCGATCTCGGCCTCGCGAACGGGGATCCCCGCGCCGCCGAGCGCACCTACCAGCTGCTCAGCCAGGTCACCGGCCGCGCCGGGCGCTTCGGCCGCGCAAGCCGCGGGCTTCTCCAGACCTACCAGCCGCAGCATCCCGTCATGCAGGCCATCGTCTCGGGCGACTCGGAGAGCTTCTACGAGCGCGAGATCGCCGAACGGGAAAAAGGCGGCCTGCCGCCTTTCGGGCGCCTCGCCTCGGTGATCGTCTCCGCCGACAACCGCACCGACGCGGAGGGCCATGCCCGGGCGCTGCGGCGCTCGGTCCCGAAGGCCGAAGGCATCGCGATACTCGGCCCCGCCGAGGCGCCGCTGGCCCTGATCCGCGGACGCCACCGCTTCCGCCTCCTCGTCCACGGCCGGCGAAACGCCGACATGCAGGCCTATCTGCGGTCCATGCTCGCGAACGGCCCCAGGGAGCGGCGCTCGATCCGCGTCCAGGTCGACATCGACCCGCAGAGTTTCCTGTGACCCCGACGCCCCGCACGGCTTTGAACCGGCCGGCAAATCGTCTATAGCCAATCGGGATCGGACGGCGGCGTTTCGTCCGGAAGCGCATAAAAACAAGCGGTTGGAGCCGGGTCCCGGCTTTCGGGAGGTACCGGGCGGCCCCGGCCCGGATCCGGGCGAACGGCGGAGCGACAGGACGGCGCCATGGACTTCTACTGGCCGGGTTCGCCCGGGGAATGGCTGGCATGGGCGAGCGGGCTCGTCACGGTCCTCTTCGGCCTCGCCCTTCTCGTGGCGCCCCGCGCCGCCCTGCGCGTCCTCGACATGCGGCTCGATCCCGGGCGACTGGCGGAAGTGCGCGGCCGCATGGCCGGCTTCTATCTCGGCCTCGGGCTCTCCGCCATCCTGTTCGCCCAGCCCTTCCTCTGGATGGCGCTCGGCGCAGGCTGGGCCCTGACCGCCTTCGGACGGCTCGTCTCCATGGTGGCCGACCGCGGCTTCACCGCCCGCAACGCCCTGTCGATCGCGGTCGAGCTGGCGCTGGCGCTGCTTCCGCTCGCCTACGTGTTCGGATACGCCTGAAGCTAAGGCCCCGAATGACCGGAGCACCGTCGCGGCACTCCGGCGAAGGCGGCCGCGGCCCGGCGCGCAGGCGCGGCTCGTCGTCGGGCGAAGGCGGTGTAGGAAGTGTCGCAACGCGTGTTGCGAGTCCCGGATTCCTATGCTAGACGAACCGCGAACTTCGGACGGTACATGCGGGGACTGCATGGGGGAGCCGTCTAAAATCGATATCGAATCAAGATGTTGGGGGAGCCGGGTTCACCGGGCACGCGCATCTTGAATAAACGTGAGAGACCCGCGCGCCAGTGGCAGACACATCTCATCTCATTTCCGGCGTCGCAGAACGGTATGCAACGTCACTTTTCGAGCTTGCCGTCGAAGGCGACGCCATCGACGGCGTTGCTTCCGATCTCGCCGATTTCGAGAAGATGGTCGACGAGAGCGCCGACCTGAAGCGTCTCGTCGAAAGCCCCGCCTTCTCGGCGGAGGAGCAGTCCAGGGCGATCGCCGCCCTTTGCGACAAGGCCGGCATTAAGGGCCTCGTCGGCAATTTCCTCCGCGTCGTCGCGCGCAACCGCCGCCTTTTCGCCGTGCCCGGCATCGTCCGGTCCTATCGCGAGATGGTCGCGAAGCACCGCGGCGAGACGCGCGCCGAGGTCACCGCGGCGCACGAGCTGTCGAGCGCGCAGGAAACCGAATTGAAGGCGGCCCTGAAGGAGGTCACCGGCAAGGACGTGACGGTCGACGTGAAGGTCGATCCCTCGCTCCTCGGCGGCCTGGTCGTCAAGATCGGCTCGCGCCAGATCGACTCGTCGCTCCGCACCAAACTCTCTACCCTTAAGCTTGCACTGAAAGAGGTCGGCTGATGGATATCCGCGCTGCGGAAATTTCCGCAATTCTCAAAGATCAGATCAAGAATTTCGGCAAGGAAGCCGAGGTTTCCGAAGTCGGCCAGGTGCTCTCCGTCGGTGACGGCATCGCGCGCGTCTACGGTCTCGACAACGTCCAGGCGGGCGAGATGGTCGAGTTCCCGGGCGGCATCCGCGGCATGACGCTGAACCTCGAGACCGACAATGTCGGCGTCGTGATCTTCGGCTCCGACCGCGAGATCAAGGAAGGCGACACGGTCAAGCGCACCGGCGCCATCGTCGACGTGCCGGTCGGCGAGGAACTGCTCGGCCGCGTCGTCGACGCCCTCGGCAATCCCATCGACGGCAAGGGCCCGATCAAGTCGAAGGAGCGCCGCCGCGTCGACGTCAAGGCGCCCGGCATCATCCCCCGCAAGTCGGTGCACGAGCCGATGTCGACCGGCCTCAAGGCCATCGACGCGCTGATCCCCGTCGGCCGCGGCCAGCGCGAGCTGGTGATCGGCGACCGCCAGACCGGCAAGACCGCCATCATCCTCGACACCTTCCTCAACCAGAAGCCCCTCAACGACGGCGACGACGAGAGCCAGAAGCTCTACTGCGTCTACGTCGCCGTCGGGCAGAAGCGCTCGACCGTCGCCCAGTTCGTCAAGGTCCTGGAGGAACGCGGCGCCCTGGAATACTCGATCATCGTCGCCGCGACGGCCTCCGACCCCGCCCCGATGCAGTATCTGGCGCCCTTCGCCGGCTGCACCATGGGCGAGTTCTTCCGCGACAACGGCAAGCATGCCCTGATCGGCTACGACGACCTGTCCAAGCAGGCCGTCGCCTACCGCCAGATGTCGCTGCTCCTGCGCCGCCCGCCGGGACGCGAGGCCTATCCGGGCGACGTCTTCTACCTGCACTCCCGCCTGCTCGAGCGTGCGGCCAAGCTGAACGAGGACAACGGCGCCGGCTCCCTCACCGCCCTGCCGGTGATCGAGACGCAGGCCAACGACGTGTCGGCCTACATTCCGACCAACGTGATCTCGATCACGGACGGCCAGATCTTCCTTGAGACTGACCTCTTCTACCAGGGCATCCGCCCGGCCGTGAACGTCGGCCTCTCCGTGTCGCGCGTCGGCTCGGCGGCCCAGATCAAGGCGATGAAGCAGGTCGCCGGCTCGATCAAGGGCGAGCTCGCCCAGTACCGCGAGATGGCGGCCTTCGCCCAGTTCGGTTCCGACCTCGACGCCGCGACGCAGCGCCTGCTCAACCGCGGCGCCCGCCTGACCGAGCTCCTCAAGCAGCCGCAGTTCTCGCCGCTGAAGACGGAGGAGCAGGTCGTCGTCATCTTCGCCGGCGTGAACGGCTATCTCGACAAGCTCGCCGTCAACCAGGTCGGCCCTTTCGAGGAAGGCCTGCTCGCCCACATGCGCTCCGAGGGCAAGGGGATCCTCGATACGATCCGCAAGGAGAAGGCGATCAGCGACGACCTTCGGGAGAAGATGAAGTCTACGATCGACGCCTACGCCAAGTCCTTCTCGTAAGGACGGCACCTTTCTCGGCGAGACCATAAGAACGGACGAAGGATGCCTTCACTCAAGGACCTGAAAAACCGGATCGCCTCCGTCAAGGCGACGCAGAAGATCACCAAGGCGATGCAGATGGTCGCCGCGGCGAAGCTGCGTCGCGCGCAGGAGGCGGCCGAGGCGGCCCGGCCCTATTCGGAAAGCATGAGCACCGTTCTGGCCAACCTCGCCGCCACCGTCGGCGACAGCGACGAAGCGCCGAAGCTGATGACCGGAACCGGCAAGGACGACGTGCATCTCGCCGTCGTCTGCACCGCCGAGCGCGGCCTGTGCGGCGGCTTCAACGCCCAGATCGTCCGCAACGCCCGCCAGGATATCGAACGCCTTCTCGCTTCCGGGAAGACCGTCAAGATCATCTGCGTCGGAAAGAAGGGCTTCGACATGCTCCGCCGCGATTTCGGCAAGCTGATCCTCGAAAGGATCGACCTGCGCGAAGTCAAGAACATCGGCTTCGTCAACGCGGACGCCATCGGCAAGAAGATCATCGAGCTCTTCGACAAGGGCGAGTTCGACGTCTGCACGCTCTATTACTCCGAGTTCAAGTCGGTGATCTCGCAGGTGCCGTCGTCGCTGCAGCTCATCCCGACCAACGTGGCCGCGGACGAGGACGGCGAGGACGCCGGGGCCTCGCTGACGGAGCGGCTGGGCGGCGCCTGCTACGAATACGAGCCGGACGCGGGCGAGATCCTGAGCGTCCTCATCCCGCGCAATATCTCCGTGCAGGTGTTCCGCGCCCTGCTCGAGAACTCCGCCGGCGAGATGGGCGCCAAGATGAGCGCCATGGACAATGCGACGCGCAATGCCGGCGAGATGATCGACAAGCTGTCGATCAGCTACAACCGGCAGCGCCAGGCGCAGATCACCAAGGAACTGATCGAAATCATTTCGGGCGCCGAGGCGCTCTAGAGACCACGGAAAGAGGCTAATCATGGCTAAGGCAGCGACCCCGAAAGAATCGACGGCGGCACGGAAGCCTGCCGCGAAGAAGGCGGCGCCGGCGAAGGCGTCGACCGGCACCGCGAAATCGGCCCCGACCAACCGCCCCGGCGCGGTCGGCACGGTCAGCCAGGTCATCGGCGCGGTCGTCGACGTGAAATTCCCGGATTTCCTGCCCGAGATCCTCAACGCGCTCGAGACCACGAACCACGGCAACCGCCTCGTCCTCGAGGTCGCCCAGCACCTCGGCGAGAACACCGTGCGCACCATCGCGATGGACGGCACGGAAGGCCTCGTGCGCGGGCAGGACGTCACCGATACCGGCGCGCCGATCTCCGTGCCCGTCGGGCCCGAGACGCTCGGCCGCATCATGAACGTCATCGGCGAGCCGGTCGACGAAGCCGGCCCCCTCAAGACCGAGACCATGCGCGCCATCCACCAGGAAGCGCCGCTCTATGTCGACCAGTCGACGGAAGCGGAAATCCTCGTCACCGGCATCAAGGTCGTCGACCTCCTGGCCCCCTATGCCCGCGGCGGCAAGATCGGCCTGTTCGGCGGCGCCGGCGTCGGCAAGACCGTCCTGATCATGGAGCTCATCAACAACGTCGCGAAGGCGCACGGCGGCTATTCCGTCTTCGCCGGCGTCGGCGAGCGCACCCGCGAGGGCAACGACCTCTATCACGAGATGATCGAGTCCGGCGTGAACAAGAAGGGCGGCGGCGAGGGCTCCAAGGCCGCGCTCGTCTACGGACAGATGAACGAGCCGCCCGGCGCCCGCGCCCGCGTCGCGCTCTCCGGCCTGACGGTCGCCGAGCACTTCCGCGACCAGGGCCAGGACGTCCTGTTCTTCGTCGACAACATCTTCCGCTTCACCCAGGCGGGTTCGGAAGTGTCGGCGCTTCTCGGCCGCATCCCGTCCGCCGTCGGCTACCAGCCGACGCTGGCGACCGACATGGGCGCCATGCAGGAGCGCATCACCACCACCAACAAGGGATCGATCACCTCGGTCCAGGCGATCTACGTGCCGGCGGACGACCTGACCGACCCGGCGCCGGCGACCTCCTTCGCCCACCTCGACGCCACCACCGTGCTGTCGCGCTCGATCGCGGAGAAGGGCATCTATCCCGCCGTCGACCCGCTCAACTCGACCTCGCGCATGCTCGATCCGTCGATCGTCGGCGAGGAGCACTACGCGGTCGCCCGCAGGGTGCAGTCCACGCTTCAGCGCTACAAGTCGCTGCAGGACATCATCGCCATCCTGGGCATGGACGAGCTGTCGGAAGAGGACAAGCTGACGGTCGCCCGCGCCCGCAAGATCGAGCGCTTCCTGTCGCAGCCCTTCTTCGTCGCCGAGGTGTTCACCAACGCGCCCGGCAAGCTGGTCGCGCTCGAAGACACCATCAAGGGCTTCAAGGGCCTCTGCGACGGCGAATACGACGACCTTCCGGAGGCCGCCTTCTACATGGTCGGGACCATGGAAGAGGCCGTCGAGAAGGCCAAGAAGCTGGCCGCGGAAGCCGCCTAGCCCGATACCGTCGGTGCGGGCGCCAGCGCCCGCACCGGCCCACATTCCAGCCGGAACCTTCGAGATCGATCGACCATGGCCGACACCTTCAAATTCGAACTCGTTTCTCCCGAGCGCCTCCTCCTGTCGGAAGAGGTGAGCCAGGTGATCATCCCCGGGACCGAGGGCGAGATGACCGTCATGGCCGAGCACGCGCCGGTCATGACCACGATCCGGCCCGGCGTCGTCACGGTGACGCGCGAATCGGGCCAGACCGACGGCTACGTCGTCTTCGGCGGCTTCGCCGACATCCTGCCGTCCGGATGCACCCTGCTGGCCGAATCGGCCATGCATGTCGACGAGACCAACCGGGATCACATCCGCGAGCGCGTCGACGCAGCCCGCAAGGAAATGGAAGAGACCGACAGCGAGGAGCGCAAGCACACGCTGACGCAGTATCTCGACGAGCTTTCGACGCTCGAGGGAACCATCATGCCCGGCTGACGTCGCCCGGCCGACGAGGCCGCCACGGCACCACTGTCTCGAAGGCGGGCCTCGGCCCGCCTTTCGCTTTTAGAGCGCTTCCAGGAAAAGTGGGAACCGGTTTTCCGTCCGGAAGCGCGCAAAAAAAAATGCGTTAGAGCCTGTTCGCGATTCCGTGAAACGCGGACAGGCTCTAGAGCGCTTCCAGGAAAAGTGGAGACCGGTTTCCCGTCCGGAAGCGTGCAAAAACAATGCGTTAGAGCCGCATATCCGCCCGCCTCAGATCCGGATATCGTCTTCCTGCCAGAGGCGGAAGCCGCCGGGAAAGGCGTCCTCGTTGTCGCCGCGCCGGCAATTCCGCGGCAGCTTCTTCAGGAGATCGACATTGCCGCCGCCGATGACGATGTAGTGCGGCAGCAGCGCCGCCTGCAGCTTTCCGACGGCCTTGGCCACCGACTTGCGCCACTTCTTCTTGCCGCGCGTCTCCAGCCCGCGCTCGCCGACATAGTCCTCGAACGACTTGTGCTTCTTGTAAGGGAGATGCGCCAGCTCCATCGGCACGCACACATGCTCGACGATCATGGCCGAGCCGAGCCCCGTTCCGAGCCCGAGAAAGAGCATCCGCCCGCCCTCGTAGGCGCCGATCGCCTGCATCATCGCGTCGTTGACGATCTTAGCCGGCTTGCCGAAGGCGGCGCTGAAATCGAAGTCCTTCCAGCCCTCGCCCAGATTGTAGGGCTCGCGCGCCGGCCGCTGGTCCTCGACGACGCCGGGAAAGCCGATGCTGACGACGTCGAAGGTCCAGTCGGACGTCATCTCCTTGACGGCCTCCACCATCCTGGCCGCGGACATGTCCGGCCCGGAATCGACCTTTCGCTTCTCCCCGCCAGTGGAAAGCCGGGCCTTCACGTGCGAGCCGCCGACATCGATGGCGAGCACGGCCGGCGCCCGCTTCTTCGTCTTCTTGGAGGTCTTCGTCCTGGCGTCCATCTGATTGTCCTTCCCGCTCATGTCTTCGGGTCCACCCAGCCGCTCGGCGGCGCGAAGCCCCGCATCTCCTTCTCCGGGCCCCAGGTGCCCTTCTTGTAGGGGTGGACGGGCACGACGTCGCCGACGATCGGGTCGACGATGCGCCAGGCGGCCTCGCTCGCGATCTGGCTGGTGAAGAGCTCGTCGTCGCCGTTCATCGCGTCGCCGATCAGCCGCTCGTAGGGTTCCATGTCGTCCTTCTCGTCGTCGAGGGCGGACAGCTCGACCTGCTCGCCGACCATCGCGTCGCCGGCGGCCTTGCGCCGGGAGCCGATGCCGATCGCCACTTCCGGACCGATGCGGAAGCGCAGATAGTTCCCCTCGCCCGGCCCGATCGTGTCGAAGACGTTGAGCGGCGGCGGCCGCAGCCGGACGATGACCTCCGTCGCGTGCACGGGCATGCACTTTCCCGCCCGGATATAGAACGGCACGCCCTGCCAGCGCCAGGTGTCGACGTGGAAGCGGACCGCCGCGAAGGTCTCGACCGTCGAATCCGGATTGACGCCCGCCTCGTCGAGATAGCCCTCGAACTGGCCGCGAACGACATCCTCCGCCTCGAGCGTCCGGATCGCCTTGATGACCTTCAGCTTCTCCGCGATCAGGTCGTCCGGGTGATGCCCGGCCGGGGCCTCCATCGCCAGGAAGATCATGACGTTGAGGAGGTGGTTCTCGATGACGTCCCTTATGCAGCCCGTCTCGTCGTAGAACCGCCCGCGCCCCTCGACGCCGAAATCCTCCGCCATTGTGATCTGCACGCTTTCGACGTGGTTCCGGTTCCAGATCGGTTCCGGCCAGGAATTGGCGAAGCGGAAATAGAGCAGGTTCTGGATCGCCTCCTTGCCGACGAAATGGTCGATCCGGAAGATCGCCTTCTCGTCGAAGACGAGGTGCAGGACGCGGTTCAGCCAGCGGGCCGAGGCGAGGTCGCGCCCGAACGGCTTCTCCACCATGAGGCGCGCGTTGCCGGCCGCTTCGGCCTGTTCCAGCCCCTGTATGACCGGCTCGAACATGCTCGGCGGAATCGCGAGATAGTAGAGCGGCCGGCTCCTGTCGCCGAGCGCCGTCTTCAGCTTCTCGAAGGTCGCCTGGTCGCGATAGTCGCCGCTGACGTACCTCAGGAGCCCGGCGAGCTTTTCGAAGACCGCCTCGTCGACCTTTCCGACGGCCTTCTCGATGCCGTCCCGCGCGCGCTTGCGCAGCTTGTCGACGTCCCAGTCGTCGAGCGCCACGCCGACGACCGGCTCCTCGAGCCGGCCCCGCTGGACCATGGCGTAGAGCGCGGGAAAGATCTTCTTGTGCGACAGGTCGCCTGTCGCACCGAACAGGACGAGCGCGTCCGAACGGGGTGGCTGCATCGGTTGCCTCCTATTGCTTCTTCTCGACGTGGCCGCCGAACGCATAACGCATGGCCGACAGGAGCCGATCCGCGAATTCGGACTCGCCGCGCGACGAGAACCGCTGGAAGAGCGCCGTGGAGAGCACCGGCACCGGCACGCCGGTGTCGATCGCGGCCTTCACCGTCCATCGACCCTCCCCGGAATCCGATACGCGTCCCTCGAAGCCCGTCAGGCTCGCATCGCCCTTCAGCGCCTCCGCCGTGAGGTCCAGCAGCCACGAGCCGATGACGCTGCCATGCCGCCAGACCTCGGCGACGCCGGCGACGTCGATGTCGAAACGATAGTATTCCGGATTGCCGAGCGGCGCCGTCTCGGCGTCCGCCTGCTGCTTCTCGCTGCCGGAATTGGCCGCCTTGAGGACGTTGATTCCTTCCGCATAGGCGGCCATCACGCCGTATTCTATGCCGTTGTGGACCATCTTGACGAAATGCCCCGCACCCGTCGGCCCGCAGTGCAGATAGCCGTTTTCCGCAGTCGTCTTGCCGCCGCCGCCGGGCGCCAGCGAGGCGAAGACGGGATCGAGATGGCGCACCGCTTCCTTGGCGCCGCCGATCATCAGGCAATAGCCGCGCTCGAGGCCCCAGACCCCGCCGCTCGTGCCGACGTCGACGAAATGCACGCCCGCCGACCCGATCCGGACGCCGGTGTCGATCGCGTCGCGATAATAGGAGTTTCCGCCGTCGACGATGATGTCGCCCGGCTCCATGAGCGTCGCCAGCTTGTCGACGTTCTCCGCGACGATCGCCGCCGGCAGCATCAGCCACGCCGTGCGCGGCTTCTTCAGCAGGCTCGCGAAATGCTCCAGGCTGTCGGTTCCCTCGGCCCCGTCCTTGACCAGCGCTTCCACGTTGTCCGCATTGATGTCGTAGACGACGCACTCGTGCCCGTCGCGCAAAAGCCGCCGCACCATGTTGGCGCCCATACGGCCAAGACCGATCATACCGATTTGCATGGCTCTTTCCCTTGCTGCTTCGTCTGGTTGCGTATCAGCCGTCGCCTCGGGCGGGGCCGTCGATCGTCGCTTCGATGGTGACCGTAAAATCCTCGTTTTCCCAACGCTCCCTCTCCTGCCAGTAGAGGGTGAACACCACGACGGTCCCGGGAGCGGCCGCATCCACCGGCAGGTCCGCCAGGTGGAAGCCGTATCCGTTCGACCGCGTCCGCGTGTCCCGGGCCGTCGCCCAGCCGTCCGTGCTCCAGTGGACCGTCGCCGGCTCGAAGACCTCGATGCGCAATCGCTTGCCCGCCGGCACGGAGCGTGACTTGTTGTTCAGCCGCCAGGGCCGGACCGGCGAGGACGTCTTCCGTTTGATATAGCGCTCCACGCCCTGCGGCGGCATGTCGAAGACGACGCCGTCCCTGAGCGACCGCAGGAGCTTGATGTGCTCCGCATGGGCCCAGACCAGCGGCATCGCGCTGCCCGAGGGACGGCCGAGGAACAATTCGCGCTCCGGCACGTCGGCCCGGTCCCAGACCTGCTCCGGCAGCAGGCCGCCCGGACCGGCGGAGCCCTCGAGCGTCGCCAGCAGCGCCCTGGCCGCCGCGATCCGGCCGGCGGCGATTTCGTAGTGCGCCCGCTCGCCGGCCAGAAGCGGCCAGGGCCGCCCGATGCCGGTGCCGTCGAAGGGCGACCCGTCGGCATGCTCGCCGTAGCCGTCGCCGGTGTAGCGGTACCAGAGCGGCCCCTGCGGCAGGTCGCATTTGAGATGCGCGTCTATGACCTTGAGGGTGTCGACGATCCGCGGATCGTCGGCTGCCCTCAGTCCGAAGCGCACGAGCGCCAGGGCGTCCGGGCTGACGACCTGGACAGTCGCGAGCCGGCTCTCGTCCGGCGGCCGGTTCTTGATCGGCACGTAGCCCTCCGCCGGCGAGGCGCCGTCGGCGACTTCCGGCGGGGCGATGCGGACGTAGTATCCGCCGACGCCGTGCTCGGCCGAGACCGCATCGCCGGAGACGAAGGTCCACCGCTCGATCTGGTCGTTCCAGGCGTCGGCCGTCTCGCGCAGGTAGAGCGCGTGCTCGTGCCGCAGGAAGATGTCGAGGATGTCCGCCGCCGCCAGAAGCGCGCAGATCTCCACCGCGAGCGTGAAGGGCGAGAAGCCCCCGTCTTCCTCCCACCGGTCCTGCCCCGTCACGGGCCCGTTGCGCAGGATGTAGCCGGAGGCCCTCTCGACCATCGGGAGAAAGGATTCGAGCGGCGCGTGCGCCAGCGCGCCGGAGCGCCTGAGGGCATCCGCGAGGAGGATGGGAAAGGCGCACTCGTCCATCTGGATGCCGGGCCAGTAGGGCTCCCCGTCGAGCCAGGCGTTCTGCGGCCAGTGGCCGTCCTCTTCCTGGATGGTCCGCAAATAGTCGAGGATCCAGACGGCATCCTCGCTGGCGCCCGCCGCCAGGAAGCCGCCCGCCGTCTCGACGAGGTCGCGGGGCCACACGAGGTGATAGCCGCCGAGATCCTCGTCGCCCTTGTGGAAGCCCCAGGGGATCGACAGCGAGGCGACGGCCGGCCCCTTGAACGACAGCGGCCGGTGGGCGGCCAGCACCGCCGTGGAGATGCGGTACCGGTTGGGCGTCGCCTGCGATGCCGCATTCGGCTCGTCCAGCGGCTCGAGCGTGCGCTGCCAGTCCCGCCATCCCGCCACATAGGCCTTCTCGGCCCTGCCGTAGCCGCCGAGAAGGCTGGCCCGCGCATTGTAGGCGGCTTCCGTCGCACGTTCGCCGAAGCCGAGCGCAAGCTGGAAATGGCCGGCATGGCCGGTCAGCGCGATCTCTCCGGTGAGCGCGACATTGCCGTCCTCGGCCCGCTCCTGGTCCGGATCCATGTGGCCGGTGTCGTGAAGCTGGGTCCAGCCGTCCGACACCCCGACATAGCCGGCCGAGGCCGCAGCGAATCCGACCGACGAGGCGAGCGCGAGGCAGGTCCCGTCGCCGCCCGTCGCGAACAGCATCGTGTCGCCCTTGTAGTCGTCGATCCAGCCAGTGTTGTGCATCCCCGCATTGACGAGATGCGGGGCGAGCAGGGCATGGAGCCTCAGGTCGGGGGCCGCGCCGTCCGGCGCAAAGACGATGTCCTGCAGGACCGTCTCGCGGTCGGGATCGACGATGACGCGCTTGCAGATGCGGTATCGTCCGTCGCGCGCCGCGTTGGTCAGCCGATAGGCGGGCACGCCGTCCTCGACCGGCTCGATGCTCGAGTCCGTGTGGCGCTTCTCCTCCGAGAAATACCCGTCCGGGCCCGTCACGATAAGGCCGAGATCGCGGATGCATGCCCTGTCGACGCGCGGATAATAGACTTCGTTGAGTATGCCGTGGCTCAGCGTGAACCAGACGCGGCAGGAAGCCGACAGCGCCGTCCCGACGCCGCTCTTGGCGCTCGATGTCCAGCGGGGAGGGATGCCGCGGGAAAAGCCGTCGCTCGGACCTGTCATCGGCGTAGGCAGCCCTCCGTTGTCCGCACGTTCGCCGACGCGCGACCCCGCCCGGACTCCGTTCCGGCGGCTGTGGGTGATGTTGCATCTTGGCGGAGCGGGGGTCAATTCGACCGACACCGCGACATATGGTCGGCTTGAAGGCGGCGCATTTCCGGCGCCCTCCGCGCTCTCGGCCGACACTGCCACTTTCGCAACGGCGAAAAAGCCTGTATGAGCGCCGCAGATATGTCGGCGCGCCGGGATCGGCGGCGCCCATCGGACCCCGAAGAGATTCAAATGACCTTGCGCAACATTGCGATCATCGCCCATGTCGACCACGGCAAGACCACGCTCGTGGACGAGCTGCTGAAGCAGTCCGGGTCCTTCCGCGAGAACCAGCGCGTCGCCGAGCGCGTCATGGATTCCAGCGATCTCGAGAAGGAGCGCGGCATCACCATCCTCGCCAAGGCGACCTCCGTCGTCTGGAACGACACGCGCATCAACATCGTCGACACGCCCGGCCACGCGGATTTCGGCGGCGAAGTCGAGCGCATCCTGTCCATGGTGGACGGTGCCATCGTGCTGGTCGACGCGGCCGAGGGGCCGATGCCGCAGACGAAGTTCGTCGTCGGCAAGGCCCTGAAGGTGGGCCTACGCCCCATCGTCGCGATCAACAAGATCGACCGCCCGGACGCCCGCGCCGAGGAGGTCGTGAACGAGGTCTTCGACCTCTTCGCCGCCCTCGACGCGACCGACGAGCAGCTCGATTTCCCCATTCTCTACGGCTCGGGCCGCGACGGCTGGATGAATTCCGATCCGCAGGGGCCGAAGGATGCGGGACTTCAGCCGCTGCTCGACCTGGTGCTCGAGCACGTGCCCGAGCCCACCGTCGGAGAGGGCCCCTTCCGCATGATCGGCACCATCCTCGAAGCCAATCCCTTCCTCGGCAGGATCATCACCGGCCGCATCCATTCCGGCTCGGTCCGGCCCAACCAGGCGGTCAAGGTGCTCGGCCAGGACGGGCACCTGATCGAGAACGGCCGGGTCTCGAAGATCCTCGCCTTCCGCGGCATCGAGCGGCAGTCGATCGAGGAGGCCGGCGCGGGCGACATCGTCGCGATCGCGGGCCTCGCCAAGGGCACCGTCGCCGACACCTTCTGCGACCCCGCCGTCACGGAAGCGCTGCAGGCCCAGCCGATCGACCCGCCGACGGTCACCATGTCCTTCATCGTCAACGATTCGCCGCTCGCCGGCACCGAGGGCGACAAGGTGACGTCCCGCGTCATCCGCGACCGCCTGCTCAAGGAAGCGGAAGGCAACGTCGCGCTGAAGATCGAGGAATCGTCGGAAAAGGACTCCTTCTACGTCTCCGGTCGCGGCGAACTCCAGCTGGCGGTGCTGATCGAGACGATGCGGCGCGAAGGCTTCGAGCTCGCCGTCTCGCGGCCGCGCGTGGTGATGCGCAAGGACGAGGCGGGCAACATGCTCGAGCCGGTCGAGGAAGTGGTCATCGACGTCGACGAGGAGCATTCCGGCGTCGTCGTCCAGAAGATGTCGGAACGCAAGGCCGAGATGATCGAGCTCAGGCCGTCGGGCGGCGACCGGGTGCGCCTCGTCTTCCATGCGCCGACGCGCGGGCTGATCGGCTATCAGTCGGAACTCCTGACGGACACCCGCGGCACCGCCGTGATGAACCGCCTGTTCCACGACTACCAGCCTTTCAAGGGCGAGATCGGCGGCCGCGTCAACGGCGTCATCCTGTCCAACGACAGCGGCGTGTCGGTCGCCTACGCCATGTTCAACCTGGAAGACCGCGGCCCGATGATCATCGACGCCGGCGAGAAGGTCTATGAGGGGATGATCGTCGGCATCCACAATCGCGACAACGACCTCGAGGTCAATGTCCTGAAGGGCAAGAAGCTCACCAACATGCGCGCCTCCGGCAAGGACGAGGCCGTGAAGCTGACGCCGCCCATCCGCATGACGCTGGAAAGGGCGCTTTCCTGGATCCAGGACGACGAGCTGGTCGAGGTGACGCCGAAATCGATCCGGCTCCGCAAGCTCTATCTCGATCCCCACGAGCGTAAGCGCTTCGAGCGCGGCAAGATGGCGAACGCCGGCTGAGCCCGCTTTCGGCCCGGCGAGCGGCCGGGCCTCGCCGGCCGACGCGACTGCCCTTCGGCGCCGCCCTGCGCGGGCAACGCGTCGATGTGGGATGTCTGCGAGGGCCGGGATGTCTGCGTGGGCCGGGATGTCTGCGTGGGATGGTCGGCGCGCATCGAACGGCGTCCGCCGAATGCAAAAAGAGCCTGCCGCGGGAGGAGGTGCGGCAGGCTCTCAATGTCCGACCGGCGAATGGGAGGAGGAATTTCGCCGATCCTCATCTAGCGGCGCGGGAGGAGGTGCGCCGGTTCGATGTCTGGCAATATACACCCGCCAGCTCCGATGAGAATGCATTTTGCTTCAATGCAGCATTGCAAATGCTGCATTGCAGAATCACCGGCGAACGGTGCGACAATGTCCCGATATGACGCGTCGGGTCTCCGTGCCCCGCCACTTTCGTGCCGATTTGCGATATACTCGTCGCGGGAGGTGGCAGGTGGATGTGCGCCGTGGCCCCTGGGACGACGATACGGCTTATCGCAGCGGTGCTCGTGGTCGGAGCGCTGGCAGCCGGAGTGACGCCTTCGGCCCTCGCCGCCTCCGACGGACCCGCATCGGAGATGGGGGGCCTGCGCTACTTTCCACCCCAGCAGCGGGCGGGCCAGTCCCAGGCCTACCAGATCGCGATGGCGAGCTATGAGGGGCGCATGCTCGTCGCGCCGCGCGACATCTTTCCCGGCTTCCTCATACGCCCCGGCCAGCGGTTCCTGTGGACCTGGAGCGGCGACGCCGGCCAGGTCCAGCGCATCGCCCGGGACAGGTTCCGCCTGACGGGCAACGACTGCCTCGGCCATTTCTGCCGGCAGGTGTCGTGCTTCAAGGTCTCCTGGCCGATCTTCCAGTGTTCCGACGACAAGCCGCGGGTCCTTTCGGCTCCCGACGACGACACCGTGGTCTTCGGCGAGGATACCTATACGCGGGTCGTCTCGACGCCCTGATCGCGCGGGGGCCCGGCGCGGCAGGGTAAACAAATTGTTCATGATTGAGGTTTACGGTTCGTTGAGGGTGCCGCTTCCGAAGGGTGGCCGGCATGCCCGATCGTCGCAGTCTTGCCGACTTGAACCGTCGGATTCGCCCCGGGAACGCAAAGGCGCCGGGTCGCGACCGCATGGGCCCGCCGACGGCCTGCGCTGTGGCCGTTTGGCCACGCAAGCCCCCCAAAGATCACTTTCGGCAACAAGACGTATCATCCCTTGAGATCAAGCCGTGTTACATTGCGCAACATGATTTGAGGGATAACGCGCAGTGAACCAGATCGACAGGTTACGACAATCGGTTTTGAGGCGGCGCAGCGGATCGAAACAGGGTTTCGAGCTCTCCGCGGTATCCTCGATGCGCACCTTCTGGGGGCTGATGCGCGCCTATTGGATCTCCGACCGCTGGAAGGAGGCCTGGGCGCTCACCTTCGCGATCGCCTTGCTGACGGCGCTGTCCAGCAAGTCGGGCGTCTGGTTCGCGGAGGCTTCGGGAAGCCTCGTGAACGCCATCGCGACCTTTCACGATCCCGCCAACAACGACCCGATGAAGGCGCTCTTCGAGAGCGCCGGGACCCTTCTTCTCATCGTCGTCGTCAAGGACGCCGCTTTCACCGGCGTGCGCGACCTCGTTTCGGCGACCCTGCACCGGAAATGGCGCCACTGGCTGAACGGCCGCTTCAACGAAGCGCTGCTCGACGACAACCACACGCATTTCCACGTCCAGCACGGATCCGCCGACAGCGGCGAGGTTCCCGACAACATCGACCAGCGCGTGCAGGAATCGATAAAGGGCATGACCGGCGGCGCGATCGGCCTTGCCATGGGCGTGATGGCGGTCACCTCCTCGCTCTTCTTCGTCGGCCAGAAGCTTCTGCAGACCTCGACCCAGGTCGAGGGCCTGGCCTTCCTCGGCGCCTATGGCAGCGCCGTCCTCGCCTTCGCGGCCGTCGCCCTCTACGTGCCGCTGAACACCTGGATCGCCGTCAAGCTGGGCAGCGTGCTCGAAAGGCTGACGGTCGCCCTCCAGCAGGCCGAAGGCGGCTACCGCGCCGAGCTCACCACCTTTCTCCGGCGCAGCTTCAACGTCGCCTCCTCGCGCGGCGAGGAAGTCCAGAAGGCGATGCACGAGCGCCTCTATGACGACATCGACCACAACTGGTCCCGGATGAACGTCATCCACGCGAGCTATCTGTCCTTCCTGCACATCTACTCCTTCATAGGCGACCGGCTCGTCGCCTACGGGCCCGGCCTCGTTCCCTTCATGATGTCGCGCATCGACCTGAAGGGCTACGTGACGGGCGCCGAGCTCGTCGCCTCCCTCATCTCCCAGTGCTCGTGGTTCATCCACGTCATGCCGGCGATCGCGACGCTCCGGGCCAACAGCCGGCGCGTCATGGACGTGGCCGAGGCGGTCGAGAGGGTGCAGATGCCGCGCGAGTTCTACCAGCGCACGGGACACTCCGACTTCCGCCACATCAGCCAGGATCCGAAATTCGGCCTCACCCTGCGCGATCTCGAACTGTCGCACAGCGGCTTCGCCCGGACCCCGTTCCTGCGGTGCGCGCACCTCAACTTCCAGCCCGGCGAATGGACATACGTCAAGGGCGAATCGGGCTGCGGCAAGACCTCGCTCATCCGCGCGATAAACGGCCTCTGGCCGCATGGCGGCGGCACCATCATCCTCCCGCGCGGCGTCGAGCTCTTCTACGCCTCCCAGGAGATCAAGCTGCCGTCCGTGTCGCTGAAGTCCCTCGTCTGCCTGCCCGACCGGCCCGGCGGCCATGACGACGACAAGGCCGAATGGGCGCTTCGCGAAGCGGGCCTGGGCGAATTCGCCGCGTTCCTCCACGACGAGGGCCGCGAAGGCAAGAGCTGGGACCAGATGCTGTCCGGCGGCCAGAAGCAGCGCCTCGTCGCCGCCCGCATCCTCTTGCACCAGCCGGGGCTCCTGTTCCTGGACGAGGCGACCGGTGCGCTGGACCCGGACGGGCGCGTCGCCTTCCACCAGGCGATCAAGGACAATTGCCCGCACACCACCGTGATCAGCGTCATGCACGAGCAGGCCACGCCCAAGACCGTGTCCGGCGAGGAATTCTACGACAGCGTGCTGACCATCGAGGACGGCAGGACCACGAAGAAGCCGCTCGTCCCGCCGCTGCCGAGCGAGATCATCTCGGTGTTGCAGGCCGGCGAAATGCGTCGCCGCTTCTCCCGGGTGCGGCAATAGCGCGCTTCCAGGAAAAGTGGAAACCGGTTTTCCGTCCGGAAGCGCGAAGGAAAGGACCGCGCTTCCAGGAAAAGCGGAAACCGGTTTTCCGTCCGGAAGCGGGGGCGGCTACATCTTCTCCTTGACGCCGCTGCGGATCAGCCACCAGTTGACCGGGTAGGCGGTCGCGAAGCCGCACCACATGGCGATCTGCATCATGAACCAGAACTCGACGCTGGCGACGTCGAGCCTGACGCCGAGGATCGTGGCGAAGATCCAGAAATGCGCCAGCGCCATGAAGCCGTACATGCCGAGCTGCCACGACGTCAGCGACAGCACGTCCGCCTTGACGGCCTGCACGATGCCCTCCCCGACCGACAGGTCGCGCATCGGCTTGATGCTGAAATACTGGAACGCGATGCCGAAGACGAGCGCGAGGATGTAGTCCAGGACCCAGGCGGCGAAGATCTTGTCGGCGAAGACGGATTTCCAGCCGAACCAAACGGCGACCGTGGGAACGAAGACGATGAGCCATTCCGCGACGATGTCCCCGAGGGCGCAGCCGCTGCCGCAATGCGACGTTCCCTTGAACACCATCATCGCGAACGGCGTCTTCGTCATGCTCGGCGGCTTCTCGCCCTTTTCCATGGCCGCATGCATCGCCTCGTGCGTCGCGAGCCGGCCATAGGCGAAATAGGCCCAGAGCCAGACCACCGAGCCGAAGAGCGCGACCACCGGCCACACCACGTTCATGATCCACATGTGCTGGGGATGGCGGTATTCGTCGACGGCGATCACGAGGAAACACAGGCCGCCCACCACGAGCGACAGGATGGCGAGCAGGTGCAGCCAGGAAGGGATCATCGCTGTTCTCTTTGCCGGCGTGGACGGGGTTCTCGATGGACGGAACGGTCCCGGGGCCGGCAAGGTTCCGACCGGGGGCGGTCTTCCGCCGGACTAGAGCGCTTCCAGGAAAAGTGGAACCGGTTTTCCGTCCGGAAGCGCGTGAAAACAAAGAGATAGAGCGTGTCCGCGATTCCGTGAAGCGCGGACACGCTCTAGCGGTCGCCCGCCCGGGCCCCGTCTATCCAGACGCCGGAGATCTCCAGCGCCTCGCCGAGATGGACGGCACATGCCCGCGTCCCCTTCGCGAGGCGTCCCAGCTCCGCGCCCCGCCCGATGGCCTCCGCCGGGTACAGCGACGCCATGCGCAGCGCCTCGCCGAGCGGAAGCCCGACGGTCTCGTGCATGAAGCGCACCGAGGACAGCATGTCGATATCGGCCCCCGCCAGCGTGCCGTCGGCGAGCGTCAGGCGGCCGTCCCTGCGGAACACGGTGCGTCCGTTGAGGGTGAAGGCATCGAGATCGGTACCGATCGTCGCCATCGCGTCCGTGACGAGGAAGATCCGCCCGGGGCCGCGCTTGGCCCTGAGCGCGATGCCGATGACGGCCGGATCGACGTGGATCCCGTCGGCGATCAGTCCGGCGTGGAGGGCGCCGCTGTCGAGCGCATTGCCCACCATTCCGGGATCGCGATGGGCGAGCGGGCTCATCGCGTTGAAGAGATGGGTGACCATCGTGGCGCCGGCCTCCGCGGCCGCGCGCGCCGTGGCGAAGGAGGCGTTCGAATGACCGAGGCTGACATGGACGCCGCCGTCGACGAGACGCCGGATCTCGTCCGTTGCCACCGTCTCGGGCGCGACCGTCATCATCAGGACCGGCAACGCGCGGGCGGCGCGCGACAGCATGTCGAAATCCGCCTCCTCCATCGTCCGGATCAGGCGCGCGTCGTGCGCTCCGCGGCGCTCCGCCGAAAGGTGCGGCCCTTCCATGTGAAGCCCCAGGAAGCCCGGCACGCCGGCAGCGGCCGCCTCGGCGCCGGCCGAAAGGGCTCGCGCGCTCGCCTCCGGCGTGTCGGTGATCAGCGTCGGCAGCAGCGCCGTCGTGCCGAAGCGGGCATGAGCGCGGCAGATGGTCCGGATGGCGCCGGCACCCGGATCGTCGTTGAGGAGCACGCCGCCCCCGCCATTGACCTGGAGGTCGACGAAGCCCGGCACGAGGAGCCCGCCGCCGAGATCGACCCTCTGCGCCGTCCCGGGGAGCGAAGCTTCCGAAACGAGCCCCTCCACGCGGCCGTCCGCGCCGACGAGAAGCGCCGTGTCGTCGTGCCAGGCCTCCCCGTCGAAGATGCGGGCGCCGACCGCCGCCTTGCCTGCGAGATCCCCGTGCGCCATCAGATCGTCTCCGTCACCTTGCTGAGATAGGGGGGCGAGTCCGGATCGAGCCCGCGGTGCCGCGCCAGTGTCTCGATGAAGGCATAGAAGGACACGACGAGCGCCAGCGGATCGGTGAGCGGGTGCCCCGTGGCGACGGAGGGCAACGCCCGCGCCCCCTCCACGGCACCGGCCGTCAGGAAGACGTCGGCGCCCTGCGCGACCACCCGGGCGGCCGTGTCGGCGACGGCCGCCTGCGCCGCGTCGCGCACCGCCAGCGCGATCACCGGGAAGCCTCGCCGGACGATCGAGACCGGCCCGTGCAGCACCTCCGCCGCGCTGTAGGCCTCCGCGTGCATGCCGCAGGTCTCCTTGAACTTCAACGCCGCCTCGTTGGCGATCGCGATGCCCGGGCCGCGGCCGAGGATGAAGAGCGAATCCTTGCCGTCGAGCGCCGCCACCAGATCGGTCCAGTCGCAGGCGACGGCTTCCTCGAGGCGATCCGGAAGCGCCGCGAGCGCCGCTGCGAGGGGCCCGTCCTCCCGCCAGCCCGCGAGCACGCCGAGCCCGGCCGCGATCGAGGTGACGAAGCTCTTCGTGGCCGCCACGCTCTTCTCCGGGCCCGCACCGATGTCGATGGCGAGCTCCGAGGCCGCCGCGAGCGGCGATCCCGCGTCGTTGGTGAGCGACAGGGCGAACGCGCCGGCCTGCCGGGCGCTTTCCGCCATGGCGACGATGTCGGGGCTTCGGCCGGACTGCGAGATCGCGATGCAGGCCGCCCGCCCGAGGCGCATCCGTGCCCCGTAGATCGACGCGAGCGACGGCCCGAGCGAGGCCACCGGCACCCCCGCCGTGATCTCGATGGCGTATTTGAGGAACGTCGCCGCATGGTCCGACGATCCCCGCGCGATCGTCGCGACGACGGCGGGATCGCACCGGCGCAGCCGCTCGCCCGCGATGCGGAACCCCTCCTCCGCTTCGGAAAGCAGGCGGCGCGTCGCCGCGGGGATCTCCTCGATCTCGCGGCGCATGAAGGTTGCGGATGTGTCCGTCATGGCAGGTCCTTCCGGGCTTGCGCGCCGGGCAGCCGCAGTTCGGCGACGAAGTCGTAGGCGTCGGCGCGGTAGATGGATCGGGTGAACTCGACGACCTTGCCGGTCGCCAGATAGGAGGTGCGCTCGATGTTCAGGCTCGCCGACCCGCCCGTAACGCCGAGGAGGTCGGCATCCCGGTCCGCGAGCAGCGCGGCGGAAATGCGCTGGATCGCCCTGACGGGGCGCATGCCCGTGCGTTCGAGCGCCGCATAGAGCGACGTCCCGACGGAGGACGGGTCGGCGAGCGCGCTCGTCGACAGCGAGGCCCGTTCGATCGCGAGCGGCTTGCCGTCACCGACGCGCAGCCGCGCGATGCGCGAAACGCGCTCGTTCGAGGACAGGCCGAGCGCGATGAATTCCTCCGGCGACGGATCGTAGATCCCGCGGTCCAGCCACACCGACCGCACCGCGATGCCCCGCGACGCCATGTCCTCGGTAAAGGAGGTGAGGTTCGACAGGGATTGCTCGACACGGCCCGCGCGCAGCGCGACGAACGTGCCGGAACCGTGGCGCTGGACGAGCAGCCCGTCGCGCACCAGGTCCTGGACCGCCTTGCGCACCGTCACGCGCGACAGGCCGGTCCGGGCGGCGATCTCCCGCTCGGACGGCAGCGCGGCGCCCGGCTTGACGCTGCCGGCGTGCACCGCTTCCTCGATGGCTTGCTTGAGCTGCAGGTAGCGCGGACCCCCGGCCCCGGAGAGCGCCACCGCAGAGAAGATCACATCGGGCATGTCGGCCATCGGCGTGCTCCTAGAGCGCTTCCAGGAAAAGTGGAACCCGGTTTTCCGTCCGGAAGCGCGGCAAACAAACAAGCGCTTCCAGGAAAAGTGGAACCCGGTTTTCCGTCCGGAAGCGCGTCAAGACAATGAGGCAGAGCGTGTCCGCGATTCCGTGAAGCGCGGACACGCTCTAGTCGGCGCCGGCTTGGGCCGCCGCCATCGCCGCGGCGCCCTGCAGGGCGTCGCCGATGGGCGGACGCAGCATCGATCGAAACCGCGCACCGAGACGCTGCGAATAGGTGTCCGCCAGGCCGCCGAGCAGGCACAGCCGGTCGACGTCCGGCTCGACGATCGCGTCGAGCATCCGCTCGACGTCCCGGCAGCCGGCCTGGAGGATATCCTCCGCCACGGCGTCGCCCGCCGCGGCCGCCTCGACGAGAAGCGGCGCGAAACTGCCGTAGAAGCCGGGGGTCGCGTCGCGAACCTGGTCGACGATCCTGCCCGGCTGGCCGTCGAACATGTCCATCACCCTGGCGGTCAGCGGGCTGCCGGCGCGCACGCCGTCCTGGGCGAGCAGCACCTCCTCGAGAAGCTGGCGCCCGAGGCGCGCGCCGCCGCCGAGGTCCCCCACCTGGAAGCCCCAGCCGCCGATCGAGCGGATCCGCTCGCCGCGCCTGGAAACGAAGACCGATCCGGTCCCGACGATCGCGATGGCGCCGTCGTTCCGGCCGAGCGCGCCGTGAAGGGCGATCAGGCCGTCATTGACGACGATGCTGCGCCGGAACGGGAGCATGGCCTTCAGGCGGACGGAATAATCGCCGACATTGCCGCCGGCGAGCCCGAGGACGGCGACCGAGTCCGCCAGCGCGGCGACCGCCACGCCGGCTTCCTCCGCGGCTTCGCCGACGGCCGCCATGATGTTGGCGCGCGCGCCCTCCAGATCCGTGCGGATGTTGGCCGAACCGCTTCTCGCCTGCGCCAGGATACGACCCTGCCCGTCCGCGACGGCGGCCCGGCAGCTCGTGCCCCCTCCATCGATTCCGACGACGTAGTCCATGAGACCGACCTCCTGACCCGGATAATACCAATAAAATACCATTTACCAAGCAGAAAGCGTGCTGCACGACAGATTTCAGCTCAAATGCCGGATTTTAAATCGTAAATTCTACCGGTCGGCCATTTGCCTGCCGAAATCGTTAATTTCTGCTGGACAATTGGTATTGCTTTGGCATTATTCCGGAAGGAGGGAACGTCGCATGCCGCTCGACCGCACGGAGATGTCGCACGAAATGGCCGCGGGGCTCGACACGCGCGAGCCGCAGGCGATCGCGGCCATTCTGGCGGACGCCCAGCTCGCCGCAGCCCGCTCCGTTGCCGCCGCATCCGCTGCGATCGCCGAGGCGGCGCGGATGGCGGCGGATTGCCTGTCCGGCGGCGGCCGCCTCGTCTATGCCGGGGCGGGCAGCTCCGGCCTGCTCGCGATGACCGACGCGCTCGAACTGCCGGGCACCTTCGGCATTCCCCGCGACAGGGTCGAGATCCTCTTCGCCGGCGCCCCGGAAACGCTCTCCGACCTGACGGGCGGCGCCGAGGACGACGAGGACCTCGCCCGCCGCGACGTGGCGCGCCTCCGGCTCGGCCCGGGCGACTGCCTGGTCGCCGTCTCCGCCAGCGGGTCGACGCCCTATACGCTTGCGGCGCTCCATGAAGCCCGGACGCGCGGAGCGTCGACCGTCGCGCTCGCGAACAACGACGGGGCCCCGCTGCTGGCGGCCGCCGACGTGCCGGTGTTCCTGCCCACGCCCCCGGAGATCGTCGCCGGCTCGACCCGAATGGGCGCCGGCACGGCGCAGAAGATCGCCCTCAACGTCCTGTCGACCCTCGTCGCCACCCTGAGCGGGCACGTGCACGACGGCCTGATGGTCAATGTCCAGGCCGACAACGCCAAGCTCAGGAAACGCGCCGCCCGGATCGTCGCCGCCGTGGCCGGGGTCGACGACTCCCTGGCCGCCGCCAGCCTCGACCGGGCCGGCGGATCGGTCAAGCACGCCGTTCTTCTCGCGGCCGGCGCGGCCGATCCGGCCGCCGCCGAAAGGCTGCTCGCTTCGAGCGGGATGCGCCTGCGCCCCGCCCTTAAGGTCCTGGGAGACGCTCGCGCTTCCGGGACACATCGCCGATAACCGAAAACCAAGGGAGAACGTTGCTATGAAGACTGCATTGGCATTGGCTCTGATGGCGTCGAGCGTCCTCGCGGGCATCGCGCCCGCACTGGCCGACGACGTCACGCTCACCATCGAAAGCTGGCGAAACGACGACCTGCAGGTCTGGCAGGACAAGATCATCCCGGCGTTCGAGAAGGCGAACCCCGGCATCAAGGTGAAATTCCAGCCGGCCGCCCCCACCGAATACAACGCCGCCCTCAACGCCAAGCTGGCGGCGGGCTCGGCCGGGGACCTCATCACCTGCCGCCCGTTCGACGCCTCGCTCGACCTCTACAAGAAGGGCTACCTGACCTCGCTGAACGACCTGAAGGGCATGGACAACTTCTCGGAGGTCGCCAAGGTCGCGTGGCAGACCGACGACGGCAAGACCACGTTCTGCGTGCCGATGGCCTCGGTCATCCACGGCTTCATATACAACCAGCAGGCCTTCGACGATCTGAAGCTCACCCCGCCGAAGACGGACGAGGAATTCTTCGCCGACCTGAAGACGATCAAGGAGGACGGCACCTACGTCCCGCTCGCCATGGGCACGAAGGACCAGTGGGAAGCCGCCACCATGGGCTACGAGAACATCGGCCCGGACTACTGGAAGGGCGAGGAAGGCCGCAAGGCGCTGATCGCCGGCAAGGAGAAGCTGACGGACCCCCAGTGGGTCGAACCCTTCAAGGTGCTCGCCAAGTGGGCGCCATACATGGGCGACGGCTACCAGGCCCAGGCCTATCCCGACAGCCAGAACCTGTTCACCCTCGGCCGCGCAGCCATCTATCCGGCCGGCTCCTGGGAGATCTCGGTCTTCGAGAAGCAGGCCGACTTCAAGATGGGGGCGTTTCCGCCGCCGGTGCCCAAGAAGGGCGACACCTGCTACATCTCCGACCAGCCGGACCATGCCCTCGGCATGAACGCCAAGACGAAGCATCCGGAGGCGGCCAAGACCTTCCTGCAGTGGGTCGCCTCGAAGGATTTCGCCGAGATCTATGCCAACGCGCTGCCCGGCTTCTTCCCGCTCACCAAGGAGAAGGTGGCCATCGAGGACCCGCTGGCGCAGGAATTCCTGAGCTGGCGCCAGTCCTGCACGCCGACCATCCGGGCGACCTACCAGATCCTGTCGCGCGGCACGCCCAACCTCGAGAACGAGCTCTGGACGGCCTCCGCCAACGTGATCAACGGCACCGAGACGCCGGAACAGGCGGCCGAGAAGCTGCAGAAGGGCCTCGCCAGCTGGTACAAGCCCCAGCAGAAATAGGCAGGGATCCCCGGACCGCGGCGACCGAGCCGCGGTCCGGGGACGACGACGGCAGGCAAGTCTCCGAGGAAGAACCGTGACGAGCGTCCCGACCAGGAAATCGCCGATCCGCTGGCACATCGCCGTCTTCCTGGCGCCCGCCGTGCTGATCTATACGGCCGTCATGATCATCCCGCTGGCGGTGACGCTCCAGCAGTCGTTCTATCAGGTCAAGGACGGCGCCGCCTACTTCGTCGGCTGGGGCAATTTCCGCACGCTGTTCTTCGATCCGCGCTGGTCGAAGGACTTCTGGAACGCGCTGTGGAACAACACCTGGTTCTTCATCGTCGTCATGCTCGTGCAGAACCCGATCGGCATCCTCCTCGCCGCGCTCCTGTCGAGCAACAGGCTGCGCTTCAGGACCTTCTACCGGACCGCCATCTTCGTTCCGACGATCCTGTCCTTCGTCATCGTCGGCTTCGTGTGGAAGCTGATCCTCAGCCCGCTGTGGGGCGTCGCCCCGCACCTCATGTCGCTCGTCGGACTGCGCCACTGGTTCCACCCCTGGCTCGGCATGGAGACCTACGCGCTGACGACGGTCGGCCTGATCACCGTCTGGCAGTTCGTCGGCATTCCGATGATGCTGATCTACGCCGCGCTGCTGTCCATCCCGGACGAGGTCATCGAGGCCGCCGAGTGCGACGGCATCACCGGCATGGCGCAGTTCTGGAAGATCAAGCTGCCGCTCATCCTGCCCGCGGTCGGCATCATCTCGATCCTGACCTTCGTCGGCAACTTCAACGCCTTCGACCTGATCTACGTGACGCAAGGGGCGCTCGGCGGGCCGAACGGCGCGACCGACATTCTCGGCACCTTCCTCTACAGGACGTTCTTCGGCTTCCAGCTCCAGGTCGGCGATCCCAACATGGGTGCCACGATCGCCTCGATCATGTTCCTGATCATCCTCGCCGGGGTCAGCCTCTATCTGTTCGGCATCCAGACGCGCCTCAGGCGCTACCAGCTCTAGGGGGGGCGGGATGGCCGGCAGAGCGACATCCTCCCTTCCGCGCGCGGCGGCGGCCCATGCGATCCTGGTCGCCTATACGCTCATCGCCCTCTTCCCGGTGTTTGTCATCGTCGTCAACGCCTTCAAGAAGCGCGGCGCGATCTTCCGTGCCCCCCTCTCCCTGCCCGACTCGAAGTCGTTTTCCATGATCGGGTTCCAGACGGTCACGTCCCAGGGCGACTTCATGCGGTATTTCGAGAACAGCCTGATCGTCACGGTCGCCTCCGTCTTCGTCGTCCTGCTCTTCGGCGCCATGGCGGGCTTCGCGCTGTCGGAATACCGCTTCCGCGGCAACCGGCTGATGGGGCTCTACCTGGCGCTCGGCATCATGATCCCGATCCGCCTCGGCACCATCGCGATCCTTCAGGGAATGGTCGCGACCGGCCTCGTCAACACCCTGACGGCGCTGATCCTGGTGTACACGGCCCAGGGACTGCCGCTGTCGATCTTCATCCTTTCCGAATTCATGACGTCGGTGTCCGCCGACCTCAAGAACGCCGGCCGCATCGACGGCCTGTCGGAGTACCGCATCTTCTTCCGCCTCGTCCTGCCGCTGGTCCGCCCGGCCATGGCGACGGTCGCCGTCTTCACCATGATCCCGATCTGGAACGACCTCTGGTTCCCGCTGATCCTCGCCCCCTCGGAGGCGACGAAGACGGTGACGCTGGGCGCGCAGATGTTCATCGGCCAGTTCGTCACCGACTGGAACGCCGTGCTCGCGGCGCTGTCGCTGGCGATCGTGCCGGTGCTGATCCTCTACCTCGTCTTCTCGCGGCAACTGATCCGCGGCATCACTTCGGGAGCCGTCAAATGACCGATCGGACCAGGCCCTTGCGCGTCCTCGTCGCCGGCCTCGGCAACATGGGCATGAGCCACGCCCTCGCCTATGCGCGCAACGAAGGCTTCGAGATCGCCGGCCTCGTCAACCGCTCCGCCGTCGACCTGCCGCCGGAACTGGCCGGCCACGCGGTCCGGCCGGACTTCCGCCAGGCGCTCGCCGAGGTGAAGCCCGACCTCGCCTCCGTCTGCACCTATTCCGACAGCCACGCGGACAACGCGATCATGGCCATGGAGGCTGGCGCCCACGTCTTCGTCGAGAAGCCGCTCGCCACGACGGTCGACGATGCCCGGCGGGTCGTCGCCGCGGCCAAGGCCAACGGCCGCAAGCTCGTCGTCGGCTACATCCTGCGCCATCATCCCTCCTGGGTGCGGCTGATCGCCGAGGCGCGCGCGCTCGGCGGCCCCTTCGTCTTCCGCATGAACCTGAACCAGCAGTCCTCCGGCAGGACCTGGGAGACGCACAAGAACCTGATGAAGACCACCTCGCCCATCGTCGACTGCGGCGTGCACTATGTCGACGTCATGTGCCAGATCACCGACGGGCAGCCGGTGAAGGTCCGCGGCATGGGCGTGCGCCTCTCCGACGAGATCGCCCCCGATATGTACAACTACGGACACCTCCAGGTGATCTTCGACGACGGCTCGGTCGGCTGGTACGAGGCGGCCTGGGGGCCGATGATCTCCGACAGCGCCTTCTTCGTGAAGGACATCATGACGCCGAAGGGCTCGGTCTCCATCGTCATGCACGAGGGCGCCCGCTCCGACGACATCGAGACCCACACGAAGACGGCGACGATCAAGGTCCACCGCGCCCGCACGACCCCCGAGGGCGGCTTCGCGGAGAAGGACGAAATCATGACCATGGAAGGCGAGCCCGGCCACCAGGAGCTGTGCGAGCGCGAACAGGCCTTCGTCCTGGACGCCATTCGCAGCGACCGCGACCTGACGCGCCACATGGAGGACGCCGTCCAGTCGCTCCGGATCTGCCTCGCCGCGGACGAGAGCGTGCGAACCGGCCAGACGGTCGACCTTTGAACTCGAGACGAACGGGATATCGCCGGTGGGATCGCTGACGCTCAAGGACATCCGCAAATCGTTCGGTTCCGTCGAGGTCCTGCGCGGCATCGACCTCGAGGTCGCCGACGGCGAGTTCGTCGTCTTCGTCGGCCCGTCGGGCTGCGGAAAGTCGACGCTCCTGCGCGTCGTCGCCGGCCTGGAGGACGCCTCCTCCGGCTCCGTGCTCATCGACGGCGAGGAGATGATCGCGACGCCGCCCGCCGGGCGCGGCATCGCCATGGTCTTCCAGTCCTATGCTCTCTACCCGCACCTGACGGCCCGCGGCAACATGGGCCTCGGCATGAAGCAGGCCGGCGCCCCGAAAGAGGAGATCGGCCGGCGCATCGCCGAGGCGTCGGCGATGCTGTCCCTCGACGACTATCTCGACCGCCGCCCGGCCGAGCTTTCCGGCGGCCAGCGCCAGCGCGTTGCGATCGGCCGCGCCATCGTCCGGAACCCGAAGCTCTTCCTCTTCGACGAGCCTCTTTCCAACCTCGACGCCGCGCTCAGGGTCAATACGCGCCTCGAGATCGCGCGGCTGCACCGGGAGCTGAAGGTGACGATGATCTACGTCACCCACGACCAGATCGAGGCGATGACGCTTGCCGACCGGATCGTCGTCCTCAACAAGGGCCGCATCGAGCAGATCGGCACGCCGATGGAGCTCTACAACGCGCCGGCCAACCTCTTCGTCGCCGGATTCATCGGCTCGCCCCGCATGAACTTCATCGAGGCGTCCAGGCTCGGACGCACCGACTGCGCGACCGTCGGCGTGCGGCCCGAACACGTCGCGGTCGATCCCGAGAACGGCGAATGGCAGGGCAAGGTGCTGCACGCCGAGCACCTCGGCGCCGACACCATCCTCTACACGGAGATCGAAAGGGCGGGCCTGATCGCCGTCCGCCTCTTCGGCGAGCACAGCTACGACGCCGACGACGTGCTCCGCCTGCGGCCGGACCCGGCGCGCACCTACCTCTTCGACGCCGAAGGCAAGAGGATCGCCGGCTGAGCGCCGGGGGTCCCGCTCAGTCCGGATCGGCGCCGTAGGCCTCCGGCGCCGGCGTCGGACGGAAGAAGCGCCCGACGACGATAGGCAGGACGAAGCCGACGACCGCGAGCGTCCACAGGCCGATCGACAGCCAGGAATGGAAGAGCGCCGTCCAGTCGCCGTTGGATATCGTCATGGCGCGGCGCAGGTTGGCTTCCATCTGGTTGCCGAGCAGCACGCCCATGATCACGGGGACGAGCGGCACGTCGAGCTTGCGCAGCAGCCAGCCGATGAGGCCGAAGGCGATCATCTCCAGGAGATCGAAGGTCGAGCCCGAGATGCCGTAGATGCCGACGAAGGAGATCATCGCCACGGCGGGCATCAGGTACTTGGTCGGAACGAGCAGCACCCGCACGAACAGGCCGACCATCGGAATGTTGAGCGCCAAGAGCATGAAGTTCGCGATGAAGAGCGCCGCGATCAGGCCCCACACGACGTCCGGGTTGGACTGGAAGAGGAGCGGCCCCGGGGTGATGTTGAGGGCGAGAAGCATGGCGAGCAGCACCGCCGTGGTTCCGGATCCGGGAACGCCGAGCGCGAGCATCGGCACCAGCGCCCCGCCGGCGGCGGCGTTGTTGCCCGATTCCGGCGCCACGACGCCCCTCGGATCGCCCTTGCCGAACGTCCCGTTCCGGTCGCTGATGCGCTTTTCGAGGGAGTAGCTGAGGAAGGAGCCGAGCGAGGCCCCCGCCCCGGGCAGCACGCCCGAGAGGAACCCGACGACGGTCCCGCGCGACACCGTGCCGAGGCAGCCCTTCAGCATCGACCACGGCGGCGTCAGCCGTCCGATCGCGGGACGGCTGTCGCCCGCTTCGTTCTCCGTGCCGCGATTCTCCAGGAACACGAAGACTTCCGAGAGCGCGAAGAGCCCGACGATCGCCACTAGGAAGTTGATGCCGTCGTAGAGATGGACCTGCCCGAAGGAGAAGCGCGGAACGCCCGTCTGGCCGTCGACGCCGATCATCGCGATGCCGAGGCCGAGCGCGGCCGCGAAGGCGGCCTTCGCCTGGTTGCGGCTGGCGATGCCGCCGAGCGTGGCGAAGGCGAGCGTGAAGAGGGCGAAATATTCGGCCGGTCCGAAGAGAAGCGCGACCCGGACGAGCTGGGGCGCGAGGAACACGAGGCCCCAGGTGGCGAAGAAGGAGCCGACGAAGGACGCGTAGCCCGAAAGCGCGAGCGCCTCGCCCGCCTTGCCCTGGAGCGCCATCGGATAGCCGTCGAGCGTCGTCATCACCGCCGGCTCGTCGCCCGGGATGTTGAGCAGGATGGACGAGATCCGCCCGCCATACATGGCGCCGTAGTAGACGCTGGTCAGGAGGATCAGCGCCGGCGTCGCCGGCAGGCCGAGGGTGAAGGCGAGCGGAATGAGGATGGCGACGCCGTTCGACGGCCCCAGCCCCGGCAGCGCGCCGATGATCGTGCCGAGAAAGCAGCCGAGGAGCGCCAGGGCCAGGTTCTCGAAGGTCAGCGCGACGGCGAAGCCGTGCGCGAGATGAGCGAGTGCGTCCATGTCCGGCCTCCGCTCAGAAGCCCAGCGGACCGCGGGCGAGCCCGAGGCCGAGGACCAGGTGGAAGATGACGTAGATGCCGACCGAGATGCCGACGCCCGAGACGAGCGCGGCCGGGATCGAGGCGCCGAGGCGCCAGGAGAGATAGGCTGCGGCGACGGCCGTCGCGACGACGAAGCCGGCGTCGCGCAGGATCATCGCATAGGCGATCATGACGGCGGTCGCCATCAGGATCTCGAAGAAGCGGCCGGCCGACGGCCAGGCGGGATCCGTGTCCGGCTGCAGGACCATCACGAGGCTTGCGACGCCGAGCAGCGCGCCGATGATGATCGGAAACGTCTTCGGGCCGATGGGGTCCTGTATGAAGCTTTCCTTGATCAGCGTCGCCTGCCAGATGTAGAAGGCGGCCAGCAGCACGCCGAGCCCGCCGAAGATTCGGTCGCTCATCGCTTCCTCCCGGTTCCCTGCAGAATAGTCGAGCATGTCCGCCGTGGCGAACCGGGACGGACGGGCCGTCCCGGTCCGCCCGCCGCCCCCTACTTGATCAGGCCGATCTGCTTCGAAAGATCCTGGATGTTGGCGACCGAGTCCTTGACGAAGGCCTCGAACTTGTCGCCGCTCAGGTCGAGCGGCGCCAGGCCGTTCTGCGCCATGATCTTCTTCCACTCGTCCGACTGGTAGACCTTGTCGATCGCGCCGACCCAGAACTTGTAGGCGTCGTCCGACATCTTGCCCGGCGCGTAGAAGCCCCGCCAGTTCGCCCCGACGGCGTCGATTCCCTGTTCCTTGGCGGTCGGGAATTCGTGGAAGCTGCCCGGAAGACGGTCGGGAGCGAGCACGGCGAGCACGCGGATATCGCCGGAATCGACGAAGCCCTTGGCCTCCGACGCGTCGCCCGTGAAGGCCTGGACGCTGCCCGCGAGCAGCTGCGTCACCGCTTCGCCGCCGCCGTCGAACGGCACGTACTTGATCTTGCGCACATCGTCGATGCCGGCCTTCCTGGCCACGATCAGGACCTTGAGATGGTCCCAGCCGCCGACGGCCGATCCGCCGGCGAAGGCGACCGAGGTCGGATCCTTCTTCACCTTCTCCATGAGCTCAGGCAGCGTCTTGATCGGCGACTTCTTCGAGACCGCGATGACGCCGTAGTCCGCCCCGATCGAGCCGATCCAGCGCACCTGGCTCATGTCGTTGCCCGGGAAGGCACCCTGGGCGAGCCGGGTCGCGGTCGCCGACGAGGCGGCGACGATCAGGTCGTTGTCCTTGTTGCGCTTGTTGACGACTTCCGCGTAGGCGACGCCGCCGCCGCCGCCGGCGAGATTGGTCACCTGCATCGTGCCGGGAATGATCTTGAGGTCCTGGAGCGTCTTTCCGACCTGCCGGCAGGTGAAGTCCCATCCGCCGCCGGGAGCCGCGGGCGCGATGCATTCCGTGTTGTTGGGATCGAAGGCGAATGCCGATGTCGAGAAGGCGCCGGCCGCGATCACGGCGGCGACCGCGAGTCTGATGAGTTTTTTCATTATGTCCTCCAATGGAAAACGGCACCTGCCTCCACAGGTGCGCTTGCGGAAGCGGTGGTATAAGGCTTTCCTGTCATGTTGCTGTCAGCATCGAGGAAAGGGGGCGGAGCGTGCATTTTCTCGTGGTCGAAGATACGCACGACGTCGCCGAGGCGATCGTCGAGCGGCTCGTCGCGGCCGGCCACGCCTGCGATCACGCCGAGACGGTTGCCGATGCCTGGCATTTCGCCGCCGTCTCGCCCTACGACCTGATCATCCTCGACATCAACCTGCCGGACGGCTCGGGGACGGATTTCCTGCGCCGGCTGCGCGCCGGCCGCAATGCCGCGCCCGTTCTCGTGCTCACGGCCAGGCTGTCCATGGACGACAAGATCTCCGCGCTCGACGACGGCGCCGACGACTACATGGTCAAACCGTTCGACCTCGGCGAACTGGAGGCGCGGGCCCGCGCCATCGTGCGCCGCCGCCGCGGCGAGGACCGGCGCGTCCTCGAGGCCGGCAACCTGCTCTTCGACATGGCCACGCGCGCCGTCACCGTCGGCGGGGAGCCGCGCGAGCTCACCCGGCGCGAACAGGTGCTCCTCGAGATCTTCCTCATCAACCGTGGCCGCGTCCTGGAAAAGGAGGAACTCCTCACGCGCCTGTTCGGCCTCGACGCCGAGGCCGGCGCGAATGCGGTCGAACTCTATGTCGCGCGCCTGCGCCGGAAGCTTTCCGGCGCCGACCTTACGATACGGACCCTGCGCGGCCTCGGATACCAGGCGCTGGTCGAGGCCCCTGCGCCGGACGATGGCCGATGCCGGCCCTGACGAACGCCGCCGGCCCCCGCCTGCGCGGGCATTCCATCGCGGTACGCCTCGGCGTGCTTCTGACGCTGGTGCTCGCGACCGCCGTCGCGGGCGTCATCCTCGCCACCTACGAATACGGCCGCGCGGCCGCCGACCAGGCGTTCGACCGGCTGCTCACCGGCGCGGCCCTGCAGATCAGCGAGCGCATCTCGGTGGTCGACGGCGAACCGGTCGTCGACATTCCTGTGTCCGCCTTCGAACTTCTCTCGCTGGCCCGCGAGGACCGCATCTTCTATCGCGTCGTCGGCCCGCACGGTCGCACCCTGACCGGCTACGGGGACTTTCCCCTCCCCCGGGACCTGGCGCAGGAAGGCCGCCAGACCGTCTACGAGACCACCTACGACGGTGTCCCGGTCCGGGCCGTCGCCCTCATGCGCGACCTGACCGAACGCTCGCTGTCGGGCCGCGTGGAAGTGATCGTCGCCCACACGATGCGCGCACGCGCGGCGCTCGCGCGCGAGATCGCCACGCCCGCGATCACCGGCATCGCCCTGGCGAGCCTCGCGGTCCTCGCCCTCGCGCTCCTTGCGATGCGCTACGCCCTGAAGCCGCTGCAGCGGATCGAGCAAGCCATCGTCGGCCGCGATCCGCTCGACCTGACGCCGTTCGAGATGGCGACGCCGCGCGAAGTCGACGCGCTCGTCGAGGCGATCAACCGCTTCATGGGCAGGCTGGACCGGCGCGTCCGCACGATGCAGGATTTCGTCGCCGACGCGGCCCACCAGATGCGCACCCCGATCACCGCCCTCAGGGCACAGACGGAGCTGGCGCTGGACGAAACCGACATGGATCGCCTGAGGATGCTCCAGCGCCGCATCCGCTCCCGCGCGATCGGGGTCGGGCGACTGATGGACCAGCTTCTGAGCCATGCGCTCATCTCGCACCGCAGCGAGACGGCGCCGCTCGAACCGGCCGACCTGCGCCGGGTCGCGGTCGACGTGGAACGCGAACTGCGCTCGTCCGACGCCGACAGGGCGAGGGCCCTCGTCCTGGACCTCAGCGAGGAACCCGTGATGGTGCGCGGCGACCTCTTCAGCCTGCGCGAAGCGACGAAGAACCTCGTCAACAACGCCGTGGTCCACGGCGTCGCGCCGGTGACGATCTCGGTCTCGCGTTGCGGCCCGGCACGCTGCCGGCTGTCCGTCAGCGACAACGGCCCGGGCCTTTCCATCCCCGACAGCGAGCTCGGTGCCCGCTTTGCCCGCAACGAGAACAGCGCCGAGAGCGCCGGGCTCGGCCTGGCGATCGTCCGGGAAGTCGCCCATTCCCACCACGGCCACCTGGCGACGGAGCGTACCGAATCCAACGGCTTCGCCATCGTCATCGACCTGCCCGCGATCGGGGACGAACCCGCATGACGCGCCCTCCCGTCCTCGCCGCCCTCCTACTCTGCCTGCTCTGCTGCGCCGTCTCCGCACGAGCCGCCGAGCGGCGCTTTCCCGCCGTGTCGGGCTCCGGCTCTGAGACGCTCGCCATCGCCAGCGTCACCGACCTCTCCGCCATCGAACCCTTGATCGAGGCCTTCCAGCAACGCAATCCGCAGGTCGCCGTCGTCTATTCCGAATTGACGAGCAACACGCTCGACGCGCGGGTCACGGCCGCATGCAAGGCGCACCGGTTCATCGCCGACCTCGTCATCTCCTCCGCCGTCGCGCAGCAGGTCCGGCTCGTCAACGACGGCTGCTCCCAGCCGATCTCAAGCCCGCTGGTGCAGATGCTTCCCTCCTGGGCCCGTTGGCGCGACGAACTCGTGGCGCTCACCATCGAGCCGGCCGTGATCGTCTACAACAAGGCGGCCATCGCCCCCTCGGAGGTCCCGCAGAACCGCTTCCAGCTCGTCGACCTGCTGCGCCAGTCCGACCGATTTTCGGGCCGGGTCGGGACCTACGACATCGTGTCCTCCGGCGTCGGCTACCTATACGCCTTCGAAGACGCCGCACAGGCCACGACCTGGGGACGGCTGCTCGAAAGCTTCGGGCGCAATGCGGTGCGGACCTTTTGCTGCACCTCCGAGGTGCTCGACCGGGTCGCCGACGGCCGCCTCGCCATCGGCTACAACGTGCTCGGATCCTACGCGCTCGCCCGCAAGGCCGAAGATCCCCGGCTGGGCGTCGTCTTCCCGTCGGACTACACGCTGGCCCTCGGCCGCGCCGCGCTCATTCCGACGACCGCCGCCGACCCGTCCGCGGCGACCCGCTTCCTAGAATTCGCCCTGTCGCCGGCGGGCCGGTCGATCCTCGCGGAAAAATCCCATCTGCTGCCGTCGATCGGCGGCCTCCGGGACCTTGCGCGCATCGCCGGAGGGGACGACCAGTCGATCCGCCCGGTCGCGCTCTCGCCGGCGCTGCTCGTCGCCCTCGACCGGGCCAAGCACAGGATGTTCCTCGACCAGTGGCGGCAGTCGATAAGGCCCGTCGGCGATTGACCGGAAGCGGCTATCCGAGGACCGCGACCTGCGGCAGGTCCTCGATCGGCATCGGCCGGCCGCCGAAATATCCCTGCATCGCATGGGCCCCGAGCTTTCGCACCAGCTGGTGCTGTTCCTCGGTCTCCACGCCCTCCACGAGCACCGTGTAGTCGAGGTTTCGAAGCAGCCGCACCATGTCGGACATCATGCTCAGGCCGCGGTCCGTCTGGCAGTCGTGAAGGAAGCTGCGGTCGATCTTGACGACGTCGAAGGTCAGCCGGCGCAACCAGGCGAGACCGGCAAAGCCGGTCCCGAAATCGTCGAGCCAGATCTGGACGCCGAGACGTTGCAGGTGTTCGATGTTCCTGATTACCTGCGTCTCCATCGAAATATCGATGCCCTCGGTGATCTCCAGCGCCAGCTTGTGCGGCGACAGGCCGTGGCGGTTGAATATGTCCACGACCTGCAGCGCGAAGGTCGGAGACTTCAGCTGCACCGCCGAAACGTTGGCGGTCACCACCGAGCCCAGCCCCCACTGCACCATGTCCGTGCAGGCCCGGTCGATCACCCAGAGCCCCAGCTCGGAGATGGCGCCGGTCTGCTCGGCGACCGGGATGAAGACCGACGGGTTGATGACGCTGCCGTCGAAATCGCGCAGCCGCATCAGCGTCTCGTGGCCGAGGATCCGCCCGGATGCGACATCGTAGATCGGCTGGTACACGACGGAAACCAGGTCGCGCGACACCGCGACCCGAAGCAGCTCGGCGAGGTTCTGCGTGGAGTGGTCTTCGTGGCTCGAGCGGGGATCGTAGATCCTGAACGTGGCGCGGCCGGCGAATTTCGACGAATAGAGCGCGCGATCCGCCTCCTGCAGCAGCGGGCGGAGTTCCGCCGCCCTCTCTTTCCGGGTCAGCGAAGCCCCGGCGCTGATCGTGACGATCCGAAGCCCGTCGTCCCGGTCCGGATGCACGATTTCCAGCTCCTCGACGATCTGGCAGAACCGTTGCGTCACCTCGCGCAGGTGGTCCCGCCCCGAGACCTTGCAGAGGACGACGAATTCCTCGCCGCCGTAGCGCCCGGCGACCGCATTGAGGGAAGCGGCCGTCTCGGCGAAGGCGCGCGCGAGCTTTATCAGGCAGTCGTCTCCCGCCTGGTGTCCGAGGCGGTCGTTGAACCTCTTGAAATAGTCGACGTCGATGAGGATCACGCCGATCTCGTTCTGGTCGGAGGACCAGGCCTTGCAGAGGTCCGAGAACGCATCGCTGATCGCGCGCCGGTTGGGCAGGCCGGTCATGGGATCGGTGTTTGCGATCTCGACCAGCTTCTGGCCCTTTTCGATGGCGACCTGCTCCTGGATCTGCGCCTGGAGCGAATGGAGGAAGGTCTGGTATCGCTCCTGGCTCAGCCGCCAGGACAGATAGAGCGACAGGCAGAGGCAGTTCAGGAAATAGAAGGCGAGCAGAAGCCGTGCGACCACGCTCGCCTCGAGATCGAAGACGGCGACGCCGACGAAACCGACGGTGACCGTGATCGAGGATACGGCCGACAGCCAGAAGCGGAAGTTGAAGAACAGGTTGGCACCGAGCACGAACACCGTCCCGAAGACCATGAAGTCCGCCAGTGCGTCCTGGTGCGACGTCCCGACCGCGACGAACAGCCACCCGACCGCGCCGGCCACGATGGCCATGGCCGCCACGAGATGCATCGTGGCGAGCGTCGCCTTGCGCCGGACGCCGATCTCGATGAGCGCCAGGAACGACAGCCCGAGAAGAACGCGCGTCAGGATCAGCCGTCCGGCGATGTCCGGGAAGAGATAGGCGTCGAAGCCCGAATAGACGATGTAGCTGACGACCGCCGCCAGCATCCCCCATCTCAGGACGGACAGATTCGCTTCCGCGCCCTTGCGCTGCAGCATCTTCAGCAGCGTGGGATCCGCCTGCCTCCACCGCGGGCGCGCAATAGCCTCGGTCACTTTCCGGGCGATTTCCGCGGTCAGTTGCATCAAAAAACTCCCATGGGCCGCTCTTGTCTACGGACCTGCAAGGCACTCTCCACCCGGCCGATTTCAATCCTTCGGAGACCTTCGAACGCACCACATTTGCCGGCAGTAGACGACGGAAGCCGCTAAACTTCGGTAAACGTCAGGCATTTAGCCCTCGTGGCGTCACCGGAACGCCTCAAAATTAACTAAGATTTTACTAAACCCCTTCGTTTTTCCGAGGATCGGTTACAGTGCCGGTGAAGAGCCAACGAGGGGTGGGCGATGTCGCTCAATACGAAGTTGCAATTAGATGAACACAGCCTGATCACGGCGCAGCTGATCAAGAAACACGGCCCGGCTTCGACCGGCTCTGTGGATGCCGACGACCTTGCGGAAAAGACCGCCCAGCTGGCCCTGGTGCTCGACCTGTCTCGGCAGGGATTCGAACGGGGCGATGCGGCGGGACGGATCGTCGACCAGCTGGCCCGCCGGCTGCACGACCTGCGGCGCAAGTCCGACCCCGCCGTCTGGCAGGAGCTCATTCCGATCGCCCAGCAGCATGCGGTGGCGCAATACCTCATGCAGGACCCGTTCACGCGCTGGTCGTTCGAGAAGCCGCGGGGCTATTCCGGCGATGCGAGCCTGCTCGACATCTACTACAAGCACGCGAGCGCCGACGACATCATCGCCGCCTCGACCCCGCTCGGGCGGGAAATCTTCGACTACACCGGCGAGGCCGCGAGTTCCGTGGCGGGGCGCGAACGCCGGAACATCCTGGCCGAGACCGTCGATCGGACGGCCGATCGCGTCGAGGGCGCGGAAATTCTCGCCATCGCCTGCGGTCACCTGAGGGAAGCCGAATTGTCTAAGGCGCTGGCGGCCGGCAAGCTGAAGCGCTGGGTCGGGCTCGATCAGGATCCCGTAAGCGTGGGCACCGTCACCCGTGACCTGGCAGGCACGGTGGTGGAGGCCATCGACGGCTCCGTCCGCGGCATCCTTCGGCGGGCCTACGGCATAGGCACCTTCGATCTCGTCTACGCCTCGGGCCTCTACGACTATCTGCCGCGCTCCGTCGGGATCCGCCTGCTGCAGCGGGCCATGGAATTCCTCAAGCCGGAAGGCGAGCTGCTCTTCGCGAATTTCAGCGACGAGATCACCACGGACGGCTACATGGAGACCTTCATGGATTGGCCGCTCATTCTTCGGTCGGCCGACGACATGTGGGACATCGTCAACGCGGCGGTCGACCGCAACGCCGTCGACGCCGAAGTCTTCTACGGATCGAACCGGAACATCGTCTACGCCACGCTGCGCAAGAAGCCGGAACCGGCGATCATGACCTCGTGAGGCCGGACGGCGCGCTCGTCCTCACCCGAGCGAGGGTCTGGCCCAGGACGACGCCCTGCAGGCGGTAGAAGAGGCCATGCAGGGGAGTCGAAGAGGCCAGGCGGGTTATTCGACCCGTCTGGCCGGAGCGCGCCTTGGCGCCCGACGCTGTCCCCCGCATGCATATGCGCGAGACTGTCCCGGAATCCATCCGGCCATCCGTAACCCGGCGCACGTCACGGGCCGAAGGGAAAGTCCCCTCGTCCGCGCATCAAAGGCACGGAAGTCGGGCAAGGGCTTTCAGGCCGATTCCCTGTGTCTCTCGCGAAGCAGGGAGACGTGCAGTTGCGCAAGCTCGAGCAGGGCCTCCGCGACCTGCGTTTCCCCCCAGCCGTTGGCGACGGCCGCATTGACGAGCTGAATATGCGCGAGTTCCAGCGCTTCTACGCACGAGACCTCGTCCTGACGAATCTTCAGATTGTCGACGATTTCCAGACTGTATTCCATGTCGCCTCCAGCACCGCCTCCTGCAAACTCTCCCGCATAAGATGAGCTAAACCGTCGGGCCGAAATGACAACTCCCGATTTTGACTCTGATAAATTTAGCGGGGAACTTTCGGCGGGGGCGACGCGGTTCTTGATTGCGCGGGCGGATTTCGCGGTTCGCGGCAACCGCGTCACAAAGCGTTCCGGAACGTCGCCTTTCCGGTAGACTGGGCGTTTGCCGGGGATCGACGACCCGGTTCACGATGAAAGGGACGCACCATTTCAGTCTTCAACCTCATGGCCCTCCTTCTCGCCCTCACCGCATTCTTCGGTTGGGTCAACCGGCGACTTTTCGGGTTTCCACAGGCGATCGCAATGCTGCTGATGGGCCTGACCGTCTCCCTCGTCCTCATCGCGGCGGAGATGCTGTTCCCCAGCCTGCGATCCGCGCATCACGTGGCCCAGACCCTCGAAGGCATCAATTTCCCCAACATCGTGCTCAACGGGATGCTCGGTTTCCTGCTCTTCGCCGGGGCGTACAACGTCGATCTGAGGGCGCTCCGCGAGCGGGCCTGGCACATCGCCTTCCTGGCGACCGCCGGCACGACGATCTCGACGGTTCTGGTGGCCGGAGGGTTCTACTATCTCAGCCGATGGTTCGGCCACGGCGTGCCCCTCGCCTGGTGCTTCGTTCTCGGCGCACTCATCAGCCCCACCGACCCGGTCGCCGTCCTCGCCTCGCTGAAGGCCGTCAGGATACCGCGGTTCATCGAGGCCGAGATGCAGGGCGAAGCGCTCTTCAACGACGGCGTCGGAATCGTCCTCTTCATCGTCTTCCTCGGCATCGCCTCGCATTCCGGCGGCGACGTCACCGCCGCGAACGTCGCCCTCACCTTCCTGCGCGAGACCGGCGGAGGCCTCGCGCTCGGCCTGTCTCTCGGCTATCGTCGCCTATCTCGCCCTGCGGCAGATCGACGACTTTTCGACCGAGGTCCTCGTCACGCTCGCCCTCGTGACCGCGACCTATGCGCTCGCGAGCATGCTGGAGGCGAGCGGCCCGCTGGCGGTCGTCGCAGCCGGCCTCCTCGTCGGCAGCAGGGGACGCCGCTATGCGATGAGCGAGGTGACGGAGAAATACGTCACCGCCGTGTGGACGCTGATCGACGAGATCCTCAACGCGCTGCTCTTCATGCTCATAGGCCTGCAGGTTCTCGTCCTGCGGCAGGGCGATGTCCCCTATCTGCTTGCCGCGCTGACCGTGCCCCTCGCGCTTGCGGCACGGATGATCGCCCTCAGCCTGCCGCTCGTCTTCATTCCGTCCGGCAATTTCCTGTCGATCCGCAACGTGCCGTTCCTGACCTGGGCCGGGGTGCGCGGCGGGATCTCCGTCGCGCTCGCGCTCTCCGTGTCGGACACCCCGGCCCGGCCGGTGATCCTTGCGGCGACCTATGCGGTGGTCCTGTTCGGGATCGTGGTGCAGGGAGCGACGCTGTCGCAGGCGGCCCGGCATACCCTCAGAAGGGAAAGCACGGAGGGCGCGCAGGCCGAAGGCACGGAAGGCCCCTGAGAGCGGGACCGGGCCGCGACAATCTGCCCACGCAAAAGCTCTCGGCGACAGGGAACCAGACCGCTTCCCCGTCGGTTCCCGATTCGGAAGAGGTCCGCTTCCGCGTCGGTTTCCCATGCAGGGCGCCGTGAGGAGACGCAGGCGCGAGGCGGGGACCGAGGGAACGCCGGCGCAGGGAACTCAGGTGCTGTGTCGTTCGGCTCCCTCGAGAGGAGGATGGGCGAAGGGAATGGGGCAGATATTCCGGCCGCGCGCGAACACCGTCATCCGGCTTGCCCTGGCCGGCATACCGCTTCTGCTGGTCGTCATCATCGGTTTCGGCTATCAGCTCCACGCCTCCCCCTACTACACCGGCGTCGGCTGGACCCCCGACCAGCCCGTGCCATTCAGCCACAAGCATCACGTCGGCGCGCTCGGCCTCGACTGCCGCTATTGCCACACGGGCGTCGAGAAATCGGCCTTCGCCGGCGTTCCGCCGACCTCCACCTGCATGACCTGCCACTCGCAGCTCTGGACGAACGCCAGGATGCTGGAGCCGATCCGGGCCAGCCTGCGGGACGACAAGCCGATCCGCTGGACGCGGGTCTACAAGCTGCCCGACTACGTCTATTTCGACCACAGCGTGCACGTCCGCAACGGCGTCGGCTGCACATCCTGCCATGGCGACATGACGACCCAGCCGATGACGGAAAAGAAGACGCCCCTGACGATGGGGTGGTGCCTGTCCTGCCACCGCAACCCCGGTCGGCATTTGCGTCCGGCCGACGAGATCTTCGATCCCCACGTGCCCGATCCGGACAACACCCCGGAACGCGCCCGGGCGCTCCTCCATCGCTACCTGATCGACACGAACAACATGACGAACTGCTACATATGTCACCGCTGATCCCGAACCCCGTTTCCGACCAAAGCGCCGTCAGGGAGAGGCTTGCCCTGCGCCGCCGCGACGCGCTCAAGCTCTTCGCCTCGGGCATGGCGCTGACCCTGGCCGGATGCGCGAGCCCCGAACACGAGATCGTGCCCTATGTGGACATGCCGGAGGGCATGGTGCCGGGGGAGCCGGACTACTACGCCACCGCCCTTCCCCTGGCGGGCTTCGGGCGCGGCGCGCTCGTCAAGTCGATCGACGGGCGGCCGATCAAGGTGGAGGGCAATCCGCGCCATCCGGCCAGCCTCGGGTCCTCCGACATCTTCGCCCAGGCCGAACTTCTGTCCCTCTACCATCCGGACCGCTCCGGAACGCTGCGCGGGCCCCAGCCGATCGAAACGTGGGAGACCTTCGCGTCCGCCCTCCGCCCGCGGCTCTCCCGGATGCAGGAGACCGGCGGCAAGGGCTTCCACCTGGTCACAGGACGCGTCACCTCCCCCACGCTGCAGCGTCAGCTCTCGCAGTTCCTCGAAGGCCACGGCCACGCCGCTTGGCATGCCTACGAACCGGCCGAGGGCGACCTCTCCGCCGAAGCTGCGACGCGGCGCCGGCCGCGCCTCGACCGGGCCGAAATCATCGTCTGCCTCGACGCGGATCCGCTCGGCCCCGGCCCGGACCAGGTCGTGAACGGGCGCGAGTTCGCTTCGCGGCGCGATCCCGGCGAAAAGCGGGGCGTAAGCCGCCTCTACGTGGTCGAATCCTCCCGCACGCTGACGGGGGCCAATGCCGACCATCGCCTGTCGGTCGAGCCGGCGGCGATCGATGCGCTCGCCCGGGCGATCGCCGCCGAGGTTGCCGGCGACGAAGCCGGCGGCGAAAACCTCCCGCCCGCCGTCCGCAGGCTCTTCGACGCCATCGCGGCGGACCTGTCGTCCGCCGCGGGCAAGGCGGTCCTTCTCGCCGGCGACACGCTCCGCCCCGCGACGCACGCCCGCATCGACGAGGCGAACGGACGGCTGGACGTTGCCTTCGCCGAATACCGCAGGCCGGCCACGCCCGCACCGCGCCCGATGTCGGACCTGTGGCAGGCCCTCGACGCCGGCGAGGTGACAGACCTCGTCTGCATCGGCTGCAATCCGGTCCACGATTTTCCTGACCCCGCCCTGAAGGATGCGATGTCCGGTGTCGCGTTCTCCGTCCACGCGGGCACGCTCGCCAACGAGACGGCCCGGATCTCGAAATGGCACCTGCCGGTTTCGCACGTGCTGGAGGCGTGGTCCGACCTGGCATGGACGGACGGTTCCGTGACGATCGTCCAGCCCCTGATCCGCCCGCTCTACGACACGCGCACCCAGCACGAGATCCTGGCGATGCTCTCGGGCGAGCTCGCACCACCGCCGGCCCACGACATCGTCCGCCGGACCTGGCAAGGCGCGCAGGGGGACGGCCCCTTCGAGGACTGGTGGAGGAAGACCCTGGTAGCCGGCCTGGTGCCGCAGCAAGGCGCATCGCCGAAGCCTGCGGCCGGCGATGCGCGCCCCCCGTCGGTCGAAGGCAAGCCCGAAGCGGCGGCCCCCGAAGTGCCGGGACAAGGCATGATGACGGCGGTGATCCGGCCCGACGCGACGATCTACGACGGCGCCTTCACGGACAATGCCTGGCTGCAGGAATGCCCGAAGCCGATCACCAAGACCACCTGGTCGAACGTCGTCATCCTCTCCGAAGCCGATGCCGGCCGGCTGGGCGTGACGCCCGGCGACGTGGTGGAGGTGGCCTCCGACGACGGGCGGATCGAAGGCCCGGTTCACGTCGACAGGGGCCAGGGGGACGGGGTGGTCGGTCTGACGCTCGGATACGGCCGTGGGGCCGCCGGTGCCATCGGTACCGGCCTCGGCTACAACGCCCGTCAGCTGAAGCCGCGCGAGATCGCCAGCCTGATCCCCTCTGTCCGGCTTTCGAAGACCGACAAGCGCGATCCCGTGCCGTCCACCCAGGAGCAATTCGAGCTCGAAGGGGAACTGGCGAGGCTCATGCCCCTGGTCACGCCGGCCGGCGACTATTCCGTCGACCTCGGCGAGCGGCCGGATTCGGGCGAGCACTTCAACCACCCGCGGCGTCGAAGCGACGGATACAGCTGGGCGATGGTGATCGACAGCGCCGCCTGCATCGGATGCCATGCCTGCGTCGTCGCCTGCCAGGCCGAGAACAACGTCGCCGTGGTCGGCCCGGAGGAGGTCGCCAACCAGCGCATCATGCAGTGGATCAGGATCGACCGGTACGAGCGCGACCGCGAAAGCCCGTCCTCCGTCGGCGGCTTCGAACCGGTGCCCTGCATGCAGTGCGAGAAGGCGCCTTGCGAGCCGGTTTGCCCCGTCGAGGCATCGGTGCACGACATCGAGGGACTGAACGACCAGGTCTACAACCGCTGCGTCGGCACCCGCTTCTGCCAGTCGAACTGCCCCTACAAGGTCCGCCGGTTCAACTGGTACGCCTACGGCGCCGACCAGTCCTACAAGAACCTCGGGGACGACCCGATGCCGGCGGCCAAGAACCCCGACGTCACCGTCCGGGCGCGCGGTGTGATGGAGAAGTGTACCTACTGCGTCCAGCGCATCAGCCGTGCCCGGCGCGAGGCGGAGAAGGACGATACCCGCATCCCGGACGGCGGCGTCGTCACCGCCTGCCAGCAGGCCTGCCCGACGGAGGCGATCCACTTCGGCAATCTGCAGGATCTCGGCTCGGACGTCAGCAGGCTGAGGACCGATCCGCGCCACTTCACCCTGCTTGAAGAACTGGGCACCGCCCCGCGCACGACCTACCTGGCGCGGCTGCGCAACGTCAGTCCCCATCTTGCGGAGGACGAGACATGAGCGACGCCGCCCTCCTCCACGTCGACGGCGTCGAGGCGATCGACACCCTCATCTCGCGGCCGCTCCTCGACCGGGGCAGCTGGCGGCGCTGGTGGATGGCGATCGCGCTGACCGGCACGATGACGGTGGTCTTCTTCGGCTCGGCGTTCTACCTGTTCGTCGAAGGCATCGGCATCTTCGGCAACAACCAGACCGTCGTCTGGGGATTTCCCATCGCGAACTACGTCTGGTGGATCGGGATCGGCAATGCCGGAACGCTCATCTCGTCGCTGCTCCTGATCACCCACCAGAAGTGGCGCGCCTCGATCAACCGCTTCGCCGAGGCCATGACGCTGATGGCCGTCGCCATCGCCGGCCTGTTCCCGATCTTTCACATGGGTCGGCCGATCTATTTCTACTGGCTCTTCCCATACCCCAACATCCAGGCGCTGTGGCCCCAGTGGCGAAGCGCGCTCATCTGGGATTTCTGGGCGATCGTGAGCTACCTGCTCTTCTCGATCATGTTCTGGTACACCGGCCTCATCCCCGATCTCGCCACCTTGCGCGACCGTGCCGCCTCGCCCGCCAAGAAGGTCGTCTACGGGGTAATGGCACTCGGCTGGCGCAATTCGGCCCGTCACTGGCACGCCTACGAGACCTACTACTTCACCATGGCGGCGCTCGCCGTCCCGCTCGTCTGCTCCGTGCACTCCATCGTCGGCCTCGATTTCGCGGCCAGCCTGATGCCGGGCTGGCAGGAGCCGATCTTCCCGCCCTACTTCGTTCTCGGGGCGATGTATTCCGGCTTCGCCATGGTCGTGCTCCTGACCGCGCTGGTGCGCTGGGGGCTGCAGCTGGAGGCCGTCATCACGACGCGCCATTTCGACGTCATGGCGAAGGTCATGCTGGTCGCCGCCTGGATCATGTTCCTCTCCTACCTCACCGAATGGTTCTCCGGCTGGTACAGCGGCCGGGAAGCCGACCGGAGCTTCCTGGCCTATCAGTTCACGGGGACCTACGCCTGGGCCTACTGGATCATGATCGTCTGCAACTGCTTCGCCGCCCAGGCCTTCTGGCTGCCGGCGATCCGGCGCAGCATCCCGTGGGTCGTCGTCATCGGTATCCTCATCAACATCGGCATGTGGCTCGAACGCATCCTGATCGTCTGGAACACCCTCGCCCACGCCTACGAGCCGTCCATGTGGCACGTCTTCGTTCCCACCCTCTGGGACTGGCTCCTGCTGGCCGGTTCGCTCGGCTTCTTCGGCTTCCTCTACCTCCTTTTCGTTCGGATCTTCCCGGTGACGTCCATGCACGAGGTGAAGAAGCTGCAGTTCCAGGAGAAGCGCCCATGAAGCCGGCGCTCCTCATCGAGTTCCCCGATGCCACGGCGTTCTCGTCGGGCGTGACGGCGGTGCGCGCGGCCGGCATCGAGGTCTTCGACGCCTTCACGCCCTTCCCCGTCGAAGGTCTCGGCGCCTCGCTCGGAGGCAGGCGGGACGGCCGCCGGGTGCGGGCCTGCATGCTTGCCGGGGGCGTGCTGGCGGCGGCCTCGGCCTACGCGCTGGAGTTCTACAGCGCCACCGTCGCCTATCCGTTCGATTTCGGGCGGCAGGCCTCACGATTCCTGGCCGACCTTCGTGATGTTTCCCTTCGAATTCGGCATCCTGTCGGCCGGGATCTTCGGGCTCCTCGGCCTGTTCTGGGTCACCGGCCTGCCGCGGCTCCACCATCCTCACTTCGACATCGAGGGTTTCGAGCGGGCGAGCCAGGACCGCTTTCTGCTCGCGATCGAGCCGCCGGAGAAGAAGAAGCAGCGCAGGCGCATCGAGGAAAAGCTCGTCCGTCTGGGAGCGCTCGCCATTCGGGAGGTCGGCATATGACCCCCCTTGCCCGCCTCGCACCCGTGCTCGTCTTCGCCGCGGTCGCCGGCTGCGGACAATCGATGAGCGACCAGCCGCGCTACGCGACCTATTCCAACGCACCGAGCTTCGAGAACGGCACCAGCGCGCAAAGGCCGCCGGAGGGCACCGTGCCGCAGTCCGCGACGGCCTATGCCGAGGCGGAGAAGGTGCCGCCCAACGTCTCCCTCGACCTCGTGAAACGCGGCCGCGACCGTTTCGACGTCTTCTGCTCGCCCTGCCACGGCCTCGACGGCAATGGCGACGGCATGGTCGTCCGGCGCGGCTTTCCGAAACCCCCCTCGTTTCACTCCGCACGCCTGCGCAATGCCCCGGCCGCCCATTTCTTCGACGTCATGACCAAGGGATACGGCGTGATGTACTCCTATGCGTCGCGCGTGCCGCCCCGGGATCGCTGGGCGATCGTCGCCTATATCCGCGCGCTGCAGCTGTCCGCCGACGCGACGCCCGACCTCGCCGGGCAAGCGGGGGTGAAGCTGCCATGAGCCGCCGCCGGATCCCCTTCCCCGCAGCCGTCGCGACCCTCGGGCTCGCCGCATCGATCGTCGCCGCGATCGTCGACCCGCGCCTCGCCGCGGTCGGCTGGCTCTACGCCGCGATCCTGGCGACGAGCATGCCCGTCGGCGCGCTGACCCTGCTTCTGACCGGCAAGTTGACCGGGGGGCTCTGGGTCGAATCCCTCGCCCCCGTCCTCCTGCCCCTGTCGCGGCTCGTCCCGCTTGCCGGCCTCGCCTTCGTCCCGCTGCTCTTCCTGCTCGCCCAGATCTATCCCTGGGCAGCCGAAGGCGCACGCGACGCCTCGGTCGGCGCGTTCTACCTCAACTGGCCCTTCCTCCTCCTGCGGCTCGCCATCGCCTTCGCCGGCTGGAGCCTCCTCGCCTTCCTCGTCGTGCCGATGCCGGGCGCCGCAGGGCAGATCGCCGCCGGCGTTGGCCTCATCTTTCACATCGTGATGGTCACCCTCGTCGCCTACGACTGGATTCTGGCCCTTCGGCCGGGACTGACGAGCACCGCCTTCGGCACCCACGTGGCGGTACTCTTCCTCCTGTCCGCGATGGCGTTCGCGGCGCTCTTCAGCCGCCTGGAACCGGAAAAGGCGTCCAAGGACGTCGCCGGGCTGATCATCGCCTGCGTCCTCGGCACCGTCTATCTCGGCTTCATGCAGTTCCTGATCATCTGGTACGGCGACCTGAAGGACACGGCGAAATTCTATCTCGAACGCGCCGGCGCGGCGCCGACGATCACGCTCGTCGCCGCCCTGATCCTGGGCGGCCTCGTTCCGCTCGCCATGCTGATCTCCGAGGAGGGACGCCGAAGCCCGGAAATCGTCCGCGGAGCGGCGCTCTTCGTGCTCGTCGGCATCGTGCTTCACTGGGCCTGGATCGTCTTCGCCCTGTTCCCGGGGACCGCCCTCGTCGTCGCCCCGGCGCCGATCCTCCTGGTCGGCGGATGCCTGTGGCTGGCGACCCGGCCGGGCGTATCGTCCGTCCTCCCGACAAGCGACCTGAAGATATGACCGCGCACGACCGCCCCGACTACGAATCGCAGACGCCGCAGCGTCCCTGGCTGATCGCCGCCGGCGTCTCCGGGTTCATCCTGTTCACCGCCATTGCGATGGGCGCGCTCTATCTCTTCTACCTGCCCGCCGCCCGCAAGGAGCATTTCCGCCTCACCGAGTTCGCACCGCCGCGCCTGCAGATCGATCCGTCCCGCGACCTCGCGGAAGTCGACCGGCGCCAGCGCGCACGCCTCCACAGGAAGGAATGGCTCGACGCAGGCAGGACGAAGCTCGCGATCCCCATCGGCGATGCGATGAAGGTCGTCGCCGCGCGCGGCAGCCAAGCCTTCGCGCCGCTGCCGAACGCGCCGGAAGCGGCCGCGGGCGGACGACCCGCCGGGGCCATGGCGCCCGGCGGACGGCGTTTCAACCCGGGCGCCGGCAAGAGCGACCCCATGAGGAAGGAGAACTGACCGGCATGACAGGCGGATCCTTTCCATCGCGACGCCGCGCGCCGTCGGCCGGAACGGGGGTGACGAGCCGATGACCCTTTCGATCTTCCCGCCCGAGGCCTCGCGGCAGGCCTACAACGTCGATCTCATCTTCCTGTCCCTGTGCGCGGTGTCGGTCGTCATCGTTCTCGGCGTCTTCATCACCGGAACGGTCTTCGCCATCCGCTACCGCCGGGGCTCGCCGGCGCCGCGCGGCGAGTTGCCCGAATGGATCAACCGGGAATTCGAGATCACCTGGACGGTCGGGACCTTCTTCGCGTTCGTCTTCATATTCTGGTTCGCCGGCGCCACCTTCCTCGCCGAATACAAGGCGCCGCCGGACGCCGAGGAGATCCATGTCGTCGGCAAGCAGTGGATGTGGAAGATCGAGCATCCCGACGGTGCCCGGGAAATCAACGAACTGCACGTGCCGATGAACGTCCCGATCCGGCTCGTGATGACCTCCCAGGACGTCATCCACTCGTTCTTCCTGCCCGCCCTGCGCATCAAGCAGGACGTCGTCCCCGGACGCTATACGACGACCAGCTTCAAGGCCGACAGGGCCGGCACCTACAATCTCTTCTGCGCCGAGTTCTGCGGCCGCGGCCATTCGACGATGGGCGGCCGGCTGGTAGTCGAGACGAGGGCGGACTACCAGAGGTGGTCGAAGAACCAGCACCACATCATGGACATTGCCGGCGAGGGCCGGAAGCTCTTCACCCGCATGGGCTGTTCGGGATGCCACGAGCAGAAGGACCACACGGTCGCTCCGAATCTCGCCGGACTCTATGCCGGCGACGTCGTGCTCTCCGGAGGAAAGGTGGTGCGCGCCGACGAAGCCTATCTGCGGGACTCGATCCTCCAGCCCAAGAAGGACGTCGTCGCCGGCTACGCGCCGATCATGCCGAGCTTCGCGGGCGCGCTCTCCGAGGCCCAGCTGCAGCTGATCATCGACTACCTGAAGACGCTTTCCGGCGATGGAGGCAAGCCATGACCGACGCGACGCTCGACGGAACGGAAGGCGCTCCGGGGCCCCGGGACCTCGGCTACCTCGGCGACGGACACACCGTCTGGTCCTGGCTGTCGAGCACGGACCACAAGCGCATCGGCATCCTCTACGCGGTGACCATAACGATCTTCTTCTTCATCGGCGGAATATCGATCGGCATCGCGCGCCTGGAGCTCGTCACCCCGGCGCAGGACCTCGTCAGCGCCGACACCTACGACCGGCTGTTCTCGATGCACGGCATCATCATGGTCTGGTTCTTCCTGGTGCCGTCGATCCCGACGACGTTCGGAAACTTCCTGCTGCCGATGATGATCGGTGCGCCGGACCTCGCCTTTCCCAGGCTCAACCTGCTGTCGTGGTACCTGACGGCGATCGGCGGGCTGTTCGTCTTCGTCGCGCTCTTCGCCGGCGGCACCGACACCGGCTGGACGTTCTACGTGCCGTATGCGTCCAACTATTCCGACAGCGACGTCGTCCCGGCCCTGCTCGCCATTTTCGTCAGCGGCTTCGGCACGATCGCGACCGGCATCAACTTCATCACCACGATCCATACGATGCGCGCGCCCGGCATGCGCTGGTTCCGGCTGCCCCTCTTCGTCTGGTCGATGTACGCGGTCAGCCTCGTCATCGTCCTCGCCACTCCGGTGCTCGCCATGGCGCTCGCGGCGATCGCGGCGGAGCGCGTCTTCGGCCTGCCGCTCTTCAACCCCGCCGACGGCGGCGATCCGCTGCTCTACCAGCACCTGTTCTGGTTCTACAGCCATCCGGCCGTCTACATCATGATCCTGCCGGCCATGGGCGTCGTCTCCGAGATCATCCCGTGCTTCGCCCGCCGTCGGCTCTTCGGCTACACCTTCATGGTCTACGCCCTCGTGGCCATCGCCGTGATCGGCTTCTCGGTCTGGGGCCACCACATGTTCACCTCCGGCCAGTCGGCCTACGCGAACCTCGTCTTTTCCTTCATGTCCTTCATGGTCGCGGTTCCCTCCGCCATCAAGGTCTTCAACTGGACGGCGACGCTCTATCGCGGCCAGATCAGCTTCGAATCGCCGATGCTCTACTGTTTCGGCTTCGTCGGGCTGTTCACCATCGGCGGCCTGAACGGGCCTCTTCCTCGCCTCGATCCCCATCGACATCCAGGCCACCGACACCTATTTCGTGATCGCCCACTTCCACTACATCATGGTCGGCGGAACGGTCTCTGCCTTCTTCGCGGCGCTGCACTTCTGGTGGCCGAAGGTGACCGGCCGGATGTATCCCGAAGCCGATCGCGCGATTCGCGGCGATCCTGATGTTCTTCGGCTTCAACTTCACGTTCTTCCCGCAATTCATCATGGGCTGGGCGGGCATGCCGAGACGCTACGGCGCCTATCCCGCCGAGTTCCAGGTCTACCACGTGCTGTCGACGGCGGGCGCTGGCGTGCTCGGCCTGGCCTATCTCCTGCCGCTCTTCTACCTGGCGTGGTCGATGGTCTACGGGCGGAGGGCTCCGGGCAATCCGTGGGAGGCAACGGGGCTCGAATGGCAGACGCCGTCGCCCCCTCCGAAGCACAATTTCGAACGCCTGCCCGTCGTCGACACGGAGCCCTACGCCTACCACCGCCGCAGCGTGGCGCCCGAGGAGGCGACCCAGACGGATCAGAACGAACAGATCGGAGGCACGCAGTGAGCGATGCAGCCGCCCGGAAGGCCCTGCGCGAGCCGTGGGACGACATCGAGCGCCAGCGCCAGGCCGCGATCACGGGCATCTGGTTCTTCAGCGCCAGCGAACTCCTGTTCTTCGGCGGCCTGTTCGTGGCCTATGCGGTCAACTTCTATCTCTGGCCCGAGGGCTTCCTGAAGGCCGGTGCCGCGACGGGCCTGCGCTACGGCCTCTCCAATACGGTCGTTCTGCTTCTCTCCAGCGCCGCCGTCGCCGTCGCCGCGGCGGCGGCGCGCTATCCCTCGCTCGGGCGGTTTTCGCGCGCCTTCGTCTGGATCGCGTTCGCACTCGGGGTGACGTTCCTGACGATCAAGGGCCTCGAATATGTGAACGACGTCCACGAAAGCCTCGTGCCCGGCCCCGGCTTTTCCGTGTTCGAGCGCGGCGCCCAGATGTTCTTTGCCTTCTACTGGACGGCGACCGTGCTCCACGCGGTCCATCTGACGGTGGGTCTGGCCCTGCTGCTCCGGCTGGCGATCCGGGGAGCGCGCGACCCCGAATGGTATTCGGCCACCCCCGCGGTCGCCGTCACCGCCCTCTATTGGGGCTTCGTCGACGTCATCTGGACCGTTCTCTTCGTACTCATCTATCTTCCGGGACGTGCAGCATGAAGGATCGCCGACCAAGACACGGAAACGAACGGGAGACCCCCTCCATCGGATCGCTCGTGCGGGCCCCGGCGCTCGCTCTTCTGGCGCTTCTCGCCATCCTCGCCGGAAACGTGGCCACCGCCTATTGGCACGCCGGCGGCTACGAACTCTCGCTGAACCTGCTCATGGCCCTGGCGAGCGTCGTCGTGATCGGCATCTTTTTCATGGAACTGCGCAAGGAGGGCCCGCTGAACCGCCTGTGCGCGGCAGCAGGGCTTATGTGGCTGATCATCTTCCTGATGCTGACCTTCGGCGACTACGCCACGCGCACCCTGCTTCCCTTCTAGAGCGCTTCCAGGAAAAGTGGGAACCGGTTTTCCGTCCGGAAGCGCGACGGAAAGAACCATGCTTCCAGGAAAAGTGGGAACCGGTTTTCCGTCCGGACGCGCGCAGAAACAATGAGGGAGAGCTTGTCCGCGATTCCGTGAAGCGCGGACAGGCGCACGCAGGGTCCCGGCGGTGCCCGTGCGGTCCGCGGGTGCGCGCCCGGCCTACATCAGCATCTGCCAAAGGCTGACGGGCCAGAGCGCGGCGTCCGCCAGCGCGCTGGTGTCGACCGGCGTCTCGCCGACCATTACCTGTGCCTTGAGCATGAGGAAAACGACTATGAAGCCGGCGACGTAGATCACCAGGATAGCCGTCATGTGTTCTGCACGAAGAAACGCTCGTTTTTCCATCGCATGTACTCCGCGACGAAGATGTTACATGCAAACGTCTTAAAGAAACGACGTCGGAAACAATAAAATGCCGGCAATCGCGATTGCCGGCCGGGCACGACCGTCCGAAGCGAGCGGTGCAGGATGTCCCTTTCGCGGTCAGGCCGCGGGAGTGCCGCGGGGGGTGGCCTTCCTTCGCCGCGCGTTCTTCCTCGGCTTCTGTCCGAGCCCCATTTCACGCGCCAGCGCCGCGCGCTGCTCCGCATAGGCGGGAGCGACCATCGGGTAGGAGGAATCGAGCCCCCATTTCGCACGATAGTCCGCCGGCTCGATACCGTGGTGGGTGCGCAGATGCCGCTTGAGCGACTTGAAGCCCCTTCCGCATTCGAGGCAGGTGATCTCGTCCTTTTTCACCGATTTCTTGACCGGGACGGCAGGCGTCGGAGCCTCTTCCTTCGGCTGGGCCGGCTCGCGGGCCTGACGAAGGGCCTTGTGGACGTCGCTGATCAGCACCGGCAAGTCCGTCACCGGAACGACGTTCTCGCTCACATAGGCGGCGACGACCTTGGCCGTCAGTTCGATCAGAGTATCGTCGAAAATTTCGCTTCCAATGTGGGTTTCAGCGTCGGTCATCGGTCTTCATCTTTCGCAAATTGATGTTTTGAACGTCTTCGGCAAGATTTCTTTTGCGCGCTATACATCACTGCATCGGGTGAAGCAATTGATCAAGTCTTAAGGTCGCGTCCGCGCTTGTGTTTTGCGCGGGATGCAAGGGCCGGGGCGTGCGAACCGGACGGAACAAGGGTGGGTGCCATTCCCAAGGCCAGGCGGGAAGCCGGAGAAACCGACCTGTGCCCTATGCCGTCGCGTCCGGCTGACACGGTTCGCACCTCGATCAAGTCCGCGCGGGGGCGGATGGTTCCCGCAATCGGGCGGACTCTCGAACAATTCGTCCCCGGCCCCTAGGCCGGGGGAAAGCCGCCAGAAAGAGGCGCTAGCGATACCAGCGGCGGCTCGAAGAGCCCTGCGCCGCTCCGCAGGCCAGGCCCAGGAAAAAGCCGACCGCTCCCACCGCGAGAAGGACGCCAGACGTCCCCTTCGGATGCTCGCGGGCGACGTCGAGCATCGCCGAGGACGATTTTTCGGCCTCGAGCCTGAGCCTCGAGATCTCTTCCCTCAGGTCTTCCATGCCCTTCTCGAGGGTTCCGGGCGTGTCGGCGGTCTTCATATAGGGTGTCTCTGACATGGGAATTCTCCTTATTCGCTGCCTAAACATCGCGCCGCCCGGCTTTGTTCCGAAATCCCGGGGTTCGTCGCTCATTTGAAGGAGAGACTTGAAAGGACGCGGGGGAGCCGGCATGGAAGAGCGCACGGCCGGCGCCGCCGGCAATGGAGAAAGGGCCTCGCATGAGCAATCCGGCACTCTTCGAATGGACGGGCCCGCTCGGCCTGCCGGAATTCGACCGCATCGGGGACGCCGATTTCGAACCGGGTTTCGACGCCGCCCTCGCCGCGCACGACGAGGAGATAGCGGCGATCTGCGGCCATGCCGGCGAGGCGACCTTCGAGAACACGATCGTCGCGCTCGAAAAGGCCGGCAAGGCGCTCTCGCGCGTTTCCGCGCTCTTCTGGAACCGCGCCGGCACGGACACCAACGAGGTGGTGCAGGCCCTCGAGCCCGAAATCGCGGCGCGCCTGTCCCGACATGCCTCGAAGATCGCCATGAATGCCGCCCTTTTCGCCCGTGTCGACGCGCTCTATCGGCGCCGGGAGTCCCTGGGCCTCGACCGGGAAGGGCTGCGGGTGCTCGAGCGTCACTGGAAGGGGTTCGTGCGGGCCGGCGCCCGGCTCCCCTCGGCCGGCCAGACGCGGCTTGCGGAAATCGACGAGCGCCTTGCCGAGCTCGGCACCCGCTTCGGCCAGAACGTGCTGAACGACGAGAAGAGCTGGTCGCTCGTGCTCGACGGGGAAAGCGAGCTTTCGGGCCTGCCCGATTTCCTTCGCGACGCCATGGCGTCCGCGGCCGCCGAGCGCGGCGTCGCGGGCGGACACGTCGTCACCCTCTCGCGTTCGCTCATCGAGCCGTTCCTCACCTTCTCGACGCGCCGGGACCTGCGCGAGAAGGCCTTCGCCGCCTGGACGTCGCGCGGCGAGACCGGCGGCCGAGACAACAGGCCGCTGATCGCGGAAATCCTTCGCCTGCGCGGCGAGAAGGCGCAACTACTCGGCTACGAGAACTTCGCGGCCTACAAGCTCGACGACACCATGGCCAAGACGCCGGCCTCGGTCGTCTCCCTGCTGACGGACGTGTGGGAGAAGGCGCTCGCCTCCGCCAAGCGGGAGGAAGCCGACCTGGCGCGCGCCGCGGCCGCCGACGGGAACAACGACGCCCTGTCCGCCTGGGACTGGCGCTACTATTCCGAAAAGGTTCGCGCCGCGCGGTACGATTTCACCGAGCAGGACCTCAAGCCCTATCTCGAGCTGGACAACGTCATTGCGGCTTGCTTCGACGTCGCCGGAAGACTCTTCGGGCTCCGGTTCGAGGAACGCCGCGACGTGGCCGCCCAGCATCCCGACGTGCGCGTCTTCGAGGTCGCCGAAAGCGGCGGAAAGCCGATCGGCGCCTTTCTCGCGGACTATTTCAACCGGCCGTCGAAACGGTCGGGCGCCTGGATGAGCGCGCTGCAGCGGCAGAACCGTCTCGCGCGCGAGACGCAGGAAGGCAGCGGGCTGCCGATCGTCTGCAACGTCATGAACTTTTCCAAGCCCGCGCCGGGCAAGCCCGCGCTCCTATCGCTCGACGACGCCCGCACGCTGTTTCACGAATTCGGGCATGCACTGCACGGGCTGCTGTCGGACGTCAGGTTTCCCTCGGTCTCCGGCACGTCCGTGGCGCGGGACTTCGTCGAGCTTCCCTCGCAGCTCTACGAGCACTGGCTGACCGTCCCGGAAATCTTCGGCAGGCATGCCGTCCACGTCCGCACCGGCAAGCCGATGCCGCAGGCGCTCCTCGACAAGGTGCTTGGCGCACACGCCTTCAACGCCGGCTTCCAGACGGTCGAATACACGGCGTCCGCGCTGGTCGACATGGCCCTTCATACGGAAGCGGCGCCGATCGAGGATCCGGCGGCATTCGAAGCGGACGTCCTCGAACGACTCGGCATGCCGGCCTCGATCGTCATGCGCCACCGCAGCCCGCACTTCCTGCACGTGTTTTCCGGAGACGGCTATTCGGCCGGCTACTACTCCTACATGTGGTCCGAAGTGCTCGACGCGGATGCCTTCGCGGCCTTCGAGGAAACGGGCGACGCCTTCGACGTGGCGACGGCGCGGAAACTCCGGTCGGCCATTCTCTCGGCCGGCGGCAGCGTCGACCCCGAAGAGGCCTACAAGGCCTTCCGCGGCCGGCTCCCGACGCCGGAAGCGATGATGCGCAGGCGCGGACTGGCGAGAGGGATCTAAAACAATTCCAACCGCGGGCGGGCCCTCAGGCCGAAACGCCGGCCAGGTGGGCGAAGGCCTCGACGACCTCCTCGTAGACCGCCCGCTTGAACGGCACGATGAGGTCCGGGAGGTCCTTCATGTCGGTCCACCGCCAGGCGTCGAACTCCTGCGGGTGGCCGTCCGGCGGCGGCGCGACGGCGATTTCCTCCTCGTCTCCCTCGAACCGGAAGGCGAACCAGCGCTGGCGCTGGCCCCGGAACCGCCCCTTGAGGCCGATGCCTATGAGATCCGCCGGAAGGTCGTAGGTGATCCAGTCGGGCGCCTCGGCCAGGAGGGAAACCGACCGCATTCCGGTTTCCTCGAAGAGTTCGCGCAGCGCCGCCTCTTGCGGGTCCTCGCCGGTGTCGATGCCGCCCTGCGGCATCTGCCAGAGAAGCGGCGAGCCGTCATATTCGGAATTTTCGTCCGGCACGCGGCGGCCGACCCACACGAGGCCGCGCCGATCGAGGACCATGACGCCGACGCATGGCCTGTAGGGAAGGTCTTCGGCGCGCGGGCGGCGGGACGAACCTGTCATGCTTCACCTATCGTTCGTGGTCGGGATCGTCGACGAGGGCGGACACGCCGACGAAATCGATGCCCCTGGACTTGGCCTCGTTCTCCCACGTCGCAATCGCCTCCACGGTGCTGTCGAAGGCGGAGGCCACGCCGATCGCCTGGCCGTTCCGCCGGGCGATCTGCTCGAGGTCGTTGAGCTTCTTGAGGATGGCTCCCCGGTCGAGGTCGGCATCGATCTGCAGGTCGGCCCGGGCGAAGGGAACCCCGAGCGGCTTGGCGAGCTTGCCGGCGAGCGACTGGGCCGACGAACCGTCGTCGAGAAAGAGCAGCCCCCTCTTGCCGACGTCGCGCATGACCGGCTCCATGGCATCCGCATTCGCCATGAAGCGGCCTCCCATGTAATTCATGACCCCGGTGTAGTTCGTCAGCCGGCCCATGGCGCGGTGCAGGTCCGCAAGGTCGCGCGCCGCTCCCCCCGCCACGGTCAGCGTATGCGGTCCCGGGTCGGTGGCGGGATATCCGAACGGCTCCATCGGCACCTGCAGGAGAATCTCGTGGCCGGCGCGCCGCGCGGCCTGCATCCAGCGCTGCAGGCTGTTGCCGGTGGCGGCGAAGGCGAGCGTCACGTCGTCGGGAAGGGCGTCGATGGCGTTCAGCGTGCCCGTCTGGCTCAGCCCCAGGCCGCCGACCACGATGGCGATGCGCGTCCCGCCTCCGCCGGCGGAGTCCCGTGCATAGGCGTCCATCGGCCGGGTGCCGTCGCTGCCGCGGACCGGTAGCCGCCCGAAAGCCGTCTGTTCGTAGAGCCCGGGATCGGGCTGCGTCGCCAGGTGAAGGTCCTCCCCGGCCCCCGGCGTGGCCTCGATGATCACGGGCCCGTTGGCGTCACGCGCCGACGGTCCGATCTTCGTGACCGTCAGCCCGTTCGAGGTGAGCGTCTTTTCCACCGTCGCGCCGGACATGCCGGACTTCGGCTTTTCAGGCGCGGCCTGTTGCCCGGTGCGGGCGGAGGCGACCGTGTCGGGCTTCGCCCGGGCGAGGTCCGTCCGGGACGCCGAACCGGGGTCGAAACCCGGCCCTATCGCATCGTCCGGAAGAAGGGCCGCATAGAGCGAGCCTGCGAACACGACGACCGCACAGGCGATGCCGAGCGCGGCACGCCAGTTCACCGGCCGCGATCTGCCCGGCCTCCGGCCGTTGCCGCGGTCCTGTCCCAGCGGCCTGTCGAGTTCGCTGCCCACGCCTGCGCCCGCGCGCCTCTCTCGATGCGGAGACCGGCCCGCGACCCGGGCGGCCCCCCTTTATTGAGATCGCACCGGATCCCGGCGCGATCTCCCTGATAGCCCCTATTGCTTGTTCGAGGCTTGATCCGGCACGGGCGGAAAGGCCGGATCGGTCTTCGTGCCCCTGATGAGGTCGAGCGCCTCGTTGAGCTGGACGTCGTTCTTCGGATCAGGCGGGACATAGGCCAGCGAACCGGACCCCTTGGAGGTCTCGTCGGCGCCGTGGATGTGGCCCTTGAGCTCGGTCTCGCCGGGTGCCGTGATCTTGTCCTTCAGGTCGGCCGGCACCGGCTCGACCAGGGTGATGTCGGGCTTGATGCCCGTTCCCTGGATCGATTTGCCCGACGGCGTGTAGTAGAGCGCCGTCGTCAGCCTGAGGGCGCCGTTCTGGCCGAGCGGGATGATCGTCTGCACCGACCCCTTGCCGAAGGTTCGCGTGCCGAGGATCGTCGCCCGGTGGTGGTCCTGCAGCGCGCCCGAAACGATCTCCGCCGCCGAGGCCGTGCCGCCGTTGACGAGGACGATCATCGGCTTCCCGTCGGTCAGGTCGCCCGGCCGCGCGTTGAAGCGGCGCGTCTCGTCCGGGTTGCGGCCGCGGGTGGAAACCACCTCGCCGCCCTGCAGGAACGCGTCCGACACGTCCACCGCCTGGTCGAGCAGGCCGCCCGGATTGAGCCGCAGGTCGACGACGTATCCCTTGACCTTGTCCTTGCCGACCTTGTCCTGGATCTTGGAGATTGCGTCCTTCAGATCGTCATAGGTCTTTTCGGTGAAGGAGATGATCCGGACGTAGCCGACGTCGCCGTCGACGCGGTACTTCACCGCCTTGACCGCGATGATGGCGCGCGTGATCGAAACCTTGAGCGGTTCCTTCGCGCCCTTCCGCTCGATCGTCAGGTCGACCTTGGTGTTGACGGGCCCGCGCATCTTCTCGACGGCGTCCTGCAACGTCATCCCGTTGACCGGGTCTCCGTCGATCTTGGTGATGAGGTCGCCCGAAAGAACGCCTGCGTTCGCGGCCGGCGTGTCGTCGATCGGCGTGATCACCTTGATCTTGTTGTCCTCCATCGTGACCTCGATCCCGAGGCCGCCGAATTCGCCGCGCGTCTGGGTGCGCATGTCCTCGGCTTCGCTGGCGTTCATGTAGCTCGAATGGGGATCGAGCGAGGAGAGCATGCCGTTGATGGCCAATTCGACAAGCTTCTGCTCGTCGGGCTTGCGCACGTATTGCTCGCGCACCCGCTCGAACACGTCTCCGAAGATGGCCAGTTCCTTGTAGGTCTGCGAGCCGGCGGCCTCTGCCGGAAGGCTGAACGACTGAACCGCACTCATCGCCGTCGCGCCCAGCAACGCCCCCGCGACGAGTAGTGAAACCTTACGTACCATTGTTTACCCTTCCAGATGAATTTTCAGCCCACCAGATGCGCGGGTCGACCGGTTTGGCGCCTTTTCGAAACTCGATATAAAGTGTCGGTTGGCTGGAGACTAGCGCCAACGCTGCCGCACCGGCAAGTCTCGTTTGGCCCATCTCGGCGACCGGTTCTCCGGCCACCACGAACTGGCCCTGATTCACGTCCATCCGGCTCATTCCGGCGAGTACGACATGGTACCCGTCGCCGACGTTGAGGATGATCAGGTCGCCGTAGCTCCGGAAAGGGCCGGCATAGACCACCCAGCCGTCTGCCGGTGCCGTAACGAGTGCGCCTGGCTGCGTCGAAACCATCATCCCCTGCAGCGGATGTCCCGTGCCGTCGTCGTCGCCGAACTGCTTGACCGGCTCGCCGGCGACCGGAAGGTCGAGCTTGTGCTTCAAGTCCGAGAACGCATATGCGGGCGCAATACGGTTTTTGTCGGGCATGCGCTCGGCAAGGTGCCCCTGCGCCTGCTTCAATGCCTCTTCGGCCTGCCGGCGGCGCTTGTCCTCCTCGAGGCGCGCCTGCTCCTCGGCCTGGCGGATCGATTCGATCCGGTCCTCCAGCGACGAGATCAGGTCCTGAAGGTTGTTCGCTTTCCCCGCCAGATCCTCCGCCCGCCGTTGCTGGGCCGCCAGCTTCTGCTCGCTCTCCGACTGCAGCGAATTCTTCTTCTGCAGGAGCAGCGAAATCCGCTTCTTTTCGGAGGCGATCCCCGTCAGGGTGCCCTTCATCCGGTTCTTTTCCGCTTCGATGGACCGTTCCACGCCGGCCAGCGCCTGCAGCTGGTCGACGAGCGCCGTGGTCTCCTTGCGCATGCCCGGGACGACCGCGCCGAGCAGGATGGCGCTGCGCACGGACGACAGGGCGTCGTCCGGCCGCACCAGGAGCGCCGGCGGCGGGTTCCGGCCCATGCGCTCGAGCGCTCCCAGGACCTGTGCGAGGACCCCGCGCTTCGCCATCAAGTTCGCGTGAATGCCGTCGGCCTTCGCGTGGAGCGCGGTCAGCCGGTCCTCATCGGCCTCGAGGCTGCGCTGCAGCGTCTTCTGGCGTCCGGCGGCATCGACGAGCCGCTGGCGCAGCTCCGCCTGGTCCGCCCCGAGGCTGGCGATGCTCGCCTGCAGCTGGGCTATACGGTCCTTCGACAGCGAGATCTCGCTCGACAGTTCCTTCAATTCGCTGCGCGAGCGCGCCCGCTCCTTCTGCAGCGTGTCGGACGCCTCGCCCGAGACCGCCGGCGCGGCCGGCGGCACGGCAGGCTTCTGCGCGCTCCCGTCGGCCGCCATCGCCGTAGCGGCGGCCAGCACCGACCATGCCAGGCCCAGGAGTCCGGGAGACAGGCGGAGCGCGCCGTCGAATCTGAAAAAGGCTCTCATGGAGCGGAAAACTATCGTCGCGAGCGTTAACACACTGTTAACCATGGCCCGGGGCTTCGGCAGGCTCGGGCCTGGAGGCGCCATGCTAGCACGCATCCGTCTCAACCGCGATGGTAGGGGTGGCCCGCGAGGATCGTCGCCGCCCGGTAGAGCTGCTCGCACGCCATGATCCGCACGAGCTGGTGCGGCCAGGTCATCCTGCCGAAGGAGACGACGCGCTCCGCCGCGGACCGAATCTCCTCGCCATGCCCGTCGGCCCCGCCGATGGCGACGGCCATGTCGCGACGTCCGCCGTCACGCCATTGCGCCATCGTACGGGCGAATTCGTCCGACGTCTCCATCCGCCCGCGTTCGTCGAGAAGCACGAGCCCGCAGCCGTCCGGCAGCGCCTTCATGAGGCCCTCGGCCTCCTCTCGCTTTCGGGTTTCGGCATTTCCGGCGCGGCTTTCGGCGATTTCGACGAGCCGGCCGAATTCGAGGCCGAGTGGAGGCCCCATCTTCGCGAATCGGTCGACGTAGCGCGCGGCGAGGTCCCGTTCGGGCCCGGCCTTCAGCCGCCCCACTGCCAGAAGATGAACACGCATGCGGGCCCCGCGCGGCTCTAAGGCCGGCCTCTCGTCGTGGTCCTGATCGGCCTGACCGCACCGGTCAGGTCGCGGGAGTCCTTCTCAGTGCAGCGTTTCGTCGCCGAGATCCGGCGTCATCCACATCTTTTCGAGATTGTAGAACTCGCGTATCTCGGGGCGGAACACATGGACGATCACGTCGCCCGCGTCGATCAGCACCCAGTCTCCCTGGGAAAGGCCTTCCACCCGGGGTGCCCCGGACGATCCGCCCTTGAGGTCCCGCGTGAGATGGTCGCTGATTGCCATGACATGACGGTTCGAGCGCCCGGACGCTATGACCATGTAGTCGCCGAGGGCCGACTTGCCTGAAATGTCGATGGAAACGATGTCTTCCGCCTTGGATTCCTCGAGACTGTCGAGGACCAGTCGAAGCGCGCGGTCGGCGGCCTCCTTGCCACTTTCCGCTGCTGATGAGAAGACGCTCGCGGCGCTTCCCTTCACGTGTGCTGTTCGCAGTGTCTTTCCTTCCTGGTGACTGAACAAGCCGAACATGGTTCGACGACATCACGAGTACGAACCATAAATAATGATAGGCACGGAAAGTTAAAGGTTTCAAGACGTCGAAAATCGCCGGTCCGCCAGCATTATGGAGGAGGCCGGCGCCGCAGGCCGGTGGACGACAGGGAGGATCGCGGGCCGTGGATGAAGGTCCAGGCCGGCGGCCGCATGCGCGCAAGCGCCTGCGCGTCGTCCTCGCTGATCCGCGCGCGGGCGAACGCCTTGGTCGTCTTGGCCGACAGGAACGAAAGGGTCGACCCGGGCCGGTCGATGACCGCCACCGGAACGCTTCGCATGATGTCCCGCCAGTTCTGCCAGCGGTGAAAGCTCGCCAGGCTGTCGGCCCCCATGACCCACACGAACCGCACGCCCGGGTTGCGGGAGCGGACGAGCGAGACGGTCTCGGCGGTGAAGTTCAGGGTCCATGCCGCCTCGAAGGCGGTTACCCTGATGCGCGGGTCGCGTATCAGCGCCTCGCTCATCGCGATGCGGTCGGAAAGCGGCGCCAGCTCGCCGCGGTCCTTCAGCGGATTGCCCGGCGTCACCATCCACCAGAGCCGGTCGAGCTTGAGCCGCCGCATGGCGATCTCCGCGACCAGCCGGTGGCCGGCATGCGGCGGATTGAACGATCCGCCGAAGAGGCCGATGGCGAGCCCGGGCGGCGCGTGCGGTATGCGGAGGTAGCGCGGATCGATCGCCTCCCGGGGCTCGACGGCGCCCGGCACGTTCTGCCGGATGGTCACGGCCGCGTTTGACCCGATCCGCGGACGCGGTAGTTGAACGAGGTGAGCTGCTCGACGCCGACGGGCCCGCGGGCGTGCATCTTGCCTGTGGCGATCCCGATTTCCGCCCCCATGCCGAATTCGCCGCCATCGGCGAACTGGGTGGAGGCGTTGTGGAGGAGTATGGCCGAGTCGACCTCGTTGAAGAACCGTTCGACGACCGAGGGATCCTCGGCGATGACGGCCTCCGTATGGTGGGAGGAATACCGGGCGATGTGGTCGATGGCACCGCCGACGCCGTCGATCAGCATGACCGAGATGATCGCGTCGTTGTACTCCGTCGACCAGTCCGCCTCCACCGCCGGCTTGACGCCCGGGGCCAGATCGACGACGGCGGCCGACCCCCGCACCTCGCAGCCGGCATCGGCCAGAGCTTCGATGAGCGGCACCAGGTGGGTGCCCGCGGCCTTGTGATCGACCAGCAGCGTCTCCGCCGCACCGCAGACCGAGGTCCGGCGCATCTTGGCGTTGACGACGATGCTCTTGGCCATGTCGAGATCGGCCGACCTGTCGACATAGACGTGGCACAGCCCCTCCAAATGGGCGAAGACCGGCACCCGGGCCTCGGCCTGGACGCGCGCGACCAGGCTCTTCCCGCCGCGCGGCACGATCACGTCTATGGCTCCGTCGAGCCCCTTCAGCATTTCTCCGACGGCCGCACGATCCGTGGTCGGAACCATCTGGATGCCGTCCGCCGGCAGTCCCGCCTGCTTCAGGCCCCGGACGAGGCATGCGTGGATCGCAGCGGACGAGTTGATCGAATCGGACCCGCCGCGCAGGATGACGGCGTTGCCGGCCTTCACGCAGAGCGCGCCGGCATCCGCCGTGACGTTGGGCCGGCTTTCGTAGATCACGCCGATGACGCCGAGCGGCGTGCGCACCCGCTCGATGGCCAGGCCGTTCGGCCGCACCCAGGACGCGATCGTCGCACCCACAGGGTCCGGCAGCTCGGCAATGGCGCGGATTCCGTCGGCCATCGCGCGAATCCGGTTTCGGTCGAGCGTCAGCCGGTCCCGGAAGGACGCCGTCATGCCGGCTTCCTCGGCATTCTGCATGTCGATCGCATTGGCGGCGAGGATGTCCTGCGCGGCCCCTTCGATCGCCTGCGCCATGCCGACGAGGGCGGCATGCTTGCGCTCGGCCGTCGCGATCGCCAGCGGCCGGCTGGCCGCCCGGGCCTTGCGGCCGACCTCGGCCATTTGCTCATGGAGCTCGTTCCCGCCGGTCGGTTCGTCAAGCATCGGCATGTCCCTCCGCATCTGCCCCTTCCTTCCGCCGAAGGGAAGCACCCGTCAACACCAGGTCGTCGCGGTGTATCATCGCCGAACGGCCGACATAGCCGAGAATGTCGGCGATCTCGCCGGACTTCCGGCCGGCGATCCGCTCCGCCTCGTTCGAATCGTAGCCGGCTAGGCCGCGCGCGATTTCCCGTCCGTCCGCCGCGACGACGGCCACGGCGTCGCCGCGATGAAACGTGCCCGACACCTGCCGCACCCCGGCGGGAAGAAGGCTCTTGCCGGTGCGCAGCGCCCTCTCCGCTCCCGCATCGATCGTCAGCCGCCCGGCCGGCACCAGCTGGCCGGCGATCCAGGTCTTGCGCGCCGCGATGGGCGAGCCGGCGGGCGCGAACCGGGACGCCCGCGCGCCGGCGTCGATGCCTGCCAGCGGATTGAGCGCCTTCCCCGACGCGATGATCATGGCGCACCCCGCCGCGGTGGCGATCCGGCCGGCGTCGATCTTGGTGCGCATGCCGCCGCGCGAAAGCTCCGATCCGGCATCGCCCGCCATGGATTCGATCTCCGGCGTGATGGCGTCGATCTCGGGCAGGTGGCGCGCATCCGGATCGCTTGCCGGAGGCGCGGTGTAGAGCCCGTCGATGTCCGAGAGCAGGACCAGCATGTCGGCGCCGGTCATCGTGGCGACGCGCGCCGCCAGCCGATCGTTGTCGCCGTAGCGGATTTCCGTCGTGGCGACGGTATCGTTCTCGTTGATGATCGGCACCGCGCCAAAGCCGATCAGCTGGCCGACCGTCGCGCGGGCGTTCAGGTAGCGCCGCCGTTCCTCCGTATCCCCGAGCGTCAGGAGCACCTGGCCGGCGACGATGCGGTGCCGCGACAGGCTTTCCGTCCACGCCCGCGCCAGCGCGATCTGCCCGACGGCGGCCGCGGCCTGGCTTTCCTCCAGCCTCAGCCCCCGCGCCGGCAGGCCGAGGACGGTCCGCCCGAGCGCGATCGCCCCGGACGACACGACGAGCACGTCGGCGCCGGCCGTCCGGAGCGCGGCGATGTCGTCGCACAGGGCGTCCAGCCAGTCGCGCTTCAGGCCGCTGCGCCTGTCGACGAGCAGCGACGAGCCGATCTTGACGACGATGCGACGATAGCGCCCCAGGTCTGTTGCCGGCGACGACATCCCGCTACGCGTCCTCGCCCGGAAGGACCGGCGCCTGCGCCGCCCCCTCCCGCCGGTCGTCGGGCATAGCGGCGATCGTCTCGCGGAGCGCCCGGAGCACGTCGCGAACCCCTTGCCCCGAGACGGCCGACATCGCGAGGGGCGGACGGCCGCTGGCCTGCCGGAGCTCCGCCAGTTTCCGCGCGCGCTCGTCTTCGCCGAGAATGTCTATCTGGGACAGCGCGACGATCTCGGGCTTGTCCGCCAGCCCGTGGCCATAGGCCTGAAGCTCCGTCCGGACGGTCCGATAGGCCCCCGCCGGGTCCTCTTCCTGTGCGGAGACGAGATGCAGGAGCACCCGCGTCCGTTCGACATGGCCGAGAAAGCGGTCGCCGATGCCCACGCCCGCATGCGCGCCCTCGATCAGGCCGGGTATGTCCGCGAGCACGAACTCGCCGCCGTCGACCGTCGCGACGCCGAGATTGGGATGCAGCGTCGTGAACGGATAGTCGGCGATCTTCGGCCGCGCGCGGGTGACCGCGGCGAGCAGCGTCGATTTCCCCGCATTCGGCAGGCCAACGAGACCCGCATCGGCGATGAGCTTCAGTCGCAGCCAGATCGTCTTTTCCTCGCCCGGCAGGCCGGGATTGGCGCGCCGCGGCGCCTGGTTGGTGGAAGTCTTGAAGTGCGCGTTTCCGAACCCGCCGTTTCCGCCGGATGCGAGCCTGTAGCGCTGGCCCTCCTCGGTGAGGTCGCAGATCAGCGTCTCGTTGTCTTCCTCGAAGATCTGGGTGCCGACCGGCACCTTCAGCGTGACGCTCTCGCCGCTTGCGCCGGTCCGGTTGCGTCCCATCCCGTGCGTCCCGGTCTTGGCCTTGTGGTGCTGCTGGTATCGGTAGTCGATCAGCGTGTTGAGGCCTTCGACCGCCTCCACCCAGACGTCGCCGCCGCGCCCGCCGTCGCCGCCGTCCGGTCCGCCGAATTCGATGTACTTCTCGTGCCTGAACGAGACCGCGCCGGCACCGCCGTCCCCGGATCGAATGAACACTCTGGCCTGGTCGAGAAACTTCATGGCTTTGCGGCGATCTGTCGGGAATTTCGAGCGATAGGGCGTCCGCTGACGGACCCGCACGCCGTTCAAGCGCTGATCGATACAGTCGCACGCCCCTCAGGTCAAAGAAATTTCGCCCGCCGGCGGCCCGCCGCCTGGAGCGCTCCCGCCGCGGACGGCGCGGGGCATGACGATCTCCCGGCATGCCCCGCGGGCGTCCGGCGGCGGGATCAGACGACGTGTCGATAGGCGGCGGGAACGCCGCCCGGCACGGGCCTGAAGGCCGCCGCGTCGAGCCGCGTCTCGATCCGGGGCTGGCTGCGGCTGCGGGCGAGCGGGTATGCCTCGCTCATCCCGACGACCGTGAAGCCGAGCTTCTGCTGCAGCTTCAGCGACGCGGGATTGTCCGACAGGACGCCGGATCGCACGAAGCCGCCGGGCCGGGCGGCGAAGGACCAGATGAGCGCCGCGCTCACCGCTTCGCTCATCAGGCCGCGCCGCCAGTACCGGCGATCGAGCCAGTAGCCGATTTCCAGTCCGTCGGCCCGCCGGTCGAAGCCGACGCAGCCGATCGGCGTCCCCTCCAGCGTCACGGCGAAGGCGAAGCTGTCGCCGCCGGCACTCGTCGAAAGGCCGTCGAGCCAGTCGAGCGCATCCTGCCGGAAGTAGGGACTCGGCACGCGCTGGAGCATGCGCGCCACCTCGTGGTCGGCGAGCGCCGCCGCGATGGCGTCGGCGTCGGCCGCCCTCGGCCGCCGCAGCAGCAGGCGGCGCGACTGCAGTTCGGGCAGGCGGGCGGCCGGCCGCCGGGATTCGCCGAGGACGCGACAGACGGTCGTCATCGTTCCGCCCCCCATGTCCTGAGCGAGATCCAGGTCTTGCGGTCGAGCCGGAACCACTCGACCGGCACCGATCCGCCGAGCGCCAGCGAGGGGACCATTCCGTTCCCCTGGTACTGGAACCCGCACTTCTGGATGACGCGCCGCGAGGCGTGGTTCGTCACCCGGCAGCGGGCGTCGATATGCTCGATGTCGCGGGTGCGGAAGACCATGTCGACGATGGCGTGCGCCGCCTCGGTGGCGAAGCCCTTGTCCCAATGCGGCCGGCCGAGCCAGTAGCCGAGCTCCACCGTCACGCCGTCGTCCTGCGGTTCGAGCCCCGCGCAGCCCAGGAATTCGCCCGTTTCGGCAATCGTGAGGGCATAGACGCATTTGCCGATCGCGCCGTCTTTCGCGCGATCGACGAAATTCGTCGCGTCGTTGCGCGTGTAGGGGTGCGGCATGCGCGACACCATGGTCGCGACTCGGGCATCGTTGGCGAGACGGGCAAGTGCGTCGACATCCTCGGCGTGCGGCGCCCGCAGGCAGAGCCGCTCGGTGAGGAGGATGGGACAGTCGGCGCTGAGCGCGTCGCGAGGGCTCCGCCGGCCCTCCTGCTGTGTGAGTTCCAGTTGCATCGTTTCAGTCCTCCGGTCCGAAAGAAAGGGGGAGATGGCTGCCCCATCTCCCCCTTTCGGACTTTTGGCCTGAACGTTTCAGCCGGGTCGATGAGACGCCGGCTGTTTTTGAGCGCTACCGGCTATTCCGCTGCTTCCGCTTTCGGCATCACCGATACGTAGGTGCGGCCGTTCGCCTTCCTGCGGAAGGAAACGTTGCCTTCTGCCGTCGCGAAAATCGTATGGTCCTTGCCGAGACCGACATTGGCGCCCGGGTGCCACTTGGTGCCCCGCTGACGCACGATGATGTTGCCGGCAACGACTGTTTCGCCGCCGAACTTCTTCACGCCGAGGCGCTTGGATTCGGAATCGCGACCGTTGCGCGACGAACCACCGGCTTTCTTGTGTGCCATTTGACTGCTCCTGAAATTCCTGTCGCCGTACTAGCTGATTCCGCCCTACTTGGCGAGGTCCTTGGCCTGCTCGCGCCAGTCGCTGATCTGCGCGGCCGAGAACGGCATGTGCTCGTCGATCTTGGCGATCTCGTCGTCCGTCAGGGCGGCGATCTGCGCGAAGGTCGTGATTCCCTCGGCATTCAGGTCCTTGGCCGCGACCGGGCCGACGCCCTTGATCTTGGTGAGGTCGTCGCCCTTTCCGGCAGGCGCCGTGAACAGGGGTGCCGCCGCGGCTTCCGCCTTGGCCGGGCTCTTGTCCGCGGCCTTCGGCTCGCTCGCCTTGGCGTCGTCCTTCGGCGCGGCGTCCTTCTTGGGCGCAGCGTCCTTCTTCGCCGCCTTCTTGGAAGGCTTGGCGCCGCCGGTCAGGATTTCCCCGATCCGCACCACGGTCTGGTGCTGGCGGTGCCCGCGGGTGCGCTTGGAATTCTGGCGGCGGCGTTTCTTGAAGGCGATGACCTTGCGGGCGCGGCCCTGCTCGACGACCTCGGCCGTCACCAGCGCGCCCTCGACGAACGGCGCGCCGATCGTGGCGCCCGCGCCTTCGCCGACCATCAGGACCTCGGCGAATTCGATCATGTCGCCGGCCTCTCCGGCCAGCTTCTCGACGGTCAGCACATCGTTGGCCGCCACGCGGTACTGCTTACCGCCTGTCTTGATGACTGCGAACATTTTTTGCCTTTCGCGTTCGTTTCCGGCTTGCCGGTCGGACCGGCCGGGGCCGGACGACGGAGCCGTCTTCTTGTCAGTCGGTTGTCGAAAGACGATCCGGGATCGCCTGTCCGGCGCTCCCGTCCTGCCCCGGGGAAAACCTCCCGGCGCATCGTCGGCTGTCGCGCGAACGGATCGGTCCCCGCTCGCAACCGGCGCGGACTACGCAATCCCCCGCCAAAAGTCAATACGAAAAGCCCCGAATTCCGCCCACCCGGCCCTTGTGCCGACCGCCGTCCCCCGCTATGACAGCGCCCGCGCCGAAAGCGCCGACCACGTGATCCGGAGAGGTGGCAGAGTGGTTGAATGCACCGCACTCGAAATGCGGCATACGGGCAACCGTATCGGGGGTTCGAATCCCCCCCTCTCCGCCATTTTTTTCTTGTCCGACTGTAGCCGGACGCGAAAAACCGGAATTTTGACGCGACAATCCGGAACACTTGAAAGCGCCTCGCCGTCCCATCGGCAACGATAGCGCCAAACCGCCAACCATTCGCGAGCATCGAACCTGTTGCCTTCAACTTCTGGACGCCCGTGTGGTCGTAGAGATTGACGGCGACGTCATCCGCGACCGACCGCGTAGCCGAAGTCGAAACGTCGGAGTTGTGGCGTTCCTGGCCTCGGACGACGCGGCCTATGTCACGGGCCGGACCATCAACATCGATGGCGGCTTGATCATGCCATGTCTTGCGACGGCTGACATAGAGCGCTTCCAGGAAAAGTGGACACCGGTTTTCCGTCCGGAAGCGCGCAAAAACAATGAGGTAGAGCCTGTTCGCGATTCCGTGAAACGCGGACAGGCTCTAGGAGGCCGAATATCCGCCGTCGACCGGGATCGTCACTCCATTGACCAGACGAGCGGCCGGAGAGGCGAGAAAAATGGCCGTACCGGCGAGGTCGGAGGGCTCGGCCCATTCGCCGCCCGGTATTCTTGCGACGACCTTTGCGTTGAACTCGGGATTTTCCCGTCCCCCGCGGCTGATTTCGGTCTTGATCCAGCCGGGTGCGATGGCGTTGACCCGTATCCCGTCTGACGCGAAGGAGATCGCCAGCGACTTGGTGAGGGAGACGATCGCCGTCTTCGCCGCGGCATAGGCCGGAACCTGCGGCGCGCCGAAGAAGGAGTACATCGAACCGATGTTGATCAGGCATCCGCGCGTTTGCCGGAGATGGGGCCGAAACGCATTGGCGAGCCGCAGGTTGCCGACGAGATGAATGTCGAGGATGTTCTTGAACACTTCTGTCTCGTATTCTTCCCAGCGGGCGAGCTTGCCGGCGCAATGGATCAGCACGTCGAGGGTGTCGATCCGCTCCGCCAATTCGGCGACGGCGGCATCCTGGGTCACATCCAGACGCTCGTACCGAATGCGGGGATCCGTGCCGGGTTTCGGATCGGCGATGTCCGCGACAACGACCTTTGCACCATGTGCAAGAAAGGCCTTGGCGAACTCGCTTCCTATTCCGCCGCTGCCGCCGGAAATCAGGACGGTCATTCCCTCGATGCTGAAACTCGGATCTCGTGTCATTGCATTTCCTTCAGGATAGGGGATCGCGCAGGACCATGGCTGCTGGCCGAACCTAGAAGAACGCGATCGGCCGCAGCGGGGAACCGGAACCGCTCTGGATCGGCAGGGGAGCGGCGAACAGGAAGCAGCTGCGCGGCAGCAGTTCCATCCGCGCCACGCATTCGAGGATCAGGATGCCGTTCGGCAGCCAGTGGCGGGAATGGCCGGGATCGTCGCCGAGAACCCCGTCCACGGTTGCGATCTCACAGGCGACGGTGTCGGCGCCGACGGCCCGGACCTTGCGGTCCCTCAGCAGTTCGGCCGCGGAATTGTCCATGCCTGGCTGATTCCGGGCATAGAAGTGGGCCCGCTCGTCGGTGAACCAGAACTTCTTCAGCCAGCCGAAATTCACCAGGGCGATCTCGTCTTCGCCAACCGGCTGGCCATGCTTCGCCTCGTATTCGAGGAAGTCGTCGGAAGTGAGCACCGTGCCTGGCTGCCAGTCGCGATCCGAAAAATCGTAGACGCGCGCCGTGGCGATCAGCCGGTCGGCCGGGATCGTCTCGATGGTCTCGCTCATGCGGTCGGCGTGGATGTGCGCGGGCGCGTCGCAGTGGCATCCCGTGTGCTCGGCCATGGAAAGCGTCTGGCAATAATATCCGTCGCGGGCGTGGGTCACGGTCGGATCGATGACCATGTGGGGGTGGGTGGGAAATTTCGGGATCCCCCGTTCGAGCTTCGGAGCGAGGTCGACGGAACGCATTCCGCGAACGAGTGCCGTCAGTTGGTTCACCTGGTCCTGTGACATCGTCTCCTCCTGCAGGTCTGTTCGAAACGCGCTTCCACCGGCTTCATCCCGCCGTTCCGCCGAGGAGCGCCTCCACTTCGGGGCGTGTCGGATAGCTCCGCCGCCCGCCGGTCGCCCGGCACTTGATGGCGGCCGCCGCCGAAGCGAAGCGCAGGGACCCGACGGGGTCTTCCGTCTCGGCGAGCGACAGGGCGAAGGCGCCGTGAAAGAGGTCTCCCGCCCCGACGGTTTCGACCGGCCGCACCGGGAAGGCCGGCAACGTCCCGAGCTTCGACGATGCGTCCAGCCACATCACGCCTGCCGCTCCCAGGGTCACCGCGACGAAGCGGCAGTCGCGCGCCGCCAGGCGAAGGCCCTCGACCGGTTCCGCGGTCCCGTACAGGCTTTCCAGTCCAGGCGCGGAGAATATCGCATGCGTCGCCAGCCGGACCGCTCTCCTCGTGTCCCGGTCGGCGGCGCTGTCGGCATCGAGGACCGCAGGCTTGCCGCGCTCGCGTGCGGCGGAGAACACGGCGCAGGCGCCTTCGACCCAACGGTTGTCGGCCAAAACGACATCGGCTGCCGCAAGGTCGTCGACAGGCAGCCAGCCCGGTGCGACGTCGAAATCGTCCGGCCGGTAGAGGACGATCGCGCGGCTTCCGCCAGGCTCGCTCAGAACGACCGAATGGGCCGAAGTCGAGCCGGCGACGGAAAGCGCGAGGCGCACGTCGACCCCTTCTTCCCTGAGGCCCTCCAGGATCCGGTGGCCCTTGTCGTCGCTGCCGACGAAGCCGCACCACAAGGCGCGCCCGCCCAGCCGACTGACGCCGACGGCGGCGTTTGCCGCCATTCCGCCCCCCTGTTCGCGGTAGGACAGGCATTCCTGCTTTCCGTCGCTGCCGGGCAGGCGCCCGACTTCGTAGATGAGGTCGAGCACCGCTCCCCCGAGGCACGAGACGATCTTCGTCACTTGAGCGCTCCCGACAGGCTTCCGCGCGCCAGGGCGCGTGACGCGATCCAGCCGAGCAGCAGGACCGGAAGGACCGCAAGGATCGCGGCCGCGGACATGCGGGCCCAGCTCTGTCCCTCGGTCGTGAAGAAGGATGCCATGTAGACGGGCAGGGTCGCGGCGGTCTGCCCGGTGAGGTTCACGGCGAAGAAGAACTCGTTCCAGGTCATGATGATCACCAGGAACGCCGTCGTGGCGAGGCCGGCCCGGGAAAGCGGGAGGATGATCTTCCAGACGATCACGCGATGCGGCGCGCCCTCGAGCAGGGCCGATTCCACGAGTTCGTAGGGAACGTCCTTGAAGAACGATCGCATCAGCCAGAGGACGATCGGGATGTTCAGCGACGTATAGATGACGACGAGCCCGACCAGCGAGTCGATGAGCCCGAGCTTCGTGAACAGGAGGAAGATCGGCACGATTACCGCCACGCCGGGCATGAAGCGCGTGGACAGGGCAAAGAACAGGAGGTCGTTCGATTTGCGGCCGGGGAAGAAGGCGAGCTTGTAGGCTGCGGGCACCGCGAGGGCGAAGGCCGCCGCCATCGACCCGGTTACGGCGACGAGGGTGTTTTCGAGGTAGTGCGGGTAGTCTCCCGCCAGCGCCCCGAGGTAGTGCGACCAGGTCAGCGGGACAAGCACCGTGGGAGGAACCGATATGGCGTCGGTCTCGTGCTTGAACCCCGTGAAGACCGTCCAGATGATGGGGAAGCACAACAGGAGCGCGGCGGCGAACGTCGCAAACGCAAGGGCGATATCCCTGATCGGAGAACGCATCTACCGACGCTCCATGTAGGGACGGACATAGGCGAGGAGGGCCAGGGCGACGATCGACGTCATGACCGCGGTGATTATCCCCCCGGCGGCCGCCCGGCCGATTTCGTATTGCTGGGTCAGCATGCGGTAGACCGCGAACATCAGGTTGGCCGTCGCGTTGCCGGGGCCGCCATATGTACCGACATAGATCGGGCCGAAGACGGGAAGAATGAGGATCGCCTCGATCAGCATGCCGACGCTCAGATAGGGGACGATGTGGGGAAGGGTGATGTACAGGAACTGCTCCCGGGCATTGGCACCGTCGATCTTCGCCGCTTCGATCGTTTCCTCGTCCACCGACTGCATGCCCGCGAGCAGGATCAGCATCATGAACGGCGACCACTGCCAGACGATCATCAGCAGGACGGCGGCGCGCGGCATGCTGGTGATGAGGTCGACCGGAGCGAGGCCCAAAGAGGTCAAGGCGAAGTTCAGGAGACCGTAGATCGGGTTGAGTATGAGGTTCTTCCAGATGATCGGATTCACCGTCTCCATGATCAGGAAGGGGGCGAACAGAAGCGAATAGGCGAGCCCGCGGCCGTAACGCAGGTTGTTGACGAGAAGCGCGAGCCCCAGGCCGATCGCCGTCGTGGCGATCGCCGAGAGGACAGTGAAGAGAACGGTGTTGCCGATCGCCGTGCGGAACACCGGATCGGTGAACACGTAGGCGTAGTTGTCGAGTCCCACGAAGCGGAACGGCCGCTGCGGATACATCAGGTTCCACGCATGCAGGCTGAAATAGAGCGTTGCGACCAGCGGAACCTGCGTCGTCACCACGAGGTAGAGGACGGCCGGCCAGGTGGCCCAGCGACCGGGTGCGAGGCGGCCCAGACGGGCCGCGCTCGATGTCTCACGTCCGGGTCGCATCGAACCCGGTCTACTTCTTGATGTAGCCGGCGTCGGTCATGACGCGCACCGCGGTCGCCTGGGAGCGCTTGAGCGCCTCGTCGACCGACATCTTGCCGGCGATGACGGCGGAGAAGTTCTGACCGAATTCCGCCGCCCAGGACGCGTATTCGGGGATGTTCACCTGTGCCGTGCCGGTGTAGGGGACGGGGTCTTTCGCCGGCTTGGTCAGGTCGGCACTCTCGATCGCCTTCAGGACGATCGGCGCGAACGGTGCCGCCTTGCGGTAGTCGGCGCGCTTGTAGGTCGAGATGCGCGTGCCCGAGGGGATGTGGAGCGGGCCGTCACGCTTGGCGACGAGATCGGCGTATTGCTTCGACGTCGCCCACCGGATGAACTCGAACGCGGCGTCCTTGTTCTTCGAGGACGACAGGATGCCGAGCGCCCAGGTGTAGAGCCACGCCGAGCCGTTCTTCGATCCTTCCGTCGGGGCGAGCGCATAACCGATCTTGCCGGCGACCTTCGACGTCTTCGGATCGGCGAGAAGGCCGGCAGCGACCGTCGCGTCCACCCAGATCGCCGCGCGGCCCTGCGCCATGAGGGTCAGGGCCTCGTTGAAGCCGACGCTCGTGGCACCAGGCTCGCCGCATTTCTTGAGAAGGTCGACATAGGCAACGAAAGCCTTCTTGAAGGCAGGGCTGTCGATCTGCGGTTCCCACTTCTCGTTGAACCACTTGGCGCCGTAGGAGTGCATGAAGGTGATGAAGGGCGCAAGCTGGCCGTAGTCGGGCACGCCCTTCATGACGATGCCGTAGATGCCCTTCTTCGGGTCGTTGAGCTTGCAGGCGAACTTGCGGATATCGTCCCAGGTCGGGGCGTGCGGCATCGTCAGGCCGGCCGTCTTGAAGAGGTCCTTCCGGTACATCGTGAAGGAGCTCTCCCCGTAGAAGGGCAGGGCATACAGCACGTCGTCGACCGTGAGGGCCTTTCGAATGGTCGGGATGATGTCGCCGACGTCGTACGTCTTGCGCTGCGCTTCCGGCAGCTTGTCGAAGCGCGGGGTCAGCGGGACCAGCCAGTCGTTCTTGGCCCAGCCGGACTGAACCTCGAACGGGCTGATCGTCGCGATGTCGTAGCGCCCGCCCTTGACCGCCACGTCCTGCGTCACGTTCTGCCGAAGAACATTGTCGGGCAGGACGACGAATTTGACGTTGATGTCCGGATGGGCCTTGGTGAATTCCGGTGCCAGCTTCTGCATGAGCACCATGTCCGGGTTATTGACGGTGGCCACCGTGATGTCGGTGGCGTGCGCCGCAAAGGCCGAAAGAACCATTGCTGTCGTCAGCAAAGTCGATATCATTTTATTCTCCTCCCTGATGAGAAATGACAACGATTACATTCAAGCAGAAACGCCGGCAGAGCAGGAGATCATGCCGATGTCCGGACGGTCAGCTCGAAAGCAGGACGACGTCCTCTACGGTCCCTGCCCTTGCTTCCTCCCGGGTTTATAATCCAGGCGACCTCCGGTCCGAAATCCAGCGGGGACCTGACGCTCAAGAGCCACGGCGGAGCCATCCGTTCATACGGTCGTCGTCGAGCCGAAAATCGCCAGATCGTCCGTAATGTTTATTTTCTTCTCCTGCGCTGCGGGTGGATGCCGTAGGCGATCATGTCGTTGCCGCAGAAGACCGCACGCACGGGATTCTTCCTGGCCATGAGCGCCTTGCCATGCGAATAGCCGGCCTCCATTGTGCAGCGAGCTTCAATTCCTCAGGACGCGATCGGCCGGCCCGGCCTCTTCCAGGCCACGGAGAAAGCCCTCCAGGCGGCCGCGGCTCGCGGAGTAGCGAAGCGGACCGTGTATGACCGCGCAATGGCCATAGCCGTGACCCGCAAAGTACCTGCTCACCGCAAGGCCCGCGGCTTCGTTGTCGATGCCTACATAGGGTGCATCGATATGGGCGGGCGGACGACGGTTCACGAAGACGACATTCTGGAGACGATCGACCGTGTCGCGGAGCTTCGGCGTGTCGATGGCGCCGAGCAATACGATGGCGTGCGGTCTCAGCGCCTCGGCCTCGTCAAGTAGCCTGTCCTGCTGCGAGGCATCCTCCGACGTGTTGGCGAGGACCATCGACAGGGCCACGTCGCTGAGCGAGCGTTCGAGCGAGATGGCGACGTCGG
>CAWIQE010000031.1:0-142220 GCA_963838155.1 uncultured Alphaproteobacteria bacterium
CGAATGGTGGGCGTGCCTGGGATCGAACCAGGGACCCCTACGATGTCAACGTAGTGCTCTCCCGCTGAGCTACACGCCCGTTCGCCGCGCGGATAAACCACAAAGGCCCTCGCGGCGTCAAGCCGCGTTTTCAGGAATCGACCGGCGGCGTCAAGCCGCGTTTTCAGTAATCGGCCGACCGCCTCACGCCGCCTGCAGCATCTTGTGGACTTCATCCACCAGATCGCGAAGGTGGAACGGCTTGGACAGCACCTTGGCGTCCTTCGGGGCCTTGGAATCGGGGTTCAGCGCCACCGCCGCGAAGCCGGTGATGAACATCACCTTCAGGTCCGGATCGAGCTCCGTCGCGCGGCGGGCGAGCTCGATGCCGTCCATCTCCGGCATCACGATGTCGGTCAAGAGCAGCGAGAAGGGCTCCTGCCGCAGGCGGTCGTAGGCGCTTGCGCCGTTATCGAAGGAGGTCACCTGGTAGCCGGCCTTCTCCAGCGCCTTGACCAGGAACCGGCGCATGTCGTTGTCGTCTTCCGCCAGAAGGATCTTCATGCAATATCATGCCCCAAATACCGAGACCGCAATTCGTCGATGTTGTGCCATGCCCCGAAGGATTCTCTAAGGGATGGGCGGTAAATATCCTGTGAAGGTACGGTTCGGCAAGGGCGCGTTGCGCCGCCGCGGCGTCTGGACAGGCAAACGGGCAACTGGCAACATGGGATTCGGCCATGCAGACGCTTCCGAAACTCTTGCGTGACGCACATGAAATCATCGACTCCCGCGGCATTTGGCGGCGGCATCTCCGGCCGCCCGTCCCGGCGGATCCGACGCAGCGAGAGAAAATCCCGTGTTGAACGGATTTCATGACGCCCCCCCATTCGAGATTCGCCAGCCGGCCGAGCAGGCCGTGCCCTTCGTCTTCAATTCGCCGCACAGCGGGCGGGTCTATCCGCGCGCCTTCCTCGAGCAGTCCCGGCTCGATTCGCGCGCCATCCGGCGCTCCGAGGACTATTTCGTCGACGAACTCTTCGCGCCCGTCGTCGCCATGGGCGCGCCGTTGCTGGCGGCCAATTTTCCGCGCGCCTTCCTCGACGTCAACCGGGAGCCCTACGAGCTCGATCCGCGCATGTTCGAAGGCAGCCTGCCGCCCTACGCCAACGTGTCGTCCATCCGCGTCGCCGGCGGGCTCGGAACGGTGCCGCGGCTGGTCGCCGAGAATCTCGAGATCTACCGCAAGCGCATTCCCGCCGAAGACGCCCTCGACCGGATCGAGCACATCTATCGCCCCTATCACGACGCGCTGCGCCGCCTTCTCGTGGAGACGCGTCTCGCTTTCGGCCATGCCGTCCTGATCGACTGCCATTCGATGCCGGCCAATCTTCGCATGGCCGGCAGCCCGGTCCGGCCGGACTTCATCATCGGCGACCGCTACGGGACGAGCGCCCACCAGGACATCACCCGCACCGCGGCCATGCTCCTGAAGGGGATGGGCTACTCCGTCACCCGCAACAAACCCTACGCCGGCGGCTTCATCACCGAGCACTACGGCCGCCCCGCGCAGGGCTTCCATGCGATCCAGATCGAGATCAACCGGGGCCTCTACGTCGACGAGGAGACGCTGCAGAAGACGGCCGGCTTCGACGCGCTGCGCGAGGACATCGCGCAATTCTGCGAGGCCCTGACGAGAACCGCCGAGGGCGGCGGCGCGTGGCCGCTGGCAGCCGAATAGAGGGGAACCTCAAAAAAAACCGCGCTCGAAAGCGCGGTTAAGTCTAGGGAGGAAACGCCCCAAGGAGGGCATTCACAGTCAAAGACTGTAACCGGAGAGTACTTTTTGCAGCGCACAATTGTCAAGGTTTTTCTGCCCAACCTATTCGCATGTCCAAAAACCGGGCAAAAATGCAACACTTTTGGATAATGCGTTGAATTTTATCGGAAAAGAGTGACTACGAGGCTTCCGTAAGGGTGCTTTTCGAGGGTAGTCGGGCGCCGCGGGGGCGCACCGATCCCGCGCCGGCACGGGGCAGACAGGTGCAAACGCGAACCGCCGGAGTGTCGAGCGATGCCTGCCGATTTCGATTTTCTTTCCGAGCTGGCCGATGCCGCCGGCCGCGAAACGCTTCCGCGCTTCAGGCGCGGCCTCGACGTCGCCAACAAGCAGGCGGGCGGTTTCGATCCGGTGACCGAGGCCGACCGGGCCGCGGAACTGGCGATCCGGCGGCTGATCGAGAGCCGCTTCCCGGACCACGGGATCCTCGGAGAGGAACACGGCACCGTCAACGCCGGCGCCCGCCATCTCTGGGTCATCGACCCGATCGACGGCACCCGGGCCTTCATTTCCGGCGTTCCCGTCTGGGGGACCCTGGTCGGCCTCTACGAGGACGGCCGCGCCCTCCTCGGCATGATGGACCAGCCCTTCACCGGCGAGCGTTTTCTCGGCGGCCCCGAAGGCGCCGTCTACCGGGGCCCCGGCGGCCCGCGCACGCTCGGGACGCGCGACTGCGGGGATCTCGCCTCCGCCATCCTCTTCACCACCTCGCCGAAGCTCTACGACGGCCCGCGCCGGGAGCGGTTCGAGGCGCTGGAGCAATCGGTCCGGCTGGCGCGCTACGGCTGCGACTGCTACGCCTTCGCGATGCTCGCCGCCGGCCATGTCGACGTCGTCGTCGAGGCGGACCTCAAGCCCTACGACATCGCCGCGCTGATCCCCATCGTCGAGGCCGCGGGCGGCGTCGTCACCACCTGGACGGGCGGACGCCCCGAGGACGGCGGCGACATCCTCGCCTGCGGCAGCGCCGCAATCCATCGCGCCGCACTGGCTCTTCTCTCGCCCGATAGCCAAAGCGCTTCCAGGAAAAGTGGAACCCGGTTTTCCGTCCGGAAGCGCGCAAGAACAATGAGGTAGAGCGGGTCCGCGATTCCGTGAAGCGCGGACCCGCTCTAGGCCGGCGGCACATAGGCCTCGCCGGGGAAGAAACTGTCGATGGCCGCCAGTGCCTGCGCCCTGTAGACGTCCCGCTCCTGGAAGATCTCGTGGCGCGCGCCGTCGATCGCCAGGAGGTGGCCGGCGCGGAACCGCTCGTCGAGTTCCTCCAGCGCGGCCGCCGGCACGATCGGGTCCAGGGTCGGCGAGACGACGAGCGTGGGAACGCGGATCGTCTCCAGATGCGCCTGCCGGACGACGCGCTTCATGGCCCTGAGCGATTCGTCGAGCCAGCGCACCGTCGGCCCACCCAGCGCCAGCTCCGGCACGGCCTCGACGATCGCCGCGTTCCGCTCGAAGCGCGCCCTGTCGGAGGTCAGGCCGTTGCCCTCGAAGGCGACGGCGCGGTCCCGTCCGCCGACCGCCATGGTGGCGAAGCCCGTGAGGCAGGCGATCCGCATGAGGAGCGCTATGCGGCGCTGGCCGATCCTCTGCCCCCCGAGCGCCACGAAGGGCGCGGTCAGCACCATGCGCTCGATCCGGTTCGACAGCTCCGGCGCGGCGGAGAGCGCCACCAGCCCGCCCGTCGAATGTCCCACCAGGTAGAAGGGAAGCCGGGTATCGGGCAGCACCACGTGCTCGATGAAGCGCTCCAGGTCGTGCCCGTAGTCGGAGAAGCGGCGGACATAGCCCTTCAGCGGATCGGCGAGAAGCCGTTCCGACCCGCCCTGCCCGCGCCAGTCGAAGGTCGCCACCCAGAACCCCATCTCCGTCAGGTCGCGGATCGTCTCGAAATATTTCTCGATGGATTCGTTGCGCCCCTGCAGGAGGACGATCGTGCCCCGCGCGGTCGCGCGCGGGCAGCGGAACACCGCATAGCGCACGCGCCGGCGGTCGTAGGTGCGGAAAAATCCCGCCTGCGCCGCCTCGGGCGCCGGGTTGTCCGGCGTGTCGTGGAGAACCGGTTCGCTGGCCAATGGAAAAGTGCCTCGAGAGTTGGCGGGCACCCAGGATACGCCCCGACGGGTTAAGCATCCTTTGCCCCCGAGCCGGGCCCCGAACCGGGCCCCGAACTGGGCCCCTAACTGGAATGCAACCGGAATGCGAGGGCGACCGAGGACCCGTCCGCCAGCCCCGACGAAAATGACGGGCCCCCGGCCAGAGCGACCGGAGAGGAAGGGACGTTGCACCCCGGTCGACCAGGGAATTCTTTCCCTGACGATCCCGAGGCTAGCAAGACGTTCCTGAACGCGAACCGAACCTCGCGTTCATCGTTGGTTCATCTGGGTCGGTTCATCTGGTCGGTTCATCTGGCTGGGCCGGGCGGAGCGCGCTCCCCGGAAAATGTCAATCTCCGCCCTGCGCGGCAAATTGCAGCGCTCCGCCCTCCTCGCTTTCGCTTTTGCCGCAACAATGCTAACGAGCGTCGAAATCCGCAGCCAATCGATCTCGAGCGGCGCCGGACGCCGTTCCGCCGCCAGAGGTCCCCGCTTTGCCGGAACCGACCGTCGCAGTCCGCTGCCCTCTCGGCAGGCGCTCGGCGACGGCATCGGCAAAGGCGCGTCGAAGACGATGCGAACGGAAGAAGAAAGGACGACGAAAGAAATGCCACGCGCACCGCGGAACCGGGTATTGCGACGCTCCAGGGCCCTGATGACCTCTTCCCGCATCTGGAAGCCGCGCCTGGTGTTCTGGCTCGGCGCGCTGGCGATCGGCATCATCAGCGCCGGCTTCGCGGCGGTGGCCGACGGCGCGCAGATGGTCTTTTCCGGCCTGACTTCCGGCGGCGGCTGGCACGCCTTCCTCCCCCTCCTCGTCACCCCGCTCGGCTTCATCCTCTGCGCCTGGCTCGCCGACCGCTATTTCCCGGGATCGCAGGGCAGCGGCATCCCGCAATGCATCGCCTCCCGCCATCTGCGCGACGACGAGGAGCGCGGCGGCTACCTGTCCCTGCACGTCGTCTTCGGCAAGATCGCGCTGACCATCGTCGGCCTCGGCTGCGGCGCCTCGATCGGCCGCGAGGGCCCGACGGTGCAGATCGGCGCCGCGATGATGCTGCAGGCCGCCCGCATCGGCGGCATGATGCAGGCGCGCGGCCTGATCCTCGCGGGCTCGGCCGCCGGCATCGCCGCGGCCTTCAACACCCCGCTCGCCGGCGTCGTCTTCGCCATCGAGGAGATGAGCCGCAGCTATTCCGCCCGCACCAACGGCATCGTGCTGGCCACCGTGATCATCGCCGGCCTGGCCTCGCTCGCCCTCGTCGGCAACTACACCTATTTCGGACGCACCCACGTCGTCGCCGCCTTCCCCGGCGACTGGGGCCTCGTCATCGCCTGCGGCTTCATCGGCGGCGCGCTCGGCTCCGTCTTCAGCGACGGCGTGCTGCGGATCACCAAGCGCATCCGCCGCTGGCGCACGGTCCAGCCGAAATGGCGCGTCATCACCGTCGCCGGCGCCGCCGGCCTCCTCGTCGCCGTCCTCGGCGTGGCGACCGGCGGCCTGACCTTCGGCACCGGCTACGAGCAGGCGCGCCAAGCCATCCAGGCGAGCGCGACGCCCGGCTGGCAGGGCCTTCCCGTCACCTTCTTCCTCGCCAAGTTCGTCGCCACCATCGCCTCCACCGTTTCCGGCATTCCCGGCGGCCTCTTCGCCCCGTCGCTCGCCGTCGGCGCAGGGCTCGGCAGCACGCTCGGCTACCTCTTCGGCGCAAGCGCCAGCCTGGCCGCCGTCCTCGGCATGACCGGCTATTTCGCCGGCGTGACGCAGGCGCCCATGACCGCCTTCGTAATCATCATCGAGATGACCGACAACCACGACAACGTCGTCCCCCTGATGGCCGCCTCGATGCTCGGCTACGGCGCCGCCCGGCTGATCTCGCCGGAGCCGCTCTACCATGCGCTCTCGCGCTTCTTCATCGCCGACGCGCTCCGCAAGCGCCGGGCCGACGCCGCCGCGATCAAGGAGCCGGCCCCGGCCTCGGCCTGACCGGCAGCGCCCGGCGCCGCGTCCTCCGCGAAAAGGGATCTTGACGTCGAATTCGCCAATTCCCATCTCCGTTCAGCAGGCGCCAAACGGGTCTGCCGGCCTTTCCTGACTTGCCACACGGGAGTCGCATCGGGCCGATCTGCAACAGTCGCTTCTTTTGGAGGACGTCATGCGTCACGTCGATTTTTCGCCCCTCTATCGTTCCACCGTCGGCTTCGACCGCCTCTTCACCATGCTGGACAGCCTTGGCCAGCCCGAACAGGCGCAGAGCTTCCCGCCCTACAACATCGAACGCACCGGTGAGAACGCCTACCGCATCACCATGGCCGTCGCCGGCTTCGGCGAGGACGAGCTGTCCATCGAGGCCCGCGAGCACGTGCTGACCGTCAAGGCCGAGAAGGCCGAGAACGAGGGCACGGAGAGCGCCGAGGTGCTCTATCGCGGCATCGCCAAGCGCGCCTTCGAGCGCCGCTTCCAGCTCGCCGACCACGTCGAGGTCCGCGGCGCGTCGCTGAAGAACGGCCTGCTTCACATCGATCTGGTCCGTGAAATCCCGGAAGCCATGAAGCCCCGCAAGATCGAGATCGCCAACAACTCGACCAAGGAGGCACGGCAGATCGAGGCGCAGAGCGCCTGATCGGCCATCGGCCCCACGGAAACGGGAACGGCGCCCGCCCGGGCGCCGTTTTCGTCGTTGCGGCAGCCGGTTTCCCGTCCGCCATGAGCGCGCCGCGCTTCAGAGAAGCTCGACGAAGCGGTCGACGTCGTCCTCGGTGGTGGCGAAGCTCGTCACCAGCCTGACCATCGTCTCGTCCCCGGCGATCGTCCTGCGCACGGCGCGCGGCGGGTTCCAGTCGAGCATCACGGCCCCTTTGTCACGCAGTGCCTTCGCGCGATCCTTCTTGAGGATCGGGAAGAGCTCGTTGGTCTGCGTCTCCCAGCCCAGCCGCGCCTCCCTCGAAGCGCCGATGCCCGCCCGCAGGCGGTCGGCCATGGCGTTGGCGTGGCGGGCGAGATCCAGCCACAGCCCGTCGGCGAGATAGGCCTCGAACTGCGCGGCCATGAACCGGCTCTTGGAAAAGAGCTGGGCGGCGCGCTTGCGAATGAACGGCAGGTCCCGCGCCGCCTCGGGCTTCAGGAAGACCAGCGCCTCGGCGCACCAGCAACCGTTCTTCGTGGCCCCGAAGGAGACGATGTCGACGCCGCGCTTCCAGGTCATCTCCGCCGGCGTCGTGCCGAGGTGGACGAGCGCGTTGGCGAAGCGCGCCCCGTCCATGTGCAGCGGCACGCCGTGCTGGGCGGCGACGGCGGAGATGGCCTCGATCTCTCCCGGCGCATAGACCGTGCCGACCTCGGTCGCCTGGGTCATCGAGACCGCCATCGGCTGGCCCGCATGGACGGAACCCGGCGGAAAGCGGCCGATCTCGGCGGCGAGGTCCTCCGGGTTCATCTTGCCGGCCTCGCCGGAGACCGGCACCAGCCGCGCCCCGTGGGTGAAGAACTCCGGAGCGCCGCACTCGTCCTCGATGACGTGGGCCTCCGAATGGCAGAAGCTGACGCCGCCCGGCCGGTTGACGCTGGCGAGCGCCAGCGAGTTGGCCGCCGTCCCGGTGCCGACGAAGAACACCGCCACCTCGCGCTCGAAGAGCGTGTCGAACAGGCCTTCGACCCGCCGGTCGAGATCGCTGGTCCCGTAGGCGGAGGCGAACCCCCCGGCGTGCCGGGTCAGCGCCTCGCAGATCTTCGGGTGGGCGCCGGCCCAATTGTCGGAGGCGAACATCATGGCTGCGGGTCCCCGTTCGGCGGACCGGCCGCTTTCGGCCCGCGATTGGCAGAAGTCGATCGGAGAGGCATAGCGCCCGCGCCCGGGAGGGGCAAGGGACGGGACCGCCCGACCGCCCGCCGCGACAGATTGTCGAAGCCGGCCACCGGCTCCGGACATAAAGTTTCGCCGGCGCCCCGCGGGGCGCAACAAATCGAACTGATAAGTTTCGATTTTCGACCCCGATCACTTGCGGAGCCGCCCCGTTTCTGGCATGACATGCCGAGATAGGACAGGGTTGCTGTCCTATTTTTCCGTCTGCCGATCCGGCCGAAGGTTCTGCAAGCGCCGTCGAATGCGGTATATTCGCCCGCAGCGCCGTTGCAGGAAGCCGCCCGCCGGCAGCGCCGGCAGAGGGCATGGCCGCAGCGCCTCGCGACGCAGGAAGGCCTTCGCGGCACGCCCGCGAAACCGGCGCCCGCAGGCGCCGGGCCTCGGAAAGCCGGAAAAGACGAGCTGCCGCAAGGGCAGAAGGACAGGAGACAGGGACGATGACGAATCCGACGCCATCCGCGGCACCGAAGAAGGCCCGCGTCACGACCGCCGGCACGGCCGGAGCGGCCGCGGTCCGCACGGCCGGCCTGCCTGCCCGCCAGGGTCTCTACGACCCCCGGAACGAGCACGATTCCTGCGGCGTCGGCTTCATCGCCCACATGAAGGGCGTGAAGTCCCACCAGATCATCCTCGACGGGCTGGCGATGCTGGAGAACCTCACCCATCGCGGCGCGGTCGGCGCCGATCCGCTGATGGGCGACGGGGCGGGCGTGCTGGTGCAGATCCCCCACGCCTTTTTCGCCGGCGAAATGGCCAGGCAGGGCGTCGACCTGCCCGAGCCCGGCCACTATGCCGTCGGCCACCTCTTCATGCCGCGGGACCCGGCCGAGCGCGCCCATATCGAGGAGGTGATCGCCGACGTCGTCGCCGCCGAAGGCGCCACGCTCATCGGCTTCCGCGACGTGCCCGTCGACAATTCGTCGCTCTCCAAGGCGCCCGAGATCGTCGCCACCGAGCCCTGCCACCGGCAGGTCTTCGTCGGCCGCGACCCGGCGATCCTCACCGACGACGAATTCGAGCGCAAGCTGTTCGTCATCCGCAAGGTGATCTCCGGCCGCATCTTCGAGGAGACCGGCCGCGAGGACAACGGCTTCTACATCGTCTCGATGTCTTGCCGCACCATCGTCTACAAGGGCATGTTCCTCGCCTACCAGGTGGGCGCCTATTACAAGGACCTGCTCGACGAGCGCTTCGAATCGGCCGTCTGCCTCGTCCACCAGCGCTTCTCGACCAACACCTTCCCGTCCTGGAAGCTCGCCCATCCCTACCGCATGGTGGCCCACAACGGCGAGATCAACACGCTCCGCGGCAACGTCAACTGGATGGCGGCGCGGCAGGCTTCCGTCTCCTCGCCGCTCTTCGGCGACGACATCTCCAAGCTCTGGCCGATCTCCTACGAGGGCCAGTCGGACACCGCCTGCTTCGACAATGCGCTCGAGTTCCTCGTCCAGGGCGGCTATCCGCTCGTCCATGCGATGATGATGCTGATCCCCGAGGCCTGGGCCGGCAACAATCTGATGTCGCCGGCGCGCAAGGCCTTCTACGAGTATCACGCCGCCCTCATGGAGCCGTGGGACGGCCCGGCCGCCGTCGCCTTCACCGACGGTCGCCGGATCGGCGCCACCCTCGACCGCAACGGCCTGCGCCCGGCCCGCTACGTCGTGACCGACGACGACCGCGTGATCATGGCCTCGGAAGCCGGCGTGCTGCCGGTGGCCGAGGAGACGATCGTGCGCAAATGGCGCCTCCAGCCCGGCCGCATGCTGCTGATCGACATGGAGAAGGGCCGCATCGTCTCCGACGAGGAGGTCAAGTCGGAGCTCGCCGGCCAGCACCCCTACGAGGAATGGCTGCGGCGCACGCAGCTCATCCTCGAGGAGCTGAAGCCCGTCGAGCCGCGGGCGCTGCGCCGCGACGTCTCGCTGCTCGACCGCCAGCAGGCCTTCGGCTATTCGCTCGAGGACACGAAGATCCTGATGGCCCCCATGGCCACCACCGGCCAGGAGGCGATCGGCTCCATGGGCACCGACACGCCGATCTCGGCGATGTCGTCCAAGTCCAAGCTGCTCTACACCTACTTCAAGCAGAACTTCGCCCAGGTCACCAACCCGCCGATCGACCCGATCCGCGAGGAACTGGTGATGAGCCTCGTCTCGTTCATCGGGCCGCGGCCGAACATCCTCGACCACAAGGGCATGGCGCGGAAGAAGCGGCTGGAGGTCCGCCAGCCGATCCTCACCAATGCCGACCTGGAGAAGATCCGCTCCATCGGCCACACCGAGGACCGTTTCGACACCAAGACGCTCGACGTCACCTTCGAGGCGGGCGAGGGCGAGGCCGGCTTCCAGCCCGCGCTCGAGCGTCTTTGCCAGCGGGCCGAGGAAGCCGTCACGGGCGGCTACAACATCATCATCCTCTCCGACCGCCAGCTCGGGCCGGACCGGATCGCCATCCCGGCCCTCCTGGCGACGGCGGCCGTTCACCACCACCTGATCCGCCGCGGCCTCAGGACCTCGGTCGGCCTCGTCGTCGAATCGGGAGAGCCGCGCGAGGTGCACCATTTCTGCTGCCTCGCCGGCTACGGCGCCGAGGCGATCAACCCCTACCTCGCCTTCGACACGCTGCAGAACATGCACCGGCGCGGCGAATTCCCGCCCGAGGTCGACGGCCGGGAGGTCGTCAGCCGCTACATCAAGGCGATCGGCAAGGGCATCCTCAAGGTGATGTCCAAGATGGGCATCTCGACCTACCAGTCCTATTGCGGCGCCCAGATCTTCGACGCCGTCGGCCTCTCGTCGGCCTTCGTCGACCGGTATTTCACCGGCACCGCCACCAAGATCGAGGGCGTCGGCCTGGCGGAGATCGCCCGCGAGACCTGCGAGCGCCACGTCGCCGCCTTCAGCGCCGACCCGGTGCTGGCGACGACGCTCCACATCGGCGGCGACTACGCCTACCGCATGCGCGGCGAGAGCCACGCCTGGTCGCCCGACGCCGTCGCCATGCTGCAGCACGCCGTGCGCGGCAACTCGCAGGATCGCTACCGCGAATACGCCGCGGCGATGAACGACGAGACGCAGCGGATGAACACCATCCGCGGCCTGTTCACCATCCGCAACGCCGAGGCCGCGGGCCGCAAGCCCGTGCCGATCGAGGACGTCGAGCCGGCCGCCGAGATCGTCAAGCGCTTTTCCACCGGGGCGATGTCCTTCGGCTCGATCTCGCGCGAGGCCCACACCACTCTCGCCCGCGCCATGAACGCCATCGGCGGCCGGTCGAACACCGGCGAGGGCGGCGAGGAGCCGGACCGCTTCATGCCGCTCTTCAACGGCGCGCCCAACCCGGAGCGCTCCGCCATCAAGCAGGTCGCCTCCGGCCGCTTCGGCGTGACGACGGAGTATCTCGTCAACTCCGACATGATGCAGATCAAGGTCGCCCAGGGCGCCAAGCCCGGCGAGGGCGGCCAGCTGCCCGGCCACAAGGTCGACGCGACGATCGCCAAGGTCCGCCACTCGACCCCGGGCGTCGGCCTGATCTCGCCGCCGCCGCACCACGACATCTACTCGATCGAGGATCTGGCGCAGCTGATCTACGACCTGAAGAACGTCAACCCCGACGGCGCCGTCTCGGTGAAGCTGGTCTCCGAGGTCGGCGTCGGCACCGTCGCCGCCGGCGTCGCCAAGGCCCGCGCCGACCACATCACCATCGCCGGCTACGACGGCGGCACGGGCGCCTCGCCGCTCACCTCCCTCAAGCATGCCGGTAGCCCGTGGGAAATGGGCCTCGCGGAGACGCACCAGACGCTGGTCCTGAACAAGCTGCGCAGCCGGGTGGCCCTGCAGGTCGACGGCGGCCTGCGCACCGGGCGCGACGTGGTCGTCGGCGCGCTGCTCGGAGCCGACGAGTTCGGCTTCTCCACCGCGCCGCTGATCGCCGCCGGCTGCATCATGATGCGCAAGTGCCACCTGAACACCTGCCCGGTGGGCGTGGCGACGCAGGACCCCGTGCTGCGCAAGCGCTTCAAGGGCGCGCCCGAGCACGTCGTCAACTATTTCTTCTTCCTCGCCGAGGAGGTTCGCGAGCTGCTCGCCGAGATGGGCTTCACCCGGCTCGACGACATCATCGGCCGGTCCGACCTTCTCGCCAAGGATGCGCTGATCGACCACTGGAAGGCGAAGGGGCTCGACTTCACCGGCGTCTTCTACAAGCCCGAGGCGCCGAAGCAGGCGACCTACTGGACCGAACGCCAGAAGCACCCGATCGACGACATCCTCGACCGCAGGCTGATCGCCGAGGCGATGCCGGCGCTCGAAGACCGCGAGCCGGTGACGATCGAGGTGCCGATCCGCAACGTCGACCGCTCCGCCGGCGCCATGCTCTCCGGCGAGGTCGCGAAGCGCTACGGCCACAAGGGCCTGAAGGACGACACCATCGCCGTGACGCTGAAGGGCACCGCCGGCCAGTCCTTCGGCGCCTTCCTGGCGCGCGGCATCTCCTTCACCCTCGTCGGCGACGGCAACGACTATGTCGGCAAGGGCCTCTCGGGCGGGCGCATCGTCGTCAGGCCGCCCGAGAACAGCCGGATCGCGCCGGAAAAGTCGATCGTCGTCGGCAACACGGTGCTCTACGGCGCCATCGAGGGCGAGTGCTATTTCCGCGGCGTCGCCGGCGAGCGCTTCGCCGTGCGCAACTCCGGCGCGGTGGCCGTCGTCGAGGGCGTCGGCGACCATGGCTGCGAATACATGACCGGCGGCATCGTCGTCGTCATCGGCGAGACCGGCCGCAACTTCGCCGCCGGCATGTCGGGCGGCGTCGCCTACGTGCTCGACGAGGCCGGCACCTTCGCCACGCGCTGCAACATGGCGATGGTCGAGCTCGAGCCGGTGCCGGAGGAGGACGACATCCTGGAGAAGCTCCACCACCACGGCGGCGACCTGATGCACAAGGGCCGCGTCGACGTCTCCGGCGACATGACCCGCCACGACGAGGAGCGCCTCTTCCAGCTCATCACCAACCACTTCCACTACACCGGCTCGACGCGCGCCAAGGACATCATCGACCACTGGGCCGACTACCGCCCGAAGTTCCGCAAGGTGATGCCGGTCGAGTACCGCCGGGCGCTGGAGGACATGGAGCGCATGCGCATGGGGGTGGCGGCGGAGTAGTCGTTGCATCTCCGGGCCGAAAGGCATATGTCAACTGCATATGCCAGCAGGAGAAGGCCATGAGTGCTCACGACACGAAGCCGCGCACCGCGCGCCTGTTCCGCAACGGCCGCAGCCAGGCGGTGAGGATACCGAAGGAGTTCGAGTTCGATGTCGATGAAGTGACGGTGCACCGCAACGAGCGGGGGGAAATCGTGCTTTCACCGAAGTCGGGGGAACGGGTGTCGCCGATCCTGACGTGGCTGAAGGAGAACGGCCCCATCGCGGATTTCCCGAGGGATCCGGGAGAGGATGATCTTTTGCCGCTCGACGACGTGAAGATCTGAGCGTGTATCTCCTCGACACCAACATCATCTCGCACGTAGCGCGTGAACCGCAAGGTGCAGTCGGACAGATGCTGGCCCGGATCGATCCGGATCTGATCGTCAGCAGCGTAATCGTCGCCGGCGAGATCTGGTTCGGGATCGAAAGAAATCCCTCGTTCAGGTCAAGGGACCGCACGATGTCGTTTCTGGCGACGATCAGGGTGCTGGAGATGGGACCTCAGGTAGCGAGGGTTTATGGGGCGGTAAGGGCCCGCATGATGGATGTCGGAAAGCAACTCGGTCCAAACGACATGCTTATCGCCGCCCATGCTCTCGAGCGTGCTGCGGTGCTGGTCACGGACGACGAAAGGGCCTTCCGCCAGGTACCGGGGCTGAAGGTTGAAAACTGGCTGCGGCCCGAAGGCGCGGCGTAAAGCGAAGAGAGTGACATGGGCAAGGTAACAGGCTTCCTCGAGATCGACAGGCAGACGGCGAAATACCAGCCGGCTTCCGACCGCATCCGGCATTTCAAGGAATTCACCATTCCGATGTCGGACCACGAGGTGCAGAAGCAGGCGGCACGCTGCATGGACTGCGGCATCCCCTACTGCCATGGTCCGACGGGCTGTCCGGTGCACAACCAGATCCCGGACTGGAACGACCTCGTCTACTCCGACAACTGGGAGGAGGCGATCCGCAACCTGCATTCGACCAACAACTTCCCGGAGTTCACCGGCCGCATCTGTCCCGCCCCTTGCGAGGAAGCCTGCACGCTGAACCTCGAGGACACGCCCGTCGCCATCAAGACGATCGAGCAGGCGATCGCCGACAAGGCCTACGAGCTCGGCTTCATCACGCCGCAGCCGCCGACGGTGAAGTCCGGCAAGAAGGTGGCCGTGATCGGCTCCGGCCCCGCCGGCCTCGCCGCCGCCCAGCAGCTCGGCCGCGCCGGCCACGACGTCCACGTCTACGAGCGGGAGAGCAAGCCCGGCGGGCTGATGCGCTTCGGCATCCCCGACTTCAAGATGGAGAAGCACTTCATCGACAGGCGGGTCAGCCAGATGGAGGGCGAGGGCGTCAGCTTCTTCTGCAACGTCAATGTCGGCGTCGACAAGCCGGTCGCCGACCTTCTCGCCGAATACGACGCCGTGCTCTATTGCGGCGGCTCCGAGACGCCGCGCGATTCCGGCATCCCCGGCACCGAGCTCGAGGGCGTCCACGACGCCATGCCGTTCCTCGTGCAGCAGAACAAGCGCGTTTCGAGGGAGACCGTCGAGTCCGCCGGCTGGCCCTCCGCACCGGTGACCGCCGGGGGCAAGCACGTCGTCGTCGTCGGCGGCGGCGATACGGCGTCCGACTGCATCGGCACCGCCTTCCGCCAGGGCGCCGTCAAGGTGACCCAGCTCGACATCCGGCCGCAGCCGCCGGAGAAGGAGGACAAGCTGGCGGTGTGGCCCTACTGGGCGACCAAGATGCGCACCTCCTCCTCCCAGGCGGAGGGCGTGCACCGGGAATTCCAGATCGGCACCCTCGGCTTCGTCGGCGAGGACGGCCAGTTGACAGGTGTCAACTGCTGCGAGGTCGACGAGAAGCGCAAGCCGATCGCCGGAACCGAATTCGTCATCCGCGCCGATCTCGCCTTCATCGCCATAGGCTTCCGCGGGCCCTTGCAGGACGGCATCGTCCGGGAAATGGGCGACCGGCTGAAGATCGGCGTGGACCGGCGCGGCTCCACCTATGTGGAGGCGAGCGAACGCAACTACGCCACGTCGGTCGACAGGCTCTACGCGGCCGGCGACGTGCGCCGCGGCCAGTCGCTCGTCGTCTGGGCCATCCGCGAGGGCCGCCAGGCCGCGCAGGCCATCGACCTCGCGCTCACCGGAAAGACGACGCTGCCGCGCTAGCGCTTCCAGGAAAAGTGGGAACCGGTTTTCCGTCCGGAAGCGCGTAAACAAACTCGCTTCCAGGAAAAGTGGGAACCGGTTTTCCGTCCGGAAGCGCGCAAAAACAATGAGGTAGAGCCTGTTCGCGATGCCGTGAATCGCGGACAGGCTCTAGTCTAGCGCGCGTCCTGGCGTTTGGAAGAAAATCCGGGAGCCGCCACGGGCAAATCCGGCGCGCCTGTACCGTTTGTCACAGGCCTTGCGAAGAGCCCAATCTATGATTGCAGTTGAGAACGACAATCAACCATAGATGAGGCATTGAGAATGGGATCCTGTCTGCGAGCAACCGATGGTTCGAAACCGGGCCCACGGACGGAGCCGCGGAGCCGTGCCCCGGGCGCAACGGCGCAAGAAATGGGGACGACGTTCCGGAACGATCGCACCGTCCGCCGATATCCTGGGCCGGCAGCGCGCCGGGACAACGGGAATCTCCTGCACTTCCTCCAGCAGCGCGAAATGGGATTCCAGGGTCCGCGCGCGATCGGCCGGATGGGCAGGGCATTTTCCGCCGTCGAGCACGACGTCTTCGCCTCCAACGCCATCCTGACGAAACTGGACCGCGACAAACTGGATGCCTTGTACAAGGACAAGATCGCCGGGCTGGTCCGGAAATTGAAAGAGATATCCGCGGGCACCGACCGCCTGCCGGCCGATTTCGAAATCATCGCAAAGGAGCCGGACTACTCCCATGTGGAGACGTATTTTTCGCTTCAGGAGATCGCGAAGATCAAAAAGGAATGTATCTATTATTACGCGGACATGGCGCAGTTCGAGAGGAATGTCCGCGTCTTCAGGCACATTTTGAATAAACTCGAGCGGAATCCCGGACGCAGATACTCCGAGTACCAAATTCGCATCCTGGTGGAACAGACCTCCCGCGCCGTCACCTACGACCTCTTTTCGAGCCTGCTCGCCTATGTTTCGAGCGACCCGACGGTTTTCCGGGAACAGCACGCCAAAAGGGCGCCGGCCTTCTCACGCATGGCCGTGGCTTCTTTGAGACTTCTTTGCAAGACGCAGGATTTCGCCCGTGCCGGGCAGACGCTGATGCTCGATGCCTGCTCGGAATGGCCCGAAATCACGAAGACGTACAAAGAGCGCCCCTACAAGCAAAATCTTGATGTCTTCGACGCCGAGACCTATTCGAATCAGTTCGATACCAGCGACATGAACGATAGCCTCGCGGACTATTATCGCTGTTTTCTTTTCGTCTACCGTTATTCCCACCCGAAAAGCCACATGTCCGCAAAAGACCTCGTCCTCGCCGTCTACGGCTGCCTGCAAGGCGCGCACCGATCCGAGAGCGTTTGACACCGCGTGCTGCGCGGCTTTTGCGGACTATGCTAGTGGTCTGACCCAAACGGATGATCCCCATCCGTTTGGAAAAGTCAGCCCACACGCTTTTGATCTGGTGGGGCGATTTTTCCTAACAGATGGTACCATCTGTTAGGATCGCACCACTAGGATGCGACGAGCGGTCCCGGCCACGCCCGATCGAGCGCGGCGCCCGGTCCGTCGAGGGAGGCGATCATGGCCGGATGGATACTCATTCTCGCGATCATCACCGGCAACGGCACCGCGCTGACGAAAGTGACCTTCGCAGACAAGGACGCCTGCACCACCGCCGGACAGCGCTTTGCCGATGCCGCGACCGACAGCAGGGTCGTCTGGTCCTGCGCACCGCTGTCGTCCGGCTACGAGAAGCGGTTCTAGTCCGGGAGCGCGTAAAACAAAGAGATAGAGCGCGTCCGCGATTCCGTGAAGCGCGGACACGCTCTAGAGTTTCGGCTGGTCCTGTGTCGTTCGTGACAGAGGGCTTAGGAGCCGGCGTCTATGGTTGCGTAAATATTTTTCAGCAATCACAGGATGTTGTTCCGATGGGCACTTTCCCGAGAATAGGCGGGTCGGCCGGACCGTCGACACCCGCCTCCGCCTCCCCCTCCGCTGCGACGTCGGCGACACGAGACGGAACGGCCGGCCATGTCGTCGCCTCCCTGCCGCCGATACCGCGCAACCACAACCTGTCGCATTTTCTCATACAGCGCGAAATCGGCTTCCGGCCCTCCCCGACCGTCGGCACGGTGGAACGCGCGTTTGCGGCGGTCAAGTACGACGCTTTCGCCGCCCGGGCGCAGCTCATGAAGTTCGATATCTGCAAGCTGAGAAACGCCTACCGGGAAGAACCCATCAGACTGCTCAAGACGATCGACGGGACGGCCCTCACACGATACTTCAAGCCGAAATCATACGTCCTGGACGGGAATTATTACACAGCAATCGAAAAAAATACGCATAATGTATTTCAAGACATTATGAATATACTTCACATAGATTATAAAAAAATAAAATATTTTTCGGAATTGAGTTCCCTGGAGATCGGCGTCCGCGTTCTTCGGCAGATCAGCAACGGGCTCAAGAAGGACCCTTACAAGACGTTTACCTTCTGCGATCTCTTCGACATGAACGAGAAAGTCACCTGGACGGTCATGGGAGAGACCGCTCTCAGCCTGTTTAGAACGGAATCGCCCCGGATCCGGATCGGCCAGCATGGCCATTCCTCCGCCGCCAGGCAGAAGGCGTTCCGCGACATCGCGATCTCTTCGCTGACCGTTCTTTGCGAAACCCGAAGTTTCCGGAAGGCCACCCAAGAGATCGGGTTCGGCATTTCCAGAACGTGGCCGGATGTCAACAAGAAAAAGAACCAAAGAAGCAACATTGAAACGTTCATAATTTCCGACGCAGAAAGATATTCCAGGAGTTACAAGGCCCCCATCGCCAGTTTCGTCGGCGTCGATCTCTATTTCGAAAGATTTCTTTTTTGCTATCGCTACGCCCATCGGAACGAACACGTCCGTGCAAGCGAACTCGGCCAAGCGCTCACCAGTCTCCTGTCCGCAATAGACTGGCGCTGACCGACGGTTTGGCGGATTCTGTGCCGTTCATGACAGAGGCCTGCGCCGCGGCGGACTATGGTCGCAAGCGCGATTGCAGCAACCCTAGGATATTCGATCGATGGGCACTTTCCCGAGAATTGGCGAACCGGCCGGAACGACGACGCGCCCTTCCGCCGCGACCGCCGCCGCGCAGGAGGGCACGGCCTCGACCGGGCACGTCGTCGCCCCCCAGTCGTCGAGACCGCGCAACCACAGCATGACGCATTTCCTCATGCAGCGCGAAATCGGCCTCCCGCGGTCCCCCACCATCGGCACCGTGGAAACGCGGTTTGCAGCGGTCGGATACGACAGCGTCGCCGCCCAGGCCGAACACATGGGGTTCGACCCCCGCGCACTGAGAAGCGCCTACGCGGCGGAAGCCGGAGAGCTGCTGGAGACGATCTCCACCTTGACGTCGGCCGACAACCTGAAATGCGGAGCTTATCTCTACGACGGCGAACTCAAGAGGGATATCATCGGGACCGCCCTCAGCATCGAGCCGCTGGGGGAAATCCTCGGGATCGATGGCGACAAGCTCGATTTCTTTACCGCCTTGGCTTTCTGGAAGATCACCCTGCGCATTCTCCGCTCCGTGGCGAACGAGATCCGAAGGAATTCCGACGAGCCCTACGGCCTGGACAAGCTCTCCGCCAAGCTCGAGGCGATCTGCCGGTCGGTCATGGAGGACACGGTTCTCGGCATGCTCAAATCCGCGGCGGCCGAAGCCTGCGATCGCGACCGCAGTGCGGCCACGCGGCAAGCGCAATTCCACGCGATCGCGATCTCTTCGCTCCTCGTTCTTTGCAGGACGCGCGACTTCCGGAAGGCCGCCGACGAGATCGACCGCGGCATTTCGAAAAACTGGCCATGCGTATTCGCCGATGAGAACAAGCGCACGAGAAAGCAGAATTTCGAAATATTCGTCGCCAAAGAATATGCAGATTGCATGGAGCTGGACGACGACGGCGAAAAAATGAATAAATACGTCGAGAAATTCTTGTTCTGTTTCCGATACGCCCATGCAAGCACGAGCGTGACCCCGCCTCGTCTGGCCACGGCGCTCTGCGACTGCCTGCACGAGATAGGCTGGCAGCGGCCATGAACGGGAGGCCCGTTCGGCCCTGCGCCGAAGCGCTTCCCGGATAACGGTAGAGGCGACGCCGGCCCGGAAAGACGACCCCGCTGCCCGCCCTCTTGCGCAAGAGGCCGTTCAGGGCGTATTCTATCAGCCGAAGCTAATCCTCGGCGGTGGCCCATGCGGATACTTACGAACGTCTTCTTCGCGTTGATCTTCTTCGTGATCCTCGACCTCATCCTCTTCGGCGGGCGCGAACTCCAGGCCATCGGCGACCGGTTCGTCGGCGCCGACCAGGATGTGGCAGGCCTGATCACCACCTTCATGAACGACATCCGCTACGCCGGCTGCCGGCAGATCGGACTGATCGGCCCGTCCTGCAGCCTCGGCCCGGCCGGCGCCTTCATGTAGCCGCGGGAAGGCGGGATCGCGATCGCTCTCCGTCTCTTTGTCGTCACGCGCTTACGGACGAACGGAAGACCGGTTCCCACTTTTCCTGGAAGCGCCCTAGAACGAGCGGCTCAACCCCGCGTAGAAATCGCCCCAGCTGTCATAGGCCTGCGACATGGAGAGCGCGGCGAGCGCGACGGCGAAAAGCACGCCGCCGACGAGGATGGCCAGAAGCGTCAGGTACTCCGTGGCCGCAACCCCCGATTCGTCCTGCAGAAATCGCTTCATTCGCCCGTCCCCGCGGCCCCTGGTCAGATGATTTTACGCCCGGACGGCGATTCGGGCAACGAAGGCCCCGAAGGATCGCCGGAAAGGGTAAATTTCCCCGCGGCCGCACGGACGAAGGGGACATCGGACAGAAAGTGTGAGTCAATTTCAACGTGTAGAATTTTAGGGGTTCCCCTTTCGAGACGACTGTCCTAGTTTCGCCATCGCGGAGGCGGAAAGCGTGACAAGTCGGATCCACGCGAAGAGACCACCTATCGGCAGAGAAATTCAATTCCTCACGTCGGGAAGCGGGAGTAGCGCCCCGCCCCCTCCGCACCCTTCCTCTCCCCCGCGGGAGAAGCGCTCCGGGCCGCACGGACCGGACGCATCAGCGCTTCCAGGAAAAGTGGAAACGGTTTTTCCGTCCGGAAGCGCGCCAGCCTCCGCCGTCACCCCCACCGCCGTCACCCTCTCCCCCACCGCCGTCATCCTCGCCCCCACCGTCGTCATCCTCACCCCCACCGTCGTCATCCTCGGGCTTGTCCCGAGGATCTACAGTCGGCGCCGCATCCCCGGCGGGCGTTGGTGGATCCTCGCCACAAGGGCGAGGATGACGGAGCGAGACGAGGGTGCGAATGGAGGCGCGCTTCCAGGAAAAGTGGGAACCGGTTTTCCGTCCGGAAGCGCGTAAGCAAAGAATTATGCTTCCAGGAAAAGTGGAAACCGGTTTTCCGTCCGGAAGCGCGTAAAACAGAGACATAGAGCGTGTCCGCAAGTCCGTGAAGCGCGGACATGCGCCCGGCGGAAGCGAACGGACCTCTTGGGGCCGAGCGCGTCAGCCCGCCAGGGCCATGCCGACCGTCACGAACATGCCGATGATGAAGGCCGTGACGATCCGCACGGCGGCCCACTCGACGAGGCGGCCCGCGCGGGCGACAAGCCTCGGCCGCGCGCCGCGTCCCCGCGCGTCGCTTTCCATCGCATCGAGAATGAGGTCGATAGGCACGCTGAAGCCTCCTGTTCCGGCGGCCGCCGCCGAAAACCGATTGCCCCGATGCTAGCGCCATCTTGGTTATCGCCCGCTTAACGGCGCCGCCTCCGGCCCCCTCGACCGGGCGGAGAAGGCCCGCGCCCCCTGGCCGGGCGAGAAGGCCCCGCTCCCGCCCCCCGGCCTGGCGAGAAAAGCAAGACTACGTATACGTTTTGTGTAGTAGAATGCGTCGATCAACCGGACGGTGCATATGAAGCTGATCATCCAGATTCCGTGCCTTAACGAGGCGGAGACGCTGCCTGCGACGCTGGCGGACCTGCCGCGGGAGGTGCCGGGATTCGACGCGGTGGAATGGCTGGTCGTCGACGACGGCTCGACGGACGGCACGGCGGACGTCGCCAGGCGCCACGGCGTCGACCATGTCGTGCGCCTGCCCTACAATCACGGCCTGGCGCGCGCCTTCATGGCCGGCCTGCATGCCTGCCTGGAGGCGGGCGCGGACGTCATCGTCAACACCGACGCGGACAACCAGTACGACGCCACCTGCATTCCCGATCTTGTCGCCCCGGTCCTTTCGGGCAAGGCGCAGATCGTCGTCGGCGCCCGGCCGATCGACGACATCGCCCATTTCTCCGTCGTCAAGCGCAAGCTGCAGCGCCTCGGCAGCCGCGTCGTGCGCATGGCGAGCGGCACGCGCATCGCCGACGCGACGAGCGGCTTTCGCGCCATCCACCGCGAGGCGGCGCTGCGCCTCTATGTCTTCAATTCCTTCACCTACACCCTGGAGACCATCATCCAGGCGGGCCGCAAGGACATTCCGATCACCAGCGTGCCGGTCCGCGTCAACGGCGAGACGCGGCCCTCGCGCCTCTTCCGGAGCATCCCGGCCTATGTCTGGTTCTCCGTCGTCACGATCCTGCGCATCGCCACGCTCTACCGTCCGCTGCGCACCTTCGCCGCGCTGGCCGCGCTGGTGGCGCTTCCGGCGGTGGTGGCGATCCTGCGCTTCCTCTGGTACTACGCGTCGGGCGAAGGCGACGGCCACATCCAGTCGCTGGCGATCGCCGGCGGCCTGATGTCGGTCTCCGCCATACTGGCCATGGGCGGGCTGGTCGCCGATCTCGTCGCCGCGAACCGCATGGTCCTGGAAGACATCCGCACCCGGCAGGTGCGCCAGGGCCTGGACATCGCCCGCGCCAGGGCCGCCGAAGCCGCCGCCCCGGCCACCGCGCACCCGTCCCCACCCCGCACCGCCCCGACATCTGCCGCCAGGCGGGTTAAGATGCTATAGGGCCAACAGCAATTCCAGGAAAAGTGGGAACCGGTTTTCCGTCCGGAATTGCGAGAAGCAAAGACTCAATTCCAGGAAAAGTGGGAACCGGCCCTCCGCGGCACCCGTGCCCGATGTGCGAACAGGCGCTCTACGCGTCATCCCCGCCCTCCTTCGTCTGCTGTGCCAGGCGTCCCGCCCGCCCATACACCTCCGCCGTCGCCTCCGCCACCCGCTCCCAGGAATAGGCCGTGGCGACCGACTTGCGGGACGCGTCCGTGAAGGCCCGGCGCCTTTCGGCGGGCCAGGCGGCGATGTCGGCGATCCTGGCGGCCCAGGCTTCCGCGTCGCCGGGCGGCAGCAGGAAGCCCGTCTCGCCGTCGATCACGGCGTCGGCGAGGCCGTGGAGCCGTGCGGCGAGCGCCACGCCGCCGGCGGCCGCGGCTTCCGTCGCGGCGAGGCCGAAGCCTTCGAAGCCCTCGGCGCCCGTGTCGATGTTGGGAACCACCACCGCCGTCGCCGCGGCCGCGAGCCGATCGCGCTCGGCGGGGGAGACAGGGCCGACATAGTCGACGCGGGGAGCGGCGAGCGCGGTCCGCTCCGCCTCGTCCCAGACCGTCCCGGCCACCACGAGCCGCAGGGCGGGGTCGAGCCGCGGCAGGACCTCGCGCACGAACCACGCGCAGCCCTTGCGCCGGATCAGCCGGCCGCAGAAGAAGACGTAGGGCTGCGGCGCCGCCGGGCCCGCCGCGCTCGCCGCGACGGCGAGCGGCACGACCGCGACCGAGGCGAAGCCCGCCCGCCGGCAGAGCTCCGCCGTCGCGCGCGAATTGGCGATCACCGTCGCATCCGGCAGGAGCCGCGCGGCAGAGCGCAGATAGGCCCGGTAGAGCCGCGCCGCCGCGCCCGCGCGGAAGGCCATCGCGATGTCCGTGCCGTGCGCCGAAAGCACCGCGCGCGCCCCGCGGTTGCGCAGCCGGGCGGCAAGCACCAGCGGCCACACCGCCAGGTCGCCGCCGTGCACCACGGCGAAGCCGCCGCGGCGAAAGGAAAGGCGGAAGGCCTCGGCGAGGCCGAACCACACGAGCGCCGCCACGGAGGGCGGCCGTCCGTCGGCCCGCCCCGGCAGCGCGCGCACCTCGACCTCCGCCCGCAGCCGCAGCGCCCGCGTCAGCTCGCTGCAATAGACCTCCATGCCGCCGATCGCCGGCGGCCATTTCCGTGTCAGGAAGAGGATGGCGCTGTCCTTCACCGGCGACGGCCTCCGCTCGTGCGACGTCCGCCGGCCGCTGGTCCTCGACGCCGCCAGCCGGACGGCGCTTTCGGCGCTCACGGCCGGCCTCAATGGGTCGACGGCGTCAGGGTCGCGAGCGGCTCCGCGTCGGGTATGGCCAGGTCGCGGCCCCACAGGATGCGGAGGTCGTCCTCCCGCCCGAGCGTGGCGAGGCGGTGCGCGCTCTCCGCCTCGAAGCGGATCGCCGAGCCGGGCCGGTAGGTCGTCCCGTCGATCGCCACCGGATGGCTGGACAGAAGCGTGTAGGTCGCCGGGAACGACGATCCGGAAATTCTCCAGCGCTCCCGCGCCGAGGTCCTTCCACGCCCGCCCGGCCAGGTAGATCTCGCCCCAGAAGGGCGCATAGGTGCGCGCCAGCATCGCCCGGTCGGCCGGCAGCAGGCGCACGCCCTCCTCGACGTCCTTCTGCACGCCCGGCGTGAAGACGTCCAGCGACGTGGTGTTGACGATGAGCAGCGGCGGATGGTCCCGGCGGATGTAGTCGGCGAAGGCCGGCGTCCCGCTCCGCTTCGAGCCGGCAAGCCCCAGCTCGGTGATCACCGTCACCGGCCGCGGGAAGCTGGCGACGAGGCCGCTGAGGTCGATATAGGGAACCGGCTTCGGAAAGAGCCGATGGACGGTTTCGAGAAGCTGCCGGTCGCCCGCCGTCTGGTCGTGCCTGAGCGGCCAGGTCAGGAAGACCAGCGGAATGGCGGAGAAGCCGAGGAACAGCATGCAGACCGCCCGCCGCCAGATGCCGCGTTCCCTCCGCGTAGCGCGCGAACCCCTTGCCGGCGACGAGGCACGCGCCGGGCAGCAGGAAGACGTAGGCATAGGGAAAGGCGTTGGCGTAGAAGAGCACGGAGAGGATCGGAAGCGTCAGGCAGGCGAGGATCAGCGACCGGCCGCGCCGTCTCGGGCACCCGCGCCTCCGCCACCAGCAGGACGAGCCCGACGGCGAGGAGCACCGTCATCGGCAGGTTGCCGGCGACCGCGTAGCCGAGCGCCCCCGGCTTCGGCAGGAAGCCGTGCCCGAACAGCATGTAGCCGCCGACATGGGCGAGCTGCTTCTCCGAGAAGCCCGGGCTTCCCGCCCCCGGCCGGGCGATCAGCCAGGAATGGACGGCAAGCAGCAGGCCGCAGGTCGCCGCGAAGCCGATCGTGCCCGCCGCCACGCTGGCGATCCGCCGGCGCGCGTCGAGGAGACCGACGGCGAGGACACCGGCAAGCGCCGGCGCCCAGAGCGCCGCCTTCAGCGAAAGCACGAAGGCGAGGCCCGAAAGCACCCCGGCGAACCCCACCCTGAGCGGCGAGGGATCGACGAGAAGCAGCGCCGCCCCGAGCAGGCACGGCAGCAGGAGCCCGTCGATGCGAAAGCTCTCCGCGCTCATCAGCGCATAGGAGAAGAGCGAGAACAGCGTCACCCCCGCCAGCGCCGCCGTCGGCCCCGCAAGCCGCCGCCCGAGGCGGTAGGTGAGCCACAGCGCGACCGCCCAGGCGGCGACCATGACCAGCCGCCCGGCGACGATCTGGTCGGCCTCGCCGGCGCCGACATGCGGCAGCCACCAGCTGAAGAGGTGCACGTAGGCCGTCTGCGAAAAGGCGATCGGCCGGTGATCGAAGGCCCGGTAGATCTGGCTGAGGAAGATGTATTCGTCGCCGTTGAGGAAGCGCCGGAAGGCCGCGAGCGCCAGGGATGCGAACGATGCGGCGACGAGCGCCACCATGAGCGCGCGCACCGGATCGACCGAGCGCGCCTCGGCGCCGCTCCAGCCCTCCTGCCTATCCTCGCCTATGACCGCCATTCCGCTCTCCTGCCGATGCCGGCGACGTTGGTCCGGCGTGCCCGCCGTCCCCGCCGCCCTCCGGCCGGGAAGCGCCGCGCCTCATGCGCGCTCGCTCACGAAGAGGTCGCGCCACGCCGTCTCGAGTAGAGATACGGAGAGTCGTCTTTCGATTTCGTTATAATTGCAGAAGGCGCGCACATATTCGGCGAGATAGGCCGGATGGAAGCAGGAGGGCGGCGAGGCGGTCGAATATCTGCGGTCGAAGAAGTGCTCCAGTTCCTCCTCGGAGAAGCCGATGCCCTCCGCCCGGCAGACCGCCCTGAAGATCTGGAAATAGGCCGCCTTCGTCGGGTTCTCGATCTCGATCTTGTACTTCAGGCGCCTCAGGCCGGCCGCGTCGGTCAGCTGCGTCGGCTCCATGTTGGTGGAGAAGATCACGAGCTCGTCGAACGGGATCTTGAACTTCTGCCCCGTGTGGAGCGTGAGAAAATCGTAGCCGCGCTCCAGCGGCACGATCCACCGGTTGATCAGCGCCTGCGCCGGCATCTGCTGGCGCCCGAAATCGTCGATGATGAAGACGCCGCCCGAGGCCTTGAGGTGCATCGGCGCCTCGTAGAAGCCGGTCTGCGGGTCGAAGATCAGGTCGAGGATCTCCAGGGTCAGTTCGCCGCCGGTCTTGATCACGGGCCTGCGGCACTCCACCCAGCGCTGGTCGACGCGCTGCCCCGGGCGCCGCGTCCGCCGCCGTCACCGGCTCGTGCACCGCCTCGTCGAAGAAGCGCATGACGCTGCCGCCGACGTCCACCGCATGGGGCAGGAAGATCGACTGGTCGAAGAGGCGCGCGGTGCGCTCGGCGATGCTCGTCTTGCCGTTTCCGGGCGGCCCGTAGAGAAGGATCGAGCGGCCGGAGCTGAAGGCCGGTCCGAGCCGTTCGACCAGCGCCTCGGGAAACACCAGCCCCTCCAGGCTCTTGACGAGCCGGTCGCGCGTCACGTGCTCGAGATGGATCGACTGCGCGAGGATGCGCGCGCAGAACGCCTCGAGCGACACCGGCGCCGGCCCGACATATTGCGACTGGCGGAACGCCGCCCGGGCGTAGTCCAGGCCCTTGGAGGACAGCGCGTAGCGGATGTCGGAGCGCACGTCGTCTTCCCGCGCCAGCCCTCGCGCCTCCATGTGGGAGAGCGACGTCAGCTCCTTGATCGCCACATTGATCAGTGATTTCGGCAGCTTCAGCCGCTCGGCGAGATAGGCCGGCGTGACCGTGTCCTGTTCGGTGGCGCACTTGGCGACGAGGCGCATGATCGCGGAGAGATCGAGGCCCGTTTCGGCGATGCTGGTCGGCATCGGCGGGGCCTTCGGCCGGCGCTCGGCGCTTGCGGCGGTGTCCTGTGTCTCGATGAAGTTCATGACCGCTCCGGTTCCGAAGTTCAGTGGGGCGCGAGGCCCTTGAGAAGGGTGACGACGGTGATCATTATGGGCGCGAGGACGATGATCAGGCTGACGGGGAAGAGGAACGCGCCGAGCGGCAGCAGCATCTTGACCGGCAGGGCGTTGGCCTTCTCCTCGGCGCGCACGATGCGCATTTCCCGCATTTCCTGGCTGAAGACGCGCAGCGCCTTCGTCACGCTGGTGCCGAGTTCCTCCGATTGCCGGAACAAAACGGCGAGCGCCCGGGCCTCGTCGATCGCCAGCCGGCGCGCCAGGTTGGTCAGCGCCTCCCTCAGCCGCCGGCCGCCGCGCACCTCCAGCATCATGATCGACAGGTGCAGCCCGAAATCCTTCTTCTTCACGACGAATTCGCGCGCCACCCGGTCGGCCGCCGCCTCCAGGCTCATGCCGGCGTCGAGACAGATGATCAGCATGTCCATGAAATCGGGAAAGAGGCGCCGGTACTCGCGCTCCTTCGCGTCGCCCCGCCGGTCGATGATGATGTTGGCGATGACGAACACGATGCCGGCCACGAAGAATCCCAGGACGAGCACGGTCCCCGGATTGACCTCGGGCAGGTAGGTGTTGACGATCCACGTCGCGACCATCAGCCCGGCAAGGCAGGCGACGGCCCGGATGACCTGGAAGTAGATCACCGCGCCGGCACCGAAATACCCCGCCCGGATCAGCCGGTTCTGGGTCGAGTTCGCGTTGGTGTCGCGGCGCGTGATCTCGAAATAGCGCCGGATCAGCCGGTTCTCGGCATCCCCGAGGTCGGCGAGCGCCGCGTCGCTGATCTGGAAGCCCTCGCCGCCGTCGCCGGAAAGGCCCTCCACCCGGCCCTCCACCTCCCGCCGCCGGAGGACGAACTCCGACACCAGGGCCGAGAAGATCAGGACCGAGAAGAAGACGATGAGGAGGATGATGCTTTCGTGGGACATGGTGTCTCAGAACTCGAAATTGACCATCTTGTAGAGAATGACGTTGCCGATCGCCATGACGACGGCCAGGACCAGGACGACGGTCGGCCCGTAGCCGCTGGACCACACCGGATCGAAATAGGTCGGCGCCAGCGTCTTGATCATCGCGTAGAGCAGGAACGGATAGAGCGACATGAAGACCGCCGTCATCCGGCCCTCCGCCGAGATCGACTTGACCTTGGCCTTGAGCATCATCCGCGCGCGCAACATGTTCGACAGGTTCTCCAGGATCTCGACGAGATTGCCGCCCGTGCCCGCCTGGACGCTCAGCGAGATGGCCAGGAGGTCGAGATCCTCCGCCCCCACCCGGTCCTTCATGTTGACGAGGGCGGTGTCGAGCGAGACGCCGTAGGTCAGCTCGTCCGACAGCAGGCCGAATTCTGAGCCGACCGGATCCGGCATCTCGCGCGCCACGAGCGCGATCGCCGAGGGCAGCGGATGGCCCGCCGCAAGGCTCCGGTTGGCGACGTCGAGCGCCTCCGGCAGCTTCTGCAGGAAGATCCGCATGCGCCTGGCCCGTGCCCGCCAGACGATGACGACCGGAACGGCGACGGCAATCGCCACGAACAGAACCAGCCGCGCGATCGTGCCGGGCACCAGGAACTGCAGCGCGATCCACAGGAGCACCGCGCCGACGATCCCGTAGAGCGCGAAGCGCACCGCGTCGAACCGGATGCCGGACTGGGCGTAGAAGAGCCTGAGCGCGCTCAGGAGGTCGAGCCCGTCGTCGCCCTCGCCGCTCGCCCGCTCCTTCAGCATCTCGCGATAGACCTGCCGGTGGTCCTCGCTGCCTTCCATGAGGCGCATGCGGTAGTTGATCGCCCGCTTGTTCTCCGCCGTGCGGAAATACCCGCGCAGCAGCGCCTCGCCGCCGACCAGCGCGGCGATGAAGACCGCCGCGTAGAGAAGCATCAGCGTCATGGCTTGGCCGCTCCCGTCTGCAGCGGACGGCCCGGATCGAAGATCTCCGGCGGCACCTTGATGCCGAGCTCGGCGAATTCGCCGATGAAGCGCGGACGGATGCCCGTCGCGCGGAACTCGCCGACGATGTTGCCGCTGTCGTCCGTCGCCGTCTTCTTGAACCGCATGATTTCCTGCATCTGCACCACGTCGCCTTCCATGCCGGTGATCTCCGACACGGAGACGACCTTGCGGGCGCCGTCGGAAAGCCGCTGGACCTGGACGATGATGGTGATGGCCGAGGCGATCTGGCCGCGGATGCTCATCTGCGACATCGGCATGCCGGCCATGCCGACCATCTGCTCGAGGCGCCCGATCGCGTCGCGCGGCGTGTTGGCGTGGATCGTCGTCATCGACCCCTCGTGGCCGGTGTTCATCGCCTGCAGCATGTCGAAGGCTTCCTCGCCGCGCACCTCGCCGACGATGATGCGGTCGGGCCGCATGCGCAGCGCGTTCTTCAACAGCTCGCGCTGGCGGATCTCGTTGCGCCCGTCGAGCGTCGGCGGCCGCGTCTCCAGCCGTCCGACATGCGGCTGCTGCAGCTGCAGTTCCGCCGCGTCCTCGATCGTGATCAGGCGTTCCTTGGCGGAAATCTGCGAGGAGAGCGCGTTGAGCAGCGTCGTCTTGCCGGAGCCCGTACCGCCCGAGATGATGACCGAGACCCGGCCCTTCACCGCCGCGCTCAGCAGGATCTGCATCTCCCGCGCCATGGCGCCGGTCTCCACCAGGCGCTCGAGCGTCAGCGGGCGGCGCGAGAACTTGCGGATGGACACCAGCGGCCCGTCGACCGAGATCGGCCGGATGGCGACGTTGACGCGCGACCCGTCCTTCAGGCGGGCGTCGACCATGGGCGTCGATTCGTCGACGCGCCGGCCGACCGCCGAGACGATCTTGTTGATCACCCGAAGCAGGTGGTCCTCGTCCTTGAACCGGACGCCGGTGCGCTCCAGCCGGCCGTTGCGCTCGATGTAGACGCTGGTGTGGCCGTTGATCAGCACGTCGGCGATCCTGTCGTCGGCGAGCAGCGGCTCGATCGGCCCGAGGCCCAGCATCTCGTCCGTGATGTCCTGGATGAGATCGTTGATCTCCTTGGTGTTCAGCGGAAAGTTGTTGTTGCGGATGTATTCCCTGACGAGCGGCCGGATCTCGGTGGCGATCTCCTCGTTGTCGAGCGTGTCGAGGATGCCGAGATTGATCCGGTCGAGCAGGTAGCGGTGGAGGTTGACCCGCTCGGCCACCATGTCGGCGCCGAGGCCGGTGTCCTCCTTGCCGAGTTCCGGCGCTTCCTCGATCCGCGGCAGGGCGCCGGCGCGTTCCGCCTTCTCCAGGAGCTCGGCGGCTGCCGCCTCGCTGCTCTCGACGCTTTTCGGCTTGTAGAACCGGCCAATCACGCTGTTGGTCATGGTCATCTCTTTCCGTTCGCTATCTGACGATCACCGTCGCGCCGACCTTGACGCGGCTGTAGAGATCGATGACGTCGCTGTTGGTCATGCGGAAGCAGCCGGAGGAGACGTAGCCGCCGACCGTGCTGCCGTCGTTGGTGCCGTGGATCCTGTAGAGCGTGTCCTTGCCGCCCTTGTAGAGATAGATGCCGCGCGCCCCGAGCGGATTGTACGGCCCGGGCGGCACGAGGTCCGGCAGGTCCGGCGCGCGCGCCTTCATGTCCGCCGGCGGCCGCCAGGACGGCCACTCGGCCTTCCGCCCGACATGCACCGTGCCGCTCCACCGGAAGCCGTCGCGGCCCACCCCGATCGTGTATTCGAGCGCGCTCTTGCCGCCGGTCACGTAGTCGAGCGTGCGCCGGTCGGTCGAGATGATGATCGTGCCCGGCGCATAGGCCTTGGCGAGCGTCACCTGCTGGCGCGTTTCGCGCCCGAGCGTCCTCGGCACGCGGTCGACCGCCGAAGCGGCCGGCACCGCGGCGCCGAGCGCCAGGGCCGCGAGCGCGAGCCGCGTCCACCTGCGCCGAAGCCTTCCTGCCGCCGATACCGGAGCCCAACGCCTCATGCGACCAGCTCCGCCAGCTTGCCGACCGACTTGAAGAACTTCGAGCGGCGGTTGACCTCGCTCGGCAGCACCCCGCGGTTCAGCGCCTCGCTGAGCGTGCTCCAGTCCTCCGGGATGAAGATCGCGCCGGATTCCTTGAAGATCTTGCGCGTCTGGCGCTTGCGCACGCCCATGCCGAAGAGCCCGGCGCGATACCGGTTGACGACGACGTGGATCGCGCCGCCGGACTTGCCGCGCAGGCGCTCCAGGCGCTGGTGCAGCTCCTTGGCCTGCCTGAGCGCCGGCACCGTCATCTCCGTGACGATGTAGACGGTGTTGACGGAGGCGAGCACGTCGTCCTTCCAGGCGGTGGCGTAGTAGGGCACGTCGAGGACGGTGTGGTCGCTGCCGAAGGAGACGACGTCGAGCATCCTGAGCACCAGCTCCGCCCCCTTCGGCGAGAGCACCACCTCGGGCTGCTTGAAGGACAGGAACGAGAAGCCGCCGTCGTGCACCTGGCGCACCAGGTCGACGAACTCGACGTCGACGCGCGAGGGATTGGCGATCACCGGCTTCAGGTCGAAATCGTTCGGCTTGCCGAGATAGTGGCCGAGCGAGCCGAGCGAGAAATCCATGTCGAAGAGCTCGACATGGGGCTTCGCCTTGCGCTTCCGCTGGGCGAGCGCTTCGGCGAGCGACGCCGCGATGACGCTCGCCCCGACGCCGCCGACCGCGCCGACGACGGCATGGACGAGGCTCTGCCGCCGGCTGGTCCCCGGCGCCTGCGTCACCACCATGTCGACGAACGACTTGCGCTCCAAGGGCTTCTTCAGCCAGTCGGCCCCGTTCAGCCGGAAGACGAGCCGCATCAGATTGTCCGCAAGGTCCTCCGACACGACGACCAGCGGCATGTCGCGATGGCGGTTGCGGAAGGCGAAGAGCTCCTCCTTCTCGAGCGCCGCGCCCGCATGGACGTCGAGCACCACGAGGCTGTAGTCCGCCGCCTCGAACGCCCCCGGCTTCAGGAACTCCTCGACGGAAAGATGCTTCGCCTCGAACCGCGACATCGAGGCGAACGCGTCCATCATGAAACCCGAGGCCGCCGGGTCGTCGGACACGACCAGGATCTTCGTCGTCGTCTCGGAGAATGTCATCAGCGTATTCATCTCGTTTCGCCGTTTCTTCCCGCCGTCAGCACGTCGAGCAGGTCTTGAGGTCTTCGGACGTGATCGTCACCGGCATGGCGGGCATCCGGAACCAATTGTCGAGCCCGATGAGCGCCTGCAGGAGCGGCAGGTGGAACTTCATGTCGCGCGTCTCCATCCGGATGGACACCACCGCCCCCTCCGGCCGGCCCCAATAGCCGAGCCCCGAGCGGGTGTAGGTCACGACGACGTTCTCGAGCTTCATCCATGGGTCGATGTTGCGCATTGCCGGGACGATGTGCCGTCCCGTTGAAAATGGCCTTCAAGATTGTCGTTGCACGCCGTGCCGGTGCCGGCTCCGACGCAGGTCCAGCTCTCGGAAGTGCCGATTGCCGTTCCCACGAGGATCGGATCGCTGGGCTGCGAGGCGTCCGCCGGATCGAAATCCGGATGCACCGAATCCGAGACAGCCGCCATCCGCACACCGTACTGCAGCGCCTTGACCGCCTGGTTCCATTGGAAGACGGCGAAGCCGAACTCGACGAAGGCGGCGAACACCAGCATGACGATCGGAAACGTGATCAGCGCTTCGGCAAGGCTGATGCCGTCGGTCTCTCGCCAGAACCGCTGAAATCTCCCGCGCATCACCATCCGTTGTACCGCTCCTGCTGTTCGGAACTGATCTTGATGGTCGAAATGCCCAGCCAGCCGAACAGCGGCGACGAGAGATATTGATGCGACGTGCAGAGCGCTATGGTCCCGGCAGGCGTCGGGCAGTCGGGATCGATGACCGTCGGACCCGAGATGGTGATGTCGGCCGCGGCGGGCCCCCATCCGGGAACGCGCAGCGGCGTACCCGTGGCCGGCGCCGGCGATCCGTAGAAGGCGAGGTCCCTTGCGATGGAGTCGGAGCAGACCGCGGTGTAGGTGGCCGACGACGGCCTGCACCGGGCCATGTAGCGGGCCGCGTCGCGCAGCCCGTTCTCGATCTGCATCCGTTGCCAGAAGATATTGCCGAACTCCAGTATGCCGACCGCGAAGAGCGTGACGAAGGGCACCGCGATCAGCGCTTCCGCGATCACGGCGCCATCCTCCCCCGACCTGAGCGCGGGCAGGCGGAGCGCGGTCCGTATCCGGCTGAGCGAAATCATCTGATCAGTTCCGATTCTTCGCGCAGATAGGTGTCCAGCGTGCCCATGCCGCCCTGGCCGGTGATGTCGATGGTCTCCAGCGAGAGATAGCGGGTGCTTCCGTCTGTCACGGCCGGCTTGGTGAGAAACATGCGGGCGAATGCAAGCGCCTGGATCTTGTCGCGCCCCTGCGGGTTCTCGTGCACGCAATTGACGATGGCGGCGAAGATGGTTCTCCGGTCCCTGTAGACGGAGTCCGGATAGTCGCTGAGATTGTAGCTCTTGTAGCATTGCGGCGTGCCGGTCTCCTTGCTGGGGGACTGGTCCCCCACAAGGGTCGTCGCATTGTTGCCGGTCGCCCCGCTCATCTCGTACTGGTAGACGTCGTAGGCCGAGGGCGTGACGCTGTCCGGGGTTGTGCCGGTGGGGTAGCTCGAATAGTCGCTGCGAATGGTATCGAGGACCGTCGACGGGGCCGCCGGAGCGACCGTGCTGGATGTGCAGCCGAGCTTGTTCGGCTTGGTCGAGTGGCTGACGTACCAGTACCAGTTCAGGTTCCAGTTGTCGGCGGGCGCACCGGTGGTCGGGTCGGTGCTGTACCGGCCCCCGCCGCCGGCGATGTCGCTCATGTTCGCGCCGTATCCGAGGGGAACCGCCTGGCACGGATCGCTCACCGCGGAATATGACTTGCAGGACTGGCCGCTCTGGCTCTGCCCCATGCGCACGTTTTGAGCCGGCCGGTAGGCCGGGTCGTTAAAGTCGCTGTTCATCGCTCCGCCGTAGAGGCCGAAGCGCGTGTTGATCCCCTGCTCCACCGGTCCCGTCATTGCGCCCGGTTCCGTCCCGAGCGAACGCTGCTTGTAGCAAACGCCGGTCGAGCCCGTCGCCAGCGCTTCCCTGAGCGCCGATGCGCCCGTCCCGAGATCGGTCTGCAGAAAGCCGAAATTGCCGGGCCCGACTTCGTAGTTGCCGCTGTTGTGGAGCTCGAACTGAACGCCGTAGAGGCCGCCATTGGCAAATGCCTGGTGGAACGCGTCGGAAGCTGCCGTCGGATCGGGGTCCGGGTTCGACTCGAAGGGATTGCAGATATAGATCGGCATCACGTTGCAGGCGCTCGCCGCATAGACCGCGGTCGCCTCGGCGCTGATGTCCACCGTGTCGCGGCGGAGGCTGACGGGAATGGGAAAGATCGTCTGCATCGATTGCGGCTTGGCGATGACGCGCACGTAGGACGCGTCGTTGGAATCGGTGGTTCCGTACGTGCCGAGGAACGTCGCGAGCGACCCGGTCCACTCGCCGCTGTCGTCGCTCGTCGGAATGCCCTTCAGGAACAGCACGCAGACCGTGCTCGCCGTCGACGATAAGTCGCAACCGTTCGTCGTGTCGCCCGTATTGTAGGTCACCGTGATCCGGCCGCCGAGCGACATGCCGCTGCCGCCCTTCACGAAGCTTGCGCTGTTGGTCAGGTCCGCAACGGCGTTCTTCGCCCGCGCGATCGCATCGTCCCGCCCGTCGAGCTGCCGCGCCCCGGCGAGCGCCATCGCGTCCACCGCGTCCTGCAGGTCCGTGTGCAAATTCTCGCCGCGGCTGGCGTCGATCACGAGGAGCGAGAAGCCGAGGAGCAGCGGCATGGCGATCAGCGTCAGCGCGATCACGTAGCCGCGCTTGTCATGCCAGAACTTCGAGACCCATCTTTTCAGCATCACTCTTCCCCCCGGCCCGCCCGCTACGAACGCCGCCACGGGTTGCGATCCGCAACCTTGCCATGCCCCTGATCCGCATTTCTCTGCGCCCGGCTGGCGCCCCCGGCTATTTCACCGATGTTATGGTCTGGCCGCCGCTGCCGCTCGTGCCGGAGGAGGAGGACAGCGAGTTCTTCCCCTTCTCGTAGTCCGTCACGGCCTTGTAGACGACCTTGCCGTCGCTGTTGATGTGCGTGCGCCATGCCGCCCGCGGGAACGGCTGGACCGTATGGATCCCCTCGTTCGCGTCGAGCGAATTGCCGGCGCGGTAGGTCACCGTGTCCCAGTGGTTCATGTATTCGGCGCAGCCCGAAAGCAGCGCGGCCGAAGCCGCCAGCGCCAGGATCGTTCTACTTCTTCGCGACAGCAAGTGCGCCCCCCGTCTTCAGATCGAGCCGGTGGCCGTAGGGCCCGGCAATTCCCGCGCCCGTGCGATAGCTGCGCAGCATGTCCTTGTTGATCTCGAGAAGCCCGAGCGCGAAGAGCTCCACGTCGTTCGACGACTTCGTCTCGTCGAGCGGGGTGTAGAGCGCCTCCGTCGGGCTCGCCGGCCGCACGATGTGCGGCGTCACGATGATGACGAGGTCGGATTCGTTCTTCTGGAAGCTGGTCGAGCGGAACAGCGCGCCCAGCACCGGCACGTTGCCGAGCCACGGCAGCTGGTCGATGTTGCGCGAGTTCGTGGAGTCGAGCAGCCCGGCGAGCGCGAAGCTCTGCCCGTCGCGCAGCTGGACCATCGTGTTGGCCGCGCGCGAGATGAAGCCCGGGTTTCCGTTGACGTTCACCGACGGATCGATCTCGGAGACCTCCGGCTGGATCAGGAGGTTGATCAGCCCGTCGTCGAGCACCGTCGGCTTGAAGGTCAGCCGCACGCCGTAGGGCCGGTAGTCGGTCGACGTGGCGATCGCCCCGCCGCTGTTGGTGACGGACTGGATCGGCACCTCGCCGCCGGCGTGGAAGCTCGCCGTCTGGCCCGACAGCGCGACGAGGTTCGGCTGCGCCAGCCGACGGACGAGGTTCTTCTTTTCCAGCGCGTTGATGACGACGTCGATCCGCGTTCCCGATAATGCGAGCGCCTGGGCGACGAGCGTGCCGAAGGGCGCCGCGTTGAGGCTGCTCCAGCGGCGCCGCCGCCGATCCGCAGGATCGTGCCGTTCGTCGAAGCACCGTTCCAGCCGATGCCGAGATCGCGGCCCGCCGTGCGCTTCGCCTCGATCATCCGGACGTCGAGCATCACCTGCTGGGCGTCGCTGACGCGCAGCTGGTTGAGGACCGGCTGGCCCGGCGAATAGGATTGCGCGATCTCCATGACCCGCGAGAGGTCTTCCGCGTTGCGCACGGTCCCGGTCAGGCGGATCTGCTCGTTGGAATTGATCACCCGGACGCTGGAGCCCGGCACCGCCGCGGCGATCGCCTGGCGGACCTCGCCGAGGTCGCGCGTCACGTGGACGTCGATCACGCCGAGCAGGTTCTTGTTGTCGTCATAGACGGAAATATTGGTCGCGCCGATCTTCTTGGCCCGCACGAACATCGTCTTGTCGGTGAGCGGGATGACGTCGATCATGCCGGCGTTGCCGACGACGAGGTCGCCGAAATTCTGTCCGGTCCTGAGCGTCATCGTCTCGTTCGGTGCGACGGTGACCTCCTGGACGCCCTGTCCGAGGGTCACGTCGCGCTCCTGGGCCGCAGCCCTGCCGGAGGAAAGAAACCCCGGCCCCGCATAGGCGGACAAGACCGCCGCGAGCGCCATACCGGCCAAAACCCGCGCCGGAACGCGCCATCCCATGATTCCCGCCATGATCATACTCACCCTCAAACACCACCGCCGGACGACCCCCGTCCGGCGGTGAACGGTTCACCCGCTCACTTGATCTCGCCGACCCTGTGCTCCACCCGCTTGGTCGTATTCCAGACCCCGACCGTCGCCCATTTCGGTTTTTCGACTGCCGGTTGCGGCTTGTCCAGCTTGCCTTCGACAGTATTCACCCTCTGGTCGACTTTTTGCACCATATCTTCAATTTGTGCGATATGCGGATCTTCTTTATTCGTACCCTGTTGCAGTTCGGTCGCAGTCGGCCCGCCGCCGAGATCGGCCGTCGTCATCGGCCGCGTCGGCTCCGTGCCGGAGGACGCGATGTTGCGCAGCGCCAGCGACAGCGTTCCGACGGTGGCGGCGAGCGTCAGCTTCTGCGCTTCCTCGGTCGTCACCTCGAAGGTCACCGTCTTGCTGACGGAGGGCTTGTCCTTGCGGTCGTCGGCCGACTGGTCGACGGCGATCACCTTGACGCCCTGGAGGAGGACGTCGACATTGAGCCCGTTGCCCTCGCTCTTGCGGGTGAGGAGCACGTCCACCCGGTCGCCCGGCCGGACGAAGCCCGAAACGCCGAGCACGTCGTTGACGCGGATCGAAAGCGCCTTCATGCCGGGATCGAGCGCCGCCGAGAGCGTCGCGCGCTCACCGGCACCCGTCACCTTCGTGGCCAGGATCGGCTCGCCCGGATCGATCGCCTCCATGGCGTAGCGGGCCTTGCCGTCGTCCTTGCCGAGAAGGTCTTCCTTGGTGCGGAAGGCGCCGCTGGGCAATTCGTGCGTCGGCCAGTTGATCAGCTTGAGATTGTCCGGCCGAAGCCGGTCGCCGAAGCGCATCGCCGAGGCCGCCACGACCAGCGTGTCGACCGGCGCCGCGTTGGCACCCGCCATCCGGCGCTGCTGGCCCATGAGATAGCTGCGGACAGCGAAGACCGCAGCCACGGCCAGGACCAGCGAGAAGGCAAGACTTATGAATGTAGAGGCACGCATGGCGTCCACCCTATGCTGCGATTGCCAGCAATATTACTGAAGGAACCCGAACAAATCCTTAGAGGAAGGGGTTAACGAACCCCTTCCTCATCACGTGCCTGCGTTTCAGCAGGTAACGCCGTTGCTGTCAGATGTTGTCGTGCAGGTCAGCGAGCTGTTGAAGAAACCGGCCCAGGAATTCCATGCAGACGCCAGGCTGTCGCCAGCCGTCGTGACGGCGACGATGACGCCCCCGACCAGCAGTCCGAGAAGGACCAGGTATTCCGTCAGCGCCACGCCGTCTTCCTCACGTGCGAAGGCACGCACTTTCGAAGCGATCATTTTCATCGATTGTTTCCTCACTCAAACGCACGAACCCGACCCAGTGCAGGCCCGCTCAGTGTCGTCGAGACCACCTCTCCGACTAACTGTATTAATACTTCCTTAAGCAATTGTGAGTCAATGAAACGGGGTGTATCGGCGGGTGATTATCAATTTTATGGTTAAGTGCGTTGCTTTGACGGCACACCCGCGCCGGCGGATCTGGGAGAGGGGCCGCCCGCCGGAAAAAAGTCGCGGAATTCCCGCGACTTGCGGGTTTCGCAGCCCCTTTGGAGGGAACCGGGCCATGGCCGGAAATCGCGGAGTGCTGCCCGGATGACCTGGCTCGAATATGTCTTCCTCGTCCCCGCCATACTGCTTTTTGGCTATGCCGCGGTCTCCGATTTCACGTCCTGGCGTATCCCGAATTGGACCATCCTGGCGCTTGTGGCGGTTTATGCGGTGGGCATGGCGGTCAAGACCGTCGTCGCGCCGACCAACGTGCTGAGCCTGCTGGAGGCGCACCACGCCGCCGAGGGATTCTTCGACGTCCACGCCATCTGGTCGGACCTCGGAGCCGCCGGCCTGCTCTTCGTCCTCGGCGTGATCTTCTGGCTCGTGCGCATGTTCGGCGCCGGCGACGCCAAGCTCTTCTTCCCCATCGGCCTCTATATCGGCTGGATCGGCCTCCTGCCCTTCTCCGTCCTGCTGGTCGCCGCCGGCGCCCTCTCGGCCATCCTGCTCAAGCTGCCGATGCCGCTGCCCCTGCAGTTCTCCTTCTTCTTCATGCGCCTCGACGAGATCCGCAAGACCAAGAAGATCCCCTACGGCGTCGTCATGGTCATCGCCGCCGTGGGAACCATCGCCCTGCGCCTCTGGCGCGGCATCTGACGCGACCTAGCCCGCACGGTCTAGTCCGCGCCTCGTTCTCGCGACCAAGTAAAACTTCCGAAGTCCGAAGTATATCCGGAGCCGCTCGACAATTTCCTCGCCCACCGAAAGACCGTCGCCCGCGGCTGGCCCGAAAAGCGGGCCGCGCGTCAGCGGTCGGGGGCGCGATAGAGGGCGGCCGCGTCCGTCAAGAGGCGGTGCCGGGAGGGGGGCCTCAGATACATCATGTGGCCGCCCTCGTAGGTCTCGACCCGGATCGGTTCGGCGCCGGAGAGCGTCGGCAGCTGCGAGACGAGGTAGCGCGACGTCATGAACGGCGTGACGAGGTCGGTGTAGCCGTTGACGATCAGCACCTTGAGGGCCGGGTCGAGCCCGCGCGCCTGCTGCAAATCGTCGAGGACGCCCGCATAGCCCTGGGCGTTCGCCCCGCCGCCATAGTCCCACTTGCCGCCGATCTGGCGGTCGAGCAGCCGGTACGTCACGTCGGTCCGGTAGTTCAGCTCCCGGCGCAGATAGTCGACGAAGGCGGAGGTCACCACCGGCACGGACCGGTCGAGGACGGGGTCGGGCGTGCGGTCCCGCGCGGAGCCGGGCGAGAGCGCCGCCGTCGAGATCGTCCCGTCGTAGAGGCTGAGCTCGCGGCCCTTCGGCCGCGCATATTCGCGGGCGAAGGCGCGCGCCGTGATCCGGGCGTGATGCCGTTCGACGAAGTCGGGCGGAAGCCCGGTCGCCTCCGCGACCCTTTCCGACGCCAGCCTGCCGCCGCTCTCCAGCCCGCCCGCCAGCGCCACGAGATAGCCGTGAAGCGCGTAGGCCTCGACGTCGGCCAGCCGTTTCGCCAGCTCCGCGCCGTGGACCCCGGCATCCTCCAGGTGGACGGCCGCCATGGAGGGCAGCGTCAGCGCCCATTGCAGGGGCCGGTAGTCGCCGTCGCCGTAGACGAAGGAGAACTCCAGCGCCGGCGAGATCAGCACGATGCCGGTCGGGGAGATCCCCGCGTCCTCCTGCAGCGTCTTGGCGAGCAGCGCGGCGCGGAAGCCGCCATAGCTTTCGCCGACCAGCCAGACCGGCGCGTTCGTCCGCCCGGAATGCTGCAGATAGAGCCGGACGAAGGCCGTCATCGCCGACGCGTCCTGCCGGACGCCCCAGAACGCGCCGTCCTTCTGGCCGGGAGCGGCCCGGCTGTAGCCCGTGCCGACGGGATCGACGAAGACGAGGTCGCTGATGCCGAGCCACGTGTCCGGATTGTCGGCGAGCGCCTGCGGCGGCGCCAGGAAGCTGCCGTCGGGCGCCGTCTTGAGGATGCGCGGGCCGAGCGCGCCGATATGGAGATAGGCCGAGGCCGCGCCGGGCCCGCCGTTGAAGACGAAGGTCACCGGCCGCCCCTCTCCCCCGCCCTCCGGCTGCTTCAGCCGGTAGGCGACGTAGAACATGCGGGCGATGGTGGCGCCGTCGCCGCCGATGAGCGCTTCGGTGCCCGCGTCGGCCTCGTAGGCGAGCGTGCGCCCGCCGACGACGATCGAATGCTCGGTCTTCGCGTTCGGCGGGAGCAGCGAGAGCACGCCGCCGCCGGCCTCCTTGCCCGCGCGCGGTTCCGCCCCGGCGGGCACGGCGAAAAGGACGAGCGAGAGCACCGCGAGGACGATCGGGAATCGGATGGGCATGCCGCATTCTCCTTCGGGCAATACAAGACCCGCCCCATGCGGCGGTTTTGCGGTGCGATCAGCCGGCCCGGGCCGCCGTCCCGCCGTCCCCCGAAGCGGAAAGCTCCGCCGGCCGGTCGCCGCCATAGGCCCAGTCGAGCAGCTCCACCGTGTGCAGGATCGGAATGTCCGTGCCCCGGGCGATCTGCGCGATGCAGCCGATATTGCCGGTGGCGATCGCCTGCGCGCCCGTCCGCTCGATGTTGCCCGCCTTGCGCGCCAGAAGCCGCGCCGCGATCTCGGGCTGCATGATGTTGTAGGTGCCGGCCGACCCGCAGCACAGATGCCCCTCGGCGGGCTCCCGCACCTCGAACCCCGCCGCCTCGAGCAGCGCCTTCGGCTCGCGCACGATACGCTGCCCGTGCTGCATCGAGCAGGCCGAATGATAGGCGACGGAGAGCCCGGACGGCGTCGCCGGTGCCGGCAGGTCGAGCCGCGCCAGATATTCCGTCACGTCGGCGGCGAGCGCCGAGACCCTCTTCGCCTTCTCGGCATAGGCCGGGTCGCCCCGCAGCATGAAGCCGTAGTCCTTGATCGTCGTGCCGCAGCCCGACGCGGTGATGACGATGGCGTCGAGGCCGCCGCCCTCGATCTCGCGCGTCCAGGCGTCGACGTTGCGCCGCGCGGCGTCGAGCGCCTCCGCCTCGCGGCCCATGTGGTGGACGAGCGACCCGCAGCAGCCCTCGCCCTGCGCCACCACCGTCTCGATGCCGAGCCGGTTGAGGAGCGCGATGGTGCGCTCGTTGATGCCGGGCCTCAGCACCGGCTGGGCGCAGCCGGTGAGGATCGCCACGCGCCCGCGGCGCTCTCCCGCCGCGGCCCGCACCCCCGGATCCTCCGCCCGCGAGCGCGGCGGAACCGCCGCCGGCGCGAGGTCGAGCATCGCCGCGAGCGGCCTGAGCGGCCGGATCGCCCTGAAGAGCGGAGCGAGGGGCCGTCCGAGGCGGGCCGCCGAAAGGGCCAGGCGGAAGCGCCCCCGATGGGGCAGCACCGCCGCCAGAAGCGCGCGCAGCATGCGGTCCACAGGCGGGCGGCGGTAGGTCTTCTCGATATGGGCGCGGGCGTGGTCGACGAGGTGCATGTAGTTGACGCCCGACGGGCAGGTCGTCATGCAGGCCAGGCACGACAGGCAGCGGTCGATGTGGGTGACGATTTGCTCGTCCGCCGGCCGGTCGTTCTCCAGCATGTCCTTGATCAGGTAGATGCGCCCGCGCGGGCTGTCGAGCTCGTTGCCGAGCGTCACATAGGTCGGGCAGGTGGCCGTGCAGAAGCCGCAATGCACGCATTTGCGCAGGATCGTCTCCGATTCCGCCACCTGCGGGTCGGCGAGCTGTTCGGGCGTGAAGCTGGTTTGCATGGGTCAGAAGGATCCGGGTCCGGCATCGTCGGGAAGGGGCGGGAGGGTCCGCGTCACAGGAGCCACGTCTCGGGCCGGGCGATCGGCTCGTTGCGGCTCGCCGCCTGCAGCCCCTTGATGCTCCGGGCGATCGCCCAGACCATCAGCGCGAAGAAGAGCAGGATGCCGATCCCCACCAGCACCAGCAGCGCCGAGACGAGCCCGTAGAGGAGGCCGATCCAGAAGGTGCGGATCTGGTAGGTATAGTGCGACTGCAGCCATGGCTCGGCGCGGCCGCGGTTGAGATAGGCGAAGACCACGCCGACGATGGCGGTGATCCCGACGAGGAAGCTCGCGATGTAGAGCCCGTAGACGAGCTTCACGTTCAGGTCGCTCGGCTCGAGCCAGGCACTGCCGGCCCTCCCCTGCGAGGGCCGCCCGCTCCGGTCTTCCTCCATTGCCCTTCCTCCTCTTGCGCCGGCGCCTCACGCCGGCTCCCTCAGATATCGGCCGACATCCGGCCCGGATTGAGAACCGCGCCGGGATCGAACTGCTGCTTGAGCCGCTTCGCCAGCGCATGGAGCGGCGCCGCCTGCGGCTGGAACACCGGGACCGCCGCGCGCAGGCCGGGGTCGGCGCGCACCAGCGTGGCGTGCCCGCCGCCGAGCCGGACGAGCGCCGCCCGCACCAGCTCCGCTTCCGGATCGCCTTCCATCCGCATCCAGACGAGCCCGCCCTGCCAGTCGTAGAAGGCGTCGACGCCGGCATGCATCCGCAGCGCGGCGACCAGGAGGTGGCCGGCGCCGGGCGCGGTCGAGACGCGCCACACGGGCCGGTCCGTGCCGTCGGCATAGGGCGCGACGTCCCGGATCTCCCGCCAGAGCCGGGCCGAGGCGTCCGCATCGAGGCGGTCCACCGACGCGGCCGCGGAAGAGCCGGGCGAGCTGTTCGCCGCGCGCCGCCACCGAGGGCGCGAACCCGTCGACCCGCAGCACCGTCGCCGGGCCGGGAAAGGCCCCGCCGGCCACGTGCCGGCGCACCGTCTCCGGCAGGTGCGCGGCGGCCGACACCTCCGCGCTCGATCCCATCGCCGCGGCCATCGCCTCCGCCGCCTCGGCCTCGTCCAGCCCGCCGAGGACGACCGTCTCCTCGGTCTCCGGCCGCGGCAGCACCTTGAAGGTGAGTTCCGTCGCCACCGCCAGCGTGCCCCAGGAGCCGGCGAGCCCCTTCGACAGGTCGTAGCCGGTGACGTTCTTGACCACGCGCCCGCCCGACTTGACGATGTCGGCCCGCCCCGTCACGGCCCGGATGCCGAGCACGTGGTCGCGCGCCGCCCCCATCTTCAGGCGGCGCGGGCCGGACAGGTTCGTCGCGAAGAGACCGCCGAGCGTGCCCCGCCCGGCCGCCCCGCCGAGAAGCGGCCCGTAGTCCATCGGCTCGAACGCGAATTCCTGCCCGTTCTCCGCAAGCAGCGCGCGAAGCTCGGAAAGCGGCGTGCCGGCCTTCGCCGAGAGCACCAGCTCCTCCGGTTCGTAGAGCGTCACGCCGGACAGGTCCGCAAGGTCCAGCGTCAGCGCCGTCTGCACCGGGCGGCCCATCGCGCCCTTCGAGCCGTGGCCGCGCACCGCAAGGGCCGTTTCCTCCGACACCGCCCACGCCACGGCCTCGCGCACCTCTTCCTCCGTCCGCGGGCGGAAGACGTCCTGGCCGACTGCCTGGGGGCCTGTTGCGGGGTCTGCTGCGTCGGGCATCGCCGGGCCCCTAGAACCGCGGGATTTCGGGAAACGGCACCTGGCCGCGGTGGATGTGCATGCGGCCCATCTCGGCGCAGCGCCTGAGCTGCGGGAAGACCTTGCCCGGATTGAGCAGGTGCTTGTCGTCGAAGGCGCACTTCACCCGCATCTGCTGGTCGAGGTCCGTCTCGTTGAACATCACCGGCATCAGGTCGCGCTTCTCGACGCCCACCCCGTGCTCGCCGGTCAGCACGCCGCCGACCTCGACGCAGAGCTTGAGGATGTCGGCGCCGAACGCCTCCGCGCGCTCCAGCTCGCCCGGCTCGTTGGCGTCGTAGAGGATGAGCGGATGGAGGTTCCCGTCGCCGGCGTGGAAGACGTTGGCGACCCTGAGGCCGTAGGTCTCGGACATGGCGCGCATGCCGGCGAGCACCCGCGGCAGTTCCTTGCGCGGGATCGTGCCGTCCATGCAGTAATAGTCCGGCGAGATGCGCCCGACCGCCGGGAACGCCGCCTTGCGCCCCGCCCAGAAGGTCAGCCGCTCGCCGTCGTCGCGCGAGACGCGGCAGGTCGACGAGTTGTTCCGGCCGGCGATCTCCCTGACGATGGCGATGAGATGGTCCACCTCCTCCGCGCAGCCGTCGAGCTCGACGATCAGCAGCGCCTCCACGTCGAGCGGATAGCCCGCATGCACGAAGTCCTCCGCCGCCCGGATCGCCGGCCGGTCCATCATCTCCATGCCGCCCGGCACGATTCCGGCGCCGATGATGTCGGCCACGCACTGGCCCGCTTCCTCGCTCGACGGGAAGCCGACCAGCAGCGCCCTCGCCGTCTCGGGCTTCTTCAGGATGCGCACCGTCACCTCGGTGACGACGCCGAGCAGCCCCTCCGACCCGGTCATGAGGGCCAGGAAATCGTAGCCCTCGCTGTCGAGATGCATGCCGCCGAGGCGGACGACGTCGCCGTTGATCAGCACCATTTCGAGGCCGAGGACATTGTTGGTCGTCAGGCCGTATTTGAGGCAGTGCACGCCGCCGGAATTCTCCGCCACGTTGCCGCCGATCGAACAGGCGATCTGGGACGACGGGTCCGGCGCGTAGTAGAATCCCCGGCCGGACACGGCATCGGTGATGCCGAGATTGGTCACCCCCGGCTGCACCCGGACGGCGCGGTTAGGATAGTCGATCTCCAGCACCCGGTTGAAGCGCGACAGGACGAGGAGCACCGCGTCCTCGAGCGGAAGCGCTCCGCCCGACAGCGACGTTCCGGACCCCCGCGGCACGACGCGGATGTCGTGATCGTGGCAGTATTTCAGGATCCGGCTCACCTGCTCGACCGTCTCCGGGAGCACGACGACGAGAGGCAGCTGCCGGTAGGCGGTCAGCCCGTCGCTCTCGAACGCCCGCATCTCGTTGGCGGCGTCGACGACGCCCTCGCCGGGAACGATGTCCCTGAGGTCCGAGACGATCCGGGCCCGTTTCTCGAGCGTGGCCGGTTCCGGCCGGGGCATGGTCGGCGACGTCATGGCGCTCCCTGAACTGGTCTTGTTTTCTTACCGGTCCTGCCGGATCATGCCTACCATATTCAATCATTCGTGCAAACGGCACAAGCCGGGGAACTTTCCGCCCCCGGACCGCCTTCCCGGACGTCCGGGAGCCGATGTGATCCGCCCCGCGGCGGCGGTCGTATACGGACCGAAGGAGTGTATGCGATGCGAACCCGCCATGCATAATTTCGGAGATGCGGAGATCTTCGCCAGCGTCGTGTCGGCCGGCAGCATGTCGGCGGCCGGCCGCGAGCTCGGCCTGTCGCCGGCCGTCGTGTCGAAACGGCTGCGCCGGCTCGAGGACCGGCTGGGAACCCGGCTGCTGCAGCGCACGACGCGCCAGATATCGCTGACGGAGGCCGGCCAGGGCTATTACGAGCGCGTCGTGGCGATCCTGGCGGGCATCGAGGAGGCGGAGGCCTTCGTCACGCGCCGGTCGGAACTCGCGCGCGGCACGCTCAAGGTCTCCGCGCCGACCTCCTTCGGGCGCATGCACATCGCCCCGCACATCAACGCCTTCATGGAGGCCAATCCCGACCTCTCCATCAATCTCGTGCTCAGCGACGAATTCGTCGACATCGTCGGCGACGGCTTCGACATCGCGGTGCGGATCGCCGAACTCTCCGATTCGAGCCTCGTCGCCCGCAAGCTGGCGCCCGTCCACCGCATCCTCTGCGCCGCGCCCTCCTACCTGCGCGCGCACGGCGAACCGCGCACGATGGAGGACCTGTCCCGCCATGTCTGCCTGCCCGCCCACAACGGCGAAAGCTGGCGGCTGGAAGGCCCGGACGGCCCCTTCACCCACCGCCCGCACGGCCCGTTGCAGACCAATTCGAGCGAAGTGATCCGCGAATGCGTCATCGGCGGCGTCGGCATCGCGCTGCGCTCCACCTGGGACGTCGGCGAGGAGCTCTCGGCCGGCCGGCTGGTGCGCGTCCTGCCGCAATACGAAGGCTCGCGCAACGTCGCCATCCACGCCCTCTATGCCAGCCGCCGCTTCCTGCCCGCCAAGGTCCGCGTCTTCATCGACTATCTCGCCGACCTCTACGGGCCGTCCCCCTACTGGGACCGCACCCCCGCGGCCGAACGGCCCGTCCTCAGCGCGACGCCCTGAGCCGGCGCGCGGGCGGGATCGGAGCGACCGGACAAGAATGTTGACCGCCCTATCGCCCGGTTGCTAGGGTTCCGTCACCAACGGGTGGTTCCATGGACGCAGACATCTACGCGCGGGTCGATCACGGTCGGACCTCGGACGAAGTCGTTTCTCAGATCGAGGCTCTGATCCTGGAGGGCATCCTCCGGGTCGGCGACCGGCTGCCGGGCGAACGCGAGCTGGCGCGCCGGATGGAGGTCTCGCGCCCGATCCTGCGCGAGGCGCTGAAGGCGCTGGAGACACGCGGGCTGCTGGTCACGCGGGCCGGCGGCGGCACCCATGTGGCGGACGTGATCGGACAGCTCTTCCCGCCGCCGATCGGCGAGCTGATTTCGAGGCACCGCAAGGCGACGCTCGACTACCTGGAATATCGCCGCGAGATCGAAGGCGTGACCGCGGCCTTCGCCGCCTGCCGGGCGACCGGCGCCGACCGCAACCTCCTGACGCGCACGGTCGAGGCGATGCGCGCCGCGCACCGGCGCGGCGACTTCCGCGAGGAGGCCGCGCTCGACGTCGAGTTCCACGGCGCCGTCGGCGAGTGCGCCCACAACATCGTGCTCCTGCACACGCTGAGGTCCTGCTACCGGCTCCTGAGCGAGGGGGTGTTCTTCAACCGCTCGCTGCTCTACGCCTTTGCCGGCGCGCGCGAGAAGCTGCTCGCCCAGCACGTCGCCATCTACGATTCGATCATGCGCGGCGATGCCGCCGGCGCACGCGAGGCCTCCGAGACCCACATCGACTTCGTCGCCGCCTCCATCCAGGAAGTGGAGCGGTCGAGCGACTGGGAGCGTGTCTCGCGCCTGCGTCTCAAGCAGCGAAGCCTCGGCAACGGGCCGGGCCGTCAGATGAAAGCCAGGAACGCGGAGGCCGTGAAGTGAGTGATGTCGTGAACGCAGGGGAGCCCGCACCGGCCGGGGACGCCCGCCCGCCCGCCGTGGGCCTCTTCGCCACCTGCCTGGTCGATCTCTTCCGCCCGAGCGTCGGCTTCGCCGCCGTCAAGCTCCTCGAGGACGCCGGCTGCCGGGTCGAGGTGCCGATGGCCCAGACCTGCTGCGGGCAGCCCGCCTACAATTCCGGCGACCGGGGCGACACGCGCGCCATCGCCCGGCAGGTGATCGAGACCTTCGAGCGTTTCGACTACGTCGTCGTTCCCTCCGGTTCCTGCGGCGCGATGCTGAAGAAGCACTATCCCGGCCTGTTTTCCGGCGACGGCGCGTGGGAGGGGCGGGCGCGGCGCTTTTCGGAGAAGGTCTTCGAGCTCGTCTCCTTCCTGACCGACGTGATGGGCGTGTCCTCGCTCGACGTCCGGCTCGAGGGCACCGTCACCTATCACGATTCCTGCTCGGGCCTGCGCGAGCTCGGCGTGCGCGACCAGCCCCGGCGGCTCCTTAAGTCGATCGGCGGGCTGGAGATCAGGGAACTCGGCGACGCCGAGGTGTGCTGCGGCTTCGGCGGCACCTTCTGCGTCAAGTATCCCGAGATTTCCAACCGGATCGTGGGAAAGAAGACGAAGAACATCGCCGCGGCCGGCGCCGACATGCTGCTGGCCGGCGACATGGGCTGCCTCATGAACATGGCGGGCAAGCTCCGCCGCGAGGGCTCGGCCGTCGAGGTCAGGCACGTGGCCGAAGTGCTGGCCGGCATGACCGACAGGCCGGCGATCGCCGGCAGCGGAAAGGAATAGGACCTTGGTGGAACTGACAGCCGACCGCTTCAAGGAAAACGCGGCCGAAGCGCTCGCCGACGCCCACATCCAGCGCGCCATGCGCAACGTCGAGACCGGCTTCATCGACAAGCGGGTGAAGGCGGTGAACGACCTGCCCGAATTCGACGCGCTTCGCGACAGCGCCCGCGACATCAAGAACCACACCCTCGACCATCTCGACCTCTATCTCGAGGCCTACGAGAAGAAGGTGACGGCCGCCGGCGGCCACGTGCACTGGGCCGAGAACGCCGAGCAGGCGCGCAGCATCATCCTGGAGATCTGCCGGCAGGCCGGCGCGCGCACCGTCACCAAGGGCAAGTCGATGATCTCCGAGGAGATCGGGCTCAACGAATTCCTCTCCGAGAACGACATCACCCCGGTGGAAACGGACCTCGGCGAGTACATCATCCAGCTGCGCGGCGAGCATCCGAGCCACATCATCGCGCCCGCCGTCCACCTCAACAAGGACCAGGTGGAGGAAGACTTCCGCCGCGTCCACACCCAGTTCGACCCCGGCCGCGACCTGAACGAGCCGGTCTCGCTGCTGGCCGAAGCGCGCCAGGTGCTCCGCCAGAAATATTTCGAGGCCGACGTCGGCATCACCGGCGCCAATTTCCTCGTCGCCGAGACCGGAAGCTCGGTGATCGTGACCAACGAGGGAAACGGAGACCTGACGCAGACGCTCGGCAAGGTGCACATCGTCATCGCCTCCCTCGAGAAGATCGTCCCGACGCTGGAGGATACGGCGCAGATCCTGCGCGTGCTGGCGCGCTCGGCCACCGGCCAGGACATGTCCGTCTACACCACCGTCTCCACCGGCCCGCGCCGCCCCGAGGACCCGGACGGACCGGACGCCTACCACGTCGTGCTTCTCGACAACGGCCGCTCCTCGATGCTGGGCACCGAGTACCAGGAGATGCTCCGCTGCATCCGCTGCGGCGCCTGCATGAACCACTGCCCCGTCTACCACGCCGTGGGCGGCCACGCCTACGGCTCGGTCTATCCGGGCCCGATGGGCGCGGTGCTGACGCCCTCGCTCAACGGGATAGACAAGGCCGGCCACCTGCCCAACGCCTCGACCTTCTGCGGCCGCTGCGAAGAGGTGTGCCCGATGCGCATTCCGCTGCCGAAGATGATGCGTCACTGGCGCGAGCAGGAATTCGAGCGGCATCTCGAGCCCGCCGCCGCACGCTACGGCCTCGGCATATGGGCCTTCTTCGCCCGGCGTCCCGCCCTCTATCGCCGTGCCGTCCGGCTCGCCATGCCGCTGCTGGCCAGGTTCGGCGGAGCGAGGCATCGGCTCGGCTTCCTGCCGCTCGCCGGCGGCTGGACGCGCCATCGCGACCTTCCCGCGCCGGAGGGACGGACCTTCCTCGACGCATGGGCCGCCCGGGAAAGGACCGCTCGCAAGGGGGCCGCCCGATGAGCGCCCGCGACACCATCCTCGCCAAGGTGCGCCGCTCGCTGAAGGCGGAGGAAAGGCCGGGGCGCGCGGACGCCGTCGCAAGCCGGCTCGCGACCCATCCGCAGGGCGTCGTCCCGGCACGCGGCAGGCTTGCGCAGCCCGAGCGCCTGGCGCTTTTCGAGAGGCAGGCCGTCAAGGCGAACGCCACGGTCGCGCGCATCGCCGGCTACGACGACCTTCCGGATGCCGTCGCAGGCTACCTGCGCGAGAAGAACCTCGCGTCGACCGTGCGCATGGGCGGCGATCCACGGCTCGCCCGCGCGCCATGGGACCGGCAGGCGACGCTCGAGATCGCCCGCGGGGCAAGCGACGGCACCGACGACGCCGGCGTCAGCCATGCGCTGGGCGCCGTCGCGGAGACCGGGACGCTGGCGCTCGCCAGCGGCCCCGACAACCCGACGACGGTCAATTTCCTGCCGGAGCACCACATCGTGGTCGTGGCGGCGGACGACGTCTGCGGGGATCTCGAGGCGGTCTGGCAGAAGCTGCGGGCGACGCGCGGCGACGGCTCCATGCCGCGCACCGTCAATCTCGTCACCGGCCCTTCGCGGTCGGGCGACATCGAACAGGTCCTCCTGCTCGGGGCGCACGGGCCGCGGGCGCTGCACATCGTCGTCGTGGAGAATGCCTGAAGCGCTTCCAGGAAAAGAGGCTCCAAGGCGGCACGCGTCAGTGCGTGCAGTTGTCCGCGCTGCCGATGCAGGTGCCGAGATGGTTGAACACGTTCGACAGGCTGCCGCCGACGCTGGAAACGCCGAAGAGCATCGCGACGGAGATGAGCGAGACGATCAGGCCGTACTCGACCGCGGTCGCGCCCTTCCGGTCCCCGCCGAGACGGAGGAAGCATTGCGCCATGCGGTCGATCAGGTCGATCATCATCGGACTGTCTCCGCTGCATCTGGCGATGGTCATTGCAGCAACGCCTCGTTTCGGACTTCGCCAGCGCCCGTCCGCGCCTCACGGAAATGGCGGACGGCCCCTGCCGTTGTCCTGATGCGCTTCCGAACGGAAGAAGTTTCCACTTTCCTGGAAGCGCTCTAATAAAGCCAACTTGCCTCGAAGATATTAAAGGCGGTTACAATAGTCGAACGCCTTTTCGCCGTTTGTCGTTTTCCAGAAACGCCGCATTCATTAAGGAGGCGAGGCCGGACTGATACGAGTCGGGTGGGCCGGTTTTCCGTCCGGAAGCGCGAGGCCTCCGCCGTCACGGTTTTCCGTCCGAAGCGCCCAGCCTCCGCCGTCACTACGCGTCACCTCACCGTCGTCATCCTCGGGCTTGTCCCGAGGATCTACAGTCGGCGCCGCATCCCCGGCGGGCGTTGGTGGATCCTCGCCACAAGGGCGAGGATGACGGAGCGAGCGAGGTGCGAATGGAGGCGCGCTTCCAGGAAAAGTGGGCAACGGTTTTCCGTCCGGAAGCGCGTCAAGCAGAGACTTGGAGCGTATCCGCGGTTCAGGAAGCGCGGACAGGCTCTAGAACTGCGTCTTGTCGTCGGGAAGCGAATAGACGCTGTTCTTCGTGATGTGGCTCACGGTGTCGAAGCCGGCACCCTCGTCCGCCTTGGCCAGCACGGAGATGCCGCCCTGGTTCAGGTAGTCCTCGAACCGGTCGTCGGCCTTGTCGCCGTCCGCCTTCGCGGTCGCCTCGTGAAGCCGGTCGAGCGTCTTCGGGGCGGTGACCGGAAGCGGCTGGTGCTGTCCCGCCTCCGTCTGGAATGTCGGCAGCGGCGTCGACGAGGTGCGTTGTATCTGGTCCGTCATGTGGGTCTTCCTTCCCTATGGTTCATATTGTCGTCCGGTCGCCGCGGCGGCCGTCAGCCGAGGTCGGTGCGCACGCGCGCGCTCGGGAGCAGGCGCATGCGCAGTCGTCTTTCCTGCATGAGGTCTTCCACCAGCGAGCCCAGCTCGAGCTCCACGACGTGCAGGACGCCGGTGGCGCTCGACAGGAGGCTGGCGATGGCCGCTAAGATCCCCGACCGGCGCCGGGCCGAGCGGATCGTCTTCAGGACGCGGGCGAGGTGGGCGAGGTTGAGGCCGAGATTGAGGAGATAGACGAGCAGCTGCTCCTCGTTCACCGAAAGCTGCGGCGTCGTGCGGTGCAGCGTCTTCAGGCTCTCCCCGACGCCGGCGAAGGGCCGCGGCGGCGGCCACCCGGGCAGCATGTGGGCGTTGAGAATGAAGGAGGCGAGCGTGCCGGCGCGCTCCGCGCCGAGACCGTCCAGCCTCGCGGCGCCGCCGGTCAGCCCGAGCATCGCGACGGCGTCCGCCGCCGTCCGGCCCTGCAGCGCCTGTTCGGCCATGGCCGCCCAGGCCCGGTCGGCGGATGCAGCCGCCGAGACGCCGTCGAGGCCGCGGCCCCGCGCCTCCGCGGCCGGCTCCGGCCGCGCCGCGGTTCCGGCCGCCGCCGCCGCTTCCGATGTCGCCGCGCGACGATCCCGCTCCGCCCTCGCCTCGGCCCGATGACGCGCATCCGCGCGCGCCTTCGCCGCGGCCGGCGGCAGGATTTCCCCGGAAACCGCGGTCCCGGCGCGATCGACGGCCCGATCGGTGGCACCGTCGCCGGACGCGGCGGCGGACATGTCGTCGAGAACGAACGCCGCGCCGGCGGTCCCGGCAGTCCCGAAGGCCGTCGCGCTCCCATCGGCCTGCCGGCCTCCCGGGGCCGACGCACCCGGAAGGGCTCCGCCGGCCGGAAGGCCGGTCCCGGCACCGTCGCCGGACAGGAGGCGAACGATCTGGGCGAGCTCCGAGACCCCGGGTGCGCCGGGACCTGCGGGCGCGCCGTACGGACGGCGGAGGCCGAGCAGCGAAAGCGCCCCGGCGGGCTGTTCGCCGCCGCGCACGACCGCCGTCTCCGGCGCGTCCGCCGGATCGCCCGGCGTAAATCGCGTCCAGGAAACGTCCATCGGCCCGGAGACCAGCCGCGGCCCCGCGGGCGGCGCCTCCCCGAGCAGATTGCGCGCGATCTCCCGTATCACCTCGACCTGGTCGACGATCAGCATTCCGCCGAGTTCGGAAAGACTCATCCCGCCGCCCCCCTGCTGCCGGCGCGCATCTCGATCGCTTTCGCCATGCGCTTCGCTTCCGCCATCATCGGTGCCGGCAGGGCCTGAGGAGCGTCTCCCGCCAGCTCCCGAATCCGGCGCATCAGGCCACCCGCCGCGGCGACGTCTCCGCAAGCCAGTGCGAGTTCGCACGCATGGAAGACCGGCACCGGCCAGTCGGGCCGGAGCCGTGTGGCAACCGAAAAGGCGAGCGAGGCGGACGTCCAGTCCTTGCGCATGCGCAGGCAGACGCCAAGTCCGACCCAGTAGTCCGCAATCCGTCCGTCGGCGATGCAGAGCGCCCGGAACAGCGGCTCCGCACGGTCCGGCTTTCCGACGGAAAACCACCGATGGGCGCGCGCATAGACGAGCTCCAGGATCTCCGGAGAAATGCCGAGGGCCGCCCCGAGACCCTGCCCGGAGCGCAGCGCCTCGAAGAAGCGGCCGGCCTCGACGCCTTTCTGCCGGAGAAAGGCCCGGCAGACCTCCTCCAAGAGGGGCCCGTCCTCCGGCGACAGATCGAAAAGCCCGTTGAGCCCGCTTTCGCTGCCCGAAGCCTCGGCTTTGCCGGTCATACTGCCATCACCCTTCCCTCGCGAGGTGCCGGGCCGCGCCTAAAGGCTCGAAGCCACGGCGATGCGTTCGAGCAGGAGGCCGGCTTCTCGCGCGAGCCCCGCATCGCCGGATTCGCGCGCCTGCCGCAGGGCCTCGCTGAGGTCCTCGTGCGCCTCGTCGTTGCTGCCGATGGCGAAGCAGCTCCGGCCGGACAGAAGGTAGCCGCGCGGGTCCCTCGGCGCCAGCGCGATGACGGCCGAGGCGGCCTGGATCGCCACGTGGTGCTCTCCCAGGAGCGCCGCCGACTGGGCCAGTCCCACCTGGAAGTCGACATGCATCGGATCGCACAGCACAAGAGACATATACATGCGGAAGGCCTCCATGTAGGCGCCCCGCGCGATGTGATTCTGCGCGACCGCCAACCCTATTCTGAGCTGCTCGGTTGACAGACCGAGCTTTCTCCCCAGCTCTCCGCTGAGGAAGCCCTGAAGAAAGGCTTCTGTATCGTTAGATCCACTAGTCATGAGCCCATCATTTACTTTGGCAAGTTCCATATCTGCTCTCCCCACCGGGCGAAATTGTCCCGAACAAGAACTACGGAGTAAAAATTACGTTGTCGTCGTCCCTCGAAATCGAAGGACTGCGGCGACCCCCGGGGCCGCCATCGGCATTAATTTCCTTTGCGTAGAATTCCAGTGCCCATACGCAGTCCTCCACCATCGCCAGCAGACGATCGGGCCTGTTGGATGAATAGGCGTAGGATGCGCGGACCTTCGCGACCGGTGCGCCGCTCGGCAACTCGGCTTCGTAGACGCCGATGTCGTTGTCGAGAAGCAAACCGATGTTCACTTCGAGCACCCTGCGAATCTGCCGGATGCGGCGCATCGCGTCAACCGAGAGCGTCACGGCGACGCCCTCGACGACGAGATGGCCGCGACCGTCGTCGATCAGGTCGAGCTTGGTGGTCTCCACCACGAGCCGGACCCGTCCCGGTTCGTCGAACCGAGGCGGCCCCAGGCCCAGGCGCTCCCAGAGCGCCGTGATCGCCTGGCGGAAGGCGCGCTCGTCACTCAAGGCGCCAGGCTCCTGTTCTCGAACCCCATGATCAAGACCTCAAGCCCGTGTAGCCGCCTGCATCGCCTGCACCTTCGAGTCCTGCAAAGCCTTGATGAACTCGATGATCTGCTTGACGAAATCGTCCGTGGAGTCCAGAAGCGCCTTCTGCCGCTCCCCGATCTGGTCCTGAAACTGCGCGGCTGCCGCGTCCCTCGAACCCGCCGCGTCGGTGCGCTTCGCGTCGGCATTCATCTGGGCGTCGCCCATGTTGCCGGCGCCACGGTTGATCTCGGCGGCCGAACTGCTCGCCCCGCCGACGGAGCTGAAAACCTGCGCGTTGCCCTGCGCGATGTCGAACGCCCCCTTCCCCGCGACAAGACTTCTCGTTCATGGTCGCGATTTTTTTCTCGCTAGCCAATATCTGCTGGTTCAGGGCGGCGCGTTGGGGCTGTCCAAGGGGAGTCAGAGCGGCGCTTTCCTTGAACATGTTTACCTGAGAGCTTTCCTTCGCCACCTCCTGCGTCAAGCCCTTCGTCGAGGCCATCGACTTGCCCATCTTTCCGATCTGCGCGACGTTGCCCGCGACGGAGACGCCGGAGCCGATGACGCCGACGCCGCCGCCGACGGCCGCGCCGACCACCTGGCTGATCGCCGCGCTCGACTGCTTGTCCGCGGCGGCCTTCGAGTGGGCCGCCTGGCTGTCGAGGTCGGCCTTCGCCTGCTCGTGCGCGGCCATGCGGTTCTCCAGCGCGCTCTTGCGCCGTTCGTCCGCGGTCTTGATCATGATCCGGGCGACGAAGTCGGCGATGTCGCCGATGTAGATCGCCGCCGGGCTGTCCATGGTCCCGAGCCTTTCGGCCGCCTTCTGGAAGGCGTCCAGGACGCCGTCGAGCTTGCCCTGATCGACGTCGCCGGGCGCAAGGTTCGCCGTCATGGCGAGGAACGCGTCCCGGTCGGCCGCGGGAAGCTGGTCCAGCCGTTCCTGGATGCCTGACTTCACCGCGTCGGCGAGCTTCTTGTCGACGACAAGATGCTGCTGGCCGTTCTCCGTCTCGTAGAACGACTTCGGAAGAACGTTGCGATTGTTGATGTCACCCACCGGTTTTCTCCTGAAAAACTCTTGATTGCTGAAAATTATGTCGTCGAACTCACCCGCCGAAGCGCACCCGGGACACCGTATCGCCCCGGTCCTTCATGGCGTCGGCTATCGATTCGAGCACGCCTGCGTAGCGATCGCCTGCCTTCATGAGCAGGTCGAGCGCCATGTCGATCATCTTGTCCATGAGCTGGATCTGGCCCTCGTACGCCTTGCCGTCGCCCTGAAGGTCCTTGGCTCCGGCCCGCAGCTGCGCCGCCTCGTAATCGATGCCGCCCTTGGCCGCGTCGGTCGCGGAGCTGCCCGCCTGCGAAACGCCGTCGGAAACGCCGGAGCCGGCCCGCACGATCTTCGCGGTCTGTCCTATCTTGTCGGCCTGCTCCCGGAGCGTCGCCATGAACGTGCTCTTCATCACGTCGAAGACCTGCTTCAGGGTTTGGGCGGGGCTTGCCTCGGAGGCCGCCGATCCGACGGCACCGCCGCTCGCCGCGCCGGTTTGCACGGAAGTCTCGACGGCGGCGCCGTTGGCGTCCGCTGCCACTTGAGCCCCGGACATCGCGAGCTCGGTGGTGCCGGTCCCGGCTTCTTCGCCCGCCCGCACGGCGCTGAAGCCGGCCGAGAGGGCGGCCCGTCCGGCCGCCGCGATGCCCGCGACGCCGGCCCCGATCGAGAAGATCGCGCCGAGCGCGGACACGCTGATCTGGAAGCCCATGTCGGCCTTGCCGGCCTCATCGTCGTTGGCGCCGGCTTCCTTGGCGATGTGCCCGGCGATTCCCCCCTTGTGGGTGGAAACGCTGACGGTCGAATCGACGGCGATCGCCGTCGCGCAGATCGCCGCGGAAATCAGCAGGACGCCGACGGCGATGCCGGCACCGGATGCGATCATCACCGCCGCCACGACGATGGCCATCGCCGCCGCGATCCAGGCAAAGGCGCACTTGACCCCATCGAGAATGTCGGAGGTGTGGCCCTTTTCCTTGGCCTCCTTCATCTTCTCCTCGGCTTGCTCGAACTTCTTCTCCTGCGCCTTCTGCCTGGCCATCTGGGCCTGCTGGTCGCTCGTGATCTGCTTCTTCTCGCTGAGGCTCGTGATGTCGCGGGTCTTCTGGGCGACCTCCGCGAGCAGGACGTCGGTGTCGTCGTCCTTCCCGGAGAGGAGATAGCAGGAGAGGCTGCCGACGGCACTGCTGTTGCCGCTACGGCTGCGGTTGCTCCGCCGGCGATCTTGTCGTCGCCCGGCGGAAGCTGGCCGATGAAATTGGCAAGCCATCCCTGGCCGGTCGTGCCGATATTGTCGATCGTGGAGTTCTTTTGTTGATCGAGGTTGATGGTCGTCTTTTCGGCGCGAGTGATAGGCATCGGTTCGTCTCCTTGAATTTCTTATGCGAGGGCCGCGGTCAATGCAGGAACGTGCTCGCGGTGACCATTTCGGGAAGTTCGAGCATCCTGGCGGCCTCTGCGGCATCGCCGGGCTGGCCCTTGCCTTCCTTCGCGAAGTCCCGGGCGGTGCGGAAGGCCTTGCAGGCCTCCTCGTGCTCGCCCGCCCTGAGCAGGCATTCCCCGAGGCGCAGGTAGCCGGCCGGATTGGTGGCGTCCAGCGCCAGGAAATAGAGATACATCTGCGCGGCCTTCTGCAGCTCGCCGCGCAGCTGGAAGATGACGCCGAGCGCATAGGTCGCCCTTTCGTCGAGCGGATCGAGCTGGACGAGGCGAAGCAGGATCGCGAAGGCGTCGTCGAGCTTGCCGAACTGTACCAGGCGGCATCCGAGGTCGAGCAGGGCGGCCCTCTGCTCGTCGGTGATGCCGATCGCGTCGCCGAGGGTGGCGGCGCTCCCCAGCCGTTCGACGATACGGCGCGTGTTGGCGTCCAGCTCCGGTATCGATTTCTCCAGCAGCCGGGCGGCAAGCTCCATCGCATCGTCCGCCGTATCGGCCCGGCTGAATAACCCCTTGAGAATTGACATGTCGTTCTCCCGCAATTCGATGAGGAGGAGGATACCGCCCTTTCGCAACCCCGGGTGTGTCGAATGGTACAGCGCAATGCACTTCGCGCGCTATTCGGGTTCTTCCCGCGTCGCCACCGTATGGCGCACATAGGCGTCGAGCGCGTCGCGCATTCGCGTCGTCTCGCCGAGCTCGAAATAGCAGCGTGTCTTGAGGTAGCGGCGCATCAGCTGGCGCGTGTTCAGATGGTAGGTCCCGAACCGCTCGATCGGGTCGATCCGGTCGAGCACCTCGAGGATTTCCAGCGTCTCGCGCCACTTTCCCCTGCCGAATTTCAGGACGGCGCGGCCGAGCTGCACATGGGCATCGTCCTCGCCGGCGAGGAACATGGCGTCGGCGATGAGGCCGGCGCGCTCGATGTAGCCGTGCTGGAGGAGCACGAACATGTTGAGAAGCAGGAAATCGCGCTGGCGGCGCTTCAGGCGGTGACCCGGCCGGGGGCCGCCGGCCACGGTGAGATCGGTGCTCATCCGCGCAGGAGCATCGCCAGCGCGGCGCGGACTTCGCCGTCCATCCCGTCCTCGACCTCGAGGATATGCGCCGCCGCCTCTAGCGTCCGGGCGGCCTCGCCGCTCGCCCGGCCGGCCGCGTCGGCGAAGAAGTCGCGGCTGCTCTGTCTCGCCGCGGCGAAGACCGCGGGGTTCAGGAGCGCCGGATCGAGGTTCGACGGCTGCAGGAGGTCAGGCAGCCTTTCGTCGAGCGATGGGCGCCGCAGGATCTCGTCGAGCGGCCGGACCTCGGGCATGAACGGAGCCGCGAAGTCCCCGTCCGGCGGCAGGTGGAATTCGTGCTCCACCCCCCATTGCGTGACCTGCTCGACGCCGATGTCCAGGTTCCGGATGCGCATTGGACAATTCTCCGCTCGGGATCAGATTCTCGCGATGTTCGAGATGATGTCCTGCATTTTCGACAGCGCGTTGCTGGCGAGCTCGAAATGCCGGTCCGCCTCCTTCTGGAGCGACGTGACGTCGTTCATCTTGAGCTGCGAATTCTGGTTGATGATCGTGACCGCCTGGGACAGCCGCGTGCCGTAGGTGCTCCACTGCGTCTGGCTGTAGGAGTTCAGATCGTAGCGCGAATCCGACCCCGGCTTCTCCTGCTTGAAGAAATCGAAGAGCGGCCGGTCCAGAGACCGCAGCGCTTCGAGCGGGTTCCTCTGTCCCTTGCCGAGCTTGTCCTCGAACATGCTGATGATCTTCTTTTCGTCGTCGGAGAGCCTGTCGTAGTCGTCGACGTCGAGGCCGAGCACCCTCTTTGGATCGGAATCGGCGCTCTTGAACTGCTGGACGGTCTGGTTGACGACGTCCTGGATCTTCGCATAGGTCTTCAGGAGGTCGTTCTGCTGGTTGATCTCCTCGGTATCCGCCGTCACCTGGGCTTTCAGCGACTGTTCGTAGAGGATCTGGAACCGCGCGATCAGGCCCGGCACGTCGAGCCTCTTGCCGAACGACGCCCCTTCGTTCTGCGCAAGCTGCATGCGCGCTCCGGCGAGGTCCGCCATCCGCTTTTCCTGTGCGATGAATATCTGATAGCCGCGATCGATGGCTGCATTGCCGTCCAGGCTGATGACGTCGTGATAGACCGTGATTGCCTTGTCCGGGTTTCCCATCTGTTCGGTGGACGTGGTTTCCGGATGGACGTTGTAGAACGCGAAGGCGCGCTGGAAGCGGGTCCTGAGATCCGTCACGGCTTTCTGAATATCTTCCGGAGATACGACACCCATACCATCGAGCTGCTGCTTCAGAAGGGCAAGCTCGTCGAGAAACGGTTGCTGGTCGGCAGACGGCATCGTTGGATAAAGGCGGAGGGCCCACCCGTGCTGCTGTCCAGTATCGAACGCCTCGTACTTGACGACGCCACCGTCGACGACATACGGCCCCCCGTCCGGGCCGACGGGGTCGTCGGGCTTCTGGTCCCCGTACACGACCGCGTCATAGAAGCCGGCCTCACCGGGCTGGGTCGGCTTTTCGCTGGCGATGGTCGTCCTGATCTCCGCGATCAGCTCGTCGATGAAACCGTCGGCCGTCAGCGTCTGGCTGGCGTCCTTGACGCTCGAGAAGGCGGCGGCACCCGTGCCCACCAGGCCCTGGCTGGCGGAAAGTTCGGCGAATGCGGGCAGCCCCAGGATCTGGTTCTGCTCGACCAAGGTCAGCTTGGCGATGGACTTCTTGTCGAGCGACTGGACGATGATCACCTTCGTCGGATCCGACAGGGACACGACGGCCGTCAACCGGGTCTTCGGATCGCCGACCTGGATGTCCAGCGTGCCGTATTTCTTGATGTATTCGAGCTGATAGGCCGAGTGCCAGGTGGAGAAGTCCTTGATGAAGGCGAGCTTGGCGGCGTCGGTCGTCAGGTCGGCGGGCTTCGTGTAGAAGGCGTCCGGCCGGTCCGCGACGGGCAGCGTCGCGGTGTCCCCGTCGAGCGTCGGGAACAGCTTCTCGGCGCTCGTCTGGTTGATCTGGGAAGGCGTGCCGTCGGCGCTGCCGGCCAGATGTTCGTAGGGCCTCGGTTCGTAGTCGCCCGAGGTTCTGAGGATCGGCCCGTCGGAGAATTGGACGTCCGGCGAGAGGTAGGCGTAGACCCCGCCCGGCGTCGCCCCCCCCCCGATGAAGACCGGGGTCCCGTTCTGCTGCAGATAGGCGATGCGGTCGCTTTGGGTCCAGGCAAGGAACGTCTTGGGGTCGAGCGAGGCGGGAGGGGTGGAGAACTCGGTCGCCGTCGCCGCCCGGCCGGAATTGGCGACGGAGAAGAACTTGCCATCCGACCACTGCAGCCTCAGCGCTTGGTCCGGCGCGACGGTCGCCGTGACCGAGCCGGGAGGCGCGCCGATCTCCACGGAGGCCGGGCTGCCGCTCCCCTTTTGCTGGATATAGGCGATCTGGTCGGCGAGGTCCCATGTGCGGAAGGTATCCGGGTCGAGCTCGGCCGGCGGCGTCGACAGGTCGGCCGCCGTCGGCGTCACCCATCCCGGCTGGGCCGAAAGGAGATTGGTCGAGGTTCCCCAGAAAGTCGTGATGGTCATCTCAAATCCGCCTTTTGTCGCTCGTCGTCGAAACCGGTTGAAGAAAGCAATCCGCCAAGCGCCGCTCAGAGCCGGATGACGGTGCGCGCCCGCGGCTTGCGCCGACGGTCCGCAGGGGCCGTGCGGCGGAGTGCGCCGAGCCTCGCGTCGAGCCGTTGCGTGCCTTCGAGAAGCTCCTCGAGACTGCCGGCCGCGACGATTTCGCGCAGGATCTTGGTTGCGACACCGTCCTCCAGCACGCGCGGATACGTCGAAATCCTGCCGAGGGCCTCGCTTATGCCGCTGAGGACCTTGCCCATGCGATCGTCCGTTCGCACGTTTTGCGCGAGCCATTTCTCGATCTCTTCTACATATGCGCGAGACTCACTCCGAACGCCGGCAAAGTTCGGAAAACGTTCCTCATTTTCGGTGGCGCTCATGTCGTACAACGTCTCCGGCAGCTTGCTGAACCGGCCGCTGCAGTGCTATTCATGTTACTGTATGCGGCGTTCGCATCCGAGAAGCACTCGGTTTATAGACGTTCTGTGAGTGATGAGGTGTGCCGTACGGCACACCCGGTTGCAAATCGACGTCGTATGATCGGGCTTTGCAGCCTACCGTCAACCGATGTTAGGACGAAGAGAGTTGAACCAGCAGTTCCGAGGTCGCGATCCACGCGTCGAAGTCTCCGACGAATTGCCGTGCATTCCGGACGATCTCTGGCCGTCCGGTCCGGAAGCTCCGCTTCTGAACGGTCACGGCGGGACGTTGGAGGAATTCGCGGACCTATGCATGACGCAGCTCGAAGGGGTTGCGTCGGACGGCAGCGCGTCCGCCGGGGCGGCGATCGCGCTGACGGAGAAACTGGTGCCCGACTATCCCGACAGGTCCCGGAAGCTGTTCCGGGGCCTGACTGCGGAACAGTCCACCGTCGCCGGCCTGTACGCCCTCGCCGCGGTCGCCTTCGCGGACGGTTGTTTCGACGACGCCTGCCTTCTCCTGGCCCTGCTCGCGGCCGCGTCGGAGGCCGGGCCCTGGGGCTATCTCGGCCTCGCGGTCCTCGCGACGCGAAACGAGCTCGACGATCTGGCCGCGACGCTGATCGCCGACACGCTCGACAAGCCCGACCGGCACCCGAGGGCGAGCAGCGTCGCCGCCATCTGCGCCCTCGGCCGGGGAAAGAAAGCCGACGCCCAGACCCACCTCGCCGCCGCGGCACGTCTCGCCCGGCGCCGCGCCGAGTTTCGTACGGAGCTTCAGCTGGCGCAGCGCGCGCTCCTCCTCATGCATCTCAAGCATTCCTGAGGGCAGGACGGGGAAACCGGATATCGGTCGACCGGCGCGCATGCGCGCCGCCGCCCCTTCGCCGCGCCGGCTGCCGCCGTCCGCTCCTGTGCCGTGCGCGACAACGGGCACTTTCTGTCTCTCCCTGTGCCGTATGTGACACTTCCCCCCGACGGGTCCGTGTAACCTGACGGCCTTGGCCTGGCGGCTGACGCTCGCCGCGGGGCCCGGACGGTTTTGATGCGGATGCGATCGGCGCGCCGAAATTGCTTGCGCCTCGCGCCGGGAAATTGCCATTTTGCAACGTATGGTTCATATATATTGCAAGACAACGATAAGTTGATCGCGACGCCTTCGCCCCGTGCGGGAGCCGCCGCTCAACCGGCAGGTGCTGATGTGAGAACGGACGAGCTACTGGAAGCGGGCGATGTCCGACTACTCGCCGACATCGGATTCTTCGCGCTCTCCGCCGGGCTCGTCAGCGAGGCCGGGGCGATTTTCGAGGGGGTGCGGGCCGCGCGGCCCGCGCACGAGGCCGGTCCGCTCGGACTTGCGATGGTGCAGATGGCGCGCGACGACCTCGACGCCGCGATTTCGACCCTGCGCGCGCTTCCGCCCACCGATGCCGCTCTCACCTATCTCGGGCTGGCGCTCGCGCGCCACGGCGACGTCGCGGAAGCGTCGGGGCTGTTCGGCAACGTCGTCGAGACGGCGCCCGGCACGCCCTTCGCCGAAATTGCCGCGGCCGGTCTGGAGGACATGAAGAGGAAGGGTTCGCCGAAAGCTTGAGCGAAGAGACCGGGTCGCCCGCGAGCCGGACATGGGCCGTCGGCCCCGAGCCGTCGAACGACGGCCGCCGGAACCGCGGCGGAGTCATTGTTTCAGGAGGTGGTTCATGATTGCATCCATTCTTTCGACCGCGACGTCCATAGGTACGGCCGGCACCGGCGGCGCCGGCGGCATGGTCCCGACGGCTTCGGCCCCCAGCGTCGATGCCTTCTCCCGCTCGATGGAGCATCATTCCGGCGGCCGGCTCGCCGCCACCGACGGAGCGCAGGCCGCAGCCGTCCAGCCGCCGCCGGCGGGCGCCGACGCGGCCAAGCCGGTGCCCGGCGTTCCGCCTGCCGTCGATGCGCAGGCCCAGTCGCGGGCCCGCGACGCCCTCGAGCTGAACGGCACCGGCGCCCATGGCGGCGGCGACGCCATCCTGCAGGGCCTCCAGAAGCTGCGTGGAGTCTTCGACCGTCGGGAAAGCATCGTCACGCGCCTCATGGGCAGTTCCGTGGTCGACACCCGGACGCTGATGGCCATGCAGATGGAGGTCGCGCAGTTCTCCCTGCTGGTCGACGTCACCTCGAAGCTGACCGGGAAGTCCACCCAGGCGTTCGATACGCTGATGAAGGGGCAGTAATCGGCGTGCGACACTCCGCAAACGCAGCCCTGGAGCGCTTCCAGGAAAAGTGGGCACCGGTTTTCCGTCCGGAAGCGCGGCACACAAACAACCGCTTCCAGGAAAAGTGGGCACCGGTTTTCCGTCCGGAAGCGCGCAAAAACAATGCGCTGGAGCCTGTCCGCGGTTCCGTGAAACGCGGACAGGCTCTAGCGCGCCGGATGCCGGTCCTTCTGCGCCTCTGGATCCCGGTGTTCCTGGTCCTCGTCCTGTGCCTGGCGGGCTGCAAGCAGAACCTCTATTCGGGGCTCGAGGAAGTCGAGGCCAACCGCATGCTGGCCTTGCTGATGAGCAGCGGCATCTATGCCGTCAAGATCAAGGACGGGACCACGTTCACCCTGCAGGTCGAGCAGACGGACATGGTCGGCGCCATCCACCTGCTCAGCAGCAAGGGCTATCCCAAGAAGAAGCACCAGTCGATCGGGGAGATCTTCCAGAAGTCGGGCATCATCTCGTCCCCCTTCGAGGAGCGCGTGCGCTACATCTACGCGCTCGGAGAGGAGGTCGCCCACACGCTGAGCGACATCGACGGCGTCGTCACCGCCCGGGTGCAGGTGGTGTTGCCCGACCCGCCGAAGCTCGGGGAGCCGTTGAAGCCGGCCTCCGCGTCGGTCTTCATCAAGCACGACCCGTCGGTCGACCTGGAGTTCCTGGTGCCCCAGATCAGGCGCCTCGTCTCCAGCTCGATCGAGGGTCTGAAATACGATGCCGTCACGGTCGTGCTCAGCGAGGCGACGCCCGCCGAGATCGCGCTTCCCAAGGGCGCGACGCGCATGGTGGAGGTGTTGCCGGGACTGTCCATCAAGGATGCCGACGTCGACCGGTTCTGGACGATCGCCTATGCGGCCGGTGCCGCGATGGTGGCGCTCCTGGCCCTGGCGATCGCCGCCGGCGTCACGCTCTTCAGGCGCCGCCGTGCGCCCCCCGACGAAGCGCAACTGCCGGCGACGCGCGAGACCGCGCTGGAGCCGTCGTGATCGGAGGGACGGAATTGGCATTCGGCGTGAACACCGGCGGCAGCGAGGAGACGGTCGATGCTTGAGAAGACGCCCGCCGAAGTGCTGGCCACCGCCGACGGGCTGCCCCCCGCCGGCGCGCTGGGTCCCGCCGACACGGAGGGTCCGGGCAATGCGCCGGGTCCCGCCGACACGCCGGGTCCCGCCGACACGCTTGGCGCAGTCGCGCGGCTTTCCTGGAGCCTGCTGAACCCGCGGCATGTGTTCGGTTCCGCCATGTCGGGAATCGCTCCCCTCACCCTCGGCGACATCCAGAGGCTGTGCACGCAGAAGGCCTTCGCCAGGCCCCTGCGGCGCACCGCCCTCACCCGCAACCCGGCGGCCGCCCCGGCCTTCTCGTCTGCGGACCTGCGGTCCCTGCTGGCGACGCCCGAAGGCCGCCTGGCGCTCGCCCTTGCCGGCGCCTCCGACGGGCGGCTGGAGCGGGAGGCCCTGGCCTTCGCCGCGGCGGCCTTCCAGAAGGAGATCCTCGCGCAGGTCGCCAAGAGCCGGCGCCAGGCCCTGAAATCGGCCCTCGGGCCGGATGCGTTCCGCGTCGCCACCCAGCAGGCCCCGACGCTGCACAAGGCGCTGTGCCTGCTCGCGGACCCGGAAGAGTTCCGCCGGGCGCTCGCCGAGGAGAGCGTCGACGAGGTGCGCATGCGCTTCCTGCGCTACGGAATGCGCCTGATACACGGATACGTCATGGTCGCGGCCCCCGCCCTCGGCCCGTTCCTCGCGGTGCGCTCGCCGTGCGGCGGCGCGGATTTCGAGCCATGGACGGACGCGCAGCGCGGCGCACTGGCGCAATTCACCCGGCTCGGCAACAGAAGGCTCGCGCGATGGTCGGCTACTATCGGTTGAGGGACCTCGGCTTCCGGCTCCCGTCCGGCGCCCAGATCCTGTCCAGGGCGCAGTTCGAGCCCGTGGACGCCGCCTCCGCCCTCCTCGCGGAGGCCGAGGCCCAGGCCGCCCGCATCGTCGCGGTCGCGGGCGAGGAATTCGTGAGGGAGCAGCTCCGCGGATACCAGGAGGGTCGGGAAAGGGCGCAGCTCGAGGCGGTCGAATGGCTCCTCGGCGAGGAACGCATCCTGGACCAGCGTCTCGCCGACATCGAAAAGCGGATCGCCTCCGTCGTCATCGCCAGCGTGCGCCGCCTGATCGAAGGCTTCGACGACCGGCTGAAGGCGGAGAGCATGGTGCGCTCCGCCCTGCGCCAGATGCGGCGGGAACGGCGGGCCGAACTCCGGGTCTCGCCCGAACAGCTGGCCGACATGAAGCTGTCGATCGGCTCGATCGTCGCCGACTTCCCGGAAGTCGAGCTGGTCGACGTCGTCGAGGATGCCACTCTGGTACCGCCCCAGATCATCCTCGAAACCAAGATCGGCCGCGTCGAGGGCGATCTCGGCCGCTCCATCGAGCGGCTCGAGGCGACGGTGCGCGCGACGCTCGCCAATGCCGGCAAGGAGGCCGTGGCCCCGCCGGACGGGGAGACGGTCCCGTGAGCGCGGTCGAGGAAGCGGTCTCCTTCGCCTCGGTCGCCGAGCGCAGGCGCGTGCGGCTGCACGCCCGCCTCGACGACCTCTGCGCCGGACTGGGCGAAGCCGCCCACTCGCTCGCGCCCTACGAACCGACCGGCCGGGTGCTCAAGGTGGTCGGCACGATCATCCACGCGGTCGTCCCGGACGTGCAGATCGGGGAGATCATCGACCTCTACAATCGCGCCGGCGGCAGCCACCTGCTGGCGGAATGCGTCGGGTTCCTGAACGAGGAGGCGCTGCTCTCCCCCATCGGCGAGACGCAGGGCGTCAGCCCGCAGACCGAGGTCCGGCGAACCGGCCGGGTACAGCAGGTGGCCGTGGGAGAGGGCCTGAAGGGCCGGGTGCTCGACGGGATGGGCAATTTCATCGACGGCAAGGACCAGCTCTTCGTCCCCGACGACTACTACCCCGTCTACCAGGACCCGCCCCAACCGATGGTGCGCCGCGTCATAAGCCAGCCCCTGCCGCTCGGCGTGCGGGCGCTCGACGGGCTCCTGACCTGCGGCGAGGGCCAGCGCATGGGCGTCTTCGCGGCGGCCGGCGGCGGCAAGTCGACGCTGCTTTCGATGCTGGTGAAGGGCGCCGCGGTCGACGTCACGGTCCTGGCGCTGATCGGGGAGCGCGGCCGCGAGGTCCGCGAGTTCATCGAGCACGACCTCGGCCCCGAAGGCATGGCGAAGGCCGTGGTCGTCGTGGCGACCTCCGACAAGAGCTCCATGGAGCGGGCCAAGGCCGCCTTCGCCGCGACGGCGATCGCCGAATATTTCCGCGACCACGGGAAGAAGGTCCTCTTCCTGATGGACTCCGTCACCCGGTTCGCCCGCGCACTGCGCGAGATCGGGCTGGCCGCGGGAGAACCGCCCACCCGGCGTGGATTCCCGCCCTCCGTCTTCGCCAATCTGCCCAAGCTGATGGAACGGGTCGGGATGAACGAGACGGGATCGATCACCGCGCTCTACACCGTCCTCGTCGAAGGCGACGACATGAACGAGCCGGTGGCCGACGAGACCCGGTCGATCCTCGACGGCCACATCATCCTGTCCCGCAAGCTCGCCAGCGCCAACCACTATCCCGCCATAGACATCCTCAGTTCGAAGAGCCGCGTGATGGCCGCGATCGCCTCGCCGAAGCACCTCGCCATGGCCGGCAAGGTCAATTCCTGGCTTGCAACATACGAAGATGTTGAACTACTAATAAAAGTCGGGGAGTACAAGCAGGGCAGCGACCCCGACGCCGACATCGCCATCGCGAAGAACAAGCAAATCAAGGATTTCCTGCGCCAGAAGACGGACGAGTTCGACGACTTCCCGACCGTCCTGAAAAAACTGGAGGCTCTCGTACGATGATATCGCAGATCAGGGTGCTCCTTCGCCTCAAGGAGATGAAGCACGACAAGGCGCTGCGCGAGATGCAGCTCAAGCGGGAGGAGCTCGACGCAGCGATATCCGCGCGCATGCGTTGCCGGCAGGAGGTGGAAGAGAGCCTCGCCACCTACGACGCGCGCGAGGACGCCATCTACGAAGACGTCATCGGCGCGGTCATCGACATGGACGCCGTCGACGTCGCCCACGGCAGAGTGGTGCAGCTGGAGAAGGACCACGGCAAGCTGGACGACGCCTTCGAGCGGGCCCTGCACGTCGAGGCGCGCGTCGAAGGGGAACTCCAGCAGGCGACGGAGGCCTATCGCACGGCGATGCGCGTACGCGACAAGTTCGTCCTTCTGGAGCGCGACGCCCAGGAGGCCGAGACGGCCCGTGAGGAATACAAGGAAGAGGTGGAGGTGGAAGATCTCTTCTCCCGGCCTCGCAGGAGCGCGGCATGACCCGGATCGATGCAACCCATGGCGACTATTTCCGCCGGCCCGAAGGACGGCGCCACGATGCCGGAGCGAGTTTCGGATATCCGGAGAACGGCACCGCCCGCTCGAAGCGCGACGGGCTGCACCGCGATCTCTCCACCGGCCAGTTCGAGCTCGGCGACGGGGATCGCAACGCCCTCTTCAGGGACAAGATCCAGCGCGAGCTGAAGAAGGACCGCGACGGCGGCGGAGCGACGAAGGACGACGCCGACCTCGTGCTCCTGGCGGTCGCGCGCGAGGGACTGCCGCTGGCCGCCACGCCGGGCGCCGCGCTCGCCGCCCTGCCCGGCATCGGCAACGCCCTCGGCGCGCGGTGGGTCGAGCAGCTCTGCAACCGCATCGAGCAGTCCGTCCTGGCCGAGATGCGCACGTCCGGGCGGCACGCCTTCAGCCTCCACCTGGACCTCCAGAACAGCGACACGGGCCTGACCGGCCTGCACATTTCCATGACGGAGAGCTCCATCGACGTGGTTCTCGTCGGCGCCGCGGCCGCCGCGGGCGCGGCCTTCGGCCCGGCCGTGCAGGCACTGGCCGACCGCCTGCAGTCCCGCTTCTCGCGGCGTGTGGTGCGCATCCACGAAGCCAAGGGCGTGGAAAGCGCCCACGGCGCCCGCGGGATGGAGGAGATTTCCGAACTCCTGGCCCGGGAGGGAACCGAACCGTGACCGCGCGATGGGTACCGCCCTCCTTCGCCGCAAGGCCGGTCGCCGACGACCTGTGGAACGCGCTCGTCGCCCTGGGCGGCGAACCGGTTCCCGTCGGCGACGCCGGCGCGAGGGTCGAATTTTCCCTCGCCGATGCGCCACCCGCGGCCACCTGGGTGGCGGAGGCGAGCGTCGCCGGCCTGGCCGAGCCGTTCCTCCTGCATGTGAAGGCGTTCCCGTTCCCGGCGCTGTTCGACGTCGACCTCGACGTCGCGGACCTGGCGGACCTGCCCGAAGGCATCAGGCAGTCGCTGTTGGAAGGCATGGCCGCCTATCTCGGCGAGGGCCTCGGAGAGGAACGGCTGAAAGGCCTCTCATTGGGACGGCAGGGACTGGCGTCGAGCTTTCCGGACTACGGCTCGAGCCGGTGCCAGTGGTTCGACGTCGCGATCCGCCTCCCGGACGACAACGAGGTCGCCGTGTCGGTCTGCGCCGGTCGGGCCGCGGTGCTCCGGCTCCTCGGCGACGCCCTCAAGACGGATGCGCCCCTGCACGACGCGCTGGCGAAGAACATCGCCGTCGCCGCCCATGTCAGCCTCGGCTCGATTTCCCTGCGGCTGGCGGACCGTCACGTGCTCGCACCCGGTGCGGTGGTCGTCATGGCGGAGCGGCCGCCGGACACGATCATGGTGCGGTTTCGCAAACGCGTCTTCGATTTCGCGAAGGTGGAAGAGGGCTGGTTGTGCCAGCGCGTGCGGGCGGCAGAGGCCGATCGCGCCGGTATTGTCGATGGAGACGGTGAGGAAGAGATGGACGAGGAAGGTCCGGCGGTCAAGGACACGCCGATTACCGAGAACGGATACGACCCCGTCGCGGAGCCCAATCCGGACGGACCGGAGACGCCCGACGAGGCGCGACCCGCCCCGAGGACCGTCTCGATCGAGGAGCCGGTGTCGCTGGGCGACCTGCCGATCGCGGTCGACTTCGACCTCGGGCGGATGAAACTGCCCCTGAACGAAATCTCCAAATGGTCCGAAGGGGCGGTCGTCGCCCTCGAGCACACCGACGCGAGGAACGGGGTCGCGGTCACGATCCGGGCCAACGGGCGCATCATCGGCAGCGGCGACGTCGTCCTCATCGACGACCGCATCGGCGTGCGCATCACGGAAATCTATTTGAAAGATTGAGACTTTTTTTGTGAATTATCCATGGTCGACCCGCTAACACTCATCCTCATCATCGCCGGAGCGGCACTGTTCCCCTTCGTCGCCGTGGTCGCGACGAGCTTCATCAAGCTGTCCGTCGTCTTCCTGCTGGTCCGCAATGCGATCGGCGTGCAGAACATTCCGCCGAACATGGCGCTGAACGCGCTGGCGATCATCCTCTCCGGCTACATCATGGCGCCCGTGGTGGTGGAGACCTTCAACATCATCTCGGCCGGCCATTACCACATGGACACGATCCAGGGCATGAAGGAGGCCTACGACGCGGGCAAGGGCCCCCTCGTCGCCTTCCTCGACCGCCACGCGGCAGCCAGCGAGAAGACGTTCTTCCTGGAGGCGGCGCGCTCCCTCTGGCCGCCCGACCTGGCCGCGAAGCTGACGGCCAATTCCATTTTCGTGGTGCTGCCGTCCTTCACCGTCACGCAGCTCCGGCAGGCGTTCGAGATCGGCTTCCTCCTCTATCTGCCGTTCATCGCCATCGACCTGATCGTATCGAACATCCTCCTGGCCATGGGCATGATGATGGTCAGCCCCCTGACGATCTCGCTGCCGTTCAAGCTGTTCCTGTTCGTCATGATCGACGGCTGGTCGCGGCTCGTGCTCGGCCTGGTCAAGACCTACGTTTCCTAGGCCCGTTCCGATCTCCAAGGGTACTGGACGGGCCCGGGCAGTTGATTTCTCGAGTGTTTCCGGGCTCAAAAAACCGGCTTCCTCCGGTCCTGGAGCGCTCCAAGCGAAGGACAAGACAATGTCTCCCGACGTCGCGCTCCAGCAGATCGAACAGGCCATGCTCCTGGTGATGCTTCTCTCGCTGCCGCCGATCGTCGTCGCCTCCGTCGTCGGCATCCTGGTCAGCCTCCTTCAGGCGCTGACGCAGGTGCAGGAGCAGACCGTGTCCTTCGCGATCAAGCTCATCGCCGTCGCCGTCACCATCGCGGCGATGGCCAGCCTCCTCGGCAGCGAGATGCTCAATTTCGCGCTCAAGCTGTTCGACGGCTTCCCGGGCATGACATGACCGAGCTCGAAAGCGTCTTCCGCCTCTATTTCAGCCTCTTCGACAGGCAGATGATCGCGCTGTTCCTGACGCTGCCGCGCACCTACGCCTTCCTGGCGACGTCGCAGCTCCTGACGGCGACCGCCGTTCCGCGGCTGGCGCGCAGCGCCTCGATCCTGTCGCTCTCGATCATCGCCGTGCCGATCAACCTCGCCTATGTCGACAGCTTCGACCGCACGATCCCGTCCTATGCGCTCGTCTTCGCCAAGGAATACGCCATCGGCTTCGTGCTGGGCTACGTCGTGGGGTGGATCTTCTGGGCCGTGCAGTCGGCGGGCGCGCTCATCGACAACCAGCGCGGCGCCGCCATCGCCGCCTCGATCGATCCGCTGCAGGGGCAGGAGACCTCGCCGCTCGGCATCCTGTTCGGCCAGGCGTTCTCCACCTACGTCTTCGCCACCGGCGCGGTGCTGCCGATCCTCGGCCTCCTCTACAGGTCCTACGTGCTGTGGCCGGCCACCCTCGGCATGCCGATCCTGTCGCCGGAATTCCCCGAACTCGTGCTCGCCATCGCCGACCACGCCATGCGGATCGTCGTCATCGTCGGCGGGCCGATCGTCGCGCTGATGTTCCTCGCCGAATTCGCCCTCGCCATGATCAGCCGGTTCTCGCCGCAGGTGCAGGTCTTCATCCTGGCCATGCCCATCAAGAGCGCGCTGGCGATCTTCATCCTGATCTTCTACTTCGCCCAGCTGCTGCCCTATTCCGCCGACCAGCTGCAGATCTTCGAACCCTTCACGCGGCGCTTCATCGCGGTGATGAAGTTCTCGGCCACCCTGCCGGCGCCGGCGCCCCCGTCTCCGACACAAGGAGCCGCGCCATGAGCGGCAATTCGTCCGGCGAGAAAACGGAACTCCCCACCCCGAAGAAGGAGCGGGACGCCCGCAAGAAGGGCCAGGTCGCAAAGAGCCAGGAGGTCGTCACCACGGTCTCGCTGCTCTCCGCCGTCGGCATCATCTGGGCGACCTGGAGCATGACGAACGCCCGGCTGATCGATCTGTTCGACCAGTCGGCCCGCCTCGCCACCGGCGATTTCCAGGCCAACGCCAAGAACGGGATCATCCTCGCGTTCTGGGACGCGACGATCGTCATACTGCCGGTGCTCGGCGTCGTCATCCTGGCGGGCATCGCGGCCAACTATTTCCAGATCGGCTCGCTCTTCACCTTCGAGACGATCAAGCCGAAGGGCGAGAAGATCAGCCCCGCGGCGGGCTTCAAGCGCATCTTCTCGATGAAGCAGGTGGTCGAGCTCATCAAGTCGCTCGTCAAGATCGTGGTGCTGTCCTTCCTGCTCTACCTCGTCGTGCGCAATGCCATTTCGCCCTACATGAATTCGCTGGAATGCGGCCTCACCTGCGTGGCCCAGGTCACGGTCGCCTCGCTCAAGCTGGTCCTCATCTATTCCGGCCTCGCCTTCATCGCCGTCGCCGTCGCGGATTTCGCCTACCAGAAGCGGGCCCACACCAAGAGCCTGATGATGACCAAGGACGAGGTGAAACGGGAGTACAAGGAGAGCGAGGGCGATCCGCACATCAAGGGCAAGCGCAAGCAGATCGCCCAGGAAATGGCCATGGGCGACGGCGGCGTCGCCGCGCGGAAAGGCTCCGCCGTCGTCGTCAACCCGACGCATTTCGCCGTCGTCATCGACTACAAGCCCGAGACGTTCGCGCTGCCGGTCATCACCGCCAAGGGGCGCAACCGCTATGCCCACTACCTGCGCAAGGAAGCGGAGACGGCGGGGGTCCCCGTCTTCCGCAACGTGTCGCTGGCGCGCGCGCTCTTTGCCGATGCCGAACTCTACGAGCCGGTTCCCGACGAGTTCTTCGACGCGGTCGCCGAGGTGCTCGCCTGGATCGACAAGAACAAGAAGCACCTCTACCAGGGCACCCTGCAGCACGGCGTGATCGACATGGACGCCGGAGACCACCGGACCGGCGCCGGTCGGGGCCCGGGGAAATAGATCCGGCCCTCCGGGCGCGGCGGCCGCCCGAAAAGGAGTCCGGGACGCGGCAATCCGCACGGCGCTGTCATATTCGGCACTCGGGTGCCCGGCCGATCGAGATAAACTTTCTTTATAGAGGATAATCATAATCGGGATGGGTCACATGCACATCGAGGACATCGACCGGCTGATGGCCGAGGTCGGCCAGTACGACGAGACGATCCTTGCGTGCGGCCGGACGCCGGAGGGAGACTACGTCATCCGCTTCGACGAGTCCGACGTCATCGGCGAATGGGACGCGGAGCGCCGCCGCCTCGTGCTGTCCTGCGACGTCGGCAAGCCGCCGCGCGCAAGGGCGGCGAGCATCTACGAGACGCTGCTGAGCTTCAACCTGATGTGGCAGGAGACCGGCGGCCTCTTCATGGCGCTCGCCGGCCGCGGGGGCGAGGTCGTCCAGCTTTTCGAGCTCTTCGAGAACGAGCTGGAGGCGCGCCGGATCGCGACGGTCGCGGTCAATCTCGAGAACCGCCGCCGGCTCTGGCAGGCCTATTTCAATTCCGAGGAAATGGAGACCGCGCCCGTGCGGCCCGCAGCCGCGCGCGACATGGTCCGCGTCTGAACGAAGGATATCCCGACGATGCCCAAGCTCACCGTCACCAACTCCACCTCCCTGAACAGCCTGCGCAACTTCGCCAACGAGGCAGGGGCCAAGAGCATTCGCGGAAAGAAGGACGCCGACGGAAACATCGTCCTCTACACCAAGACCCGCAAGGACCGCGTCCTCGACCGCCTTCGCTTCCGGCGCCAGGAGCGACGCGATAACGCGAGGCAGGCGGTCGATACGGTCTTCCGGAACGCTGCAAGCAAGGACCTGTTCAACATCCCGGACATGGGCACGTTCGCAGGATTCGTCAGCGGCAGCCAGAGATCAGCCGCCAAGGCCGGCATCGCATTGAAGGGCGTCGAGGTGAAGGCCCATATCCATCGTGCCGATGCGCTGCAGACAATGCTGCCGGTTCGGCAACAGCTGGGGCCGAGCCTCCATCGTCTCGGGCTCGATCCCAAGACGCCGGCCGATCGAGACCTTCAAGGCCTCGATAAGGGGTTCGGTGGGAGTACACGAGCCGTATGAGATGAGGCTGGAAGCGGTGAACGCGTTCGCCACGGCACTCTGCGGCCACCTGGCGTCGAAATCCACCGAAGTTCGAAATGACTTCTCGAGCTCCAGCAATTTCTCCCTGAAGCTGGAGATCTCCCGGATCTGTCGAAGAGGGCCTCGGTCAAGGCCTGTCGCACGATGAGGTGCTCCAGATCGTGAGCTACGCCGTCGACAGGGCGGCGGCCGCCGTCCCGTCGGACGAACTGTCCGGCAAGACCGTCGGCAACAGCAAATCCGTTCGGGCGGCAAAAGACGACACCGTCGTTTACGACATCGAACTCGACGGCAAGACGTATGAATGGCGATCGTTCCTGGGGGAAGGCGGTTTCTCCGACGTCCATGCCTATGTCAACAAGGCGGACGATCAAGACGTCATTGCCCTGAAGGTGATGAAGAAGGACGTGTCAGCCGACTCGACGGAGGACCAACTGAAGGACTTTTCGAAAGCCTTCGATGACGGCGTCAACGAAATCGCCATGCACGAGCAGGCGCGGGCACAGTCCGAAAACGTCATCGATGTCGCGGGCGCGCTGCGCTTTCCCGACGGTCGCCTCTGCATCGCAGTGGAAATTGCGCCGAACGGAGACGCAACCGATATGGCGACGGCCATCCGGGACGCCGCCGGAGGCCAGTCGCCGAAAATAACGACGCAGCAAGCCGACGTCCTTCGCCTGACCATGATCCAGGATATGGCAAAAGGCCTTGACGACATGCACGCCGCCGGCATGACGCACTACGACTTCAAGTCGCCGAATTGCCTCATCGGAGCTGACGGCACCGTCAAGATCGCCGATTTCGGACTGACGCTCGGAAATCGCAAGGCGGGTGACGCGATACATGTGACCGAAGCCCAGCCGATAGGAAATCTCTTTTTCAAAGCACCGGAAATGGAGGTGCAGGAAAATGAGGACTACAAAATTAGATCCGAGAAGAAAAGTGACGACGTTAGCGAAGCAAATAAGCGCGGAATGCGTGAAGGGCTGAAAAACCTGCTTCCCGGCACCGGCGAAGAATATATAGATTCGTTGACGTCAAGTATCCTCAAGGAGGGCAAGGAGAACGGAGACCTGACGAAGCGTGACGGGCTTCTGTTGACCGCGAAAGTCGACAGCTGGGGACTTGGCGCCTCCGCGCTGGATATGTTCACCGAACAATTGCCGTTCGGGTATGAAACCGGCTGGCAACAGGGTGCCGAACTGAGACTTTATCACGACATCGGCGTCGCCCAAGGCTCCGATGCCGTGGCTACGGTCACCAACGGCCAGGCGCAGATTGCCGGCGGCCCCGTCCGCGATCTCCTGAACGGCCTCCTCGCGCCGACGGCGGACCAACGGCTCTCGCCGTCCGACGTCCTCGCGCACGATGCCATGAAGACGAAAGGCGTCGGCAGCCAGGCGGCGAAGGACCTGATGGTGGCCCTGAAAAGCGGCGACGCCGAAGAAATTTCCGCCGCGAGAGACGCCCTGAGGCACGAAATCGGAACGGACGCCCCCGACACGGACGCGGATACGGATACGGATTCGGACGCCGGCTAGCGCAAGTGAAGGCAGAACGATGGTCGCACGCGCCGCTCTCCTCCTTCTCGCCGCCACGGTGCTGCCCGCCGCCGCCGCGCCGGCGGCCGACGGTGTCGCCGCGGGGCCCGGCTGCATGCAGCGGCTGCAGGCCCTCGAGGCGCAGGAAAAGATCGAGATCCACCGCCTGGTCGGACAGATCGGGCTGGCCGCCGACGACGGCAACGCCGAGGCCGTGTGCGCCGCCGGCGCCGACCTGCTCGCCACCTACGAGCGGCTGCAGAAGGCGGCCGCCCCGTGCTCGGGCGAGCGCGCCGCATTCTGGGCGAGCGCCGAACGGGCAAGCTTCGCCGCCTTGAGCGGACCCTGCCGATAGAGCACTTCCAGGAAAAGTGGGAACCGGTTTTCCGTCCGGAAGCGCCCCACCTCCGCCTTCACCCTCACCCCCCCCCCTCCCCTCCCCCCCCTCTCCCTCCCCTCCCCCTCCCTCCCCCCCTCCCTCCCGACGAGATGCGACGCGCTTCCAGGAAAAGTGGAACCGGTTTTCCGTCCCGTCAGCCGGCGCGGTCGAGGGCTCGCCGGCGGGCGCGTCCGGCCATGGCGAGATGGGTCGGCACGCAGCCGACCAGCACCAGGAGGAAAAGCGCCAGTCCGATGATCGGGAACTGGATCGGCTGGAACGTCCAGTCGCCGTCGATGACGCGGGGGAAGAAGATGCCGACGCTGTCGGCCTGTGCCGTGGCGGCGTGGCCCATGGCGAGCACGAGGCCGAGGAGCGCCACATGGGCATGGAGGAAGCCGGTGCGGGCGAGCGCCGGCCGGAGCGCCAGGTGGATGCCGGCGAGCGCCGCGGCGAAGAGCAGCGCGACGGCCGCCCACAGGTCGACGCCGGGCACGGAGAGCAGCCAGTCGACAGGCTCGCGCATGACCGGCAGCAGCGTCATGTAGAGCGCCCAGGCGAATGCGCTCGACGGATGCGCGCCGAGGAAGACCATGCTGAGCAGGAAGACGCCGGCGATCGCATAGGCGAGGGACGGCCCGAGGCGGAGCAGTGCGGAAAATGTCCTGTTCATGCGTATCGGCCTTCCCTGTCGCGACAGTATCCTTCCGCTCAGATTAGCTGAGAAGAATTAACCGTTCCTTGCCCCGCGAACCGGGAACGAAGTGTCCCGATCGTCACAGCATAACGCATGTCGGTCCAGAAAGTTTGCGAGTGTTGCCATTTTGGGACTCCTTGCCGCGATTCTTCGTTTATTAGCATTCCTTATGCAATATATCGGGTCGAGGGCCTGCGCGCCCGCTTGAAACAGACGCCGCGACTGAGGGGTAGTGGAGTTGAAGATCAACCTGAAAAGCTTGGCGTTCGTCGTCCTCGTGTGCACGGCCGCGGCCGGATGCCAGTCGACGGACTATCTGAACGGCGCGACCTCCTTCGGCGATAGCCCGAAGTCCTGGCCGGAAGCCGACGCGCCCGTGAACTACTATCGCGACGACGAGCTGATACCGAACGGCAAGCAGCAGTTCGAGGCGAAGAACTACGGCAAGTCCTACGCGATCTACAAGAAGGCCGTCGAGGTCTTCCCGAAGGATCCCGCCGCATGGCTCGGCTTCGCCGCCTCCGCCGACATGATCAGCCGGTTCGACACGTCCGACCACGCCTATGCGCAGCTGCACAAGATGATCGGCAACAGCCCGGTCTACTACAACAACATCGGCTACTCGTACCTGCTGCGCGGCAAGCTGCAGACCGCCCGCCGCTACTTCCTCAAGGCCTACGAGATCGATCCCTCCAACGCGACGACGGCCGACAACCTGCAGCTCCTGAAGAACAGCGTGAAATACGCCCAGCGCTGACGGCGCCGGCGCCGTCCCGGCCCCGCCCCGGGGCCGGCGGGCTCACTGCAGCTTGCGCAGGATGAGCTTGCCGTCCGGCGAGATGCTGCGCTGGTAGCGCGGCAGGTCGCCCTCCGGCAGGGTCTGCGACCAGTCCGACGAGCCCTGGTCGGGTGCCAAGAGCCGTTCGGCCGCGTTGCCGGGCGGCGGCTGCAGCCGCTGCGGCGCCAGCATGCCGAAGCCCCGCCCGGGAACGCTCACCGGGACCGCGATCCCCTTCCGCTGGCTCGCGGCCCGGTCGAGGCTTCCGATCTGCCTCTCCAGGCTCGCGATCCGCTGCTTCAGCCGCTTGACCTCGCTGGCGGTCGCGGCCGCGGCTGCGGCGCCCGCGTCGGCCTGCGGCCGGTTTCCGGCCTCCGCCTCCAGGGCCGCGATGCGCGCCGCGTTGCGTTCGATCGAGGCGGTGTTGCCGGACGAATGGATGAAGACGGCGAAGATCAGGAGGAGGAGGAGGACGGCGGCCGCGACCTGCGTGCCCGTCCATCCGCCACCGCTTGCTTCGGCTTTCTCCTCCTGGGAGAGCCCCTCGCCCCAGAGCCTGCTTCTGTTCGATCCCATGACCACCCTCGGCATCGGTTCCGTCGCGTCGCGGCTTTCCCGCCGCGCGGGAACCCGTGAGCGCCGAATTTCTCATAGAAAGGTCGCCGCCGCGTGTCTTCCCGCCGAAACGGCGCCCGATCTTGGCCGCCTGTTGCCCCGGCGCAACAATCCCGCCCGTCCGGGATCTCCGGCGGGCCGGCGCCGGTAACTTCCGGCTGCAATCGGCCTGTCACACTCGACCGTTAGGAGCACTGCGAACCCTTCGCCAAGAAGGACGTCCCCGATCGCAGGACCGAAACGACCGTGCCCGACGACCTGAACCTCGACCGCATAGCCGCCGGCCTTCGTGCCGAGCCCCGCCTCGGCCGGATCGAACGGCGCGAGGACGCGCTCGCCGTCTTCCTCGGGCCGCGCCCCGTCTTCGTCGCGCCCGACGCCGCCGCTTGCCGGCTCGCCGTCTGGACCGTGATCGCCGAGGTGGCCGCGCCGAGCGCACGCGCCGCGGCCGAAGCGACGATCGCCTACAACGCCCTCGGCCACCACCGCACCGGCACGGCCGCATCCGTCTCCATGGAACTGCAGGCGGTGCTCCTCGGCCTGAGCCTCGACGCCGCCGCCCTGCGCGGGCCGGAGATCGTCGAGGCGCTCGAAACGGTGGAGAGGGAGCGGGCCGTCGTCGAGGCGCACCTCGCCGAAGCCTCCCGGCGCGGCGCCGCCCCGCCGCCGGATCCCGGGGAGGCCGCGCGCCTCTGGGCGTGACGCGCCGCCATTCTCGTCCGGCCCGCCGCAGGACCGGGAGCGCCGTTGCCGAAGCCACCGTTTGAAACACGTCATTCCAGGAGACCGGACCAGTGAGCCGCACGACCATTTCCGACCGCGGGCCATCCGCCGCCTTCGCCCTCTCGACGCTCCCTCCGGCGACACCGACCGCCGCCCCCGCGCCGCGCCTGGCGCTCGGGACGGACTACCGGCACGCCGTCTTTCGCCCGGCCGTCCGGCAGTCCGAAGCCCCGCCGCGCGGCGAGGGCGGCGATCCGGCCGCAAACGCCCGCGCCGGACTCGACCGGCTCCGGCCCCGGCTCGCGGACGAGCTGGCGGCGGCCATCGGCGCCCAGGCGACGGCGCGCGCCGCAGAGGACGCAGGGTCCCCGACGAAGGACGACGTCGACCGGGCCGTCGGCGCGGCCCTTCGCGGAAACGGCAGGCCTCTCGGCCGCCTCGTCGCCGGCTCCGGCCTCCCGCGCACCGCCCTCGCCGACGCCGTGAGGGCGGCCCTCGGCGAGCCGGCCGCCGAGCCGCGCCGGCCCTGTGCGATCGCCCTCGGGCCGTCCGACCGGGCAGGGCTCGCGACCGCTCCGGGAGGCTGCGCGACGGTGGCCGGGGCGACGCTCAACCTGGCCCGCTCCGGCCTCGTCAAGGCGGTCTCGACCACCCTCGCCTACATCGTCAAGGAAGCCATCGTCGTCCTGTTCATCGAAGCGCTCGGCTCAAGCGGCCTCGACTTCTTCTGGCGCAGCTTCATGGGCAATCTCGCCGCCATGCTCTACTACGGCTTCGGCTACGACGAGCTGCGGGGCCTCGTTTCGGACAATTTGAACGCCTGCTTCCTCGGCCCGACCTACGGCGACGACCGCGGCCAGGACTTCCGCTGGAGGACCTGGGGCGACTTCGCCACCGACCGGCTGCCGAACATCCTGTTCACGCCCGCCGCCGAGGGCCTGATGGGCGTCACCGGCGTGGACGCGGAGGACGAACTCGTCCTCTACGTCCTCTCCAAGATTGCCGCCAAGTCCATGGCGAGCTTCGCCGTCGGCTTCACCCAGTCCGGCCTGCGGCGCGCCATGCCCGGCACCTACCGGCGCACCCTGAGGCAGCGCCGCGAGCCGAACGTGCTGCGCAGCACCCGCTCCTGCCTGAGGAAGCTCGACGAACGCTTCTCCGGCGAGCGGAGGTTCCGCTCGGTCCCCGAGGTCGCCATGAAGCTGTTCGTCTACCCCGTCTCCTACGCCCTGACGGCCCTCCTCTTCGCCACCGCCTACCCGTTGGAGGAGACCGCCGCCGGCTACGATTCCGACGTGCAGAAGCGGTATCTGGAGAAGCTGAGCTTCTACCTCATCTCCACCGCCCTCTCCCTCCTCCTGCTCTTCGCCGGCAGGTGGCTCCAGCACCGCAGCGCCGAGGAGCCGGAGGAGGAGGCCGACATCGAGAACCCAACCGACGCGACCGCCACCGCGTCGACGGAACTCGGGTCCGACGCCTCCGCCGACGACGATTTCGACGGGACCGACGATCCTTTCGAGGAGGCCGGCGACCTTTCCCTGCTCCTCTCCGCCCTGGTGGAGGCCGCGCCGACGGAGGACGGCAGCGACGGCGCTCCCGCCGGCCTCGACTTCTTCCGGGCGATCCTCGCCGGTGAGGGCATTTCCGAAGACATCTGGTCGAGCGACGACGACATCGAAACGGACGAGGACGCAGCCGGCGGCCTGTCCGAGGAGAAAACGGACCCGACCGGCGATACGGACGACGCAACGGCCACCACGCTCGACGCGGTCGACTGATCGAAAAAATCGATCAGAATGAATAAAACGTTTTGTTGGATCGATCGATCGTTCGGTGCGATGGTCGCGCCATGTCCAGCCTGTCCAAGCAGAACGCGCCGGTGCGCTCCGGCCCGGCGCAAGTGCCGTCGTCCCTCGGCGCCGCGGCGGCCCGGCTCCTGCCGGGCCTCGTGCTCTGCGTCGCCGTCGCCCTCGCCGCCTACGCCGTCGCCGGGCTGGAAAAAAGGACGTTCGGCCGCGACTGGCTCGAGACCCTCGTGGTGGCGATCCTCCTCGGCACCGCCATTCGCACCGCATGGACGCCCGCCCCGCGCTGGGAGCCGGGCATCCGCTTCGGCGCCAAGACCCTGCTCGAGGTCGCCGTCGCCCTTCTCGGGGCGGCCGTCAGCGCCGAAACAATCCTGTCGATCGGCGCCGGCCTTCTCGCCGGCATCGTCGGCCTCGTCGTCGTCGCCATCTGCGCGAGCTACCTCGTCGGTCGCCTGCTCGGCCTGCCGGTGCGCATGGCGCTTCTCGTCGCCTGCGGCAACTCGATCTGCGGCAATTCGGCCATCGCCGCCGTGGCGCCGGTCATCGGCGCCGGCAGCGAGGACGTCGCCGCCTCCATCGCCTTCACCGCCGTGCTCGGCGTCGTCGTCGTCCTCGCCCTGCCGCTCTTCGGCTTCGCCCTCGGCATGAGCGGGATGCAGTTCGGCGCCCTCGCCGGCCTCACCGTCTATTCCGTGCCGCAGGTGATCGCCGCCGCCGCCCCGATGGGGGCCGCCGCCGTCCGGACGGCGACGCTCGTCAAGCTCGTGCGCGTGCTGATGCTCGGGCCGGTGTGCGTCGCGCTGTCGCTGCTGGCGCCCCGGCTCCGGGACCGGCAGGACCCGGAAGGCCGCTCGGCCGGAGGCGGAGGGACGAGGCGCGCGCTGCCGCCGCTCGGCCAGCTGGTGCCCTGGTTCATCCTGGCCTTCGTGGCGCTCGTCGCCGCCCGCTCGCTCGACCTGTTGCCCCATGCCCTTCTCGCGCCGGCCGCCAGCGTCGCGAGCTTCCTGACGGTGGTGTCGATGGCGGCCCTCGGCCTTGGCGTGGACGTCCGCGTCGTCGCCCGGGCCGGCGGCCGGGTGACGGCCGCGGTCGTCCTGTCGCTCCTGATGCTGGGCGCGATCAGCCTCGGGCTGATCCGTCTGGCCGGGCTTCACTGACCGCCCCCGGCACGGCCAGGCCGCTCTCGTCGTTTCACGCGCTTCCGGACGGAAAACCGGTGCCCACTTTTCCTGGAAGCGCGCTGCGCCGCAAGGCGCGCCTCGACGCGGCGAAGGTCGCGGCGGCCAGCCCGAAGGCCGCTGCCGACGCCGGCCAGAGGGCGCCGGTACCGGCGACCGGAAAGGCCAGCGCCCCGAGCGTCGCGCCCGCAAGCAGCCCGACCCACAGGAAGAGATAGGGTATCCACGCCAGCCGGTCGCCGCCGACGAGGGCGAAGGCCAGCCTCTGCCCGAGCTTGACCAGCGTCCCGGTCATGTAGGTGACGCCGACGCTGACCTCCCCGTCGCGCTCGAAGACGGCGTTCTCCGCGCCCATGGCGAGGACCGTCGCGAACGCGGCGAACGGCCCGGCGCCGAGGCCCTGGAGAAGCGCGGCGACGGCGAGCAGGACGGCGACCAGCCCCATGACGCCGCTCGTGCGGAAGCCCGGCCGGACCGCCCGGCCGGCGAGCGTCCCCATGACGACGCCCGTAACGAAGCCGCCGATCAGCCCCGCCGCGACGAGCGCCGGCTGCGTGCCTCGCGCCAGGCCGACGGCCAGTCGCGTCGAATTGCCGCTCATGAAGGAAACGAAGAACCCGCCGAGTTGCAGGAACCCGACGGCATCGACATAGCCTGCCAGCGCCGCCAGGCAGACGGCGAGCGCCTGTTGGCGCGGATGATATCTCAGCATGACGACCCCCGCGCCGCCTCTCCAAACGGCGGACGGTGCCTCCTACATCGAACCCCCCGGCGCGGCAAGGTCGCGAAGCGGGCGCCGGCGTCAGTCGGCGAGAGCGCGTTCGACCATGTCGGGCTCTTTCTCGATGATCGTCAGAAATGCCGTCGTGGCCGCGTCGGGCCTCCTGCGCCCCTGCTCGTAGGCTTCCATCGTCCGGGCCGGTATGTGGAACCGCAATTCGAACAGGCGGGTCGAGGTCGCCACCTTCTTTCGGATCGCCCGGATGCGTTCGGGCGTGAGCGCTGCGGTAGAAATTTCATAGCCTTCCGCCGCCGCATCTCCGCGAAGGTCCGCGGCCATCTCTTCGAACGCCTCGACCAGATCGGCGCCAACTCTGCTCATCGCCAGCTTCCTTTCAGACTCTCGATCGTCGCCAGGATCGCCTCTCGCTGATCGGGCGAAAGATCGTCGCGTTCGTTCTTCGGATAGGCGGTCATCATGTAGAGCGCTTCACCCACTGCGACGAAATATATTATCCGGCCGCCGCCTCTCTTTCCTCCGCCAGGAAGCCGGAACCGGGCCTTCCGCACGCCGCGAAGTCCCTTGATGACCGGATGTGCCAGCGGATCGAGCGCCAGACCGAATTCGATCTGCCGCATTTCTCCCTCTTCGAGCCGTATCGCTTTCATGGCGCGGAGATAGGGCTTGAGGCGAATTATTCTCATGAAACGCTCATACGTCAATGGCGTATTGCGTCAATAGCGTAGTTTCCGGGGAGGCTATGGAAAGGATGACGTTCCGGCCGCCGCCCCCGCCCGAAAGCCGGCATTTGAATTTTCCCCGCGGCCTGTCAGATTGCGGACATGCGCAATGGCCCGCTCCGCTCCGCCGCCTGCCTGGTCTTCCTCTCCGCGTCCCTCGCGACCGTGAACGCCGCGCCCGTTCCGAAGCGCGCCTGCGAGCATACCCACGTGCCGCTCGACGGCTCCCGCCCCGGGCCGGTCTGCATCTCGGCCGGCCGCTACGAGCGCGACCTGTGCTCGGCGATCGGCCGGCTGGCCGAGCGCCATTCGCTGCCGCCGGGCTTCTTCGCGCGCCTGATCTGGCAGGAAAGCCGCTTCGACCCCAACGCCCTCAGCCCCAAGGGCGCCGCCGGCATCGCGCAGTTCATGCCCTCCACCGCCGAGCGCCGTGGGCTTCCCGACAGCTTCAACGCCGCCGACGCGCTCGCCAAGTCGGCTGCCTATCTGGAGGAGATGCGCCGCCAGTTCGGCAATCTCGGCCTTGCCGCCGTCGGCTACAACGCCGGCGAGCGCCGCGCCGCCGACCTGCTCGACACGGCGCGCCCCGTGCCGTCCGAAACGGAGCGCTACGTCTTCGACATCACCGGCCTGCCGGTCGGCGCCTGGACCGATGCGAAGCCGAAGACCGTGGACTTTCGCCTCGACGGCGCGAAGCCGTTCCTGCCGGCCTGCCTGCAACTCGCCCAAAGGCGGCGCGTCTCGCCCATGGCGACGGCGTCGGCGCCGCCGAAGCCCTGGGGCGCGGAGATCGGCGCGAGCTTCTCCCCGGTGGTCGCCAGGCGGATCTTCCACCAGGCCGCGGCCGACTACCCGAAGATCCTCGGCGGCGAGGTTCCCCTCTATGTCCGCCAGCGCAATTTGAGCTTCGGCACGCGGCCACGCTATACTGTGCGGATCGGCCGCGACAGCCGCGACGCCGCGATGGACCTCTGCCGCGGCATCGCCGCGGCCGGCGGCTATTGCGTCGTTCGCAAAAACTGAAGGCAGGACGATTGAATTTGCCTTTGCGGGCTTGCAGTGTGCAAATCCGTCCAATGCAGAAGATCAACAAGAAGACGGCCGGGCCGAAGAGCGGATCCAGCCGCCCGCAACCGACGAAGAGCGGTTTTCCATGAACAAGCTACCCATGACAGACCTGCCCTCTCCCTCTCCGCGCGTCTCCGATCCGGACGTGCTGGCCTCCGAGATCATCGAGAGGCTGACCTACCGCATCGGCAAGGACGCAAAGGTCGCCAAGCCCCACGACTGGCTGACGGCGACGATCCTCGTCATCCGCGACCGCATCATCGACCGCTGGATGGAATCGACCCGGGAGACCTACGAGAAGGACCAGAAGCGGGTCTACTACCTGTCGCTCGAATTCCTGATCGGCCGGCTGATGCGCGACGCCGTCACCAACATGGAACTCATGGAGGAGATGCGCTCGGCGCTGGTCCTCCTCGGCGTCGACCTCGACGTGGTGGCCTCCCTCGAGCCTGACGCCGCGCTCGGCAACGGCGGCCTCGGGCGCCTCGCCGCCTGCTTCATGGAATCGCTCGCCACCGTCGACGTCCCCGCCTACGGCTACGGCATCCGCTACGTCCACGGCCTCTTCCGCCAGCAGATGCAGGACGGCTGGCAGGTGGAGCTACCCGAGACGTGGCTCGCCCACGGCAACCCCTGGGAGTTCGAGCGCCGCGAAAGCTCCTACGAGATCGGCTTCGGCGGCAGCGTCGAGACCATCGGCGACGACGCCGACGGCACCGGCCGCTGCATCTGGCGGCCCCAGGAGCGCGTCATCGCCACCGCCTACGACACGCCCGTGGTCGGCTGGCGCGGCAAGCGGGTCAACACGCTCCGGCTCTGGACCGCGCAACCCATCGATCCGATCCTGCTCGACGCCTTCAACGCCGGCGACCACATCGGCGCGCTGAGGGAGAGCAACAAGGCCGAGACGCTCGCCCGCGTCCTCTATCCGGCCGACGCGACGCCCGCCGGCCAGGAGCTGCGGCTGCGCCAGGAGTTCTTCTTCTCCTCCGCCTCGCTGCAGGACATCCTGCGCCGCCACATCCAGCAGTACAACGAGCTCCAGAGCCTTCCCGACAAGGTCGCGATCCAGCTCAACGACACCCACCCGGCCGTCGCCGTCGCCGAGATGATCCGGCTCCTGTGCGACGTCCATCGGCTGTCCTTCGAGCAGTCCTGGGACATCGCCCGCAAGTGCTTCAGCTACACCAACCACACCCTCCTGCCCGAGGCGCTGGAGAGCTGGCCGGTGCCGCTGTTCGAGCGCCTGCTGCCGCGCCACATGCAGATCGTCTACGCGGTGAACGCCCTGGTCCTGCGCGAAGCCCGCAACAAGCGCTTCGACGATATCCAGATCCGCAACATCTCGCTCATCGAGGAAGACGGCGAGCGGCGCGTGCGCATGGGCAACCTCGCCTTCGTCGGATCCCATTCGACCAACGGCGTCTCGGCGCTCCACACGGAGCTGATGAAGGAAACGGTCTTCGCCAACCTCCACAGGCTCTACCCGGACCGCATCAACAACAAGACGAACGGCATCACGCCCCGCCGCTGGCTGATGCAGTGCAATCCGGATCTCTTCGGCCTCGTCCGATCGACGATCGGCGACGCCTTCATGGACGACGCCGAGGCGCTCGCCGCGCTCGATCCCCACGCCGACGACCCCGCCTTCGTCGACCGCTTCGCCGACGTGAAGCGCCTGAACAAGGTGCGCCTGTCGAACCTCGTGGCGCGCCGCATGGGCATCCGGCTCGATCCCGACGCCATGTTCGACGTCCACATCAAGCGCATCCACGAGTACAAGCGCCAGTTCCTCAACATCGTCGAGGCGGTGGCGCTCTACGACCAGATCCGCTCGCATCCCGAGCGCGACTGGGTGCCGCGCGTCAAGCTCTTCGCCGGCAAGGCGGCGCCGAGCTACCACACGGCCAAGCTGATCATCAAGCTGATCAACGACGTCGCCCGGGTGATCAACAACGACCCCGCCGTGCGCGGCCTCCTGAAGATCGTCTTCATCCCCAACTACAACGTCTCGCTCGCCGAGGTGATGGTGCCGGCCGCGGACCTGTCCGAGCAGATTTCGACCGCCGGGATGGAAGCGTCCGGAACCGGCAACATGAAGTTCGCGTTGAACGGAGCATTGACGATCGGCACGCTCGACGGCGCCAACGTCGAAATCCGCGAGCACGTCGGCGAGGACAACATCGTGATCTTCGGAATGACGGCGGAGGAAGTGGCCGCCCGCCGCGGCGAAGGCTACGACCCGCGGGCCGCCATCGAGGCCTCGAGGGAGCTCTCCCAGGCCCTGCAGGCGATCGCCTCGGGCGTCTTCTCGCCCGACGACCGCGACAGGTTCAGGGGTCTCGTCGACGGGATCTACGATCGCGACTGGTTCATGGTCTCGGCCGACTTCGAGTCCTATGCCGTCGCGCAGCGCAGCGTCGACGATCTCTTCGTCGACAAACCCGGATGGTATGCCAAGACGATCCGGAACACGGCCCACGTCGGATGGTTTTCCTCCGACAGGGCCATTCGCGAATACGCAAAGGAAATCTGGAGGGCGGGATGAAACCGACACGCGCCAGGACCGACAACGAACCGACGAGCGACACTCTATCGGCCGGCCAGGTCTCGGCGCTGGTTGCGGGATCCCACGGGGACCCCTTCGCCGTGCTCGGCGTGCACGAGGGGGCGAAGGGCGGGCTGATCGCCCGCTGCTTCATCCCCAACGCCGAGACCGTCGTCGCCTACACGCTCTCCGGCAAGGAGGCGGGCGACCTCGCCCGCCGCCACGAGGACGGGCTCTTCGAGGGCCGGCTGAAGATCCGCAAGCGCCAGCCGCTGCGCTTCCACGCCGCCAATTCCGGCGGCGACTGGTGGGTGACCGACGCCTATTCCTTCGGCCCGGTGCTCGGCCCGATGGACGACTACTTCATCGCCGAGGGCTCGCACCGGCGCCTCTTCGACAGGATGGGCGCCCACGTCGTCGAGCACGAGGGCGCGACCGGCGTCCACTTCGCCGTCTGGGCGCCGAACGCCCGGCGCGTCTCCGTCATCGGCGACTTCAACGACTGGGACGGCCGGCGCCACGTCATGCGGCTGCGGCGCGACACCGGCATCTGGGAGATCTTCGTCCCGGACATCGCCGGCGGCCGCGCCTACAAGTACGAGATCATCGGCGCCGACGGCCAGCGCCTTCCGCTGAAGGCCGATCCCTTCGCGTTCCGCTCCGAGCTTCGGCCGGCGACCGCCTCGATCACGCTCGGCCCCCTGATCCACGAGTGGAGCGACGACGCCCACCGCGATTTCTGGCGCAAGGCCGATTTCCGGCGCCAGCCGATCTCCATCTACGAGGTCCACGCCGGCTCCTGGCGCCTCGGCGAGGGCGGCCGCTTCCTCACCTGGGACGAAATGTCCGAGCAGCTCATCCCCTACTGCCTCGACATGGGCTACACGCACATCGAGTTCCTGCCGATCAGCGAGCACCCCTACGATCCCTCCTGGGGCTACCAGACCACCGGCCTCTATGCGCCCACCGCCCGCTTCGGCGAACCGGAGGGCCTCGCCCGTTTCGTCGACGCCGCCCACCGCGTCGGCATCGGCGTGCTGCTGGACTGGGTGCCGGCCCACTTCCCCACCGACGAGCACGGCCTCGCCCGCTTCGACGGCACCGCGCTCTACGAGCACGCCGACCCGCGCCAGGGCTACCACCCCGACTGGAACACCGCGATCTACAATTTCGGCCGCCGGGAGGTGCGCTCCTTTCTCGTCAACAACGCCCTCTTCTGGGCCGAGCGGTTCCACATCGACGGCCTGAGGGTCGACGCGGTCGCCTCCATGCTCTACCTCGACTATTCCCGCAAGGAGGGCGAGTGGGTGCCGAACCGCGAGGGCGGCCGCGAGAACCTCGACGCGATCGAGTTCCTGCAGTCGACGAACCGCGAGGTCTACGGGGCCCATCCGGGCGTCGTCACGATCGCCGAGGAATCGACGTCGTGGCCCAAGGTCTCCCAGCCCGTCCACGAGGGCGGCCTCGGCTTCGGCTTCAAGTGGAACATGGGCTTCATGCACGACACGCTCGAATATTTGAAGCACGATCCCGTCCACCGCAGCCACCACCATGGCGAGATGACCTTCGGCCTCCTCTACGCCTTCTCGGAGAACTTCGTGCTGCCGCTGTCCCACGACGAAGTCGTGCACGGCAAGGGATCGCTGCTCACCAAGATGCCCGGCGACGACTGGCAGAAATTCGCCAATCTCAGGGCCTATTACGGCTTCATGTGGGGCTATCCCGGCAAGAAGCTCCTGTTCATGGGCCAGGAATTCGCCCAGCGGCAGGAATGGAGCGAGAACCGCTCGCTCGACTGGGAACTCCTCGGTTCGGCCAGCCACGAAGGCATGCGCCGCCTGGTCCGCGACCTCAACCGCGTCTACCGCGACACGCCGGCGCTCCACGCCAGGGACTGCGAGCCGGAAGGCTTCGAATGGCTGATCGCCGACGACCACCGGAACTCCGTCTTCGCCTGGCAGCGCAAGGCGCCGGGCGAGAGCCCGGTCGTGGTCGTGACCAACTTCACGCCGGTCGTGCGCGAGAACTACCGCGTGCCGATGCCCGCCGCCGGCGCCTGGCGGGAGATCTTCAACTCCGACGCCGAGCACTACGGCGGAAGCGGCAATGGCAACGGCGGCGCGGTCAGCGCGAAGGACGACGAAACCGGCGGCGTCTCGGCGGCGATGACCCTGCCGCCCCTTGCAACGGTAATGCTAAAGCAGGACAGTTAGGGCGAGGGACGCGCGCCCGCGCCGCGCGTCCCGAAAGGGAGGGAAAGAACGATGGACGAAAGAAAGACCGGGCCGCTCGCCCGCGATTCCATGGCCTATGTGCTGGCCGGCGGCCGCGGAAGCCGCCTCAAGGAACTCACCGACCGGCGCGCCAAGCCCGCCGTCTATTTCGGCGGCAAGGCCCGCATCATCGACTTCGCCCTCTCCAACGCCATCAATTCCGGCATACGCCGCATCGGCGTCGCCACCCAGTACAAGGCGCACTCGCTGATCCGCCACCTCCAGCGCGGCTGGAACTTCCTGCGCCCCGAGCGCAACGAGAGCTTCGACATCCTTCCCGCCAGCCAGCGCGTCTCCGAGACCCAGTGGTACGAGGGCACCGCCGACGCGGTCTTCCAGAACATCGACATCATCGAATCCTACGGGCCGGAATACATGGTCATCCTGGCCGGCGACCACGTCTACAAGATGGACTACGAGGTGATGCTCCAGTGCCACGTCGATTCCGGCGCCGACGTCACCGTCGGCTGCCTGGAGGTGCCGCGCATGGAGGCCACCGGCTTCGGCGTCATGCATGTCGACGAGAAGGACCGGATCATCGCCTTCGTCGAGAAGCCGGCCGATCCGCCCGGCATCCCCGGCAACGAGGAGAGCGCGCTCGCCTCCATGGGCATCTACGTCTTCAACACGAAATTCCTGATGGAAATGCTCCGCCGCGACGCCGAGACGCCGGGCTCGAACCGCGACTTCGGCAAGGACATCATCCCCCACATCGTCGAGAACGGGAAGGCGGTCGCCCACCGCTTCTCCGACAGCTGCGTGCGCGCCGGCACCGAATCGGAGGCCTACTGGCGCGACGTCGGCACGATCGACGCCTACTGGGAGGCCAATATCGACCTCACCGACATCGTTCCCGAGCTCGACCTCTACGACCGCTCCTGGCCGATCTGGACCTATGCCGAGATCAACCCGCCCGCCAAGTTCGTCCACGACGAGGACGGGCGGCGCGGGTCGGCCGTCTCCTCGCTGGTCTCCGGCGACTGCATCATCTCCGGTTCATCGCTCAGGCAGAGCCTCGTCTTCACCGGCGCGCGCGCGAATTCGTGGTCGATGCTCGACCAGGCGGTCGTCCTGCCGCGCTGCGTGATCGGCCGCAAGGCGCGGCTCACCAAGGTGGTCATCGACCGCGGCGTCGAGATCCCCGAGGGGCTGGTGGTCGGCGAGGATCCCGAACTCGACGCCAAGCGGTTCCGCCGCTCCGAAAAGGGTGTCTGCCTGATCACCCAGCCGATGATCGACAAGCTGGACCTCTGACCGGCGATGCAGGTCCTGTCGGTCGCTTCCGAAGTCTATCCGCTGATCAAGACGGGCGGGCTGGCCGACGTGGCCGGCGCGCTCCCGGGCGCCCTCGCCCATCGCGGCGTCCACGTGCGCACCCTGCTGCCCGGCTACCCGGCGGTCATGGACAAGCTCGCCGGCCGCGATGCGCTGCATGAATTCGACGACCTCCTCGGCGCGCGCGCCACGCTGTTCGCCGCCGAGCTGGACGGCCTGCAGCTCCTCGTCCTCGACGCGCCGGAGCTCTTCGCCCGCGAGGGCAACCCCTATGGCGAGGCCGGCGGGAAGGACTTCGCCGACAACTGGCGCCGCTTCGCCGCGCTCGCCCTCGCCGGCTGCCGCATCGCCGAAGGGGCGGCGGAGGGCTGGCGGCCCGACCTCGTGCACGCCCACGACTGGCAGGCCGCCATGACGCCGGTCTATCTCCGCCACAGCGGGAAGGCCGGCCGGATCCCCTCCGTCATGACCGTGCACAACCTCGCCTTCCAGGGGCAGTTCTCCGCCGCGGTCTTCGACCGGCTCGGCCTGCCGGCATCCGCCTTCCACGTCGACGGCATCGAATATTACGGCGACGTCGGCTTCCTGAAGGGCGGGCTGCGGACCGCCACCGCCATCACCACCGTCAGCCCCACCTACGCCGAGGAGATCTGCACGCCCGACTTCGGAATGGGCCTCGACGGCCTGCTCCGCATGCGCAACGGCGACCTGCACGGCATCGTCAACGGCATCGACACCGCCCTCTGGGACCCCGCCGCCGACGCGAGCCTGCCGCAGACCTTCTCCGCCGCCCGCCTCGGTGCCCGCCGCGCCAACCGCAACGCCCTGACGGAGCGCATGGGCCTCGACGAGGGCGACGGGCCGCTCTTCGCCGTCGTCAGCCGCCTCACCTGGCAGAAGGGCATGGACATCCTCGTCGAGACCGTCGACGAGATCCTCGCCGGCGGCGGCCGGCTCGCCGTGCTCGGCTCCGGCGACGAAGCGCTCGAAGGGGCCATGCTCGCCGCCGCCGCCCGCAACCGCGGGCGCATCGCCGTCAGGATCGGCTACGACGAGGAACTGTCGCATCTCATGCAGGCCGGCGCCGACGCGATCCTGATCCCGTCGCGGTTCGAGCCCTGCGGCCTGACCCAGCTCTACGCCCTGCGCTACGGCTGCATCCCGGTCGTCGCTCGCACCGGCGGCCTCGCCGATACGGTCGTCGACGCCAACGAGGCGGCGCTGTCGGCGGGCGTGGCGACCGGCTTCCAGTTCGCCCCGGTCGACGCCCGCACGATGCGCCACGCCATCCGCCGCGCGGCGCGCGCCCACGCCGACCGCAGGATCTGGACCCGCCTCCAGAAGCAGGGCATGAAGGCGGACGTCTCCTGGGACCGCAGCGCCGGGCGCTACGCCGACCTCTTCAGCGAACTCATCAAGCGAGGCTCCAGCCTATGACGAAGACCGTACCGACCAGGCCCTACGACGACCAGAAGCCCGGCACCTCCGGCCTGCGCAAGAAGGTGCCGGTCTTCCAGCAGGAGAACTACGTCGAGAACTTCATCCAGTCGATCTTCGATGCCGCCGGCGACTTCAACGGCAAGACGCTGGTGATCGGCGGCGACGGCCGCTACTTCAACCGCCAAGTCGTGCAGATCGCCATCCGCATGGCGGCGGCCAACGGCTTCGGCCGCGTCATCGTCGGGCGCGCCGGCCTGCTGTCCACGCCCGCCGCCTCCCACATCATCCGCAAATACGGCGCCTTCGGCGGCATCATCCTGTCGGCGAGCCACAATCCGGGCGGCCCGAAGGAGGATTTCGGCATCAAGTTCAACACCGCCAACGGCGGCCCGGCGCCCGAGCGCATCACCGATGCCATCTTCCAGCGCTCGAAATCCATCGCCGAATACAAGACGACCGACGCCCCCGACATCGACATCGACATCAACGGAACCTTCGAGACCGGCGGCATGGCGGTCGAGGTCATCGACCCGGTGACCGACTATGCCGACCTGATGGAGGAGCTCTTCGACTTCGACGCCATCCGCGCCGCCATCGCCCGCGGCCTGACACTGACCTTCGACGCCATGAGCGCCGTCACCGGTCCCTACGCCAAGGAGATCCTGGAGAAGCGGCTGCTCGCCGCCCCGGGCTCGGTCCTGAACTTCGTGCCGCTGGAGGATTTCGGCGGCCACCATCCCGATCCGAACCTCGTCCACGCCCGCATGCTCTACGACACGATGATGGCCGAGGACGCGCCGGACTTCGGCGCCGCCTCCGACGGCGACGGCGACCGCAACCTGATCATCGGCAAGGGCATCTTCGTCACGCCCTCCGATTCGCTTGCCATGCTCGCCGCCAACGCCCACCTGGCGCCCGCCTACCGGGGCGGCCTGAAGGGCATCGCCCGCTCCATGCCGACCAGCGGCGCCGCCGACCGGGTCGCCGCCAAGCTCGGCATCGCCATCTACGAGACGCCGACCGGCTGGAAATTCTTCGGCAACCTCCTCGACGCCGGCAAGGCGACGATCTGCGGCGAGGAGAGCGCCGGCACCGGCTCCGACCACGTGCGCGAGAAGGACGGCGTCTGGGCGGTCCTCCTCTGGCTGAACATCCTCGCCGCCCGCGGCGAAAGCGTCGCCGACATCGCCCGCAAGCACTGGGCCGAATACGGCCGCAACTACTATTCGCGCCACGACTACGAGGGCGTCGACGCCGATGCGGCGAACGGGCTGGTGAACGATTTGCGCGGCCGCCTGTCGAGCCTCCCGGGCACCCGCTACGGCGACCTCGCCGTGGAGGCGGCGGACGACTTCGCCTATCACGACCCGGTCGACGGATCGGTCTCGGAGCACCAGGGCATCCGCGTGCTCTTCGAAGGCGGCTCGCGCGTCGTCTTCCGCCTGTCGGGCACCGGCACCTCGGGCGCCACGCTGCGGGTCTACATCGAGCGCTACGAGCCGCCGGAGGGACGCCTCGACCTCGACACCCAGGAGGCCCTCGCGGACCTGATCGCCGCCGCCGACGAGATCGCCGGCATCCGCAGCCGCACCGGCCGCGACCGGCCGACGGTGATCACCTGAGGCCTGCACGCGCATGAGCGACGCGCACGACGACCGGCGGCGGCTCGGCGCCACCCCGCTTGCCGGCGGCGGGACCGAGTTCGCCGTCTGGTCCGCGAATGCCGAGCGGATCGAGCTCGTGCTGTTCGACGCCGCCGGCGACCGCGAGACCGGCCGGCACGTCCTCGTCGCGGAAGGCGACGGGCGCCACGTCCTCGAGCTTCCCGGCGTCGGTCCCGGAACCCGCTACGGCCTGCGCGCGCACGGTCCGTACGATGCCGCCAGCGGCCACCGCTTCGACCCCTCCAAGCTGCTCGTCGACCCCTATGCCCTGGCGCTCGACCGGCCCTGGTCCCACGATCCCCGGCTCGGCGAGGTCGGGGAGGACACCGGCGGCCTGGTGCCGAAGGCGATCGTCACCGCCCTGCCCGCCCCCGTCGCGCCGCGAACCCCGGCCTTCTCGCCGGGCGGCCTCGTCTACGAGGTGCCCGTGCGGCCCTTCTCGATGCTGAACCCGGCCATCCCGGAGGCGTTGCGCGGCACCGTGGCGGCCCTCGCCCATCCGGCGAACCTGGAGCATTTCGCCAGGCTCGGCGTGTCGGCCGTCGAGCTCATGCCCATCGCCGCCTGGATCGACGAGCGCCACCTGCCGCCGCTCGGCCTCGTCGACGGCTGGGGTTACAATCCGGTCACCTTCTTCGCGCTCGATCCGCGCATCGCGCCGGGCGGCATCGCCGAGCTGCGCGCCGCCGTCGCGGCCCTCCACGCGCAGGGCATCGACGTCTTCCTCGACGTGGTCTTCAACCACACCGGCGAGAGCGACGCCAAGGGCACGACGCTGTCGCTGCGCGGCCTCGACAACGCCACCTACTATCGCCACGCCGGCGACGATCCCGGCCGCCTCGTCGACGACACCGGCTGCGGCAACACGCTCGCCTGCGACCGCCCGCCGGTCGCCCGGATGATCCTCGACGCCATGCGCCACTTCGTCCTCGGCGCCGGCGTCGACGGCTTCCGCTTCGATCTCGGCACCGTGCTCGGCCGGACCGGCGACGGCTTCGAGCGGGAGGCCGCCCTCTTCCGCGAAATGCGCGCCGACCCGGTCCTCGCCGACAGGATCCTGATCGCCGAACCGTGGGACATCGGCCCCGGCGGCTACCAGCTCGGCAACTTTCCGGAGACCTTCCTGGAGTGGAACGACCGCTACCGGGACGATTTGCGCCGCTTCTGGCGCGGCGACGCCGGCGCGATCGGCGCCCTGGCGACCCGCCTCGCCGGCTCCTCCGACATCTTCCGCAGGAACGGCGAGCACCGTACCCGCAGCGTGAACTTCATCGCAGCCCATGACGGCTTCCCCCTCGCCGACATCGCCGCCTACGCGGTCAAGCACAATGCGGAAAACGGCGAGGAGAACCGCGACGGCCACGACGACAACCTCTCCTGGAACAACGGCGTCGAGGGACCCAGCGACGACCCCGAGGTGCTCGTCCGGCGCCGGCGCGACATGCGGGCGCTCCTGGCCTCGCTCTTCGTCTCGCGCGGCACGATCATGCTGACGGCCGGCGACGAGTTCGCCCGCACACAGGGCGGCAACAACAACGCCTACGCCCAGGACAATTCCGTCACCTGGCTCGACTGGGAGAACCGCGACAAGGAACTGGAGGACTTCGTCGCCCGCTGGTCGTCGCTGCGGGCCCGCCTGCCGATGCTGGCCGACCCGGCCTTCCTCGAAGACGCCGGGAACGACGATGCCGGAGACGGAGACGCCGCCGCGTGGTTCGCTACCGGCGGCCGCCCCTTCGCCATCGCCGACTGGCAGGACCCCGACGCCGGCGCCATCGCGATGGTGCTCTCCGCCGGGGCCGAGGGCGGGCCGGACGCGCGCCGCGTCGCCGTCCTCTTCAACCGCACCTCCCGCGAGGTCGCCTTCCGCCTGCCCGGGACATCCGGCCGGCACTGGCGGCGCCTCGACGCCGAAGGCGCGGAGGAAGCCGGCGCGCCGATCGCCGTCGGCGCGCGCAGCGTGGCGCTGGCCGCGGAGACCGACGGCACCGGCTGAGCCGCATCCGGGCTGGCGCGCGGCTGCGCGAGGCCTTATCTACGGCGACGCCACGCAGGAAACGGGGAACGGAATGCCGCCGGAAATCTCGCTCGCAGACATGAAGGACCTGGTCGGCAAGGAGGTCGGCCTGTCGGCCTGGATCACCGTCGACCAGAAAACCGTCGACCGCTTCGCCGAGGCGACGGGCGACCGCCAGTTCATCCATGTCGACCCCGCGCGCGCGAAGGCCGAGACCGCCTTCGGCGGCACCATCGCCCACGGCTTCCTGACGCTGTCGCTGCTGTCGGCGATGAACTACGACTGCCTGCCGGTCGTGCGCGAGCGGCGCTTCGGCATCAATTACGGTTTCGACAAGGTGCGTTTCATGGCGCCCGTCAGGACCGGTTCGCGCGTGCGCGGCCGCTTCGTGCTCGCCGACTGCCGCTTCCGCGGCGCCTCCATGCTGGAATGCCGCTACGCCGTGACCGTGGAGATCGAGGGCGAACGCAAGCCGGCCCTGGCGGCGGACTGGATCACCATCGCCCGGTTCGACCCCGAAGACCGCCCGCCCGAGGCGTGAGCCGGGGTGTTTTCAATCGAACGAAGCTGCCCTATGGTCGCCGCATGGCCAATGGTAACGACATCCTCCGACTCGCCGTCCTCATCGACGGCGACAACACATCCCACCGCATCGCCGACGGCCTCTTCGAGGAACTGGCGAAGATCGGCGACGCGAGCGTGCGCCGGATCTACGGCGACTTCTCGGGCACGCGCCTGAAGTCCTGGGCCGAGATCCTCGCCCGGCACGCCCTCATCCCCATGCAGCAGTTCGCCTATACGACGGGCAAGAACTCCACCGACATAGCGCTCGTCATCGATGCGATGGACCTCTTGCACACGGGCCGGTTCGACGCCTTCTGCCTCGTGACCTCGGACAGCGACTTCACCCATCTCGCCGTGCGCATCCGCGAGCAGGGCGTCAGGATCTTCGGCGTCGGGAAAGAGAAGACCCCCGAAAGCCTGCGGCAGGCCTGCCACCGCTTCATCTATGCCGAGAACCTCCTGCCGGAGGCCCCGGCGGCCGACCGGGAGCCGACGAAGACCTCCCTGCGCCCGCCGAGCGAGGCGGCGCCCCTGATCCGAAAGGCGCTCGGCCAGATGGACGACGACGACGGCTGGGTCCATCTCGGCGGCCTCGGCCATCGCCTCGCGACGCTCTACCCGGATTTCGATTCGCGCACCTACGGCTATGCGAAGCTCGGCGAGCTCTTGAAACACGCCGGCGCCTTCGAGGTCGAACGCGTCGAGGGCCGCGGCCTCAGGATCCGGCAAAAGCCCGCAAACCGGAAGAAAGCCGCCGGCTGAACCGGCGCGCGTCGGCCAGACCGGTTTTCAGTCCGGCAACGCGTAAAGACGATGGGATAAAGCCGCGCCGGCTCCCGCGCTCACGCCGCGGCGTCGCGGGCGGCCTCCTCGAGGAAGTCGAATGCATAGCCGGCGAAGGACCGCCAGCACTCGACGTGGAAGGTTGCGGCGTCGCGGCGCCAGATCACGACCTCGATCTTGCCGAGAAGCGTCCGCGAACAGGCGCCGGCGGGAAAGACCTCCGCCGACAGGTCCTGCGGGCATCCCGCCGACAGCGTCGCCTCCGCGCCCTCGCCGGCGACGACGATCGCGGTGTTGCGATGCGACACGTCCACCGCCGAACAGAGCGCCTCCGCCGCCGCGGCCGCCGTCGCAAGGTCCGCCCCGCCCTCGTCGACGACCAGCCATTCGTCCGGCCCGAGCCAGAGCGCATGCCGCGTCCTGGAGGACGTCGAAGTCTTCGCCCGCGTCGGCAGCGCCAGCCCGAGCGCCTTCGAGAGCGCCTCCACCGCCGCGCCGCGCGCCCTCAGCGACAGCCGCGCCATCGGCGGCGCCGGGGCCAGCGTCACCCCGGCCGATCCGCCCCGCCTGCCGTCAAGCGGGCCGCGCCGCGCCGCATTCCGCACATCCGCTCCCGCCGCTCCTGCCGGTTCAGCCATCGAGCCTCTCCCCTTTCTCGTCGAAGAACACCGTGCCGGTCACCTCGACCGCGATGGTGCGGTCGGGCATCGGCACGTAGAGCGTCTCGCCCATCCGCTTGTGGCCGTTGACGACGAGGGCGAGCGCGATGGATCGGCCGCAATTCTCCGACCAGTAGGACGAGGTCACGTGCCCGATCATGGTCATCGGCACCGGCTGGTTCGGGTCCGAAACGATCTGCGCGCCCTCCTCCATGACCACTTTCGGGTCCTTGGTCTTCAGGCCGACGAGCTGCTTCCGGCCGTCGGCGACGAGGTCGGGACGCTTCAGCCCGCGGATGCCGACGAAATCCGGCTTCGACTTCGCGATCGCCCAGGACAGCCCCGCATCGTGCGGCGTCACCGTCCCGTCCGTCTCCTGGCCGACGATGATGTAGCCCTTTTCCGCCCTGAGCACGTGCATGGTCTCGGTGCCGTAGGCGCAGGCCCCGAGCGGCTCCGCGCGCGCCCAGACCGCCTCCCAGACCGAAAGGCCGTAGTCGGACGGAACGTTGATCTCGAAGCCCGGCTCGCCCGTGAAGGACATGCGGAAGAGCCGCGTCGGCACCCCGCAGATCCGCCCCTCCCGCACGCTCATGTGCGGCATGGCGCCGGCCGACATGTCGATGTCCTCGACGAGGGGCTCGACGATCTCGCGCGCCTTCGGGCCCTGCACGGCGATGGTCGCCCACTGCTCGGAGGTGGAGGTCAGCCAGACGTCGAGCTCCGGGAACTCGGTCTGAAGGTAGTCTTCCATGTGGTGGAGCACGCGCGGCGCCCCGCCCGTCGTCGTCGTCACGTGGAAGCGGTCCTCGGCGAGCCGCCCGACGACGCCGTCGTCGTAGATGAAGCCGTCCTCGCGCAGCATCACGCCGTACTTGCAGCGCCCCGGCGGCATCTTCTGCCAGCCGTTCGTGTAGATGAGGTCGAGGAACTTCGCCGCGTCCGGTCCGACCACCTCGATCTTGCCGAGCGTCGTGGCGTCGAAGACGCCGGCCGCCCGGCGCACCGTGACGCATTCGCGGTCGACGGCGGCGTGCATGTCCTCGCCGGCGCGCGGATAGTACCAGGCGCGTTTCCAGGGCCCGACGTCCTCGAACACCGCCCCGTGCGCCTCCTCCCAGCCATGCATCGGCGTCTTGCGCGCCGGATCGAAGAGCCTGTGCCGCCCGTGGCCGACGATGGCGCCGAAGGTGACCGGCGTATAGGGCGCCCGGAAGGTCGTCAGCCCGACCTTCGGCACCGGCCGGTCGAGCGCCTCCGCGGCGATCGCCAGCCCGTGGATGTTCGAGGTCTTGCCCTGGTCCGTCGCCATGCCCGTCGTCGTGAAGCGCTTGACGTGCTCGATCGAATGCATGCCCTCCCGGACGGCGAGCCGGATGTCCTTCGCCGTCACGTCGTTCTGGAAGTCGACGAACGCCTTGACGGTCGCGTCGGGCCCGGCGCCCTCCGCGCTGCCGGTCATGCCGCCGGCCCGCGAGCCCTTCGTCCGCCCCCGGATCGGCGTCGCCTTCGACGCCCCGTTCGTCCCGCGGGCGGCCTTCGCCGCCGCCTCTCCGGCCGCCAGGGACTCGTCGATGATCGCCTGCAGGTCGTCCGTGCCGTTGCACGCCCCGACCGAGACGCAGTCCTGCGCATGGACGCCGGGCAGGAAGCGCCGGCTCGCCTCGTCCCACGCCACCTTCCCGCGCGACTGCGAGAACATGTGGACGGAGGGCGTCCAGCCCGCCGAGGTCAGAAGCGCGTCGACGCGGATCGCGCGCGTCGCCGTCCCGCCGAGCGGGCGCACCGACATCGACGACACCCTGAGCGACCCGCCCGTCGCGGTGACCGCATGGGACGTCAGGACCTCGATGCCGAGTTCGGCCGCCGTCGAGATCAGCCCTTCGCCCGGATGGTCGCGCGTATCGACGATCGCCTCGACCGACACGCCCGCCCGCTTCAGGTCGAAGGCGGCCGCATAGGCCGAATCGCAGGCGGTGTAGACCCCCGCCCGCGCGCCGACCGCCACGCCGAAATGGTTGAGGTAGGTGCGCGCCGCCGAGGCGAGCATGATGCCCGGACGGTCGTTGTCGGCGAAGACCATGTGCCGCTCGATCGCCCCGGCCGCGATCACGACCCGCCTGGCCCTGACCTGCCAGAGGCGCTCGCGCGGCAGCTCCGGCGCCGGATCGGCGAGGTGGTCGGTGACCCGCTCGACGAGGCCGACGAAATTCTGCGCATAGTAGCCGAAGGCCGTGGTGCGCAGGAGGAGGCGCACATTCGCCATCGCCGCGAGCCGCGCCGCCGTGCGCTGCGCCCACTCGAAGCCTTCGATCCCCTCGATCTGCACGTCGGTCTCGTGGCGCAGCGCCCCGCCGGCCTCGGGCTGCTCGTCGCAGACGATGACGCGCGCCCCGGCCTCCGCCGCCGCGAGCGCCGCCGAAAGCCCCGCCAGCCCGCCGCCGATCACCAGCACGTCGCAATGGGCGTAGCGACTGGCGTAGTGATCCGGATCCGGCTCCGTCGGGGCGACGCCGAGGCCGGCCGCCGCGCGGATCTTCGGCTCGTAGAAGCGCTTCCAGGCCTCCTTCGGCCACATGAAGGTCTTGTAGTAGAAGCCAGCCGCGAACATCGGCGACATGCGGTCGTTCACCGCCCCCACGTCGAAGGCGAGCGACGGCCAGCGGTTCTGCGAGGTGGCATCGAGCCCGTCATAGACCTCCTGCACGGTCGCCCGCACGTTCGGCTGCCGGCGCGCGGAATCGCGCCCCACCCCGACGAGCGCGTTCGGTTCCTCCGCACCCGCCGAGAGGATGCCGCGCGGCCGGTGGTACTTGAACGACCGCCCGACGAGATGGACGCCGTTGGCGAGAAGCGCCGCGGCGAGCGTATCGCCGGCGAGCGCCGTGTAGCTCGTCCCGTCGAAGGTGAAGCGCGCCGTCTTCGCCGGCGTCAGCCGGCCGGCGCCGGCAATGCGATTGGCCCCGCTCATTATCCGGTTTCCCCGCTCTTCCGGTTCTCGTTGGCGCTTTGGCCGGCGATGTCCGGCTTCGGCTCGCCCGCCGCATAGGTGGCGAGGAACCGGTCGCTCACCGTATCGCGCACCGCGTTGAAGAAGCGCGCGCAGCCATGCATGTGCCGCCACCGCTCGTAGACGATGCCCTTCGGGTTGGAGCGGATGAAGAAATAGCGCTCGAACTCCTCGTCGGTGATGTCGGCGATACGGGCCGGACGCGCGATATGCGCTTCGCCGGCGTGCCGGAACTCCAGTTCCGGGCGCTCTTCCCCGCAATAGGGACAGGTGATCAGCAGCATGGGCGATATCCTCAGTGCGCGACGGCGGCCGCGGCCGCCTCGTCGATCAGCCGGCCGGTGCGGAAGCGCTCCAGCGTGAACGGCGCGTTGATCCTGTGCGGCGCGTCGTTGGCGATCGTGTGGGCGAAGACGTGGGCCGAGCCGGGCGTCGCCTTGAAGCCGCCCGTGCCCCATCCGCAATTGACGTAGAGGCCGGGAACCGGCGTCTTGGCGACGATCGGCGAGCGGTCCGGCGTGACGTCGACGATACCGCCCCATGACCGCAGCATCTTCATCCGCGTGAACATCGGGAACATCTCGCAGATCGCCTCCAGCGTGTGCTCCAGGATGTGCAGGCCGCCGGTCTGGGAATAGGAGGTGTACTGGTCCGTGCCCGCCCCGATCACCAGTTCGCCCTTGTCGGACTGGGAGATGTAGGCGTGCACCGTGTTCGACATGACGACGCAGGGAAAGACCGGCTTGACCGGCTCCGACACCAGCGCCTGCAGCGGGTAGCTCTCCAGCGGCATCCTCAGGTCGGCCATCTGCATCAGCACCGAGGTGTGCCCCGCCGCCACGACGCCCACCTTCTTGGCGCCGATGAAGCCGCGCGACGTCTCCACGCCGGAGACCGAGCCGTTGCCGGCGCGGCGGATGCCGGTGACCTCGCAGTTCTGGATGATATGGACGCCGCGGGCCGAGGCGCCGCGCGCATAGCCCCACGCCACCGCGTCGTGGCGGGCGACGCCGCCGCGGCGCTGCAGCGCCGCTCCCATGACCGGATAGCGCGCGGCGGCGGAAATGTTGAGCGGCGGGCAATAGGCCTTCGCCGCCTCCGGCGTCAGCCATTCGTTGTCGACGCCGTTCAGGCGGTTGGAATGGATGTGCCGCTTGAACACCTGCACGTCGTGGACGTTGTGGGCGAGCATCATGACGCCGCGCGGCGAATACATGACGTTGTAGTTCAGGTCCTGCGAAAGGCCGTCCCAGAGGCCGAGCGCATGATTGTAGAGCCCGGCGCTCTCGTCGTAGAGGTAGTTGGAGCGGATGATGGTCGTGTTGCGGCCGGTGTTCCCGCCGCCGAGCCATCCCTTCTCGATGACGGCGACATTGGTGATGCCGTGTTCCTTGGCGAGGTAGTAGGCCGTGCCCAGCCCGTGGCCGCCCGCGCCGACGATGACGACGTCGTAGGAGGATCGCGGTTCCGGCGAGGCCCACTGCGCCTCCCAGCCCTTGTGGCCGCGCATCGCCTCGCGGGCCACGGCGAAAACGGAATATTTGCGCATGGTTCGCCTCGCAGTCACCTTCGGATCGCCCCGGAAAGGGACGGCGCGAAGCGTACCACTAGCCAAATCCGAAACCCAGCCTTTGACTGATTGCGACGGCTGCTGCCGTTTTTCCCGATCGCCGCCCGCCTATCCGGGCCCGCCTATCCAGGATGGCGCAGCGACCGGAGGGAGACGAACTCCCACGCCGCCACCGCGACGAGGATGGCCGCGACCGCGATGCCGAGCGGCAGCGGCTGGCTTCCGAGGCCGATCAGGAAGGTGGCGGCGAGGAGCCCCAGGCCGACCAGGTGCGACAGCGGCCAACGGCCGAAGACGTAGGCCTTGAAGAGGCCGTTGCCGAAAAGATAGAGCACCGCCCCGCCGACGATCGACAGCAGCCCGGCGAAGCCCTCCTCCGCCGGCGGCGTCAGCATGATCTCGTCTCCGACCGCGACGACGATGATCCCGGCGACGATGACGACCGGGATGTAGGTGTAGGCGACCCGCGCGATGCGGCCCGGATCGGCGCTCGCCGCGATCGTCCGGCCCGCCTGCTCGGCGCCGATGTTGAAGTAGAGCCACCACATGGCGACGATGCCGACGAAGGCGGCGGAAAAGGCGGTGACGCTCTCGCCCGTCCAGGCGCGGTCGGCGAAGGTGGCGCCTGCGACCAGCACCGATTCGCCGAGCGCGATGATGACGAAGAGGCCCGACCGCTCCGCCAGGTGCGAACCGGCCACGTCCCAGTCCGTCGTGGGCGACCGGCCCATGCCCGGGACCCGGAACCCGGCCGCCGGCCCGGCATATTCGATGGCGATCGCCACGAGCCACAGCGCGAAGCGGATCTCCAGGCCGATCGTCAGCCCGCCGGCGATCCAGAACGCCGACGAGACCAGGAGCCAGACGCCGATCCGGCAGAAATTGCGGAAGTTGGCCGGCCTCGCCCCGCGCAGCGACCAGAGCATGAAGCCGGTGCGCGAAAGCTGCATGAACACGTAGGCGCCGGCGAAGCTCGCGCCCCGCGCGCCGAAGGCGTCCGGGACGGACGCGGCCAGCACCACGCCGGAAAACATCAGGACGAAGAGCAGCGCACGCACCGGCAGGCGCCGCGGATCGAGCCAGTTCGTGCACCAGGCCGTGTGGTCCCAGACCCACCAGACCGCGCACAGCAGGAGGAGGGCCTGCGCGACGCCGCCCGCGGTCATGTGGTGCAGCAGGTAGTGGGAGAGCTGCGTGACCGCGAAGACGAAGACGAGATCGAAGAACAGTTCGACCGGCTCGACGCGCGGCTCTTCTCCAGCCGCGCGGTCCCTGAGCAGGCTTCTCCGCGATCCGAAGAGCTGATGCACCGGACAGTCCCCCTCGATGACGTTCGGTTTCAGTGCGAAGCATGTCGCCCGCGGCAGGCAATGACAAGCCGGCAGGCTTCATCCAAATGCGCTATGTCCACGCATTTTCTCTCGACAAGACAGCCGGGTTCTGTTATCGAGCGCGACATTTCGCAGTAGCGTCTATTGCGGAGGGGCGGCGTGCGTGCCGCGCATGGTAATCTTAACCTCGAACGGGAACATCACGTGCAGGTACTTGTCCGCGACAACAATGTCGATCAGGCCCTGAGGGCGCTCAAGAAGAAGATGCAGCGCGAAGGCATCTTCCGCGAAATGAAGATGCGGGATTTCTACGAGAAGCCCTCCCAGAAGCGGGCCCGCGAGAAGGCCGAGGCGGTCCGTCGCGTCCGCAAGCTCGCCCGCAAGCGCGCCCAGCGCGAAGGTCTCGTCGGCGGCCGGGCCGGCAACTGAACCTTCGTCGTCTTTTCGACGTTTTCCGTGATGAGTGTGTGGCGGGGGCGATGATTCGCCGCCGCCTTTTGTTTGCGAACGGCCATGTCGGCAGGCGGGCCGCGAAAGGATTTCGAACAGTGATCGATCGGGCCGAATCGGCGACCACGGCACATGGCGCGGCGGGCAACCGTCCTCGGCGAAACGGCCGGCGCATCGCCACCCTCTTTCTTGCAGCCGCGCTGGCCGGACCGCTCGCGGCCTGCCAGTCGAGCGGGGGATCGAGCGTCATCTCGCTCGATCCGGCGCAGGGTTCCAGCGAGAACATCGCCTCGCTCACCGGCGTCATCGACCGCAATCCCAGCGACCCCGCGGGCTACAACGTCCGCGGCATGGCCTACGGCAAGGCGGGCGACTTCCACAAGGCGATGGACGATTTCAACCGCGCGATCCAGCTCAATCCGCGCTTCTACGAGGCCTATGCCAACCGCGCCCTCGTCGAGCGCAGCCTCGACAAGCAGCGCGCCGCCCTCGACGACTACAACCGGTCGCTCCAGATCAACCCGCAATATGCGGACGCCTATATCGGCCGCGGCAACCTCTACCGCGAGGCCGGCCAGGACAACGACGCGATGAACGACTACAATCGCGCCATCGCCCTCAACACGACCAATCCGCGCGCCCACTACAATCGCGGCCTGATCTACCAGAAGCGCGGCCGGCAGGCCCAGGCCATCGACGACTTCACCGCCGCGATCTCGCTGTCGCCGCGCTCGCCCGAACCCTATAACGGCCGCGGCCTCTCCTACCTCGCCACCGGCGACAAGGACAACGCGCTCGCCGATTTCGACACGGCGATCGAGCTCGACCGCCAGAACGCCAAATCCTGGACCAACCAGGGCCTGGTCTTCGAGGCGAAGGGCGACCTTGCGCGCGCGCGCAAGTCCTACGCCTACGGTGCGAGCCTCGACCCGAACTACGCACCGGCCAAGGAAGGCCTCGCGCGCACCCGCAACGCCGTCGCCCCGAGCGGCTGATCTGTGGCCGGAATGCCACGGTCGGCCGGCCCGGCCGGCCGCCCGTGGAACATGCGCGGGGGCTTTCGCATTCTCCTTCCCGACATGAAGAAGGAGTAACAAAATGCTGAAATACGCCCTCGCCGCCGCCCTGTCGATGACGGCGCTCTCGACGGCGGCCCATGCCGACGCCCTGAAGCTCGGGAACCTGGTGTGCCAGTCCGAAGGCGGCACCGGCATGATCGTCGCCTCCACCAAGCACCTCACCTGCGTCTTCAAGTCGGCCGACCAGTCGATCCCGAACGAGACCTATTCCGGCTCGATCACCAATATCGGCATCGATCTCGGCCAGACCGGCAAGACCGTGATGCAGTGGACGGTGCTGGCCAAGAACAACGCGCCCGCCTACACGCCCGGCTCGCTCGCCGGCAGCTATTCCGGCGTCGGCGCCAATGCGAGCTTCGCCGCCGGCCTCGGCGCGCACCTGCTCGTCGGCGGCACGGGCAGCTCGTTCGTGCTCCAGCCGCTGAGCATCCAGGCGCAGGAAGGCGTCAACGTCGCCGTGGGCATCAACACGCTGACCCTGAAGCCGGCCGCCGGCTGACGCTCCGCCCGGAGCGAACCCGACACAGGACGAACCCAAGCCCCGCCGTCACCGACGGCGGGGCTTTTCCATGAACGAAGGAAAACCGGTTCCCGCTTTTCCTGGAAGCGTGGTTTCTCTGCGCGCTTCCGGACGGAAAACCGGTTCCCACTTTTCCTGAAGCGCATTGTTTCTGCGCGCTTCCGGACGGAAAACCGGTTCCCACTTTTCCTGGAAGCGCTGGTTAGCTTTCGAACGCCTTGACGATGTCCTCGGTCATCTTCTTGGCGTCGCCGAGCAGCATCATCGTGCCGTCCTTGTAGAACAGCGTGTTGTCGATGCCGGCATAGCCCGAGCCGAGCGAGCGCTTGACGAAGAGGCAGGTCTTGGCCTTGTCGACGTCGAGGATCGGCATGCCGTAGATGGGCGAGGACTTGTCGTCGCGCGCCGCCGGGTTCGTCACGTCGTTGGCGCCGATCACGTAGGCGACGTCGGCCTGCGCGAATTCGGAGTTGATGTCCTCGAGCTCGTACACCTCGTCATAGGGCACGTTCGCTTCCGCCAGGAGGACGTTCATGTGGCCCGGCATGCGCCCGGCCACCGGGTGGATGGCGTATTTCACCTCGACCCCTTCCGCCTTCAGCTTGTCGGCCATCTCCCGCAGCGCGTGCTGCGCCTGGGCGACCGCCATGCCGTAGCCCGGCACGATGATCACCTTGGACGCGTTCGCCATCAGGAACGCGGCGTCGTCGGCCGAGCCCATCTTGACGGTGCGGTCGATGTCGTCGTTTGCCGCGGCCGCGGCCTCGCCGCCGAAGCCGCCGAGGATCACCGACAGGAAGGATCGGTTCATGCCCTTGCACATGATGTAGGACAGGATCGCGCCCGACGAGCCGACCAGCGCGCCGGTGATGATCAGCGCGAGGTTGCCGAGCGTGAAGCCGATGCCGGCCGCAGCCCACCCCGAATAGGAGTTCAGCATCGAGATCACCACCGGCATGTCGGCGCCGCCGATCGGAATGATCATCAGCACGCCGAGCGCCAGCGACAACAGGACGATGAGCCAGAAGACGCCGTGGCTGCCGGTGCCGACGAGCATGGCGACGAGGACGACGAGAAGGATCGCCAGCCCCGCATTGAGGATGTGGCGCCCCGGCAGCATGATCGGCTTGCCGGACATGCGCCCGTCGAGCTTGAGGAAGGCGATGATCGATCCGGTGAAGGTGATCGCGCCGATGGCCACGCCGATCGACATCTCGACGAGCGCCTGCCCCTCGATGGCGCCGATCTCGCCGATGCCGAAGGAGGTGGGGGCGTAGAGCGCGCCGGCGGCGACGAGCACCGCGGCGAGGCCCACCAGCGAGTGGAAGGCCGCCACCAGCTGCGGCATCGCCGTCATCGGGATCCGCCGCGCGATATAGGCGCCCATCCCGCCGCCGATGCCGAGCCCGACGACGATCAGCACCAGCCGCCCGAAGGAAGGCTCCGCAAGGAACAGCGTCGTCAGGATGGCGATCGCCATGCCGACCATGCCGAGGACGTTGCCCCGCCGGCTGGTGGTCGGATGCGACAGCCCCCTCAGCGCCAGGATGAACAGGACGCCGGAGACGAGATAGAGGAAGGCGGCGAAATTCGGTGACATCGCTCAGCCCCTCACTTCTCTTTTTTCTTGTACATTCCCAGCATGCGCTGGGTGACGAGGAACCCGCCGAAGATGTTGACCGACACGAGCACCAGCGCCACGAAGCCGAGGCCCGAGGCGAAGCCGGAGACCGACACGCCGACCGCCAGGAGCGCGCCGACGACGATCACCGAGGAGATGGCGTTGGTGACGGCCATCAGCGGCGTGTGCAGCGCCGGCGTCACCGACCACACGACGTAGTAGCCGACGAAGATCGCCAGCACGAAGATCGCGAACCGGAAGATGAACGGGTCGATCGCCCCGCCCGAGACGCCGTGCGCCGCCGCGCCGATGGCGTCGGGAGCGTTCGCGGCGGCGTCGTGGACCGCGCGAACGGCGTTGTCGAGCCCCTGCAGGGCCCTGTCGAGTGCTTCGCTCGCCATCACGAGTCCCCCTTCTTGTCGTCACCCGCCGTGCGGCGGGCGCGTTTCGCCGTGCCGTTCGATGCCTTGGCCGCGCCGGCCGCCTTGCGCTTGGGCGCCACGGCGAGCCCCGGCTCTGTTCCCTTCGCCGCCGCCTTCGCCTCGGCGGAGGCGCCGCCGGCCTTCTCCGGCTCGGCCGACGCCGCCGACTGGAAGTTCGGGTGGACGACGCTGCCGTCGCGGGTGAGCATGGTCGCCTTGACGATGGCGTCCTCCGCGTCGAGCTTGATCGCCTTCGCCTCCTTGTCGGTCAGCGCCTCCAGGAAGGTGTAGAGGTTCTTGGCGTAGAGCGCCGAGGCCGACGTCGCCACCCGGCCGGGGACGTTGTCGTAGCCGATCACCCGCACCCCCTCGACCTCGACGACCTTGCCCGCCTGCGACCCCTCGATGTTGCCGCCGCGCTCCACCGCGAGATCCACGGCGATCGAGCCCGGCTTCATGGATTTCAGCATGTCCCGGCTCACCAGCCGCGGCGCCGGCCGCCCCGGGATCAGCGCCGTGGTTATGACGATGTCCTGCTTGGAGATGTGGTCGGCGACGAGCGCGGCCTGCTTGGCCTGGTACTCCTTCGACATTTCCTTCGCATAGCCGCCGGCCGTCTCGGCCGCCTTGAACTCCTCGTCCTCGACCGCGACGAACTTGCCGCCGAGGGACGCCACCTGCTCCTTGGCCGCCGGCCTGACGTCGGTCGCCGACACGGCGGCGCCGAGGCGCTTCGCCGTGGCGATCGCCTGGAGCCCGGCGACGCCGGCGCCCATGACGAAGACCTTCGCCGCCGGCACCGTGCCGGCCGCCGTCATCATCATCGGGATCGCCCGGTCGAATTCCTCCGCCGCGTCGATCACCGCCCGGTAGCCGGCGAGGTTGGCCTGCGAGGACAGGACGTCCATCGACTGCGCCCGCGTGATGCGCGGCATCAGCTCCATGGCGAAGGCGGTCAGCCCCGCCTTGGCGAGCGCCGCGACGGAGCGGTCGTTGCCGTAGGGATCCATGATCGCGACGACCATGGCGCCCGACCGGTAGCCCGCCATCTCGCCGGCCGTCGGGCGGCGGACCTTGAGGACGACGTCGGCCGCCTTGGCGTCCGCCGCCGATCCGATCCTCGCGCCGGCCGCCTCGAACTCCCCGTCGGGCACCCGCGACCGTTCGCCGGCGCCCTTCTCGAGGACGACGTCGAAGCCGAGCCCGACCATGCGCTTGACGGTCTCCACCGAGGCGGCGACGCGCGGCTCTGCCGGATCGGCCTCCCTGGCGACGAAGACGGTTGTAGCCATGCAATTCCTCCGCTTGTGGCGACCCGCTTCCGGCAGGGTCGCGGACATCGCCGGCCCTCCGGAACGGCCGGTCGCCGGGATGCTCGCTCGAATGCGTCCGGCCCGGCGTCCGCCGTCCGGTTTCGGGGGGACGGACCGGGAGGCCCGCCCGCCGCCGGCCCGCTCAGCGCAACAGGTAGTAGCCGAGCGCCGAAAGGAGAACGAAGAGGACGAAGGCCGTGAAGAAGCCCGCCGTGGTGAAGAACCCGACGGCCATCGCGATCAGCAGTGCGACGATGTGCATGGCCCCGTAGCGGGCGAGAACGAGGAAGACGTGATAGGTCCTCTCGTGCTCCGGATAGTCCATTTCGGCGCCAAGTTCGGCGCGCTGCATCGTTTCCTCGCTCATGGCCGTCTTCCCCGAGTTGCCGTTCGTTCAACGGGAATACACAAACCCGGCCGGCGATACAATCGCATCTTGGCCTTCCGCCGCCGCCCGTGCCGCAATTTCGCCTCCGCCGCGACCGGCGCGGAAAGCCGCCCCCAAGCCGGCTTAGTGCGCCAGGCCGGCGGAAGCCGGCCGCATCCCCTCCTGCGCGGCATGCCCCCGGTTGAGCGCGTAGCGCGCCGTCGGAAGGACGGTGAGCGGGGCGGAGGGGAACGAGGTCAGGTCGCCGAACAGCATCCGCATCTCGTGCGGCTGCGCGCGGAAGAACGGATAGCGGCGATGCACCCTCTGCCGCGCGTCCCTGTAGTCCGACGCCAAAAGCGTCGCCGAGACGTTGTAGCTCCCCGTGTCCGCCGTCGGTTCGGCGACGACCCGCGATTCGATGAGCCGGCGGTAGAACGCGGCGTGCTGCGGCACCACCATCGACAGGCAGCGGTCCGCATCGAAGAATTCCGTCGCCAGCAGAGCCAGCCGGATCGTCAGGAGATGCATGCCGCGCAGCTCCCTCAGCGCATCCGGATCGGCGGCGAGCCGCGCCGGATCGACGAGGCTCATGCCGGCGTCGAGGAACTGCCCCATCGCGTCGGAAAAGATCGAGCCGGAGGAATTGACCGGATGCTCCGGCGTCACGTGGTGGATCCGCATCGTGCTGATGAGCTGCTCGTCGTAGAAGACCCCGAAGACGTAGGCTTGGGGATCGTAGTCGACGGCGTCGATGACGACGTCGCCCTGCACGGGCATGATGTCCGCCCGCTTGTAGGCCCGCGCCCGGATCCGGCCGACCTCCTCCATGTCCTCCGCCGACAGGATGCGCCGATACTCCACCCTGTCCAGCAACTCGAAAATCCGCGAGCTGAAGTCCCGCCCCTCGTCCTGCCCCGCCACGTCGCTACTCCTGAAACAATGACCGCCGTGACGCGAAGGGTATGGAAGATTTAATTCAAAATAAACCTAGTTGGATTATGGGGTGTGATTAACCTTGCATTAACGTTAATATTCGCGGAAGCACGATCTTGTCTGCCGGTGAAGATCGGTGACGCGGTGGCCGTCGATGGGGACGCGGCCGGAGGCCGGTGCCCTTCCCTCGCAAACGGGCTCTAGCCCGTCAGCACCTTGCCGGAAAGGAGCGCGACGCGCTTGGAGGCCGTCATGGCGACGAGGTCGCCCGCCGCCTTGCTCGGCATCGGCAGTCCGAAGAGGAAGCCCTGGATGAGGTCCGCGCAGTCGGCGCGCTGGAGGAGCTTCAGCTGCTCCTCGGTCTCGACGCCCTCCACGACGATCTCCAGCCCCAGTTCGCGCGACAGGTTGACGATGCCGCGCAAGAGCTTCAGCTGCCGCTCGTCGCCCACGATGTCGGCGACGAAGGAGCGGTCGATCTTGACCTTGTCGAGCGGCAGGGCGTTGAGATAGCTGAGGCTCGAATAGCCCGTCCCGAAATCGTCGATGGCGATCGTCAGGCCCATCGCCCGAAGCTCCCTGAGGATGGCCTGCGCCTTGAGCGGGTCCCTGACCAGCGCGCTCTCCGTCACCTCCACGACGAGCCGCTCGGGCGCAAGCCCGCTCTCGGCGAGCGCATCCTTGACGGCCTGCAGCACGTCCTCGTTGCGCAGGTCCAGCGCCGACAGGTTGACCGAGACGCCGATGGTGCCGCCCCAGGACATGCAGTCGCGGCAGGCCATCAGCAGGATGCGGCGGGTGAGCTCGCCGACGACGCCCATCTCCTCCGCCAGCGTGATGAAGTCGGACGGCGGTATGGCGCCCATCTCGGGATGCTGCCACCGCGACAGCGCCTCGCAGCAGACCACGCCCATGGTGGCGGGATTGAACATCGGCTGGTAGACGAGGGTCAGCCCGTCGTTGGAGATGGCGTCCCGGAGATCGCTCTTGAGCTTCTGGCGCCGCGTGTACTGCTCGTCCATGTCTTCCGCGAACAGCGTCCAGGCGTTCTTCGAACCCTGCTTGGATTCGTAGAGCGCCAGGTCGGCCTTGATCTGCATGGTCTCGAGGCGGAAGCCGGAGACCGCGGAGATCACGAACCCGCCGCTGACGCCGACGAGAAGCCGGTTGCCGTTGACGAAATAGGAGCCGCGCACCGCGTCGTGGATGCGCGAAACCGTTCTCTCCGCTTCGGCCCGGTCGGCCACGTCCTTGATGAGGATGACGAACTCGTCGCCCCCGAAGCGCGACAGGATCAGCCGCTCCGGCTCGATGTCCTTGAGGCGCGAGGCGAGCGCGCACAGCAGCCGGTCGCCGGTGATGTGGCCCTTGGTGTCGTTGACGTGCTTGAAGTCGTCGATGTCGAAGATGGCGAGCGCCACCTTGCTGCGCGACGGCATCCGCCGGACGGTCTTCTCGACGACTTCGGTGAAGTAGGCCCGGTTCGGCAGCCCGGTGAGGCTGTCGTAGCGGGCCATGTGGATGATCTTCTCCTCGGCCCGGATGCGCGCCGTCACGTCCTCGAAGATCAGCACCGCGCCGAGCTTGCCGCGCCGCCTGGCGGTGAACTCCAGGTAGAGGTTTTCCGAGAACCGGACGAGCGCGCGCGAATCGTCGCCGTTGATCAGCCCGGCGAGTTGCGTCTCGATGATGCGCGACTGCTCGTCGGAGAAGACGTCCTTCATGACCGCCAGCCGCAGCACCGCCTTCAGCGTATGGTCGCGCAGCTGCTCCGTATCGGGCAGCTTCAGGAGCTGGCCGGCCTTGTTGTTGGCCACGATGATCCGGTCGTCGGCGTCGAGCATGAACAGCCCGTGCGACATGTTGTTGAGGGCGGCGTCGAAACGGTCGGCGATGAGCGCGATCTCGCGCCTGGCCAGGACGTTCTCGTAGAGGAACTCGCGCACCCCCTTGGCCATCTTGCTGAGCAGCACCACCAGGACGAGGATGAAGCCCGCCACGAACGCGAAATAGGGATCGCCGCGCAGGATCAGGCCGACGACCATCGGGAAACATCCCGCCATCAGCGAGACGCTGACGACGTGCTTCGATCCGAAGTTCCGCCCGACGGTCGTCGCCATGGTGCCGAGCGTCACCGCCACGGTGGCGAATTCCGCGAAGGGGTCCTGGTTGGCATAGAGGCTGTAGCCGCACATCAGCCCGAGCGTCAGGGCGATGCTCCCCGCCGCGGCGATGTAGCTGATCTCCCAGTAGAAGATTTCCTCCGGCTCGTGCTGCGCGCCGTCGTCGAGCGGATAGCTGCGCATCTGCACGGTCCGCGTCAGCCAGATCGCCACGAAGGCCCCCGCACACCAGAGATAGAACGGGTCTCCGATGCGCATGTAGATCAGCAGGCCCGCCAGGACGTGGAAGAACATTCCGAAGACGAGCGTGTTCCGGTCGCCGTAAAGCGAGCGGACCGAAGACTGGTATACGTCGATCGGAATTTGCCGGTGGGGCCCAGCCGTCATGTTTACGTCCCTGTTCAAGGCACTTTCTACCTACAGGGAAACGATTAAGAAAGACTTTTGCGGGCAAGCCGGCCGCACCGGCACCGGCCTCGGAAGCCGCGCGCCGCAGGCCTTCGCGCTATTCCGCCGCCTCCCGCACGGGCGCCTCCGGGGCCTCGAACCGGCGCAGCAGCGCGGCGCGCCTTGCCGCCGCCTTCTCCATGCTGGCCGCCCGGACATGGCCGTAGCCGCGAATCGCCTCCGGATAGGCGAGAAGCTCGGCCGCCGCCGCCGAATTCGCCGCCGAAAGCTCCCGCGCCACGCGGTCGAGCGTCGCCTCGTACTCGGCCAGCACCTGCCGTTCGGCCTTCCGCTCCTCCGTCCGCGCGAAGGGATCGAGCGGCGTCCCGCGCAGGAACCGCAGCTTCGAAAGCACGGAGAAGCCCGTCATCATCCACGGCCCGAAGCGCGATTTCCTCGGCCGCCCCGCCTCGTCCTTGCGGCCGAGGATCGGCGGGGCGAGGTGGAATTCGAGACGGTCCCAGCTGCCGAATTCCGACGAGAGCTGCTTCAGGAAGGAACCGTCCGTATAAAGCCGCGCCACCTCGTACTCGTCCTTGGCGGCCATCAGCTTGAAGAGGCCGCGCGCGGCCGCCTGCGTGACCGCCCCGGGCGCGCCGGAGACCCGCCGCTCCGCCTCCCTCAGGGCCTCGATCCGCTTCAGGTAGCGTCGGGCGTAGCGCTTGCTCTGGTAGGCCGCCAGGAAGTCCGACCGCCGCGACACCGCATCGTCGAGCGTCGGCGAGATCGCCTGGTCGTCGACGCCCGCATGCGCCGCCTCGACCAGCGCGCGCACCAGCTCCGGATCGTGCGCCGCGCGGCGTCCCCAGCGGAAGGCCGCGACGTTCATCTCGACGGCCTGGCCGTTGAGCGCGATCGCCCGCTCCACCGCCTCGGGCGACAGCGGCAGGCCGCCCGCCTGGCTCGCCATGCCGAGCATCAGCATGTTGGCGGCGATGGCGTTGCCGAAGAGCGTCTCGGCCGCGCGCGTCGCGTCGATGAAGCGCGCCCGCTCCTCGCCGACCGCCTTGACGATCCCGCGCTTCAGCCGTTCGACCGGCAGCGAGAAATCGGCGTCGCGCGTGAAGTCGCCCGGCATCACCTCCGCCGTGTTGGCGAGGAACAGCGTCTCGCCCTCGCGCACCGCGCCGAGCACCTTGCGCGAGCCGGAGACGACGAGGTCGCAGCCGAGCACCAGGTCGGCCTTGCCCGCCGACACGCGGATCGCGTTGATGTCCTCCGGGGTCCTGGCGATGCGGACGTGGCTGTAGACCGCGCCGCCCTTCTGGGCGAGCCCGGCCATGTCGATCATGCCGCAGCCCTTGCCCTCCAGGTGCGCCGCCATGCCGAGGATGGCACCGATGGTGACGACGCCGGTGCCGCCGACGCCCGTCACGATGGAGGCCCAGCCGTCGTCGAGCGCGAGGACCGGCGCCGCCGGCACGCCCTCGAGCGGATCGCGCCCGCCGTGCCCGCCGCCGCCGGGCTCGGCCTGCTTCGTCCTGGCGCCATGGACCGTCACGAAGGACGGGCAGAAGCCCTCCAGGCAGGAGAAGTCCTTGTTGCAGCTCGACTGGTCGATGCGCCGCTTGCGGCCGAATTCCGTCTCCACCGGCTGCACCGAGACGCAGTTCGACTTCACGCCGCAATCGCCGCAGCCCTCGCAGACCAGCTCGTTGATGACGACGCGCCGGTCCGGGTCGGGATAGGTCCCGCGCTTGCGCCGGCGGCGCTTCTCCGCCGCGCAGGTCTGGTCGTAGAGCAGCACCGTGACGCCCTCGATGCCGGCGAGCTCGCGCTGCACCCGGTCGAGGTCCGAGCGGTGGTGGAACGTCGTGCCCTTCGGCCAGTCCGTCTCCTTCGGATACTTGTCCGGCTCGTCGGAGACGACCGCGATCCGCTGCACGCCCTCCGCGCGCACCTGCCGGGCGATCGCGTCGACCGTGAGGTTGCCCTCGTGCTGCTGCCCGCCGGTCATGGCGACGGCGTCGTTGTAGAGGATCTTGTAGGTGATCGTCGTCTTGGCGGCGAGCGCGAAGCGCAGCGCCAGGATGCCCGAATGGTTGTAGGTTCCGTCGCCGAGGTTCTGGAAGAGGTGGGGCCTGTCGGTGAACGGCGCCTGCCCGACCCATTGCGCGCCCTCGCCGCCCATCTGGGTGAAGCCGGCGGTGTCCCGGTCCATCCACAGCGCCATGAAATGGCAGCCGATCCCGGCCGCCGCGACCGATCCCTCCGGCACCCGGGTCGATGTGTTGTGCGGGCAGCCGGAGCAGAAATAGGGCCGTCGGGTGGCGATGTCCGACTGGTCGGCCAGCATCGCCTGGTATTGGCGGATGCGCTCCACCTTCGCGTCGATGTCCTCGGACGGCCCGACGATCCGCCGGATCCGCTCGCCCACCGCCACGGCGATCTCGTTCGGGTCCAGCGCGCCGGCGATGTGGAACAGCCAGTCGCCGCGCTCGTCCTTCTTGCCGACGACGACCGGCTGGTTCGCCGTGCCGTAGAGCGCCTCGCGGATCTGCACCTCGATCAGCGAGCGCTTCTCCTCGACCACGACGATCGTGTCGAGCCCGTCGGCGAACGGCCGGATGTCGTCGTAGTCGAACGGCCAGGGCGCCGCCACCTTGAAGAGCCGCAGGCCGAGCGCGTTCGCCCGCTGCTCGTCGATGCCGAGGTCGGCGAGCGCCTGGCGGACGTCGAGATAGCTCTTGCCCACCGTGACGATGCCGAGCTTCGGGCGCGGGCCGCCGGAAAAGATCATTTTGTTGAGGCCGTTGGCCCGGATGAAGGCGCAGGCCGCCGCCCGCTTGTACTCGTGGAGCCGCGTTTCCTGGCCGAGGAAGTCGAGGTCGTTCGCCCGGATGTTGAGCCCGCCGGGCGGCATGTCGAAGTCCGGCAGGACGATCTTCAGCCGGTCGAGCCCGGCGTCGACCGAGGCCGTCGACTCGATGTTGTCCTTGACGCATTTCAGCGCCGCCCAGGTGCCGGCGAAGCGCGACAGCTGATAGCCGTAGAGCCCGTAGTCGATCATCTCCTGGACGCCGGCCGGATTGAGGATCGGCACCATGAAGTCGACGAAGTTGAACTCCGTCTGGTGCGCGTTGGTCGACGATTCGGCCGTGTGGTCGTCGCCCATCATCACGAGCACGCCGCCGTGCTTCGACGAGCCGGCGAGGTTGCCGTGCCGGAAGACGTCGCCGGAGCGGTCGACCCCCGGCCCCTTGCCGTACCACAGCGCGAAGACGCCGTCGTGCCGGCCATGGCCGTCGAGCTCGGCCTGCTGCGTGCCCCAGCAGGCGGTCGCGGCGAGTTCCTCGTTCAGTCCGGGCTGGAAGGTGATCTGATGCTCCCGGAGCTGCCGGCCGGCGCGCAGGAACTGCTGGTCGAGCCCGCCGAGCGGCGAGCCGCGATAGCCGGAGACGAAGCCGGCCGTGTCGAGTCCGGCAAGCCGGTCGCGCTCGCGCTGCATCATCAGCATGCGCACGATCGCCTGCGTCCCGCTGACGAAGATGCTCTCGCGCGAAAGGTCGAACTTGTCGTCGAGCGTCACGTCATGAAGCGTCATTCCCAGTTCTCCTCCCGCCCGGGGGCGGACCGTTCACTTCGACGCGGATGTCCTCCATGCATTGTTCAGCCGCCGCGACCCCGGGTCAATCGATTTCGGCGCGAGGGCGCGGGAACGCAACGCGGCGCCCGAACCGGGCCGGCGAACGAAATTTCCGGAAAGAATCCCGTGCCTTCGGGATGCGGAATTGCGCGGGAGCCGGGGCGCGGACCCGCCGCTTTGCGCCTTAGAGCGCTTCCAGGAAAAGTGGAAACCGGTTTTCCGTCCGGAAGCGCGTAAAAACAAAGACTTAGAGCGTGTCCGCGATTCCGTGAAGCGCGGACACGCTCTATCGCCGTCGCGATCTCTGGTAGCGGGCCCTCAGCCAGAAGATGGCGAAGAACGCCCCGACGAAGACCGCCGCCCCGGCGAGCGCCACATAGGGCGAGAAGGTGTTTCCGAGCCACCGCATCAGGGGCGGCATGACGAACCAGCCGCCGACGGCGAAGACGAAGATCGCTGCCGTGGCGAGGAGCGTGGAGCGCGTCTCGTTCGGGTCGCTCAAGTCTTCGTCTCCGAAAGCGCCGTCCTGATTTCGCCGAGACGGCGCTTCTGCCGCCCGTCGCCGTCGAAATTCTCCGGCGAGAGCCACGCCTCGAACGCCGCCCGATTGAGCGGCCATTCGCCGTCGATCATCGAGAACCACGCCGTGTCCCGGTTCTCGCCCTTGACGACGCTGTGCTGGCGGAAGAGGCCTTCCGCCTGCATGCCGAAGCGCAGCGCCGCCCGCTTCGACGGCGCGTTCCTGTCGTTGCACTTCCACTCGTAGCGGCGGTAGCCGAGGTCGTCGAAGAGATGGCGTGCGAAGAGGTAGAAGGCCTCCGTCGCCGCCGGCGTCCGCGCGATGTCCGGGCCCCAGTAGATGTTGCCGATCTCGGCGACGCCGTTCGGCGCGTCGATGCGCATCAGCGTCTGCCGCCCGGCCACGCGCCCGCTCGCCCGGTCGACGACGGCGAAGAACATCGGGTCGGGGCTCGCCTCCGCCATCTCCAGCCATGACCCGAAGGCCGCGCGGCTTTCCGGCGGGTGGTCCGGCAGCCAGGCGAACCGCTCGGCCGCATCCGCCACGCTCGACGCGGCGAAGAGGTCGTCCCCGTGGCGCGCCGCGCTCAGCGGTTCCAGCCGGACGAAGCGCCCCTCCATGGTTTCGCGCCTCGGGCGCTCGCATCCGCTCCAGTTCGAAAGATCGGTCATGGCAGGCTTCCGTTTGAATTTTCGCGCCGGATAGGACATGAGTCCGGCACGAAACACAACAGGACGCGTGGAGGAAAATTCCGATGCTGACGACGAACCCCGCCTTCGGGCGCATCGGCGAGGAAAACGCCTTCGCCGTTCTCGCCCGCGCCACCGAGCTTGCCCGCGGCGGCCGCGACATCGTCAACCTGGGCATCGGCCAGCCGGACTTCCGCACCCCCGCCCACATCGTCGAGGCGGCGATCCGGGCGCTGAAGGACGGCCACCACGGCTACACGCCGGCAAACGGGCTCCTGGCAACCCGCGAGGCCGTCGTCCGCCGCACGCTCGCCACGACCGGCGTCGAGGTCTCGCCCGAACGCGTCATGATCATGCCGGGCGGCAAGCCGACGATGTACGCCGCGATCGTCATGTTCGGCGAGCCGGGCGCGGAGATCCTCTATCCCGATCCCGGCTTCCCGATCTACCGCTCGATGATCGAATACACCGGCGCCGCCCCGGTGCCGGTCCCCGTGCGCGAGGAGAACGGCTTCGCCTTCTCCGCCGAGGAGACGCTGTCCCTGATCACGCCGAAGACGCGCCTGCTCATCCTCAATTCGCCCGCCAACCCCACCGGCGGCGTGACGCCCGGAGCCGAGATCGCGAAGCTGGTGAAGGGGCTCGAGGCCTTCCCCCACGTCGCCGTGCTGTCCGACGAGATCTACGACGTGATGACCTATGACGGCGAGACCCACGCCTCGCTGCTCGGCTTCCCCGAGATCCGCGACCGGCTGATCGTCCTCAACGGCTGGTCGAAGACCTGGGCGATGACCGGCTGGCGCATGGGCTGGTCGATCTGGCCGGAGGGCGGGGCCGGCGCCGGGCTCTACGACAATGTGCGCAAGCTCGCCGTCAACTGCTGGTCCTGCGTCAACGCGCCCTCGCAATATGCCGGCATCGCCGCCATCGACGGCCCGCAGGACGAGGTCGCCGCGATGCTCGCCGCCTTCGACCGGCGCCGCAAGCTCGTCGTCGAGCGCATGAACGCCCTGCCGCAGGTCTCCTGCGCGACGCCGAAGGGCGCCTTCTATGCCTTCCCGAACGTCTCCCGGACGGGATGGAAGGCCAAGCCGCTCGCCTCCGCTCTCCTCGAGAAGGCCGGCGTCGCCCTGATCGGGGGACCGGATTTCGGCATATTGGGCGAAGGCTACGTACGGATTTCCTACGCGAACTCGGAAGAGAACATCGCCCGCGCCGTCGACCGCATCGCCGGCTTCCTCGCCGAGAACGCGCCCTGAAGCGCTTCCTCAGTCCGTGCGGCCGAAGGTGTAGGTCAGGCCCACCGAGGCGGAGAACTGGTCCGCCGTGGCGGTGACCGGGCTGTCGGCCGCGTCGCCGATCAGCCGGGAGTAGCCGGCCGACCCCTCGAGGGTCCAGCGCGTCGTCAGCCGGTAGCTGGCGTCGAGGTCGAAGGCGACGTCCTTGAAGCCCGCACCGGCGTCGAACGGCGCCAGATTGGCCGTCGAGGCCGCGCTCTGGGCCGGCGTCACCGAGAAGTAGTTCCGCATGTAGCCCGCCGAGGCGTAGGTGGTGCTGAGATAGGGCGAGAGCTTCAGCCGTTCGCTGAGCGGGAAGTCGGCGCCGATGCCGGCCTTGACGGTGTAGCTGCCGTTCGCGTCGCCTGTGACCTGCGATCCGACCGCCGCGTCGACGAAGAACGGATCGAAATGCCACGCCGCGAAGCCGCCGAGGATCAGCCCGCCGTCGACCTTGCCGAGCCCGTTCAGCCGCGCCGCATCGGTGTCGTCGCGCCCGAAGGTGTAGCCGGCGAGCGGCCCGACGTCGAGATTGCCGAACCTGAGCGCCGCGTAGCGGATGTCGTCCAGCCCGCGGAAGCTGAAGCGCGACCGCTCCTTCGGATCGTAGTTGTCGCCGTAGTAATGGGGAATGACGATCGGGAAGGCGAGGAAGCGATACCGGTCCGACCCCTCGTATTTCGGTGTCGTCAGGCCGATGGCGCCGACCTCGAAGCCCCAGTGGCCCTTCTCGTGGACCGGCGCGGCCACCGGAGCCGGCCCGGGCGCCGCCAGGTCGGCCGCCGCCGCTCCGCCGACGGATGCGACGGCCATGCCCGCAAGGACGGACGCGAATACTACGCAACGCTTCGCCATGAATTCCCTTCCTTCGGCCGCGGCCCCGGCGCACCCATGCACCGGCCGCGGCCGGCCGAGACCCTAGCCCGCCCCCATCCGCAACGTCCAGCCTCGCACCGTTGCAACTCGGCAACAGACCGCCAAGAGATTTCCCGGGCCGTGCCGCGATCGCGCGAAGGCGGAAAGCCAGCGGACAAGCCCGAGGATGACGGCCGTGGGGGTAACGGGTGGCGGTGAGGATGACGGCGGAGGGTGTCAGGATGACGGCGAAGGTTGGAGCGCCCTGTCATTCGTCGCCGCTATTCGCACCCTCGTCCCCTCGCTCCGTCATCCTCGCCCTTGTGGCGAGGATCCACCCACGCCCGCCGGGGATGCGGCGGTGGCAGCAGATCCTCGGGACAAGCCCGAGGATGACGGCCGCGGGGGTAACGGGTTGGGGTGAGGATGACGGCGGAGGGTGTCAGGATGACGGCGAAGGTTGGAGCGCCCTGTCATTCGTCGCCGCTATTCGCACCCTCGTCCCCTCGCTCCGTCATCCTCGCCCTTGTGGCGAGGATCCACCCACGCCCGCCGGGGATGCGGCGGTGGCAGCAGATCCTCGGGACAAGCCCGAGGATGACGGCCGCGGGGGTAACGGGTTGGGGTGAGGATGACGGCGGAGGCTGGAGCGCTTCCCTAACGGAAAACCGGTGCCCACTTTTCCTGGAAGCGCTTCAGACGACGAGGCCGCCGCTCTTCAGGCGCGCCGCCGCCGCGGCGAGCTGCGTGATGCCCTCCCAGTCCTCGGCGGCCACCATCTCCTTCGGCGCCACCCAGGAGCCGCCGACGCTGACGACGTTCGGCAGCGACAGGTAGTCGCCCGCATTGTTCGGCGATATGCCGCCGGTCGGGCAGAACCGGATGCCGGCGAGAGGCGAGGCGAGCGCCTTGAGATAGGCGGCGCCGCCGGCCTGTTCCGCCGGGAAGAACTTCAGCACCGAATAGCCTTCCTCGCGCAGCGCCATCGCCTCGCTCGCCGTCACCGCGCCGGGGAGGAAGGCGACGTCTGAATTGCGCGCCGCGTCGAGCAGTTCCTGCGTCGTGCCGGGGCTGACGATGAATTTGGCGCCGGCCTTCTCGGCGTCGGCGAACTGCCGCGGGTCGAGGATCGTCCCGGCACCGGTCACCGCGCCCTCGACCTCCTCGGCCACCGCCCGGATCGCCGGCAAGGCCGCCGGGGTCCTGAGGGTGATCTCGATGGCCTTGAGGCCGCCGGCCACCAGCGCGCGCGCCAGCGGCACCGCCTTGGCGGCGTCCTCGACGACGAGCACCGGCACCACCGGCTGCAGTTTGAGGATGGAGAGTAGCGTTTCGGATCTGTCGGCCATGTGCGCCTGCCCTGACTGTGTGGAGCCCATCGACGCCGGCTTATCGCTTGCCGGCCGGGTTGTCCATCGGTCTCGGGCCTCTTCCGAGGAACCGGACGAGCCGCCGGACGAGAACAGCGAGCCGCGCCGGCCAGGACCGGCCCCGCGCCCCGGCGCTGCGCAGCGCGGCGAGCGTGCGCGGGCCCGCGATGCCGTCGGCCGGCAGTCCGGCCTCCCGCTGGAAGGCTTCGAGCGCCGCTTCCGTGCGGGCGCCGAACCGGCCGTCCACCGCGAGCGTCGCGCCCGCGGCGACGAGCCGCCGCTGCATCTGCGCCACGGCCTCGCCCGCCGCCCCGCACCGCAGGACGCCGTCGCCGGGCGCCCCGCCGCCGTCGCTGCAGGCGGCATAGGCCGCGGCGAGCCGGCTGTCGTAGCCGTTCCGCCGGTAGGCCGGACCGTTGTAGACGGAGGCGAACCGGGCCCAGTCGTGCGCCCGCAACGCGCCGGCGAGCCCGCAATGGCCGATGAAGCGCAGCATCAGCCGCGCCTGGCCCTCCAGCCCCGAGCGGGCCTCGTCCGCCAGCGCCTCGACGCTCGCGTAGCCGAGCGCCCGCCAGTGCGCGCCCATCACCTGCCCGACGCCCCAGGACACCGAACTGTACGCCGCCTCCCGGTCGAGCGCCGCCGCCTCACGGAGGATGCGCCATCGCCCCGCCTGCCCGGCCGGATTGGCGATCGCGCCGGGCGTCGGCGAGGAGAGGCCGGCCGCCCGCGCGCGCTCCCGGACGTCCGGCCGGCACAGGCGGTCGAAATAGTGCCCCTCCCAGCGGATCGGCGGCTCCATCCGCCCGTCGACCCGGCAGAGAACGCGCCCGCCGCTCTCCACCCCGATGACGGCCAGGACCGCCGCCGGCTCGAGCCCGTCCGCCGCCGCAAGCGCCGCGACCGCCTGCCGGTCCTCCCGCGAAAGCCCCGTTCCGTCCGACATCCCCGTCCCGTTCTCCTTGTCTCCGCTCATCTCGACCTCCTTCCGCCGCCACGCGCGGCATCGTTCTCTCGCCGGCATCGCCGCGGCGCTTCCTCGTCCTTCCCAGCGCAATCGAAGGCGGCACCCTCTTCCGTCCCCCATCCCGTCGCCGGCCGCGCGCCGTCGTTCTCTCGCCCGCTTTCGCTGCAGAGGCATGAAGCCTAATTCGGGTGCGGGGCCGAAGGACCGTGCCGAATTAAGGGTAAGAAAGGTTGCACGGTCCCCCGTGCCCCGCCGACGCCGACAACCAGGATTGATTTCCTGCCAACCGGGCCTCGTTTCCGGATGCTTCCTCGGGGAACGCCGGCCCTTTCGCTGCCACCGGCCTTCGACAGGGACACCCCAGGTTCCCTGCCCTTCCCCGTTCCCCCGAAGCCCGCCAAACTAGACTTCCGAGGGCACCCGTCCCTTACGAGGCTCCTCCGGAAGCGGACCGATCCCGCCCCGAAGCGCCGTCCCCTGCCCGCATCCGATCGTCTGCAGATCCGCCCGAGCAGCAGGGGCAAGCGCCTTATCGCACATCGCCAATAGAGAATCAATTCCTATTATGAATTATTTCGAAAGACCGCCGACAAGGACGACCGCCCCGCCATGCGGCGAGCGGCAACGCGAAATCGGTTTGGGCAGGCGCCCCACGATGCGGCGGGCGACAGCGCGAAATCGGCTCGCGGCGAGCGCCCCGCGATGCAGCGGGTGCAGAAGCGCATGGCGACCGATGGGGCGCCGTGCCTGCCGCGCCACCATCCAATCTCCCCCCTTGAGGGGGAGATGTCGGCGCAGCCGACAGAGGGGGGTCTCCGGTGGTGGCGGCAGGGGATGGCAGCGCGTTTTCCAAGCCAGGCGACGACCCCAAGCCGCACGAAGCACAACGCCACCGCCTTCACCCGCCGTGACCGCCGCGCACCCCCCTCTGTCCTGCCGGACATCTCCCCCTCAAGGGGGGAGATCGACCTGGGGCAACCGCTCCGCGATGCGGCGGGCGGCGGCTCGCGGACGGGTATCAGATGCCGATGGCCTCGTAGGCGGCGGCGATTTGGCGGATGGCGGCGACGTAGGCGGCTGTCCGGTAGTCGCCGAGTTCCGGCTGCGCGGCGAGGAGGTCCGAGATGCGGGTCCAGGTGCTGCGCATCACGTCTTCGAGCCCGGAGCGGACGAGGTCGATCTCCGCGCCGCCCTCCAGGAATTCCTCGCGCATGTCGGCCGGGAACTCCCGCCCGGTCATCCGTTCGAGCGCGCTGGCGATCGCGTGGTTGCGCCGTTCGCGCCGGCGCCTTTCCATCAGCCCGAACGGGATGTGGGTGAGGTTCTTCACCCATTCGAAATAGCTGACGACCACCCCGCCGGCATTGACGTAGAGGTCCGGCAGGATCGTCACGCCCCGGCTGCGCAGGATCCGGTCCGCCTCGAAGCTGACGGGTCCGTTGGCCGCCTCGACGACGAGATGGGCACGGATGCGCGCCGCGTTTCCCGCGTGGACGGCGTTCTCGACCGCGGCGGGCACGAGAACGTCGCAGGGCTCCTCGATGCCCGCCAGGCTGCCCTCGTAGGAGCGCGCACCGGGAAAGCCGAGGATGCTTCCGGTCCGCTGGAGGTGGGTCTTGAGCGCCTCGACTGAGATCCCTTCGGGATTGGCGACGTAGCCGTCCCGCTCCGCGACGACGGTGACCAGCGCGCGATCCTCCTCCGAGAGGAACTTCGCGGCGTGATAGCCGACATTGCCGAACCCCTGGACCGCGACCGAAAGCCCCGCCAGCTCGCGCACTCCCCGGATCCCCGGCGAGCGGGGATCGCGCAGGAAGCTGTGCAACGCGTACTGGACGCCGCGTCCCGTCGCTTCCGTCCGCCCCGCGATGCCGCCCTTCGACAGCGGCTTGCCGGTGACGCAGGCGCGCGCGTTGACGATGTCGGTCGGATTGGCGCGGCGGAACTCGTCGACCATCCACGCCATTTCGCGCTCCCCGGTGCCGACGTCCGGCGCCGGAACGTTGACGCCCGGCCCGATCAGGCTCCGCTTGGCGAGTTCCTGCGTGAAGCGCCGGGTGATGCGCTCGAGTTCGTGCGGCTCCCACTCCCGCGGCTCGACCTTGAGCGCCCCCTTGGACCCGCCGAACGGCACGTCCACCAGCGAGCACTTGAGCGACATCAGCGCGGCGAGCGCCTCGACCTCGTCGGCATCGGCGTCGGGCGCGAAGCGGATGCCGCCCTTGACCGGTTCCAGGTGCTCGCTGTGCACCGAGCGCCAGCCGACGAAGCTGTACATGCGCCCGCGAAGGCGCACGCCGAACCGGACGGTGTAGGTCGAGTTGCACTGGATGATGCGGTCGGCGAGCCCTTCCGGAAGCTCCAGGAAGCCGAGGGCGTTGCGGAAGTTCTGGTCGACGCTTTGGAGGAAGGAGGATCGGACGGAGCTCATGGTTTCTCGCGTGATGGAAGATGCCGGATGGCGGGTTTGCGGTGTGGAGCGGCTATTGCTCCGGCGCCCGGGGCGAAGCGCGGCGGGCCCCCCGGCGTCGAGGGAGACGCCCCGCCCAGGCGGGGCAGTCCCTGGCGACGCGGCGGGCCCGGACGCGGCGCCCGGGCGGGCGTCAGCCGTCGAGGCTGCCATAGCCGCCGCCGGACGGCGTCTCGATGATGACGGCCTCGCCGGCCTGCGAGGAGATCTGGCATCGTCCGTCGAGCCGCTCGACCGTTCCGTCCCTGCGGCGCAGGAGGTTCTGGCCGGTCTCGCCGTCCGCGCCGCCGGCGAGCCCCCGTGGCGGCACCTCCCGCCGGCCGCAGAGGAAGGACACCTCCATCGGCTGCAGGAAGCGGATCGCCCGGGTGATGCCGTCGCCGCCCGACCAGCGTCCGTAGCCGCCGGACCCGCGCCGGATCGAGAAGCGCTCGAGGACGACGGGATAGCGCTGCTCCAGAATCTCGGGATCGGTCAGCCGCGTGTTGGTCATGTGGGTGTGCACGGCGTCCGCCCCGTCGAAGCCGGGCCCGGCGCCGGATCCTCCGCAGATCGTCTCGTAGTACTGGTGCGAGGCGTCGCCGAAATTGAAGTTGTTCATCGTGCCCTGGGCGCCCGCGATCGCCCCCATGGCGGCGAAGAGGCAGTCGGTGACCGCCTGGCTCACCTCGACGTTTCCGGCCACGACGGCCGCCGGATACTCCGGCGTCAGCATCGATTTCGCCGGCAGGACGATCTTCAGCGGCCGCATGCAGCCGGCGTTCATCGGGATGTCGTCGTCGACCATCGAGCGGAACGCATAGAGCACCGCGGCGCGCGTGACCGGCTCCGGTGCGTTGAAATTGTCCGGCTGCTGGGCGCTCGTGCCCGTGAAGTCGATCGTCGCCGACCTCTCCGCATGGTCGACGGCGATCCGCACCGCGATCTTGCAGCCCTGGTCGAAGAAGACCTCCGCCTCCCCGTCCTGCAGATTGCCGATGACCCGGCGGACGCATTCCTCGGCATAGTCGCGGACATGGCCCATATAGGCGCGCACGACGTCGAGGCCGAAACTCTCCGACCATCGACAGAAGCTCGCGCACGCCCTTCTCGTTGGAGGCGATCTGGGCCCGGAGATCCGCGACGTTCTGGTCGACGTTGCGGCAGGGATAGGGGCCGCCGCCGAGCGCCCCGCGGATCTCCGCGTCGAGGAAGCGGCCGTCCTCGACGAGCTTGAGATTGTCGAGCACGACGCCCTCCTCCTCGATCCGGGTCGCAAGCGGCGTCATCGAGCCGGGGGCGATGCCGCCGACATCCGCATGGTGTCCGCGCGATGCGACGTAGAAGAGCGGCGCCGCCCGCCCTTCCCCGAAGACCGGCGTGACGACGGTGATGTCGGGAAGATGCGTCCCGCCATTATAGGGCGCGTTGGTGACGAAGGCGTCGCCCGGACGCATCGTCGGATGCGCGGCCATCACCGATTTCACCGAGCGGTCCATCGAGCCGAGATGCACCGGCGTGTGCGGCGCATTGGCGATGAGTTCCCCGTCCCCGTCGAAGACCGCGCAGGAAAAGTCCAGCCTTTCCTTGATGTTGGTCGACCGCGCCGTCCTCTGCAGCGCCACGCCCATCTGCTCGGCGATCGACATGAAGAGGTTGTTGAAGATCTCCAGCATGACCGGATCGGCCTCCAGAGAGACCGTCCTGCCGTCCGAGGCGTCGGCACTGCGGGTCAGCACGATGTAGCGGTGGCCGTTCACCTCGGCCTTCCAGCCCGGCTCGACCACGATTGTTCCGATCGACTCGAGGATGACCGCCGGCCCGGCCACCGCCTGGCCGGGGCGAAGCGTCTCGCGGCGGAAGATGGTCGCCCGGTGCCGTTCGCCGCCGGAGAAGAGCCTGGTCTCGCCGAGTGCGACCGGCTCGTCGGTGACCGGAAGTTCCGGCCGTTCGAGCCCCCGGGCGCCGCCGCCCATGGCCTCGATGTCGAGCAGCGCCGCGACGAGCGGGGTCCCCTCCATCACGAAGCCGAACTGCTCGCGGTGCAGGCTCTCGAAGGCCGCGCGCATCTCGGCCGCCGGACCGAGCGGAACCTCGATCGCCGCGTCGGTTCCGCTGTAGCGCAGGTGCAGCAGCGGACGGACCCGCGCCTGCGACGCCGGCACGCCCTGCTCGGCCAGTTCCGCGAGCGCCTCGTCGGCAAGCGCGGCGGCGAGCGCCTGCACTTCGGGAAGCGCGTCGTCGAGTGCCTTCTCGACGCTCATCTGCCGCGAGGCCTTGATGTCGGCCAGCCCCATTCCGTAGGCCGAGAGAATGCCCGCGAAGGGGTGCACGACGATCGACCGCATGCCGAGCGCGTCGGCCACCGCGCAGGCATGCTGGCCGCCCGCGCCGCCGAAGCATGTCAGCGCGTAGCGCGTGACGTCGTATCCCCGCTGCACCGAGATCTTCTTGATCGCGTTCGCCATGTTCTCGACGGCGATCTTCAGGAAGCCCTCGGCGGCCTCTTCCGGCGTCTCGATCCCGACCTCGGCGGCGATCGCCTCGAACTTGCGGCGCACCACGTCCCAGTCGAGCGGCTGGTCCTGCTTGGGACCGAAGATCGCGGGGAAATGGTCCGGCAGGATCTTGCCGAGCATGACGTTGGCGTCGGTGACCGTCAGCGGCCCGCCGCGGCGATAGCACGCCGGACCCGGATTGGCGCCCGCCGACTCCGGCCCGACGCGGAAGCGCGCGCCGTCGAAGCTGAGGACCGAGCCACCGCCGGCCGCCACCGTATGGATCTTCATCATCGGCGCCCGCATGCGGACGCCGGCGATCTCCGTCTCGAAATCCCGCTCCGGCTCGCCGGCGTAATGGGCGACGTCGGTGGAGGTGCCGCCCATGTCGAAGCCGATGATCCGGTCGAAGCCGGCGATCCGCCCGGTCTCGATCGCACCGATGATGCCGCCCGCCGGCCCCGACAGGATCGCGTCCCGCCCCTGGAACAGCTCCGCCGCCGTGAGCCCGCCGGACGACATCATGAACATCAGCCGCGTGCCGATATTGGACGTGTCGAGTTCGCCCGCCACCTGGTCGACGTAGCGGCGCAGGATGGGCGAGAGGTAGGCGTCCACGACCGCCGTGTCGCCGCGCCCCACGAGCTTGATGAGCGGCGACACCTCGTGGCTCGGGGAGATCTGCGCGAAACCGGCCTGCCGGGCGAGCTCGGCCACCCGCTTCTCGTGGGCGCTGTATCTGTAGCCGTGCATGAAGACGATCGCGACCGACCGGATGCCGTCTTGATAGGCGTCCTGGAGCGCTTCGCGTGCCGCCCTTTCGTCGAGCGGCACCTCTTCCGTGCCGTCCGCCAGGAAGCGTCCGCCGACCTCGGCGACGCGCTCGTAGAGCAGCTCCGGCTTCACGATCGCCCGGTCGAACAGCCGCGGCCGGGCCTGGTAGCCGATCTCGAGCGCGTCGGCGAAGCCTTCGTTGGTGATCAGGAGGACGCGGTCGCCCTTGCGCTCCAGCAGCGCGTTGGTGGCGACGGTCGTGCCCATCTTGACCGTGGCGATGCGCTCGGCCGGGATGCGCTCGTCCGCGCCTACTCCAAGGAGCTCCCTTATGCCCTGGATCGCCGCGTCCCTGTAGGCCTCCGGGTTCTCCGAAAGCAGCTTGTGCGACCGCAAACCTCCGTCCGGCGCGCGCGCCACGATATCCGTGAAGGTGCCGCCGCGGTCTATCCAGAAATCCCATTTTCCATCGTTCGAGGGACTGGCGGCCTGCCGGTTTGACATGACGTGCGAACTCCTTGCGCAGGATCACGACCGAGACTGCGTCGATCGTCTCGTTGCGGTTCTTCTCGTTGCGGTTGGCCGACGCCTACTGCAGGGCGTTCGGCAGGTAGAGCGCGAGCTGGGGGAAGGCGATCAGGGCCCCGATCATGCACAGCATCGCAAAGACGTAGGGGATGACGCCGAGCATGACCTCGCCCATGTGTCCGCTGCGCCGGGCGCCCTGGACGACGTAGAGGTTGAGGCCGACGGGCGGGGTGATCAGCGCCATCTCGATCAGCACGATCATCAGGATGCCGAACCATATCGGATCGAAGCCGAGCTGCACGACCAGCGGCACCACGATCGGGATCGTCACCACCATGAGCGAGAGGGTCTCGATGAAGAACCCGAGCACGATGTACATGGCGACGAGGACGAAGATCGTCATCAGCGGGCTGAGGCCCATGCCTTCGAGAAAGCCGCGCAGTTCCTGGCCGAGACCGGCCGCCGACAGCGTGAAGTTGAGGAACGAGGCCCCGATCACGACGAGCATGATCATCGACGTGATCTTCACCGTGCCGGTGATGCTTTCCAGGATCATGCCCGACGACAGCCCGCCGAACAGCGCGGCGATGACCAGCGCGCCGCCGACCCCCACCGATGCGGCCTCCGTCGGCGTTGCCCAGCCCTTGTAGATCGAGCCGATGATCACCGAGAACAGGATGACGATCGGGATCAGGTCGAGGAGCGAGACGAGCCGTTCGCGGAGGGCGAAGCTCCTCCGCTCGCCCGCCAGCGCCGGCCGCACGCTGCAGATCGCGGCGGTGATCGCGATGAACGACAGCGCCAGCAGGATCCCCGGCAGCAGGCCGGCGACGAACAGCCTCGGAATCGACGTCTGGGTCAGGAAGCCGTAGACGATCAGGTTGATCGACGGCGGTATCATGATGCCGAGCGTGCCGCCGGCCGCGATCGCGCCCGAAAACAGCTTCGGATCGTAGCCGAGGACCTCCGCCTGGGGCATGGCGACGGTGGCGACCGTCGCCGCCGTCGCGACGGACGAACCCGACGTCGCGGAGAACATCGTCGCCGTGGCGATGTTGGCGTGGATGAGCCCGCCCGGAAGCCAGGACAGCCAGCGATCGAGCGCCCTGTAGGTCCGCGTCGCGATCCCGCTGCGCACCAGCACCTCGCCGAGAAGCACGAAGAAGGGAATCGCGATCAGCGTCGCGCTGTTCGAGGACGACCACACGATGTCGCCGAGGCCCCGCACCAGCGGAAAGGGACTGAAGAACCGGTCGACGCCGAAGCCCAGCAGGAACAGGACGACGCCGACCGGAATGGAAAAGCTCAGCAGTCCCAAGAGGCCGATCGATATGTAGGCGATCATACCGCGGCCTCCTGTTCGGCGAAGGCGCCGATGACGCTTTCCGATTCCTGGAACCGCCCCTGCACGACGAGGACGGACGAGAAGAAAAAGGTCAGCCAGGCCATGACTGCGAACCAGGCCCAGCCGACAAACCAGGGAATTTGAACGAGGATGAGCGGCGTCTCCAGCGGCGTGTTGGCATGCGCCGAGTTCTTGAAGCTCGTCGCGAGCACCGGCCAGCACTCGAAGCCGATCACCGACACCGTCGTCGCGAGCGCCGCGATCGCCAGCAGGTCGAGCATGGCGCGCCCCCTGGCCGCCGCCGCGCCCCGGAGGAAATCGATCCGGACATGGGCGAGCTCGAGCATCGTGAACGCCATGCCCCAGGCCGTCGAGATCGCCATGACGTAGCCGGTGATCTCGTCCGTCCCGCCGAAAGAGGAGTCCATCTGGCGCAAGGTGATGTCGAGCAGCACGAGCGCGGCACACCCCAGAAGCAGCAACCCTACGAGAATTGCGACGAACCGGTTTATCCTGCGCAAGGCCGCCAAAACGTCTTTCGCCATAGGACTCCTCCATTCACACCCTGCAATCGGGCGGTGTCTTGCCTTATTTCTTGACGGGGACGCTGACGTCCACGACCTTGCCGACGCTGTCGTTCCAGCGCTTCGCCCAGTCCGCGCCGGCCCGGTCCGCCCACTCGGGCAGCACCTTCGTCTCGAGGATCTCCCTGGCGCGCGCCAGGTCCGCCTTCGTCGGCTCGACCAGCGTCATCGAATGCGCCTCGCCCGACTTGCACGCGCCCTTGCCGGTCAGGCACGCGACGTCGTTCGCCAGGGAACCCTGCGCGCTGGCCCAGGCCGGCTCCTCGAACTTCGTCTTGATCTCGCGCGTGATCAGGTCCTGCGTCTCCGAATCGAGACTGTTCCACTTGTCCAGGTTGATCGCGGTCACCACCGGATCCCAGCCACCGAGCGGGATGTGAAGAGATATTTCGACACTTCCCACCAACCGGCGCTGTAGCCCGAGCCGGCACCCGTGACGGCGCAGTCGACGACACCCTTCTCCAGCGCACCCGGAACTTCCGAAAAGGCGACGTTGACGCCCTCCGCGCCGAGGGCCTCCATGAACTTCGCCGTCATGCGGCCGGAGGCGCGGATCTTCAGGCCCTTGAGGTCGCCGAGGCTCTTGACCGGCTTGTTGCAGAAGACGACCTGCGGCGGATAGGGCGCGATCGCCAGGACATGCGAGTTGAACCGCTTCTTGAAGATGTCCTCCACCATCGGGCGCGCGGCGTCGATCGCGGCGCGCTCCTTGGCGGCGTCCATCGCCACCAGCGGAACGTCGACGCCCTCCAGTTCGGGCGCATCGGCCACCGCATAGTCGGCGACCGTCATGCCGACGTCGAAGACGCCCTTGCCGAGGAGCCGAAACACGTCGCCGACGCCGAGACCCATCTGGTCGTGCGTCGTGAACTTGACGGTCAGCTCCCCGTCGGAGGCTTCCGGCAGGGTCTTCTGCCAGAACGGCGCCTCGTACTGCTTGTCCAGCGGCAGGCTCGACCAGCTTCCGACGACCGACAGCTCTTCCGCAAGCGCCGGCGAGCCGGCGAGTACGGCGCCGGCCAGGATCAAAAGTGCTTTCTTCATATCAGTTCTCCCAGTTGAAATTCTCGAATTTCGGTTGCAGGCGCTCAAGGATCGGATACTGCGCCGTATCCGGGATGTCCGTGATGAGCATGTGGCCGGGCTTGTGCGTGATGCAGATCGGCAGGCGGGCGTTCTTGAGCGCCACCTGCGGCGTCACCCCGCAGGCCCAGAAGGCGGGAACGTCCCCCGACTTCATCCCGACCGGATCGCCCCAGTCCGGCTTCGACGCATCCTCGATCCCGATGCGCGACGGGTCGCCCCAGTGGATGGGCGCGCCGTGCGCCAGCGGGAACCGCGTGCAGATCGACCGCACGAGGTCGACCTTGTCGCGCGGGATCATCCGCATGCTGACGACCATCTCCCCCTTGAAGACGCCCGCCGGCACCGTCTGGATGTTCGTGCGGAACATCGGCACCGTCTTGTCGTCGCGGACATGCTCGAACCCGATGCCCGCCTCCATCAGCGCATGCTCGAACGTGAACGAGCATCCGAGGATGAAGGCCACGAGGTTGCCCGTCCAGAAATCGCCGATGTCGACGACGCTCTCGCTCAGCTCGCCGTTGCGGAAGATGTTGTAGACGGGGAGGTCCGTGCGCACGTCCAGGTCCTCGCCGAGCGTCCCCAGATGCGGGTTGCCGGTGTCGGATACGCCGATCAGCGGGCAAGGCCTCGGGTTCCGGTGGCAATATCGCATGAAATCAAGCGCGTACCGGTCCGGGATGACGACGAGGTTGCCCTGCAGCAGCCCCTTCCCGAGGCCCGCGGTGTGCGAGGCGTACGACCCGCGCCGGATCGCACGCCTCACCGTGGCGATGTTGTTGTCCTTGAGCGTTTTGTAGGCCGTTCCCATGAGCTCTCCTTCCACCGTCGGGAAAGCTAAAAGGAATGCTGATATAAACTCAAATCGATAGTTTTTGGCCTATCCGATCAACTTTCGTTATCTGCATGCCACCGTGCCGCCACCGTGCCGGCCATCTTGGCCGCCGTCTCGACGATGTGGCTGCGCGGGTCGCCGATATAGGAGGCCGTGAACCGGAGGTCGGCCGGCCGCCAGCCGGGGTCGAACGTGCGGATCCGCCCGCTCTTCAGCAACGGCCCGCCGAGCGCCTTCGGCAGCGCGGCGACGCCGAGCCCCGCCTCCACCAGCCGCAGGCAGGCGGAAAGCGACGAGGACGGGAAGAGCGGCGTGTCGAGCCCCACATGCTCGAACAGCAGGGTCTTGAGCTCCCGGTAGGGCCGCGTGTGCCTGGCATAGGTGATGATCGGCTTCTCCCGCGGCAGGTCCGCGTCGTCGCCGCTCGAGGCCTGCGTGTCGGCCGCCGCGTACCATGCCAGCTCGAAGCCCGGGAGTTCGACGTTGTCCACGGCATAGTCCGACACCGGACCGAGGAGCATGGCCATGTCGATCTCGCGGCCGAGCAGCGCCGAGCGCAGGTTCAACGAGATGTCGACGTTGATCTCCACCTGCAGGCGCGGATAGATCTTGTGCAGGGCCGACACCAGGTCGGGCAGCCAGCACTGGACGATCGTTTCCGACACGCCCAGCCGGAGCACCGTGTCGATGCCGTCCCGGGAGACGATGTTCGCCTCGACGCGATCGAAAAGCCGTTCGAACTGCTCCGCATAGCCGAGGAGCATCTCGCCGCGCTTCGTGGGCCTGAGCCCGGTCGGCAGCCGTTCGAACAGGGGAGCGCCGAGGGTTTCCTCGAGCTTCTTTATCCGCGCGGTGACCGCGGGCTGGGTGAGATTGAGGACCTGGGAAGCCCTGTGGACGCCTCCGAGGCGCACGACCGCCAGAAAAGCGGTTATCTGATCAAGATTAAGTGAACGCATGAAAGAATAAACTCCAAAAGTGCAATGAATGAAATTGAGGGGCAAGCGGACCGAAGCCGACCCCCGTCTATGCCTTCCAGAGCGCACGGAGCCGCGGACACGACATGTCCCCGGGCACGAATCGCGCGCCAGCCAGACCTTAGATCAACTGCGGCCACGGGGTCTTCCGCTAGATTGAGCGGGTATGGGGCCCCCCGCCCGCCGCCGCCCGCACACCGGACGGCGCCCCGTTTCCCGCTCGCCGCCGGCGTTGGAAGCGGCATTTCGGAGTGGGGATCCCCGAAGGTCGGCTCGGCTTCTTGAACCATGGAACATCTTCCCGTTCATTGACGAAATTCACGCAGTGCGTCGGGCGTCACAGCACGCAGCGGAACTTTTGCTTGTTACAATTTAAAATTGTAATTCGATGTATTATCGCCCAGATACAACCGGTAGCCTGTCATCAACGATACAGGCAAAGCGAAGAATCTCACGACGCAGCCGTGACGTAGCGGCGCGGCACGGCGCTCGCCCCGGCCGGGCGGCCGCGCCGCTGCGCCCGCCCTTGCCCAGCCGGCGGGGTCCGGCGGAGCGCCCGCGACGAGAACGGCTACGCCGACGGCACCGGGGTGCCGCCGCTGCCCGTCCCCTCGCCGTCCGAACCGTTCAGGACCGCCGGCTCGCCCAACGTCCGATCATGCCGGTGAGCGGCGACGCGACCGGCCGAAGTCTTTCACCGGATGGTCCGAAGCTTGTCCACCGCAGCCGTGAACCCGGAAAGCGAAACCGGAATGACGACCGTCTTCCGGCTGACGGACTGCATGCCGACGTCCATCTTCGTGCCAGCCTTCATCGCCGTCAGCAGCGCATCCGAAACCGCCACGACGGCATAGGTGCCGTTCCTGTCGCTCGTCTGGATCGCCGCCTTGGCCTCCGGCCCGCCGTCGATCCGGTAGCTGACCCCGGCCGGCAGGAACAGCCCGTGCGGCAGGGCGAACAGCATGGCATAGCCGTCCTTCTCCCCGCCCTCCTTCCGCACGGTGATCGTGAGCACCCTTTGGCCGGTCTTGTTCTCCGTCAGGTTCTGCGACGCCTGGCATCGCAGGTCCGACGCCGTACCCGCGCTCGTGCAGTTCACCATCCACGGATCGGCCGGAGCGGCCTTGTCCGCCGAAGTCGCCTTGTCCGCCGGAGCGGCCACCGCCGGCCTCTCCGTCTTGTCGCCCGCCGCATGGGCGACCCCGGACAGCATCAGACATGCGAACGCCGCCGGCAGCAGGGCGCGAATCGGGCCGTTGGAGCGAGATGGCCGAATATCGATAAATGACATGAATTTATCCCGATCGAAATTGCCGTGACCTAAGGCCAGCCAGCGACATTTAAGGTTGAAGAAGTGCAATGATGCGACCCCATAAGTTGCATGCTTGCAACAGGAAAGCAACGAAAGTTCCCGATACGAATTAAATTTTTCGTTGTGGCCCTTCAATATGCAAACGCATTTGGTGTATTCCCGAATCGGGCCCCACCCACCAGGACAGTGAGCAATGAGCTCGAGACACGCGCAGCCCGGAAAGCCCTTCCAGACATCGAGGAGCGCGACCGGGACAGACCGCGGCAAGCGACTTCCCCATGTCGACCGCCTTCTGAAGACCACGGCCCTGACGGCCGTCGTGCTGGCGCTGTCCGGTACGGTCGCCTATTGCGGCCCGGGCAAGCTCTGGCGTCCGCAGGTGCGCACCATGATCGGCGCCCAGGACCACGGCGGCGGCACGGTCCTGCTCGACGGCTTCCTTCCCCTCCGGCAGGGCCCGGATTCGGCGATCATCCTGGACACGCGCCTGAAGCACGATTTCGACGGCGGCTCGGGCCAGGATATCGGCCTGGTGCTGCGTCGCATCGCCAATCCCGACCTCATGCTCGGCGGCTACGTCTATTTCGACACGGAGACAGTCGGCGGACACCGGTTCTACGGCTCCACCTTCGGCATCGAGGCGGTGACGCCGAACCTCGACGCCCACCTGAACGCCTTCCTGCCGTTCGGCAAGGGCACCGAGACGCACGACACCAGCTACGGCCTTTCCCTGGTCGGAAACCAGCTGCTCGAACGGGCCTCCACCTTCTCCCAACGACGCTACGGGGAATGGGGCGTCGAGGGCGAGATCGGCGTGAACGCGCCGATCGACCTTCCGGACGGCCAGTCCCTGCGGCTCGACGTCGGCGGCTATCACTTCGCCGACCGGACGGGAGAGGGACGCAGCGCCACCGGCGCGAAGGCAGGCTTCGAATACACGATCGGCGACGTCTTCGGCCGCGGATCCAAGCTCGCCTTCACCGGCGAGGTCCGCTACGACGATCGCGACAAGAGCCAGTTCGCCGCCGGCGTGCACCTGACCATTCCGCTCGGCTCGCCGCCGGAGCCGACGGCCGACGACGGCGCCGGGCCCCGGCAGGTCGGCGCCGCGAGTCCCGCCCTGCGCAAGCGGCTGAACGAGCGCGTCCGGGGCGACGTCGGCGTCCATGTCAGGACCGAGGACTCGCTGGACGTCGTGACCCGCGTCGCCCTCGACGCGGACACGGGGCAGGCGTTCGGGAGCTTCTTCTTCGCCGACGGCGCCAACACGCTGGGCCTCGGTACCCTCGGCGACCCGACGACGCTCGACGACGCCGTCGCCAAGGCGGGCGCGGGCGGCTTCGCCGTGGCGCTGGGCGGCAGCGGCGACCTGACCACGCCGGGCGTCGCGCTCGCGAACGGCGAAACGCTCGTCGGCGGCGGGGGACACGTCACCGCCCGGCTCGCGGACGGGACGGTCGAGGATTTCGCCTTCGGCGGCACCGACGGCACCGTGCACGGCACGGATCCCGGCCGCGACGTCGTCACGCTCGCCGACTTCAGCACCGTGCGGGAGCTGACGATAACGGGCGGCCATGTCGGCATTGCCGCCGCGGGCGTCGACGGCGCGACCCTCGCCGACCTCACCGTCACCGGCGCGGCCTCCGACGGGCTGTCCCTCTCCGGAGCCTCGACCGGCTTCTCCGGCATCGACCTGACGTCCAGCGGCAACGGCGGCGACGGACTGCACATCGAGGGCGACGGCATCTACGCCTTCTCCGGGACCACCACCCTCTCGGGCAACGGCGGCGACGGCCTCGACGCCTCGGGCAACGGCACCTACGGCTTCCAGCGGCTCGACGCGCTCGACAATAGCGGCGACGGCATCCGCGTGTCCGGCGTCTCGACCGGCGCCACCTTCACGACGACCGGCGGCACGATCTCGGGCAACGGCGGCACGGCCATCCACATCGACCCGGTGACCGCCGACGTGACGCTCGATTCCGTCAGCCAGGACGGCGGAACAGCGGGAATCGTGCTCGACCGGGTCTCCGGCAGCTTCACCGTCACCGGCGACACGACGATCTCGAACACCTCCGGCTCGGCCATCACGGTGTCTGACACGGCGGCGACCGTCCGGTTCGCGGACGTCGCGGTTTCGAACGCCGGCGAGGACGGCCTGTCCTTCGCCGGCGACAACGCCGGGGTGTCGGCCGAAGACATCGCGGTGTCCGGCGTCGGTCCGGGCGGCGCGGGGCTCGACTTCTCCGGCAGCAACACGACCTTCTCGGCGCGCTCGGTCGACATCTCCGGCGCCGGTGCCGGCTCGATCGGCATCGACCTCTCCCGGACGACGGGCAACGCCCGGATTGCCATCGCCGACGGCGGCACGATCAGCGGCGTCGACACCGGCGTAAGGCTCGGGATCGCCGGCTCCGGGGCGGCGACCGCAAATGCGACCTTCAGCTTCGGCGGCGGCACCGTCGGCGGCGTGTCGGCGGCGCTGGACACGCGCGGGCTGAGAGCGGGCAGCGGCACCTACGCCTTCGGGTCCACCGCCTTCGACGGCAGGCAGCTCTTCGACGGCCGGGGCGTCGTCTTCGTCGGCTCCGCCGCCACCGGCTTCGGCGACGGCTCGACGGTGAACGACCTCGCGACCATCGACGTCGCCGACGCCATCACCGATCCGGGCGTCGTCTTCGCCCTCGTCAACGACGGCAGCCCCATCGTCACCGCCGGCGGCTTCACCCTGTCCGACGACCAGACACTCGCCTCCTTCGGCAACGGCCGGACGTTCGACTCCGCCGGCGCGCCCGACAACGTCACCGGCGACAACATCGTCGCCGCCGGAACGCAGTCCGATCCCACCGGCATGGGCGCCGCCACGCTGGCGGCCGGCCCCGGCGTGGTCCGGACCGTGGAACTGGCGAACGGCGACCTCGTGGCCGACCTGACGATATCGAACGCGTCCGCCGGCGGCGGCGCGATCCACGGCACCGGGATCGACGGGCTGTCGGCCAGCGGGCTGACGCTCGACGGCGGCGCCTTCGGGCTGCAGCTGACGGGCGCGACGGGCAGCATCAACCTCGACTCCCTCGACGTCACCGGCGTGAAGGCCGGCGGGGCGGCGATCGAGATCCGCTCGTCGAGCGCGGACGTCGCCATACGCGACCTCACCGTCGACGTCGCCGGGACGGGCGGCGCCGGAGTGGTGCTCGCCGGCGACGCCGGCGGAAGCATCGCGATGGACGGGACGACCACCATCGACGCGGCCGGCGTCGGCATCGGCTTCGAGGGCGGCGGCAAGCTCGAGATCCGCGGATCGTCGACGATCGCCTCCACGGGCGATTCCGCCCTGCGCGTCCGGGACGCGGGCGCCGACGTCACCCTCGGCCTCTCCGACGTGACGGCGAGCGCGGGCGGAGGCCGTCCGGTCGTCGACATCGACGGAACCGGCGGAGGCCGGATCACCATCGACCGTTTCGCCGACCTCGCCATCGTCGCGAGCGGATCGGAGAGCGGCGGCCTCCGGGTGGTCGGCGGCGACGCCACGCTCACCCCGGCGGGCAAGTCGGTGCGGTTCGGCAACGGCACGCCCCTCGCAGGCGGAAACCTGACGATCGGCACGGCGGCCGCCCGCATCGGCGGCGACGGTCTCGTGCTGACCAATGTCGAGGGTTCGCTGGGCTTCGACGACCTGACGATCGCCAACGACGGCGGGACCGGCATGGACGTCACCGGCTCCCTGCCGAACGCGGGCGCCTTCACGTTGGCGGCCGCGGGCGGCAGCGTCGATACGCAGAACGGCGCGGCCGCCCGGATGAACCGCGTCACGCTCGACGTCACCCTGTCGGCCCTCTCCTCCACGGCGAGCCAAGCGAGCGGCGCCTCCTTCCGAAATGTCCGGGGCCGCTTCGCCGTCACCGGCAGGACCGGCATTTCCGGCGCGGCGACCGGCGGCCTGGAGATCGCGGACAGTCCGGCGGCGCTGGCGTTCGGCGACACGACGATCACCGGCCTGAAGGGCGGCAACGGGATCGACGTCGCCGGCACGAACGGCACCATCGCCTTCGGCAACATTTCGATGTCCGGCATCGGCGACGGCCGCACGGGGCTCGACCTGTCGGGCAGCCTCGCGGACTTCACCGCGCGTTCGCTGAACATCACCGGCAGCGGCAGCTCGACCGGCATCGACCTGTCCGGGACGCGGTCCGGTTCGCGCGCCGTCATCGCCAACGGCGGCACGATCCAGGGCACGGGAACCGGCGTCCAGCTCGGCACCCACGGCGCCGCGGCGGCCACCGCCGACGACGCGTTCGTCTTCGGCGGCGGTTCGATCTCGGGCACCGTCGCCTCGCTCGACATGCGCGGCCTGTCGGAAACCTCGGGAACCTACGCCTTCCGGAACACGGAGCTGATCGGCCCGCAGCTGAGCGACCCGGCAAAGGTGATCTTCGTCGGCTCGACGGCCACCGGGACCCGCGACGGGTCCTCCGTCGCCAATCTCGCCAACATCGACATGGCCGACGACATGACGGATCCGACCATCATCTTCGCGCTGGTCAACGACGGCACGACGATCACGGACACGACCGGCTTCTCGCTGTCCAAGGGGCAGACCCTAGCCTCCTTCGGCAACGGCCGGACGTTCCGGCTCGGCACCGCGCCGGTGAACGTCACCGGCGACCACGTCGAAGCCGGCGGCGCGCAGGGCGACCCGACCGGCAACGGGGCGGCGACGCTGACGACGACGGGCAACACCAACACGCTGTCGCTCGGCGGCGACAACAAGATCGAGGACGTCACCGTCCTCGGCGTGGGCAACGGCTCCGCCATCGGCGCGACGGGCGTCTCCAACATCGAGATGAGCGGCGTCGACATCAGCGGCGGCGCGCGCGGGCTGGACCTTCGCGACGTGGGCGGCACCATCGCGCTTGCGGACATCACCGTATCCAACACCTCCGGCGACGGTATCCACATCCAGAACTCCTCCGCGGCGCTGACCGCCACCGGGACGGTGTCCGTCTGGTCGACGGGCGGCAACGGCATCGACTTCTCCGGAGCCGCGACCGGCTCGGCCAGCTTCCAGTCGGTAAGCATAGCCGGCTCACTTGGCGGCGGCCTCGTCCTCGACGGCTACGCCGGCTCGCTCGACTTCGACGCTCTGACCGTCCGCGGCGGCACCTCCGGCATCGCGATCCTCGACGGCACCAGCGGAACCGCGACCTTCGGGGCCCTGAGCTCGATCGGCAGCGTCGACGGCATAGCGTTCCGGATCGACAATTCCGCGCCGACCGTCGCCTATGACGGGACCATCGTCCAGAACAACGCGGCGAACGCGGTCTACATCACCCGCATGACCGGCGGCAGCGCAAGCTTCGGGGGGCTGATCACGGCGAAGACGTCGACCACCGCGGCGATCGTCCTCGACGGCAACGCGGGCGGCACGATCGGTTTCGACGGCGGGCTGGTGCTGACGACGTCGAGCGGCGCCGGCTTCCAGGCCGTCAACGGCGGCAACGTGACCGTGACCGGCACCGGCAACAGGATCGCAACGGGCACCGGCACGGCACTGACGGTATCCGACACCGCCATCGGCGCGGCCGGCCTGACCTTCCAGAGCATCTCCGTCAACGGCGCGACCAGGGGCATCGTGCTCCGCAACACCGGGTCCGCCGGCGGGCTGACGGTGACCGGAACGGGCACGACGAAGGGCAGCGGCGGCACGATCAGGAACATTTCGGTGCGCGGCGTCGAGATCGTCAACGCATCGAAGATCACGCTGAACAACATGAACTTCGTCGATTCGAGCACGACCGACGGCGCCGTGGCGACGAGCGACAACACCGCCTCCCTGAACGCCGCCGTCTACCTGAACGGCGTCGACGACGTGTCGATGACGAACGACCACATCAGCGGCGGGAACCAGGACGGCGTCATCGCCGTGAAGGTCCACAACTTCGCCTTCAACGGCGGCACCATCGACCACGCCGGCGACGACAACGAAGAGGGTGCGATCATCATGAGCGAGGTCACCGGGCTGGTGACCCTCAACGACGACGACCTGTCCTTCGCGGCCTCCCGGACGGTGGAGATCAGGAACTCGACCGGCGCGGTCACCGTCAACATCGACAACACGACGATGCGCGACAACCAGATGCTGCCCTTCGGTCAGGGCGGCCTGCAGCTCCTCGCCTTCGGCACCGCCACCGACCGGCCGTCGGCGACCGTGAACGTCACGAACAGCACCTTCCTCCGCCTCGGCACCGATGGCGTGAACGTGCAGACCGGCGGCTCGGTGCCCGGAGGCGGCGCATCGGCCGACGTCGACATCACCGGCTCGACCTTCGATCCCGGAGACGGGTGGATGGGCGGCATCGACCTGGATGCCGGCGGGACGTCGACCATGGTCTTCAATGTCATGGACAATCCCAGGATCTGGACCCGCAGGTCGGTGGGGGTGAACATCTTCGCCTACGACTCCGCCGTCGTCCAGGGCCGCATCAACGACAATCCCGACATCCGGACCATGGCGAATGAAACCGGGTGGAGCATCGGCGTCGGCATCGACGACGACGCCGTCGGGCGCGTCCAGATCGACAACAACGTCGTGCACGCGGGAAGCTCCGACGACGCCATCGATATCACGTCCGACAACCGGGACGACCCGAACGGCGGGTACGTGGACATCACCCTGACCAATAACGACATCTCCGTCGGCGCCGCCGGCGCCTACGGCATCTGGGTGTTGGCCGCCGTCGGAGCTGACGAGACCAACCTGATGCGGCTCAATATCGCCGGGAACGCCGTGCACATGGACCCGGCAAACAAGTCCGAAGCCTTCAGGGTCCTGGAACGGGGGACCAACGGAGGCGTCTTCTTCCAGAACTTCACCGGCGACGTCGCCAGCACCTGGACTGCCAACGGCAACACGCCGGCCGGCAGCGTCACCGTGGAACCCGGCGCGCGGGTAGGCGCGGGAACGCCCGAGCTGCCGACGAACGATCTCCCAGACGCCGATCCGTGATCGGGTAATCAACAAGACTTTGATATGAGTATAAAAATAATCTATTCAATATATATTCTGAGGAAAAATAGGAAAATCGAATAATTTGCGTGGACATTATTCGCTGGTACCGTTTAAAGTCATATGAATATCTGGGGAGACGCAATGTCCGAGCCTTTTCTTTCGGAAATAAGAATCATGTCGTTCAATTTCCCGCCGGAAGGATGGGCGCGGTGCGACGGCCAGCTTCTGCCGATCGGCCAGAACCAGGCGCTCTTCGCGCTCCTGAAGACGGTCTTCGGCGGCGACGGCAAGACGACCTTCGCGCTGCCCGACATGCGGGGGCGCGCGCCGATCCACATCGACGCCTCCCATGCGCTCGGCACGCGCGGCGGCCAGGAGACGCACGTGCTCTCCGTCGAGGAGCTGCCGGGGCACACCCACGCCCTCAATGCCTCCTCGGTTCACGCGAACGCGGTCCCTCCGTTGCCGACGGACCACATTCTGGCGGACTGCAGGCCCATGTCAGCCTACGGGCCTGCGGACAATCTCGTGTCGATGCAGCCCGGCTCGCTTTCGCAGTCCGGCGGATCGCAGGCGCATCCGAACATGCAGCCTTACCTCGCACTCGACTTCTGCATCGCCCTCGAGGGCGTTTTTCCGGCGCGAAACTGAGGAACGGCCCCATGGCACAGCCCTATGTCGGCGAGATTCGCATGTTTGCCGGCGCGTTCGCGCCCGCGGGATGGAGGTTCTGCGACGGATCCCTCCTGCCGATCGCCACCTACCAGGCGCTCTTCAAGCTCGTCGGAACCCGCTTCGGCGGCGACGGTCTCCATGAATTCGCCCTGCCCGATCTGAGGGGCCGCGTCCCGATCCACAGCAGCAGCGCGTTCATCTGGGGCGAGACCGGCGGCACGGAACGCGTCGCCCTGAGCGTCGATCAGATGCCCGGGCACGGTCACGACCTCGTGGCGAGAGCAGCCGCCGGCACCACCGGCGCTCCGGGCAACGCCACGCTCTCGCGGCCGTCGATGGGACGAATCTATGCCATGAATACGCCCCCGGATACCCCCATGTCCGATGCCGCCGTCGGGTCCACCGGCCGCAGCCGTCCGCACAGCAACATCCAGCCTTTTCTCTGCGTCCTCTTCATCGTATCCCTGCACGGCATCGTCCCGGTACAGGCATAGGAGCCAGCACATGGCCGATCCCTTCATCGCCGAGATCCGCATCTTTCCGCTCGATTTCGCCCCGTCCGGCTGGGCCGTCTGCGACGGCCAGCTCATGCCGGTGGCGCAGAACCAGGTCCTGTTCTCGCTGCTCGGCACGATCTACGGCGGCAACGGACACTCCACCTTCGCGCTGCCCGACATGCGCGGCAGGGTCCCCATCCAGCCCGGCCGGGGTCCCGGCCTGTCGCAATACGAGCTCGGCGAGGCCGGCGGTTCCGAGAGCGTGAAGCTCGACGAAGGCGAGATCCCCGCCCACCGCCATCGCCTCATGGCCAGCGATGAGCCGGCCGACACCTCCGACCCCGATGGGAACACGCTGGCGCGGCCCGTCTCGATCAATGTGTACCAGACGGATTCCTCCGAGAATTTGGTGGCCATGTCCGAAGCCTCAGTGGCGTCCACAGGCGACGGAAAACCGCACGACAACATGATGCCCTTCCTGACGATGAATTTCTGCATCGCCCTCGACGGCGTCTATCCGCAGAGAGCGTGAGCCCGAAGGACCCGCGCATCGGCGCGCCGGAGATCCAGGCCGCCGAAGGGAGCGTTCGAAGCCTTCCCGGCGGCGGCGGACGCGCATCCCTCCGTGCATCCCAGGCAAGTGCGCCTCA
>CAWIQE010000032.1:0-24916 GCA_963838155.1 uncultured Alphaproteobacteria bacterium
CTGAAGTCCGGCCTCGCCTTGAAGTCCGGCGCCTCGGCCTCGGTTCGCAGCTGGCTCAGAACGATCTCCCGAAAGGTTTCGACGCCGACCTCTTCCCCGATCCTATCGACTTTCGCGGCTCGTCGTCGTCGTGCAGTTCCTGGCTGCACCTGTCGATGAACCGCTCCGTCACTGTCGTGTTGAACAGTGTCTTGAAATAGGATGAGTACGTTTCATTCGTTCTGAAAAGCCCCTGCCCTCCTGGGATTTTATCGGTAAAATGAGCAAATCTCCGAAGGTACACTTTAGCAGAACCATCGGTACCGAAAAGTTTATGCTTATTATATCTTTCACTTAACTTCCAGCTTTTCTTATCGTAGTATCGATAAAATAGCTCTTGCGAACGAGACGTTATACAATACATATTATAATTGTGCCGAGCAGCCAATTTCGCGTTTCTGTCATTCAATATTACTTTACTATTGGTGTTAAAGGTTCTATGCGTCGTATTTTTTCCGTATTCCTTGTTTTTCAGCCTCGCCAGACCCTCCTGGAGAACTTTCGGACCGAACTCCAGTAGAAGCGCCGTGTAGAACTCGTCGCCGGTGGACGCGGCGATGGCCTGGACCGTCCGGATGAACGCGCCGAGGCTCCTGGACCATAGCGAGTCGATATGCTCCAGAGCGGGGTAGTCTTTGCGGAAAGCCGAAAATTTCGGAAATCGCCGGCGGAATTCCGCCGCCTTCGGTTCCGGATCGATGCGGGGCACGGCGCGTGGCCTCGGCGGTTCGGCCCTCCGGCTGACGGTCACGCTGCGTTCGGCTCCGCCCGTCTCGATCCGGCCGCCCTGCCCCGGCGCCTGCGGCCCGGTGAGATCGAGATTGATCGTCTGGAGATTGACATTCGGAACGGCATCGCGAATGGAAGGCACATCGCCCATGGCTTTCTCCTTAAAATTGTCTTAACGAAAAATTGCAATCCGCTTATCGTCCGCATTGGACGGCGGCGCTGTCACGAACGGCACAGCAAGGGGTTTTTTTGCTCTCGAAAGTTGCACGGCCGCGAAGCCGGGTCAGCCGGCGGTGCCGGGCCGGGTCACCCGGCGACGTCCGCCAGGCAGACATAGTCGAGCACTTCGCAGGCTGCCGCATATGGCCGTTCCTGGGTGTCGATCTGGTAATCGTCCATCGTCGCCTCGACGAATTGGAGGATCGAGGTCGGCATCATTTCGGAACGGAAGGCCTTGTGGTGCCGGCCGAAGTCATCGAGCAGGCGCCTCAACTCGTTGGACTTCGTCTCGCGGGAGACTTCGAGATCCATGACGACGCCGGCCGGCCGGCCCGGCCGGGCTTCCAGCCTCTCGTTGTGCACGGCCGTCAACGCCTTGTCGACGTTGCCGGTCGCATAGAGCGCCTGCAGTCCGCGCATCAGGATCCGGTCGAAGGGGCGTCTCCTGCCGAAGTCCAGGGAGGCGATCTCGGTCCGGATCAGGCTCAGCAGGATTTCCCGATAGAGCTTGTCGCCGGTGGAGACCGCGATGCGGTTGATGTCGGCCTGCGTCTCCGGCTTCTCGTCCGCGGTCAATTCGCGGATGCAGGCCAGGAGCACGCGCGCTGAATATTCTACCTGGAATAACTGCCTGAAATAATTCGCGCGTTCTTCGTTTACCTTCAGAATTCCCTGGCCCGACGGAAGAAGGTCTTCATATCTTGCCGATAATATTTCCAGAATCGGAACGTCGATTTTGCTGCGGCCGAATTCATGATGCAATACATCACATAATTTCGGGTTCTGCTCCTCCAGGAAACCGGCCGCGGATTCGATGCTGGTCTTGTAGGGGCGGAGCGTCGTCGGATCGTAGCCGGCCTCCCTGCCCCTTGTCGCGTAGCGGTCTCCGGCCAGCATGTCGCAGACGGGGCGCTGCCGGGTGCGGTCGACCGCAAGCGGCCTCCCGGAGCGCCGGTCGCGGCTGCGCAGTTCCTTCAGGCCGATGAGGAGCGTCACGGGGTCGAACGCGTCCAGGAGGTTTCGGCAGGTCCTGCCGCCGCCCTCCTCGCCGATGCGCCGCAGCATGTCGGCGAAGACCGCGCCGTCGAACCGCGGCAGGGCGACGTTCCGAAGTTCCGGATAGGCCGCGTCGAATGCCCGAAGCGTCGGAAACCGCTCGAAAAATCTGCCGAGCGCTCTTTGGTCCATGCCGCCCAGGTCGGCGGGCGCGGCGGCGCTGCCAATTCTCGCGGGCACGATTCTCGCGGGCGAGGCTCTCGCAGGCACTGGCCGGACGGTGACGACATTGCCGCGTGCGCCGGACGGTGAGACGGCGCCGCCGATCCGCATGACGCCGGCCTGCCGGACGGCCGACCGGTTCGTCGTTTCGTTTCCCGGCGCCGTGCCGCCATTGCCTCGAACCGGATCGCCCATGGTCTTCTCCTAAGGTTGTGGTTTTCGTTTATTACAACCTGAAGATAGCCGAGCATCGCCGACGCGCTGTCACGTACGGCACAGGCGCGGCCGATTCAGCGGGGGGTCGGCGGCGATGCGTTTGCCGGATCGTCGAAGAGCGCCCGGACGACGGCGCGCGCGGCATGGACGGCCGTTTGCAGGTCCGCGCCCCGCGCCAGATGCCCTGCGATGGCGCTCGACAGGGCGCAGCCGGTGCCGCGGACGCTGCCGGGGCGCTCGCTTCCCTCGAAGCGCAGGCGCGTGCCGTCCTGCCGGCAGAGGATGTCGGTTCCCCGGGCGCCGGCGGCGTGGCCGCCCTTGACGAGGACGTTCCGCGCGCCGGCGGCCAGGAGCCGCGCGGCCTGGGCCATCGCCTCCGCCTCGCTTCCCGCGGGCGCCGCGCCGGCGAGTGCGGCGAGTTCGTCGCGGTTCGGCGTCGCCAGGAGCGCCAGCGGCAGCAGGCGGCGGCGGAGGACGACGAGGCCCGCCGCATCGGTGAGGCGCCCGCCCGATGTGGCGCGGAGCACCGGGTCGAGGACGACGGGGACGTCGGGATGCCTCTCCAGCCGGGCGGCGACCGCCTCGGCGATGCCGGCGCCGGCGAGCATGCCGATCTTCACCGCGGCGACCGTCCCCCCGGCGAAGGCGGCGTCGATCTGGCTCTCGACGAGGCGGGCCGGCATCGCCTCGACCGCGCCGACGCCGCCGTCGGTCTGGGCCGTCACGGCGGTGACGGCGGCGCAGACGGGGACGCCGAGGCCGGCGAGCGTCGCCACGTCGCGCAGGAGCCCCGCGCCGCCGGAGGAATCGGTGCCGGCGACGACGAGGACGCGGCCACCCGTCACCGCCACTTCGCCGTTGCGCGGATCCATGCGCGCGTCCTTTCCTCCGGATCGGGCGCGAGCGTGATGTCGGTGACGACGGCGGCGCTGTCGGCGCCCATGGCGAAGACCGGCGGCAGCCGCTCCGTCGTGAGGCCGCCGATGGCGACCAGAGGGAGCGCGCCGATGCGGGCCTTCCATTCGGCGATGCGGGCGGTGCCCTGCGGGGCCCATTTCATCGCCTTCAGGACCGTCGGCCAGATCGGGCCGAGCGCCACGTAATCCGGGCGGGCCTCGAGGGCGCGGGCAAGCTCGTCGTCGTCGTGGGTGCTGACGCCGAATGCCAGCCCGGCCCGGCGGACGGCGCCCATGTCGGCGGCGGCGAGGTCCTCGCTTCCCAGATGGACGGCGTCGCAGCCCTCCTCGATGGCGAGCCGCCAGTAGTCGTTGACGACCAGCCGGGCGCTGTGGCGGGCGCAGATGGCGCGGGCGCGGCGTATCTGCGCGCGGAGATCGGCCTCCGGGCGGCCCTTGATGCGGAGCTGGACGAGGCGGACGCCGAGCGGCACCAGGCGCTCCGCCCAGTCGGCGGAGGGGACGATCGGGTAGAAGGGATCGAGCTTCACGAGAACACCGCCCGGCCGATGGTCGGCGTCGACGGCACGGCCATGTCGCGCGGCTCCAGGAGGCCGGCGCGCCAGGCGGCGGCGCCCGCCTCGACGGCGCCGGCGAAGGCGCCCGCCATGGCGGCGGGATCGTCGGCGGCGGCGACGGCGGTGTTGAGGAGGACGCCGTCGTAGCCGAGTTCCATGACGGCGGCGGCGTGGGACGGCCGGCCGATGCCCGCGTCGACGATCAGCGGCACGTCGGGGAAATGGGCGCGCATCGCCCTCAGGCCGTCCGGATCGACCGGCCCGCGGGCCGAGCCGATGGGCGCGCACCAGGGCATGAGCACCCGGCATCCGGCCTCCAGGAGCCGTTCGCCGACGACGAGGTCGGCGGTCGTATAGGGGAACACCCGGAACCCCTCGGCGCAGAGGATGTCCGCCGCCTCGACCAGCGCGAAGACGTCGGGCTGCAGCGTGTCGTGGTTGCCGATCACCTCCAGCTTCAGCCAGTCGGTGCGGAAGACCTCGCGGGACATCCGCGCGGTGGTGACCGCCTCCTTCACGCTGTGGCAGCCGGCCGTGTTCGGCAGCACCTTGAGGCCGAGTTCGGCGAGGAACTCCGGGAAGCCGCCGCCGGGGCGGCCGCCGGCCGCCGCGCGGCGCAGCGACGCCGTGACGATGGCGGCGCCGGAGGCGCGGACGGCGTCGGCGAGCACGTCGGGGGACGGATATTGCGCCGTGCCGAGGAGCAGGCGCGAGGCGAGCGTCTCGCCGTAGACGTGGAGCGCCATGGTCAGCCTCCCTGCCGGGGCGAGAGGATCTCGATGCGGTCGCCCTCGGCGAGACGCGTGCCGGGGCGCCTGTCGCGGGGCACGAAGTCCCGGTTCACCGCCGTGGCGATCCAGTCTCCCTCGTAGCCGAGTTCGTCGAGGAGGGCCGCCAGCGTGGCGGCCGCGGCCTCATGCGGTTGTCCGTTGACGATCAGTCTCATCTTCGCGGGTCTCCATCGAAACAGTGCCGAAAACGGCGTCGGCCGCCCTTGCGGCCATCGCGGGGGCGAGCAGGAAGCCATGGCGGTAGAAGCCGTTGACATGGAGGACGCCCCGGCTTTCGACGAGGCGCGGCAGGTTGTCCGGGAAGGCGGGCCGCACGCCGACGCCCGCCTCGAGGATGCGCGCCTCGCCGAAGGCCGGATGCAGCGCGTATGCGGCGTTCAGCAGCTCCATCACCGAGCGGGCGCTCGGCGGGCCGGCGTCGTCGCTCTCGATCATCGTCGCGCCGACCATGAAGCGGCCGTCGCCGCGCGGGACGACATAGACGGGGAAGCGCGGGTGCAGGAGCCGCACCGGGCGCGCGAGCCGCACCTCGTCCGTCCGGAGAAGGAGCATTTCGCCGCGTACGCCCCTGAGGCCGGGAAGCGTTGCCGCGGCGGCCATGCCGGTGCAGTCGACGATCCGGTCGAAGCGGCCGCTGGCGGGGGCCTGGCCGCCGAAGAGGCAGTCGACGCCGAGGGACGCCAGCCGGGCTGCCAGCGCGGCGAGCGCCGCCCGCGGGTCGAGATGGGCTTCCTCCGGGACGAACAGCGCGGAGCGGAAGCGCCCGGCGAGATCGGGCTCGACGGCGGCGAGCGCCTCCGCGTCGAGGCGGTCGACGGCCTCCGCCCGCGCCGCGAACCGGTCGAGCTCGGCCCGGTCTCGCGCCGGCGCGACGACGAGGGTTCCCGCGCGGCGCACCGCGCCCGGCACGGCTCTCTCCCACCATGTCGGCAGCGAGCCGTCCGGGCGCGAGGACGGCCGGGCCGGCGGTCGCCGCCTCGCACCGGGGGGCGAGCATGCCGCCGGCCATCCGGGACGCGCCGCCGCCGGCGGCCGGGGCGGTGTCGGCGAGCGTCACCGCCGCGCCGCGCCGCGCGAGCTCGAAGGCCGTGGCGAGGCCTGCGACGCCGGCGCCCCTGACGAGGACCCGCACGGCCTCAGCCCCCCTCGCCGGCCGTCGCCGCGCGGGCGGTCCCGGCCGGCACGTAGAGGTCGCCGCCGTCGCGGTATTTCTCGGCCATGCGCTCCATGCCCTCCTTCCGCGCTTCGGCGCGGATGTCGTGCGAGATGCGCATCGAGCAGAATTTCGGGCCGCACATGGAGCAGAAATGGGCGAGCTTGTGGGCCTCCTTCGGCAGCGTCTCGTCGTGGAAGGCGCGGGCCGTGTCGGGATCGAGCGACAGGTTGAACTGGTCTTCCCAGCGGAACTCGAAGCGGGCGCGCGACAGGGCGTCGTCGCGGATCCGGGCGGCGGGGTGGCCCTTGGCGAGGTCGGCGGCGTGGGCGGCGATCTTGTAGGTGACGACGCCGGTCTTGACGTCGTCGCGGTCGGGCAGGCCCAAATGCTCCTTGGGCGTGACGTAGCAGAGCATCGCCGTGCCGAACCAGCCGATCATGGCCGCGCCGATGCCGGAGGTGATGTGGTCGTAGCCCGGCGCGATGTCGGTCGTGAGCGGGCCGAGGGTGTAGAACGGCGCCTCGCCGCAGGCGGCGAGCTGCCGGTCCATGTTGGCCTTGATCTTGTGCATCGGCACGTGGCCGGGCCCCTCGATCATCACCTGGCAGTCCTTCGCCCAGGCGATCTCCGTCAGTTCGCCGAGGGTCTCCAGCTCGGCGAACTGGGCGGCGTCGTTGGCGTCGGCGATCGAGCCCGGCCTCAAGCCCGTCGCCGAGTGAGAAGGAAACGTCGTAGGCGCGGCAGATGTCGCAGATCTCCGCGAAGCGCTCGTAGAGGAAGCTCTCGCGGTGGTGGTGCAGGCACCACTTGGCCATGATCGAGCCGCCGCGCGAGACGATGCCGGTGACGCGGTCGACGGTCAGCGGGATGTGGCCGAGCCGGACGCCGGCGTGGATGGTGAAGTAGTCGACGCCCTGCTGGGCCTGCTCGACGAGGGTGTCGCGGTAGATTTCCCAGGTCAGGTCCTCGGCGATGCCGCCGACCTTCTCGAGCGCCTGGTAGAGCGGCACCGTGCCGATCGGCACCGGCGCGTTGCGCAGGATCCATTCGCGGATGTCGTGGATGTTCCTGCCGGTCGACAGGTCCATGACGGTGTCGGCGCCCCAGCGGATCGCCCAGACCATCTTCTCCACCTCCTCCGCCATGGAAGAGGTCACGGCGGAATTGCCGATGTTGGCGTTGATCTTCACCAGGAAGTTCCGGCCGATGATCATCGGCTCGCTCTCCGGGTGGTTGACGTTGGCGGGGATGATGGCGCGGCCGCGGGCGATCTCGTCGCGCACGAATTCGGGCGTCACGTGGTCGGGGATCGACGCGCCGAAGTCCTCGCCGTCGCGCTCGGCGGCGGCGGCTGCGAGCGCGTCGCGGCCGAGGTTCTCGCGGATCGCCACGAACTCCATCTCCGGGGTGACGATGCCGGCGCGGGCATAGGCGAGCTGCGTGACGGCGCGGCCGCCCGACGCGGCGACGGGCGCCGGCCGGCCGGCGAAGGCACGCACGGCCCGGCGGCCGTCGGCATGGCCGTTGTCCTCGGGACGGAGGCGGCGGGGCTCGACCGCCTCGACGTCGCCGCGGCGGCGGATCCACGCCTCGCGCAGGCGCGGCAGCCCCCGCTCGATGTCGATATCGGCGCCGGCGGCCGTATAGGGGCCGGAGGAATCGTAGACGACCACCGGCGGCTCGCCGGCCGTCGGATGGAGGGCGATCTCGCGCATGGGAACGCGGATATCGGGGTGGAGGACACCCGGCACGAAGATCTTGCCGGAAGCGGGCAGCGGCCCGGTGGTGACCGCCGGCATGCGGCGTTCGTCGCGTTCGTCCATTCTAGAGGCTCCCTTGCGCATCGCAATGGAGACCCAGCTCTCGTGGAAGGATGAAAAGAGGCGATGGACCCCGCCCGGCACACCTGCCGCAGCCCATGACCCGCACCATCCCTACGCCAGTATGAACTGGATCAGGTTCGAAGGGTCACCGCGCTGCCTTCAAGGCCAGCGGTATCTCAGCCCGTTGTCCGGGCCCCCCTGGGTGAAGCGCCGACCATGCGGCCGCCCGGGGCGGTGTCAAGGGGGATCGGGAGGCGGCCGCGCGCGCCGGGGCCGGTGGCGGTGTTTGCGCGCGGTTCCGGGTTTTGCCTCGGAGACGCGGCGATCGGTCGGGATTTCAGGGGCTTGGGGGTGTCGCTTGCGATCTTGATTCAGGCGGGGCGTGGCGGGCGGGGCGCGAGGGCCTTGCGGCGGGGGGCCGCGCGGGCCTATGGTCGCCGCCGTCTGGTGTTCGGGAACGCCGTGCAATTCGGCGACGTGCCCAACGCTGTAACGGGGACGGGCAGCGCATCGATGCCACTGGGAGACCGGGAAGGCGCGCTGTCCGGGCGAACCGGAGTCAGAAGACCGGCCAGGCGAAGAGAGGGCGTGCCCGCGCGGACGGCGGTGCGCTCGCCGACAGCCTTGTTGGGAGCAAACGATGCTGGATGCCGAAGAGGGCGCGCTTGCGCCTGCCGCCGCGTTTTCACGAGGACGAGAGGCGCGCCGTCTACCGCGCCATCGAGACGCGCCGCGACGTGCGCAACGAGTTCGTCGACCGGCCGCTGCCTGACGCGCTGGTGCGGCGGCTGCTGGAGGCGGCCCATCACGCGCCGTCCGTCGGGTTCATGCAGCCCTGGAACTTCCTGCTGATCGGCGAGCGCGGCCGGCGGGAAGAGGTGCATGCGCTCTTTTCGGAGGCCAATGCGGAGGCGGCGGGGATGTTTTCGGGCGAGCGCCGCAGCGCCTACCAGGCGCTCAAGCTCGAAGGCATCCTCGCCGCGCCGCTCAACATCTGCGTGACCTGCGACCGCACGCGCGGCGGCCGGGTCGTGCTCGGGCGCACGCACAATCCGGAGATGGATCTCTATTCCACTGTCTGCGCCGTGCAGAACCTCTGGCTCGCCGCGCGCGCGGAGGGCGTCGGCGTCGGCTGGGTCAGCATCTACCACGCCGACCGGCTGAAACGGCTCCTCGGCGTCCCGGAGCCCGTCGCCATCGTCGCCTATCTCGCGGTCGGCTTCGTCGACCGGCTGCACCTCGAACCCGAACTCGCCGTCAAGAACTGGCGGCAGAGGCTGCCGCTCGACGAGCTCGTCTTCCGCGAGGACTGGGGCCGGCGATAGGGGCGCGCCGGACGTGAAGCTTGCGGCCGGTCCGGAAGTCGCGGGAAAGGCACGCTGACGGGCCCATCGGAACGTTTGTAGGCGCGGAGGTGGGCGTTGAGAAACAGCGAAACGGCCGTCAGCGCCTTCCATATGCCCTTCCCCGAATTCAAATGGCGTCCATCGGTGCACATCTTCATCGGACGCGCCGTCGGGCGCATAGGGTTGGCGGCGGCTGACCGATGGATTGCCGGGTTCTCGACAGCACCGACGTTACGCATGAACTCGGTCGGTGCCGGAGAGGCCTGGTCGCATCGGATGCAGCCGCCGCCGGCCGGCAGCGTTCGTCGGCCATCCACCGACGGCGCGCTGCCGGCAAGGCTTTGTCAGAAGGTCTTGGCGAGGCTTGCCGTGGCCCTCACCGTGAATGTGTCGGCCGTGTCGTAGCCGGCGTCGACGCCGAGGTTCAGTTTCATGCCGTTCACGGCGTCGAAGCTCGCATCGGCGCCGACGAAGCCGCGGGCCAGCGCCGTTTTCTCCGTCGACGTCGAAGTCGATGTCGGAGCCCAGCGCCGTCGCGTCGAACTTGCCGCCGAAGGTGAGGATGCCGTCGACGCCGGCCCTGACGCCGATGCGCCCGACGCCGGCTTCGCCCACCAGCCCGCCGAGCTCCGCCTTGACCTGGGCGCGGACGTCGATGGCCTGCGCGAAGCGGCTCGCCACCGACAGGTCGCCCGCCGAACCGGTTTCGGAGAAGCCGGGCGTGAAGAGCCCCGTGTAGCGGAGCCGGACGCTCGGCGAGACCGTCGCGCGGCCGAACTGCCTGTGGATGCCGAAGGTGGCGGCGGGGCTGATGTAGAAGCTGCCGTAGCTGCCGCTCGCCGTCTCGAGGCCGCCGGCGACGGTGTTGTTCGCCACGATGCGCTTGCTCTCGGTCTCGATGCCGCCGAGGGTGACGGACAGGTTGCGGAAGGCGCGGCCGTCGTCGTGGCTCCAGTAGGCGCCGGCGAAGCCGCCGCTGTTGGTGATCGCGCGTGGTGCCGATGGCGGTCTCGATCCGGCCGAACGATCCGCCGGCGAAGAGGCCCGCCGTGTCGGTCGCGGAAAGCGCGCGGTCGGCGCCGAGGACGACGACCGCCGCCCGCGTAGCTCGAAACCGTCGAGCGAGGCGGTGGCGGCCGGTCGCCATAGAGGCCGAGGCCGGAGATCCAGAAGTTGCGCTGGCCCGATCTCCGACGCGCCGGGCAGCGCGCCGGTGGTCACGGTCCTTCGCCGTCGCGGGCCTCCATCCGCTGCGTCCACCGTGTCGGCGACGACGCGGGTCAGGTCGAAGGCGAAGGCGTCGGTCGCGGCGAAGCCGGTCTGGTCGACGACGATCAGCGTATCGCCGCTGATGGTATAGGGCTGGCCGTGCGTCTCGATGGTGGCGGGCATGCCGCCGATGGTCAGCGCGGCGTTGAGCCCGCGGGCGATGTCGATCGTCCCGGAGCGCGGATTCAGGTACTCGATCCTGCCCTCGACGGTCATGCCGTTCAGAAGGTTGAGCGTCGTATCGGCGCCGTAGAAGTCGAAGGCCACGCCGTCGAGGCCGGTCGCGGAGACCGCGCCGCCGTTGGTGAAGGTGGCGCCGTTCTCCTCGGTCACGACAGCTATCCCCTCGTCGCCCGGCGCGCGGATCTCGCCGTCGTTGACGATCCAGGCGTCGGCCCCCTGGGCGTCGACGGCGATGGCGGCATGGCCCGACGCGACGATCGTGCCCGTGTTGGACAGCGTCGTGCCTTTGATTTCGGTGACTATCGCGGCGCCGAAATTGCCCGAGTTGCTCACGGTGCCGGTGTTGACCATGGCGGCGCCGTGGATGTTCACCGAGATGGAGCCGGTGCCGGACGCCTCGATCTTGCCGTAATTATCGATTTCGGCGTTCGCGCCCGTGGACAAGATAGCGAAGCCGCCGTCATTCGTGGAGAGTACGTCCCCCGTGTTCACGATGACGGCGTCGTCGCCGACGGAATAGATGCCGACGTTGGCTTCGTCCGTCGCCTCGATGGTGTTCAAATTTACGATCCAGGCGTTGGCGCCGAGGGAGTGGAGGGCGAAGCTGCCGGAGCCCGAGGCGCTGACGAGGTTGCTGTTGAGGAAGACCGCGTCGGCGCCGGAGAGCTTGACGCCGGTGCCGCGGAAACCGGTCGCGAGAATCCGGCCGTCGTTTTCGACATACGCGTCGTCGCCGCCGACGAAGATGCCGGTCCCGGAATCGCCCGTGTTCTGGACGAGGCCGGTGTTGGTGACTTCGGCGAAGTCGCCGGAGAGCATGATGCCGGTCGATTGCTCGCCGTCCGCCTGGATGGTGCCGCTGTTGGTGATCGTCGCGTCGTCGCCGAGGGATTGGATGCCCATCCCGTTGCTGTCGAGACCGTTGATCGTGCCGCTGTTGTCGACGACGATTCCCGCCCCCTGCGAGAAGATCGCGACGGCGCCGTTGATCGTCCCGGCGTTGATGACCTGGTCGTCGGTGCTCTCTTCCACGATGGCGTAATCGGTCCCGTTGACCTCGGCGTCCTTCTCGATCTCCATGACGTAGCCCGGGAGGGTGAGGTGCACCGGGCCGTCGACGACCTCGCCGGCATGGACAGTGAAGTCGGCGGCCTGCGAAGTCTGGGAGAGAACCAGCGCGCCGAATGCGACGCCGCAAAATAACCCGGCCAACCTGCCGTTCATCGCAATCCCCTAATAAAAAACCGGTGCTCCCTCATGCGGAGCACGCATTGAAAAAAATTTCGAACAACAGACCGCAGAAGCGGCCGGATCGGGTGTCCCTCTCAGGAAGCGCCCGTCAACATATATTTAACCTTTCTAATTTCTACACGCCAAAGTCAATAGGCATTCGGCACACGACCCTGCCTTGTGTCTTTCCCGCCACTATGCGGGGGCTCAGGCGTCGTTCCGGCCCGCTTGCGCGATCTCCCGGGCGGTCAGCTGCAGGCGGCGGAAGGCATCGAATCGCCGCTCGTGCAGGCCGGCGACGGACGGGTCCGGCGCGTAGACGGCGTCGCGGACGGACATCGCCTCCATGGCGGCGGGGATGTCCGGGAAGGCGCCGGCGGCGACGGCGCCGAGGATCGCCGAACCGAGGAGGACCGGCTCCGCCGCGCGGGTGGCGACGACCGGCAGGCCGGCCGAATCGGCCAGCAGCTGGCGGATGAGCGGATGCCGGCCGGCGCCGCCGCTGATGGCGACGGTCTCGACGGGCGCGCCGCTCGCGGCCTGGGTCTCGACGATCTGCCGCAGCCCGTAGCCGAGGCCGGAGATCCCCGCGACGTAGAGCGCGACGAGCGAAGCGGCGTCGCCGTCCATGCCGAGGCCGGCGATGACGGCCCGCGCGGCGGGATCGGCGAAGGGGGCGCGGTTGCCGAGGAATTCCGGAACGACGTGGAGCCCCTTCGCCAGGCCGATCGCCGCGGACGGCCCGCCGGCCGCGGCGAGCGCTTGTTCGGCCAGCCAGTCGGGCAGCGACATGGCCTCGGCCCGCGCCCGTTCCGTCGCCTCGGCGAAGGCCGGATGCAGCGAGACCAGCCGGTCGATGGCGGCGCCGGCGGCCGACTGGCCGCCCTCGTTCAGCCATGCGCCCGGGATCATGGCGGAGAAATAGGGTCCCCAGACCCCCGGGACGAAGACCGGCTCGCGCGTCGTGGTCATGGTGCAGGAGGAGGTGCCGAAGACGTAGGCCATGCAGCGCGTCGGGCCCGAATCGCCCCCGCCGGCCGCCCCGACCGTGCCGACGCCGCCGGCATGGGCGTCGATCAGCCCGGCGGCGACGGCGGTGCCCGGCGCGAGGCCGAGGTCGCGCGCGGCCTCCTCCGTCAGCCCCCGCCCGAGCGCGGAGCCCGGGTCGACGACCTCCTGCCCGATGCGGGCGAAGTCTTCCCGGGCGAGCCCGCCGAGGCCGATCGCCTCGAAGTAGCCCGGGTCCCAACGCCTTTCATGGGCGAGATAGGTCCATTTGCAGGTCACGGTGCAGGAGGAGCGCGCGAGCGAACCCGTCGCCTTCCACGTCAGGAAGTCCGTGAGGTCGAAGAACTGCCAGGCGGCGTCGAAGACGGCGGGGCGGTTCTCCTTCAGCCAGAGCAGCTTCGGCGTCTCCATCTCCGGCGAGATGCGGCCGCCGACATAGCGCAGCACGTCGTGGCCGGTGGCGTTGATGCGCTCGGCCTCTGCGACGGCGCGGTGGTCCATCCACACGACGATGTCGCGCTCGGGCGCCGCCGGATCGCCGACCGGCAGGGCGGCGCCGCCCGGGCCGAGGACGACCAGCGAGCAGGTGGCGTCGAAGCCGAGCCCCGATACGGTCGCCGGATCGACGCCGGAGGCCGCGACGGCCCCCTTCGTCGCCGTGCAGACGGCGGCCCAGACCTCGACGCTCGACTGTTCGGCGATGTCGCCGGGGGCGCGGTGCATGCCGATGTCGGCCTTGGCGGTGCCGAGGAGGCGTCCCGAGCGGTCGAAGACGCCGGCGCGGGCGCTGCCCGTGCCGACGTCCACGCCGATGAAATGTCCGTCCGTGTCGTCCATCGTCGCTTCCTCCGCCTCGGAAGGCTCAAAGATCCACGCCGAGCGGCAGGATGACAAGGTCCCGCACGACGACGCCCTTCGGCCGCGTCAGCATGAACATGACGGCGTCGGCGACCTCCTTCGGCTGCATGAGGCTGCCGCTTTCGAGCGCCTCGTCCATCTTGGCCTTCGGCCAGTCGTCGAGGAGCGCGGTGACGACGGGGCCGGGCGCGACCGCCCCGACACGGATCCCGTGGCGGGAGACCTGGCGGCGCACCGTATGGACGAAGGCCTGCACGGCGTGCTTGGAAGCGGTGTAGATCGGCTCCCAGACGACGGGGACCAGCCCGGCGATCGAGCTCGTGACGACGACGTCGCCCGATTTCTGCGCCGCCATGTGGGGCAGGACGGCGTGGATCGACCGGAACGCGGCGTTGACGTTGAGGTTGAGGACCCGGTCCCAAGCGTCGGGATCGCCTTCGAGAACGTCGCCGCCGACATAGGCGCCGGCATTGGCGTGGAAGATGTCGAGCCTGCCGGCCTTCTCGAGGATCGCCGGCAGCATCCCGGCGACGCTCGCCGGGTCCGTCAGGTCGACGACGAGGGGGATCGCCCGGGGCCCGAGCTCCTCCGCGAGCGGCCGGAGCCGGTCCTCGGCCCGGTCGACGAGCACCACCGTCGCACCGGCTTCGATCATGGCCCGGGCGCATTCCAGGCCGATGCCCGAGGCCGCGCCCGTGACGGCGGCCACCTTTCCCTTGAGTTCATTGCCCATGATGAGAAGTCCCTTTCCTTCTGTCAGGCGCGGCCGTGGGAGGCGCGGCTCCTGCGCGCGAGGCTGTCGACGATGACGGCGATGGCCAGCACGCCGCCGGTGATCATGTAGCGCAGCGACGAGGAGAGATTGAGGAGCGTCAGGCCGTTGGCGATCGACTGTATCACGATGATGCCGAGGAGGGCCGACCAGGCCGATCCGCGGCCGCCGAACAGGCTCGTCCCGCCGATCACCGCGGCGGCGATCGCGTTCAGGTTGACGTCGCCGGTGCCGGCCTGCTGGCTGGCCGAGGCGAGCCGCGCCGCCGAGAGGACGCCGCCGAGGGAGGCCAGCACGGAGCACAGCGTGAAGCCCGACAGGTACATCAGGTTGACGTTGATGCCGGCCCGGCGCGCGGCTTCCGCGTTGCCGCCCACGGCCTTCATGGAGCGGCCCCACTTCGTCTGGGTGAAGGCGTAGTTCATCGCCACCACGAGCAGCACGAACAGGCCGAACATCCACGGCACGCCGCGCCCGTGGTTGAGATAGGCCATCGCCGCCTCGAGCAGGATCGTGGTGACGGCGGCCTTGACGAGGAGGTTGCCGAGGGACCCGGCCGACAGGTTCGCCGCCCGGCGGTTCGCCATGGTGCGCAGGCCGAAGACGACGATCACGATCCCCGGCACGAGCGCGAAGGCGTAGGAGACCCAGCGGGGCATGACCATGAGCTGGCCGAAGGCGACGAAGCCGGACCCGTAGGGCAGGTTGATCGACCCGGTGTTGCCGAGCATGTAGAGCTGCAGGCCGAGGAGCGCGAGCAGGCCAGAGAGGGTGGCGACGAAGCTCGGCATGCCGAGGCGGGTGCGCAGCATGCGCGTAGATGACGCCGACGACCGCCCCCACCGCCACGGCGCCCGCCACGGCGAGGACCAGCGGCACGCCGTTGTTGACCCACAGCACGCCGATCAGCGCCGATCCGACGCCGCTCATCGAGCCGACCGAGAGGTCGATCTCGCCGAGCATCAGCACGCAGACGATGCCGAGCGCGATGACGCCCGTCGTCGAGGCGTCGAAGACGAGGTTCACCGAGTTGTTGGGCGAGACGAAGACCGGGTTGAGGGCGGTGAAGGCCGCCCAGATGATGATCAGCCCGACGATGACGGGCAGCGAGCCGAGGTCGCCCGAGCGCACCCGGTCGACGAAGGCCTTCACCGCGCCGGCGATGCCGACGGCGTGCTGGACGCGGCTGTCGCTGCGGTCGAGCGGCACGCCGGCGGGTGCGGGGCCGCGGGGCGCTTTCTGTCGGTCCGGTCATGTCCTGCCCTCCTCCATCGTCTGGCTTTCCGCCCGCTTTCCGGCGCGGCGCGTCACGGCGTTGTCCACGGCTCCGGTGATCGCGCCGACGAGTTCCTCGTTCGAGGCGTCGGGCGTGAAGATGCCGTTGTTGCGTCCGAGGCGCAGCACCGCGATGCGGTCGGCCACGGCCCGGACGTCCTCCATGTTGTGCGAGATCATGATGACGCCGAGGCCGCGGTCGCGCAGGCGCTCGACGAGGTTCAGCACCTCGGCGGTCTGTGCGACGCCGAGGGCGGCGGTCGGCTCGTCGAGCATGATGATCCTGGGGTCGAGCAGCAGGGAGCGGGCGATGGCGACCGTCTGGCGCTGCCCGCCGGAAAGCGAGGCGACGACGTCGCGCACGCTCGGGATGCGGGCGGCGAGCTCGTTGAGCAGCGTCCAGGCGCGCACCTCCATGGCCACCTCGTCGAGATGCCAGGGGCCCTTCTCCTGCCCGAGGTAGATGTTGGCGACGACGTCGAGGTTCTCGCAGAGCGCCAGGTCCTGGAAGACGGTGGCGATGCCGAGGTCGAGGGCGTCGCTCGGCCCGTGCATGACGACGGGCCGGCCCTCGAAGCGGATGGTTCCCGAGCTCGGCTGGAACACGCCGGCGAGGATCTTGACCAGCGTCGACTTGCCGGCGCCGTTGTCGCCGACGAGGGCGACGACCTCCCCGGGGTGGACGTCGAGGTCGATGTCGGTGAGCGCGGATACCGCGCCGAAGTGCTTGGACACGCCCTTCAGGCTGAGGATGGGCTCGTGTCCGGCGGTCGGGTCATGGGTCATGGTCGTCGTACTCGGCAAGGCGTTGACGTTCTGACGGCGCGTGCCGCCGGGCCGGGGCGGGCCCCGGCCCGGCGGCGGCGGTCGCGGGCTACTCTATTCCGAGCTTCTTGCAGCCTTCCGCGTAGCGTCCGGTGCAGAGCTCGGCGGCCGTCTGGATCTTCTTGTCGATGATCTCGGCCTTGAGGTTCTCCTGGGTCACGACGGCCGGGGTGAAGAGCTCGGACGGCGTGTCGTAGAGCGTCGTCTTGGCTTCCGGCGTCTTGCCCGAGAGGAAGTCGACGGCGACCTTCGCCGCCGCGGCGGCGACGATCTCGCTGGGCTTGGAGATGGTGTTGTACTGGTCGCCCGCGATGATCAGCTGCAGGCCGGCGATGGTGGCGTCGTTGCCGGTCACCGGCGGCACGGGATCGACGCCGGCGGCCTTGAAGGCGGCGATGGTGCCGCCGGCGGTGCCGTCGTTGGCGGCCACGACGCCGACGATCTTGTCGCCGAAGCGCGTCACCTGGCCGCTGACCCACTGCTGCGCCTTCGGCGGCGCCCAGTCGGGCGTGTCGAACTCGGCCAGCGTCTTGTAGCCGCTGCCCTCGATGCCTTCGTGGATGCCCTTCTTGATGAGGCCGGCGGCGGCGTCGGTCGGCGAGCCGTTGACCTCGAGCAGGCCGCCCTTGTCGGTCGGGACGCCCTTGTCCTTCAGGTGCTTCATCAGGGACTGGGCGATGGCCTTGCCGATGCCTTCGTTGTCGAAGGAGACGTAGTAGTCGGCGGGCTTGCCGGGGATCGGGCGGTCGTAGGCGATCACCTTGACGCCCTGGCTCTGGGCAAGGGCAACGAAGGCGGCGGCCGCGCTCGAATCGACCGGGTCGAGGACGATGACCTTGGCGCCCTGCGCGATCACCGAGTTGAACTGCTGCTGCTGCTTGGTCGCGTCGGCGTCGGCGTTCTGGTAGATCACCTTGCAGTCGGCGCAGAGCTTCGCCATGGCCGCCTTGAAGCCCGGGAAGTCGTGCTGCTCGTAGCGCGTGGACGCCTCGTCCGGCATCAGGAACGCGACGGTCCCCGAGGCCTGGGCATAGGCGGCGGTCGCGCCGGCCGCGAGCGTCGCGAGAAGGGCGGCGCCTGCGATCTTGCTTACGGAATTCATCATTTTCTCCTCCTTCGAAAGAACGGTTGTCAAGCGGGGTCATCGGTCCCGCCGCGGCATCGCGGCGGGGCTTCGGGCCCCTGGCGGCGGCGGGACTCCGGTCCCGCACCCACCGCCGGAAAGGCCCGTCGGCATCGGCGTCCTGTGGTCTCCTCCTTCTTGCTTCTCCTCCTCCTCGTCCTCGTTTATTCGCTGCGTGCGCTGCCGTCGCCGGCGGGGGCCGGGACGCGGCCCGGCGCGGTTTCGCCCGGAGGCGGCCGCCTTCGCCCGGTCTCGGCGGCCGGCGAAAGGGTCTTGACGGAATCGCGCACGACCAGCTCCGCCCTCAGCACGGTCGGCTCGACGGGGGTGCCGGGCTCGCCCGCCATGCGCAGACGGAGGCGGTTCCACGCCGTCGCGGCGATCTCGTCGGCCGGCTGGCGGATGGCGGTCAGCCCGGTGTTGCGCGCGGCCATCCACGGATAGTCGTCGAAGGCGACGACGGAGGTGCCGCCGGGAATCGGGATGCGGTGCTCGGCGAGCGCCGACAGGACGCTCAGCGTCGTCACGTTGGTGAGCGCGATGACGGCGCCGGGCGCGCCGTTCCGCGCGATCCGGCGGGAGAAGATTTGCGCGCCGGCGACGATGTCCGAGCCGAGCTCGACCATGTCCGGCCGCCGGCCGCGTTCGGCGGCGATCAGCCGCGCCGCCCCTTCCGCGCGCTCCCGGATCGGCGCGTAGCCGAGGCTGGAAACGCCGATGACGATGTCGTCGTGGCCGGCGTCGAGCAGGTGCCTGGCGGCGAGTTCGCCGGCCTCGACATTGTCGATCGTCACCGTGTCGGCGCTCGCGCCGGCGACGACGACGCGGTCGACGAGGACGGTGGGCAAGGCGTCGCCGGCCTCGGCGAGCGCGTCCGGCAGCACGTCGGAGCACGGCACGAGGATCAGCCCCGCCGGGCGCCACGACAGGAGCGCCCCGAGGCGCGAGGCCTCGACGGCGGGGTCGTCGTGGGAGCTGGCGACGATGACGTCGAAGGCCTCGTCGGAGGCCATCGTCTCGAGGCGGGAGACGATCGTGGCGAAGAAGGTGTCGGTGAGGTCCGGGACGAGGATGGCGACGATGCGGGCGCGCCCGGATCTCAACTGGGAGGCGACCGGATCGACCCGGTAGCCGAGCCGTTCGGCGGCGGCGAGAACCCGCTTCCGGAGGTCGTCGTTGACCGGCTTGCGGCCGCTGAAGACGTTGGAAACCGTCGCGGTGGAGACGCGCGCGAGCGCTGCGACCTCCTTGATCGACGGCTTCGACCTTCGCATCGGACCGCGCCTCCCTCGCGCTGTTAATCGTTTTACAGTTAAACGTTTAACAGGAGATCGGGGGAAAGATCAAGAGCGGAATCGACATTTCTGCGAAACCGGCCGGACGCGCGGGCCCCGCCCGAGGGCGGGCGCAGCGCCGGGCGGCCCCCTCGCCGGCGGCGGCGGCCGGGCCGGACCATTCCTCTGTTTCACCCTATCCGTGTTTCGTCTATCATCCGGTCCGCCATGGCCGACGGGAGGCGTTGCGCCTGTCGGAACCCGGCCGAGCCTGTGCCGGGCGAGCGGAGAAATATGAGTTTCACGGCGAGACTGTCGATCGCGATGATTTCTCTCGTCGTCTTGACCGCGGCGGCCGTCGGCGTCCTGATCTATCGTCGCGCCACGACCGACGCGCTGCCGCTGGCGCTGCGCGACCTGCAGGGCCGGACCGCGCTGATCGGCTCCGACCTCGAAGCCTATGTCGAGGGCGCGCGGGCGGACGTGCGCGCGCTCGCCGAGCTGCAGGCCTCGGTCGCGGCGGCGGGCGCCCTTTCGCCGCAGGCCGGCGGGACGGCGGCGGACGAGACGCCCGACCGGTGGCGCCGTCACCTCGGCGAGGCCTTCCTCGCCGAGATGGGCGCCAAGACCAGCTATCTGCAGTTGCGCCTGATCGGGACCGGCGGCAGGGAGATCGTGCGGGCGGAGCGGACGGGCCCGGGCGCGGCGGCGCGCCTCGTCGCGGCCGACGCCCTGCAGGACAAGTCGGGCCGGCCCTATTTCCGCAAGACCGTGGGGCTCGCGAAGGGCGCGGTCTACGTCTCGCCCATCGACTACAATGTCGAGCACGGCGCCTTACAGCGTCCCTACCTGCCGACGATGCGCATCGCCGCGTCGGTCGTCTCGGCGGCGGGGACGACGCTCGGCATCGTCGTCGTCAACCTCGACATGCGGCCGATCCTCGCCCGGCTGCCGGACGAGCGGACGCCGGGGAGCACGCTCTACCTCGTGGACGAGCACGGCAACTATCTCGTCAGTCCGCGCACGAGCCGGGATTTCGCCTTCGAGCGGGGGCACCGCGCGCGCATCCAGGACGACTGGCCGCAGCTCGCCGACATGCTGGAGGCGCCGAAACCCGGTTCGCGGCGGATCGCCGGGCCCGCGGGGCCCATGGCGGTCGCCGGCTGGCCGGTGCTCTTGGCGGGGTCCCGCCGCGTCACGGTGTTCGAGACGATACCGGTGCCGGCGCTTCTCGCCGCCAACGGCCTGGTGGCCAGCTCCAGCATCGTGATCGGCATCGTCGCGGCGGCGCTCGCGGCCCTGGTCGGGGTGCTCCTCGGCATCTCCTTCGCCCGGCCGGTGCACGCCATCACGCTCGCCGTGACGGCGGCGGCGGACGGCGGCGCCGCCCGCCTTCCCACGGACGCCTCGGGCGAGGTCGGCAAGCTCGCCCACGCGATCGGTCGCTACATGCAGCGCGAGGTGCTGCTCGGTGCGATCATCAGTTCGTCCCCGGACGCCATCCTCACCAAGGACCTGGACGGCACCATCACCTCCTGGAACCCGGCCGCCGAGGCGCTTTACGGCTACAGCGCGGCGGAGGCCGTGGGCGCGCATCTCGACATCATCGTCCCGCCGGACCGGCGGGCGGAGCTGGAGGGGATCATGCGGAAGGTGGCGGAGGGAGAGCACGTCAGGGAGATGCTGACGCAACGGCTCGACAAGGCCGGGATCCGGCGCGACATCTCGCTGACGATCTCGCCCTTGCGCGACCATTCCGGCCGGATCACGGGCGCCACGACCATCGCCCGCGACGTGACGCGGCGGCTGGCCGACCAGAAGCGCCTGCAGCAGCTTCAGGCGGAGGCCGCGCACGCCGCCCGCGTCAACGCGGCCGGCCAGATGGCGGCCTCGCTGGCGCACGAGCTCAACCAGCCGCTGACGGCGGTCCTCAACTATGTGCGCTCGGCGCGGCGGATCTTCGCCGCGCAAGGCTTCGCGGCGGAGGACCAGGCGTTGATGCTGGTCGACAAGGCGGCGGAGCAGAGCCGGCGCGCGGGCGCGATCGTCCGCCGTCTCGGCGATTTCATCGGCAACCAGCACGCGCAGGTCGAGATGGCCGACATCAACCGCGTCGTGGAGGACGGCATCGAGACCGCGCTCATGAGCCGGCCGGACGACGAGAGTTCCGTCGAGCGGCGCTACGGCGAGGGCCTGCCGCGCCTGCCGATCGACCGCATCCAGATCCAGCAGGTCGTGGTGAACCTCGTGCGCAACGGGCTGGAGGCGATGGCCGACAGCGGCACGCGGCGCCTGACGGCGACGACGCGCGCGGCAGGCGGGACCGTCGAGGTCGCCATCTCCGACACCGGCCCGGGCGTCGACGCGAACGACCTGCCGCAGATCTTCGAGGCGTTCAGGACGAGCAAGCCCAAGGGCATGGGCATCGGCCTCGCCGTATCCCGGTCGATCGTCGAGGCGCATGGCGGCAGGCTGGCCGTGGAGACGGGCGACGACGGCACCACCTTCCGCTTCACCCTCCCCGCCGAGGTCCTCCCGGACGGCGCGAAGCCCCGGTGAGCGCACCGGCACGCCGCGCCCGCTGCCGGGCCCTTGCGCGGTCGTTGGCCGGTTGGAAGTTCAGGGCTTCAGGCGCATGAAGCGCGGAACGGAGCACATGCTCTTCACCCATCCCTGAGTTTCCGGGCAAATCCATTTCAGGAGCTGCATCAGTTCGGAATAGGAGGCCGAAAGGTTCGTCCCCAACAGTGGCTCGTGATGGAAGATCTTGTTACGCAGATCAAGGGTGCGGTTTACGCGCTCATAGATGGCCTTCTGCTCCGTCCCTGCCGGCAAATGCGGAAACGCCTGGACAAGCCGGCTGCTCCAGATGGCCGGCTTGTATCTCGGCGCAAGCATCGCTGCCCAAAACCCGAAGGAGAGCCTAGCGGCCATCTCATCGCAATTCGGCTTGATCCCCCGCCGCTTCAGACGCTTCCTGGCCGTTGTCAGTTCGTCGACACTCCTTGCATCCAAAAAGGTCGAAGCAACGCTCTCGCGCCACCACTTACTCCCGTACTTATCATTGAAGACGCTTGCAATGGAGTTGCGGAGCGCCACCTCGAACGCTTGAAGCGGAAAATGGAAACTCTGTCCCATCATCGTGTTCCAGAGGTAAAGATGGATCGCTCTTTGCTGGTCGAATCCCGCGGCCTGCAGGTACGGCGCCAGGCGCGCCGGTGACACCGTGTTCTGCAAGGCCGTCGAGAGCGCATTCGAGATCTGTTCGTAATTTGTGTGTTGACTGATCGGCATCGGGAAACATAATTGAGCTGGCAAGCTGGAATTCGCCACTGCTTCGCATGCGAACCCGGATGGATAGAGCCCCCGGACAGCCTCACGGCCCCCGGGGGTTTCAATTCTTACGGTTTCTTTTGGAAAGTCCGCGCGGACCGGGCCTCGGCGCAAATCGTTCATTCCCGCAACCAGGTCCTCCCTCGACCATAGACCATCTGCGACGCTGGCGGCCGTCGCCGGTGACGTGCGAGGCATTTCGCAGTCGCCGACAAAGTTGTACCAAAAGGCGTATATTGCAACCATTGTATGTGGGTCTCGACTTTTTTCGCAGCCGCCGACGAGCCGCAACCCTGCGCGTGCTTTCGCTGTCGGGCGCGGGCCACGGCCAGGGCACGCCGCGCCCGCTGCCGGGTCGCTTGTCGCGGGAGAAGCGAAGTGCTTAATATGGCACATCGTTTCCTTGGAGGGTTTCATGCCGCACAAATTCAAGATCGTCGCCCGGAAGAACGACCAGTTCGGAGTACAGTTCCTGTACAACTCCGAGATCATGGTCTGGTCCGAGAGCTACAAGGGCAAGTCGAGCGCGAAGAACTGCATCGAGTCCATAAAGAAGAACGCACCGTCGGCCGCGGTCGTCGATCTGAGCAAGGACGAGACCGGGTCCGGCTACCGCTTCGAGATCGTCGAGTCGAAGAGCGGGCAGTTCTACACGCGGTTCGTCGCCTCGAACGGGGAGACGATGGTCATCTCCGAGACCTACCCGGACAAGCGCAACGCGATCAACTGCGCCGAGAGCGTGGCCAAGAACGCGCCGGCCGCCGAGGTGACGGACGAGGCCTGAGGGGCCCGCCGCTTCGGCGGAAGGCTCCGGAACGGCGATGCGCTCGGCGCCCGCGCGGGTGCGCGACGAATACGGTCGCACGGCCCGTATCGAGAGAACCGGGCGCCGTCGTCTTCCTTCGGATGCGGCTCCACTTGCGCCGGCCGTGGGAGGCGGCGTTCGCGTGCAACATCGTCCGGTAAGAATGGGTCCGGACATCGCCGAATATTTGACTTCCCATCGACGCAGTCTTGTGCCTACCTTGAAAAACCCGTTTCCAGGAGGTCCAAATGCTTTACCAAATCATCGCTGCCGTGTCCTTCGTCGCCGCCGCTTCTGCCTTTGCGGTACCGGCGAACGCACTGACCATGAAGGAGTGCAGCGCCAAGTACCAGGCGGCCAAGAAGGCCGACACGCTGAAGGGAATGAAGTGGAACGACTTCCGCAAGGCGGAGTGCGGTTCCGACGCGACCGCCGGCGAGCCGACCATGGCCACCACCGAGAAGGCGGCCGAGCCGTCTGCGCCGAGCGCGAAGGCGCCGCGGGGCGTCGTCTTCCCGAAGTCGGTCGACCGGAAATACAGCAAGGAATCGCCCGGCAAGGCGCGCATGCACACCTGCCTCGACCAGTACCGGATCAACAAGGCCAAGGACGCGCTCGGCGGCCTGAAGTGGATCCAGAAGGGCGGCGGCTACTACAGCATCTGCAACGCCAAGCTGAAGTCCTGACATTCCGCGAGGCTGCGCCGGCTCAGGGCCCCTCGGGGCGGAGGGCCGGCCCGGCCATCGGCGCGAGGGAGATCGTCATGAGCCTTTTCGGTAACATCATCAGCAATCTCGGCAATGTCGTCAGCGGCCGGCCGGGTGCGGCGTCGCAGCTCTTTTCCGACGCCTTCGCCGACATGGGCGGCTACCAGGGCATCCTCGCCCAGCTCGAACAGTCCGGCCTCGGCAGCAAGGTGGATTCGTGGCTGAGCGCCAATGCCGGCAACCTGCCCGTGACGCCCGACGAGATCCGGGCCGCCCTCGGCGACCAGCGCCTGCAGGAGCTCGCGGCGAAATTCAACATTCCGCTCGACGAGGTCGCGAACGTGGTGGCCGCGCATCTTCCGGAGGCCGTCGACGAGGCGAGCCCGGACGGGGTGCTCGACCCGCCCGCGCCGCAGACCTGACAGGCAAGCGCCGGCCGGGCGTCAGCCGCGTCTGGCCGCCCGCCTCCTAAATCCGGCCTTCGTATCTCCTGCAGCGGATGTTCCGCTGGGGCCGCGAAATCCTTGTCCGGATCGAGACGGGAAGGCGGCGGCAAGGCGGCCGCCGTGGAGCCTTTTCGGGGCCACGGCGGGACGAGGAAATTTTTCGGAAAATCGGTGCAGCAAAATGGAACCGGGTGTCGCGGGCCGCTGTTCCGTCGCGTCCCTGCCATCAAGGAGATGCACCATGGCACAGCAGAAAGCACTCGACGATCTGTTCCACGAGACCCTGAAGGACATCTACTACGCGGAGCGCCAGATACTGAAGGCGCTGCCGAAAATGGCCAAGGGCGCGCAGTCGCCCGAACTCAAGGCCGCCTTCGAGAAGCATCGCGAGGAGACCGAAGGCCATGTCGAACACCTGCAGAAGGTGTTCGAGGGCATGGGCAAGCGGGCCCAGGGCAAGACCTGCGAGGCGATCCAGGGCATCATCGAGGAAGGCGAGGAGATCCTCGAGGAGTTCAAGGGCTCGCCGGCGCTCGACGCCGGGCTCGTGGCCGCCGCCCAGGCCGTCGAGCACTACGAAATGGCCCGCTACGGCACGCTGAAGCGCTGGGCGCAGATGCTCGGCATGAAGGACGCCGTCCGGCTTCTCGACGAGACGCTCAAGGAAAAGTCGAAGACCGACGACGCCCTGACGAAGTTCGCCGACAAGGTCGCCAACCCCAAGGCCAAGCAGGCCGCGTAAAGCCAGGGGGCCCCGCCGGAAACCCCGGCGGGGCCCCCTGCCCTTGCGGCTCGGT
>CAWIQE010000033.1:0-25797 GCA_963838155.1 uncultured Alphaproteobacteria bacterium
GCGCGCGCCCTCGGCCTGCTCCTGCTGGCGCCGCTCGCCGCCTGCGCGTGGGCGCCGCGCGAGGAGGCGACCGCGCGGCCGGCGCCGGTGTTCTCGCCGCAAGCGTTCTTCGGCGGAAGGACGGTCGGCGAAGGCACCCTGCGGATCGTCCTCTCGGGCGCCCGGCACACGCACGTCGTCGGGCGGGGCCACGTCCTGCCGGACGGAACGCTCGTGCTCGTGCAGACGATCGACGAGGAGGGCGAGGCGCCGCGCAAGCGGACCTGGCGGGTCCGGCCGACCGGGGACGACGGCCGGTTCACCGGGACGCTCACCGACGCCCGGGGGCCGGTGACGGGCCGCGTCGACGGCAATCTGCTGACGATCCGATACGTGATGAAGGACGGCGGGTACACCGTCGAACAGTCGCTCTTCCTGCAGCCGGACGGCCGCTCGGCCTTCAACCGGACCACCGTGGAGGCGCTCGGCATTCCGATCGCGCGGCTGACCGAGACGATTTCCAGGAAAGGCCGGTAGCGCTCCCATCGCGGGCGCCGCGGGGCCTTCCGCGCCTCGCGGGGCGGCAAAAATTGCCGGGGCCCCTTGCGTTCGCGGACACAATCCTTAATAGAATATTGCAGCGGTAGATTGATATTTGCAATTGCTAGTAGCCGTTATATCGGCCCATTTGGATTTCAGAATGCATAGCGAACGCTTTGCCGTTTTTCATCTGGCGGTACCGACAGCCGTTTTCGCGGCGGCGCTTTTCCTGACGACGGGCCTCGGCGCGACCGCCTTCGCGCTGTCGCCGGGGGAGTTGTGGCACTTCCTCGGACTGAATGCGCCCGCCCCGGCGGCGCGCCTCGGCGGCCCGGTCTACTGGACGCTGCTTTTCGCGCCGCTCGCCCTCACGCCGGCCTCGGCCGTCGCGGGCTGGCTCGTCTGCCGCAGGCTGCTGAAGGCCGCGCGACTCCCCGCGGTGCACACGACGGCGCCGAGCCGGGTCCTCTACGCCATGACCGCCGCCGGCGGCATCTACTGCCTGCACAAGCTGTGGGCGACCGGGCACGGCGGGCTTTCGATCTTCGAGACCTTCGGGGACTACGACGCCAACATCGCGGCGCGCGAGGCGGCGATCTCCGACCTGCATTTCGTCTTCTTCGCGGTCGTCTACTCCGTCCTGCCGATGCTCTCGAGCCTGTTCCTCTACAAGGCGCTGAAGGACGGGCGGGCGATCGACTGGATCGGGCTGCTGGTCACCTACCTGCTGTTCACCTACCTGGTGCTGGCCGTCTACATGAAGGCGCCGTTCCTGGTCTATTTCGCCATTCTCGCCGCGACGGTGGTGGTGGCCAGAATGCCGCTCGTCTACGTGGCGGGCCTCGCCGCGACCGCCCTCCTGACCTTCGGCGCGATGCAGACCCTGATGGGCGGCGTAGTGACGTCGGCGCAGATGCGCCTGGGCATGGCGGATACTCCGGGCGGGTTCTTGGCCGCGCCGGTCCCGGCACTGGCCCTGGCCCCGATGCCTTCGCCGGTCCCAGCACCGGTGCCGGCGCCGGACCTCGCCCCGGTGCCGGCGTTCGTCGACGGAATGGCGACGGGATCGGTGAGCAATATCCCGCTCATGCTGCGGCTTCGCGGCACGCTCATGCAGACGCCGATCAACGTCATATACAGGATGGCGAGTTCCTATCCGTTCTATATCGGTCTCTTCGAGGATCCGGCGAAGCGCTGCGGGATCCAGTCGAACCGGATACCCGTCCTGCCGGCGCCGCGCTGCAACCTCGCCGTCACGGTCTTCGCGAAGATGTACCCGCAGGTCAGGACCATCGTCGGCATGGCACCGCAGGGCGCCGTCGTCTCGGCCTACGGGGAGCTCGGGCCATGGTTCGCCTGGCTGGTGATGGTCGCGAGCGGTCTTTCGATCGGCATCGTGGCGGCGGGCGCCGAGGTGCTGCGCGGCCCCGTCCAGGTCGCCGCCGTCGTCGCCAATTGCACCTTCGCCTACTATCTGACGCAGGTGCCGTTCTTCGGCGCGCTGACCTTCTCGCACGGGCTGGTGTTCTTCCTGTTGCCGCTGGCGGTCACGGCGCTGTCGGAGGCCATTCTCGCGCCGGGGCGGCCGGCCGAGACGGGGCAAATCGCCGATCCGGCAGAATAGGGGCCGGCACGGTTGAATGGGGCCGGCACGACCGGCTCCATCGCGTCGCCGGGACCGGGGGACACCGGCCGGAGGGTGTCGCGCGTTCGGCAGCCGCGGGCAGCCGCGGGGCGCAGGCGCCCGCCCGTCGAAACGCCGTCGGGCACATGTGCCGATGCCGTTCGGGCCGGACGACCGGCCCGTCCCGGAGGTCAGCCGGTCGGCCGCAGGTGCACGCCCCTGTAGCGCAGCAGGGTGGTCTGCCGGTCGAGGGCTTTCCTGGATGCCGGGCCCGACAGTACCGAACGGCCCTGTTCGGTGAGCGACAGCGTCTGGTCGGACAGGTTGAACTGGACCAGGCCCGTCGAACGCAGCTTCGCCACATCGGCGAGGTCGCACCAAAAATCGTCGAGCCGGAGGCTTTCCTCCTTGAGGCCACGCAACAATTCCAGTGGTGAACTCGATTTATGCACGGTTGACGCTCCTCCCTCGGGCCGTTGCCCGATAGAGCCGCCCGCCCTTTCCGAGGAATTGCGGACGTGCTCCCTGTCTTCGTCCCTCTCGCAAGTCCGGACGGCTTCCACATGTCCCGGAATTGCGCGAGCCCCAACCTGCTGCCCACGCCATCACTCTAGTACCAAAAGGCGGAGAACATCATTCACATTTGTTAGTTCGGGCGGATTTGCCGCCGGAAAATCGGGGAGCCGGAGGGGCGCTCAGGCCGTGCGGCGGCGGTTCCCGGCACTTTGTCGCCGGAGCCGGCGGTTGGCGCTGGACAAGACCGAGGCTCACGCGACATAGAGGGGGCCGGAAACCAGAGCGTTCCGGTCTTCACTTCGGGCGGCTCCGGGCGACACTCGGCGCCGCCGCGTTCCGCACGTCAAACAGCCGACGAGAGGTCCATCGCCATGACCAACCAACCCAAGCGCATCGCAGTCACCGGTGCAGCGGGCCAGATCTGCTATTCCCTCCTCTTCCGCATCGCCAAGGGCGACGTCTACGGGCCCGACCAGCCGGTCGTCCTGCAGCTCCTCGACCTGCCGCAGGCGCTATCGGCCGTGCGCGGCGTCGTGATGGAGCTCGAGGACTGCGCCTTTCCGCTGCTTGCCGGGATCGAGGTCACCGACGATCCGGCGACGGCGTTCCGGGACGTCGACGCCGCCTTCCTCGTCGGCTCGCGGCCGCGCTCGAAGGGCATGGAGCGGCGCGACCTGCTGGCGGCCAACGCGGACATCTTCAAGGTCCAGGGCCGCGCGCTCGACGAAGCCGCCAAGCGCGACGCCAAGGTCATCGTGGTCGGCAACCCGGCCAATACGAACGCCATGATCCTGGCGCGCTCGGCGCCCGATTTCCCGAGCGAGAACGTCACTGCGATGGTGCGCCTCGACCACAACCGCGCGCTGACGCAGCTCGCCGCGAAGGCCGGCGTCAAGGTCGACGCGATCCGGAAGCTGGTCGTCTGGGGCAACCACTCGCCGACCATGTTCGCCGACTGGACGAACGCGACCGCCGACGGCAAGAGCCTGTCCCAGGCGATCGGCGACGACAGCTGGTACCGCGAGACGCTGATACCGGAGGTCGGCAAGCGCGGCGCGGCCATCATCGAGGCGCGGGGCGCCTCCTCCGCCGCCTCGGCCGCCAACGCGGCGATCGACCACATGCACGACTGGATCAACGGCAGCGACGGCGACTGGACCTCGATGGCGGTGATCTCCGACGGCTCCTACGGCATACCCGAAGGGCTGATGAGCGGCGTGCCGGTGATCTGCAGCGGCGGCGCCTACGAGCGGGTGAAGGGGCTCGAGCTCGACGCGTTCCAGCGCCGGATGCTCGACCGGACGGTCGCGGAGCTGATGGAAGAGCGGGACGCGGTCGGCTCGGCCGGCTGACGGGCGCCCGGCGGTCGATCGGCATTTCGAACGGCCGGCCCCGTCTCCAGATTGACACCACCCGCGCCGGGTGGAATTCTCCGCTTCGGCCGTCCCGGTTTCGACGAAAACCGGGGCGGCTGCAAAGTGCGGGCGGTGCGTGAAACGCCGGGCGACCCGATGCCCCGCCCTCTCCGGACGCCCCGGTTTCGTCGACGCAGAGACCAGAGGTTCACCGATGCCCGGCAATCTGACCTTCGAGCAGCTGAAACGAGACGTCGAGGCGGGAGGCATCGACACGGTGCTCGCCTGCCAGGTCGACATGCAGGGCCGGCTGATGGGAAAGCGCTTCCACGCGCGCCATTTCGTCGACGGCGCCCACGAGGAGACGCACTGCTGCAACTACATCGTGGCGACCGACATGGAGATGGAGACGGTCCCCGGCTACAAGTCGACGAGCTGGGCGGGCGGCTACGGCGACTATACGATGAAGCCCGACATGGCGACGCTCCGGCGCATTCCGTGGCTGGAGGGCACGGCGCTCGTGCTGTGCGACCTCCTCGACCATTCCGGCCGCGGCGAGGTCGCGCATGCGCCGCGCACGGTCCTCAAGCGCCAGATCGATCGGCTGAAGGCGATGGGGCTCAGCGCCATGATGGGCTCGGAGCTGGAATTCTTCCTGTTCGACCAGAGCTTCGAGGCGGCAAGGGCGGCCGGCTATCGCGGCCTGCGGCCGGCCTCGGCCTACAACGAGGACTACCACATCTTCCAGACGACCAAGGAGGAAGACGTCATGCGGGCCGTGCGCAACGGGCTCTACGGCGCCGGCGTTCCGGTCGAATGCACGAAGGGCGAGGCCTCGGCCGGCCAGGAGGAAATCAACGTCCTCTATTCCGACGCCCTCGATTGCGCCGACAACCATGCGCTCGTCAAGAACGGCACCAAGGAGATCGCCTGGTCGAAGGGCAAGGCGGTCACCTTCATGGCGAAATGGGACTACGCCGCCGCCGGCAACTCCTCGCACGTGCACCAGTCGCTGAGGACGCTCGACGGGAAGCCGGCCTTCCACGATCCGAAGGGGCCGAACGGCATGTCCGCCACCATGCGCCACTATCTCGCCGGCCTCATCGCCCATGCCGGGGAGATCACGGCGTTCCTGGCGCCCTATATCAATTCCTACAAGCGCTTCCAGGCCGGCACCTTCGCGCCGACCAAGGCGATCTGGAGCCGGGACAACCGGACGGCGGGCTTCCGCATCTGCGGCGAGGCGACGAAGGCGGTCCGGGTCGAGTGCCGCATCGGCGGCGCCGATCTCAATCCCCATCTCGCCTTCGCCGCGATGATCGCCGCCGGGATCGACGGCATCGAGCGGAAGCTCGACCTCGAGGAGGAGTTCACCGGCGACGCCTATCGCGACGAAAAGGCACGGGAAATCCCCAAGACCCTGCGCGCGGCGACCGCCCTTCTCGCCCGGTCCGAAATGCTCCGGGAGGCCTTCGGCGGCGACGTCGTCGACCACTACGTCCATGCCGCGGAATGGGAACAGTTCGAGTACGACCGCCGCGTCACGGATTGGGAAATCGCCAGGGGCTTCGAGCGCGCCTGAGGGCGCCAGACAAGGCGTAAACGACATGCCGACACTCACCTGCCTCTCGCCCATCGATGGTTCCGTCCTTGCCGAGCGGGACACCGACGAACCGAAGGCGATCGACGCGGCGCTCGCCAAGGCCCGAGCCGCGCAGAAGGCCTGGGCGCGCCTGCCGCTCGACGACCGGGTGGCGCTCGTGGCGAAGGGGATCGAGGCGCTCGCCGGGATGAACGACGAGATCGTCGTGGAACTCGCCCGCCAGATGGGGCGGCCGGTGCGCTACGGCGGCGAGATCGGCGGCGTGCGCGAGCGGTCGGACTACATGCTGTCGATCGCCGACGGTGCCCTCGCGCCCCTGGTGATCGAGGATTTGCCGCGGTTCCGGCGCTTCATGACGCGCGAGCCGGCCGGCGTCGTCCTCGTCGTGGCGCCGTGGAACTACCCGTTCCTGACGGCCGTCAACGCGATCGTGCCGGCGCTTGCGGCCGGCAACGCGGTGGTGCTCAAGCATTCGACGCAGACGATCCTCGCCGGCGAGCGCTTCGCCGCCGCCTTCGAGGAAGCCGGGCTCCCCGAGGGCATCTTCACCAATGCCCGCCTCACCCACGACCAGGCGGAAAACCTCATCGCGGTGCGCTCCTTCGACGCCGTCAACTTCACCGGCTCGGTGGGCGGCGGCAAGGCGATCGAGCGGGCGGCCGCAGGCACCTTCACCACGGTCAACCTGGAACTCGGCGGCAAGGACCCGGGCTATGTGCGCGCCGACGCGGACCTCGACGCGGCCGTCGCGGGGCTGATCGACGGGGCGATGTTCAATTCCGGCCAGTGCTGCTGCGGCATCGAGCGCATCTATGTGCACGAGAGTTTTTTCAACGACTTCGTGGAGAAGGCGAAGGTGCTGGTCGAGGGCTACAGGCTGGGCAGCCCGCTGGACCCCGAGACGACCATCGGACCGATGGCGAACGTCCGGTTCGCCGACACGGTGCGGCGCCAGGCGAAGGAAGCGCTCGCCGCGGGGGCGACGGCGCTCGTCGATCCGGCGCTCTTCCCGGCCGACACCGGCGAGACCGCCTATGTCGCGCCGCAGCTCTTCGTCGACGTCGACCACACGATGGGGCTCATGCGCGACGAGACGTTCGGCCCGGTCGTCGGCATCATGAAGGTCTCCGGAGACGAGGACGCGATCCGGCTGATGAACGATTCCCAGTACGGCCTGACGGCCTCGCTCTGGACGGCGGACGCGGATGCGGCCGCCCGGATCGGCGGCGAGATCGCCACCGGCACGGTCTACATGAACCGCTGCGACTACCTCGACCCGGCGCTGTGCTGGACGGGCTGCAAGGACACCGGCCGCGGGGCCTCCCTGTCGGTGCTCGGCTATCTCGGCGTCACCCGCGCGAAATCCTACCATCTGAAGAAGGCCTGATCCCACATGACGCTCAGAGCGACCTGGAGCTATCCGACCGAAATCCGCTTCGGCGAGGGGCGCATCGCCGAACTCGGCGAGGCCTGCCGGGCCGCCGGCATGGCCAATCCCCTGTTCGTGACGGACCCGGGCGTCGCAGCGCTGCCGATGACGGAGCGGGCCGTAGCGTCCATCCGCGAGGCCGGCCTCGCTTGCGCGGTCTTTTCCGACATCCAGGCCAATCCGACCGGCTCGAACGTGGAGGCCGGGCTCCAAACCATGCGCGCGGGCCGGCACGACGGCGTGATCGCCTTCGGCGGCGGCTCGGCGCTCGACGCCGGCAAGGCGATCGCGTTCATGACGGGACAGACGCGTCCGCTTTGGGATTTCGAGGACATCGGCGACTGGTGGAAGCGGGCCGACCCGGCCGGGATCGCGCCCGTCGTAGCGGTTCCGACGACGGCCGGAACCGGCTCCGAGGTCGGGCGCGCCGGCGTGATCACCAACGAGGAGACCGAGACCAAGAAGGTCATCTTCCATCCGAAGATGCTGCCCGTGACGGTCATCGCGGACGCGGCGCTGACGGCGGGCCTGCCGGCACACATCACCGCGGGCACCGGCATGGACGCGCTGGCGCACTGCCTCGAGGCCTATTCGGCGCCCTCCTTCCATCCGATGTCGGAGGGCATCGCGCTGGAGGGCATCCGGCTCGTCAAGACCTACCTGCCGAGGGCCTTCCGCGACGGCGGCGACTTGGAGGCGCGCGCGGCGATGCTGTCGGCGGCGGCGATGGGGGCCGTCGCCTTCCAGAAGGGCCTCGGCGCGATCCACGCCCTCTCGCATCCGACGGGCGCGCTCTACCACACCCATCACGGGCTGACGAACGCGGTCTTCATGCCCTATGTGCTGACCTTCAACCGGCCGGCCGTCGAGGAGAAGTTCGAGCGGCTTTCTGCCTTCCTGGCGCTCGGCGGGGGCTTCGACGGGGTCTTCGGCTGGATCATGCAGTTGAGGGAGGACCTCGCCATCCCGCACACGATCCGGGAGATCGGCGTCGACGACCGGCAATTCGACCGCATGGCGGACATGGCGGTGGCCGATCCGACGGCGGGCGGAAACCCGGTCGCACTGACCGCGCCGGCGGCCCGCCGGCTCTTCGAGGCGGCCTATTCCGGGTGACGCGTTCCGGGTGACGAGGGCGCTCGACCGGCCCCCAAAAATTTTTCGAATTATTTTCGGAACGAGGGAACCGCTCGTGGCGTGGTGCGTTGTGTAGCTGAACCAGGGCACCCACCTCATCCCCCCCGACCCGAGACGCCCTGGTTCCCGTCGTGTTTCCCTCAGACACGATACAATAGGAGCTGGTGACGTCCCCCCGCACCAGCTCCTTATTTTTTTCCCTTTTTCATCTTTCGAAGTCGCGGCTGCGGCCGTCCGGCTCAGCAGTCGAACTGCGGGTCCGGGATCTCCAATTCGTACTGCACCGCGTCCTCGGTGATCGAGTAATGCGCGGTTCCGCCCACGGCGACCGGCACCACCTTCTCGAGCACGGTGCTGCCGAAGCGCGAGCGGACGGTCTCAAGGTCGATGGTCGACGGGATGCGCTCGCTCCAGGACACGTTCATGGTCTCGCCGGCGGTGCCGTGCTTCTTTCGGGAGACGTCGATGGCAAGCCTGCCGTCGGCGTCGGCCAGGGCGCCGTAGACGGCCGAATTGACCGCCAGCTCGTGAAGCGCCAGGCCGACATGCAGGGCGGCGTTGGGCGCGAGATAGCAGTCGTCGCCGGTTCTCGCGATGCGCTCCCCGGCGCCGGCGGCGTAGCGGGACAGCTGGCGGTCGATCAGCTCGGAGAAAAGGGCGCCGCGCCAGTTGGAGTCCGTGACGAGATCCTGCGATTCCGACAGGGACTGGATGCGGCCCCTGAACTTCAGGAGAAAGTCGTCGAGGGAGCCGGAGTAGCGCGCGGTCTGCATGGCGATGCTCTGGATGATCGCCAGCAGGTTCTTCGAGCGGTGGCTGACCTCTCTCAGGAGGGTCTTCAGCACCTGCTCGCGATGGATGAGGTCGGTGATCTCGACCGCCGTGACGAACAGGCCGCTGACCGTTCCGTCGTGGTCGACGTCGGGCTCGAGCGTCATCTCGAACCATTGCGGCGCGGCGGCCTCCTCGCCGAGGACCGGCACCTCCAGACGCGTCGGGCCGCCGCCGTCGAGCACCATGCGCTTGGCGGTCTCGATGCGCTCCACGACCTTCTCGTCGAACACGACGCCGTCGCCGCCGGCGAGAATCTCGGAGCGCGGCGGCCAGGTCTCCGGCGGGTTCTCCACCATCAGGAAGTTGAGATCGCGGTCCTGATAGGCGACGCACATCCCGCTGACCCTCAGCCCCCGGAGCATCGTCTTGAAACGATCGAAGCGCGGCGGATCGGAGTCGACCGGCATGTTGCTCGTCATCTTTCCTCGCCGCACTGCGGGGCAACCCGAAGGCGACGGACAGGTTGTGGCCTCCAACGCGTCATCGATGCCTGGCCAATTGCGGGAGACGACCTGCTTGCGAACTGCCGCGGGTTCCGTCGGCGGCGAGGCTTCGGTACAGCGTCGCCCGTCGCGTTCCGCGGCATGCCAGGTCGGATCGAACCCGTATCTCGACCCCCTTTTTGTTCGCCCGCCGCGGCGGCCATCCGCCGGACGCGGCTTTCTTCAAACTGCTCAAATCCGCACGACGCCCCGCCTTGCGGGGGGCGACATGCGCAAAGTCTCGCCTGCCGACCCCCGGCCGAGCGCGGTCGACGCTCACGCCGCCAGGCGCGAGCTTTCGTTGAAAAACAGGGCCTGGCTTATGAGCGCCTTCACCATATCGGGATTGAAGGGTTTCGTCACGAGAAAGGCCGGTTCGGGCTTGTCCCCGGTGAGCAGGCGCTCCGGGAAGGCGGTGATGAAGACGACCGGTATGGCGCTGGTGCGCAGGATGTCGTTCACCGCGTCGATGCCCGAGCTTCCGTCGGCAAGCTGGATGTCGGCGAGCACCATCTTCGGCGCGGTCCGCTCGAAGAGCTCGACGGCCTCCTTGTGGGTGCGCGCGACGCCGACGACGGTATGGCCGAGGCCCTCCACCATCTGCTCGATGTCCATGGCGATGAGCGGTTCGTCCTCGATGATCATGATGTCGGTCGCGACCTGACGGGAAATGTCCGACGAGGCCTGGTTCAAGAGCCGGGAGATCTCGGCTTCGTCGACGTCCAGGATCTCGGAAGCCTCTTCGGGCTGGAAGTCCTCGACGGCGACCAGCAGGAAGGCCTGGCGCGCGACCGGGGCTATCGCCGAGAGGTTCGCGGCGGCGCGCTGTTCCCAGGCGAAGGGAGAGTTCACGCTCGGCGAGGGAACGGAAAGCGAAGCGAAGAGTTTACTGAAGAGCTTATAGAGCCCGATGCGGTCCGACGAGCATTCGGGGAAGATGGATATGTCGGCGATCAGCGCCTCCAGGACCGCTGCGACATAGGCGTCGCCGGACGTCTGCGATCCGGTGACGGCCCGTGAGAAGCGTCGAAGGTAGGGAAGATGCGGCGCGATCCGCGTCGAAAGAGACATGCGTTACTCCCTCAGTAGAAATCAGCCGTGCCGAGACACGTTCCTCTCCAAACTTGCGCGACGAAAAAAAGTTCCGCGCGGGCGGAACTTTTTTGCATTTTTCGCATTGAGGGCCGAGTCCCGATATGCAACCGCGAAAGACGGCAACGAATTCATGCAGGATAAATCCGGAAAGCGCGCGGTCGAGCCTTCTCGTACCCAATGGGAGGAGTTCGACCCGAACAGCGAGATAGGTTCGAAGCTGAAGGCGATGTACAGTTCGTTGCAGGAGGAGCCCATACCCGAGCGTTTTCTCGACCTGCTCGACAAGCTGGACGAGTCGGAGCGCCGCAGCCAGAACGGCCCCCGCCCGGAATAAGTCGCGGAACATTCCCGAGGAACGACATGAGCGGTGAAGACAACCAATTCAAACGCGAGATGCTCGCGACGCTGCCGAGTCTGCGGGCCTTCGCGATGTCCCTGACCGGCCGCCACGACAAGGCCGACGACCTCGTCCAGGACACGATCATGAAGGCCTGGGCCAAGCAATCCGGCTTCGAGCTCGGCACCAACATGAAGGCCTGGCTTTTCACGATCCTGCGCAACGAGTTCTACAGCCAGATGCGCAAGCGCGGGCGCGAGGTGCAGGATACGGACGGCGTGTTCTCCGACAACCTCGCGGTCCATCCGTCTCAATACGGGTCGCTCGACCTCCAGGATTTCCGCAAGGCGCTGGAAAAGCTGCCGGACGACCAGCGCGAAGCGATCGTCCTGGTCGGCGCGTCCGGCTTCGCCTACGAGGAAGCGGCGGAAATCTGCGGATGCGCCGTCGGCACCATCAAGAGCCGCGTCAACCGCGCCCGCGTCAGGCTGCAGGAACTCCTCTCCGTCAAGGGGGAATCCGATTTCGGACCGGACGCCGTGTGGGCGCCGACGGTGTCGAAGTCCTTCGCCAGCTGACGGCGCGGGGCGGACCGCCCTCCCCGACGATCCAACGACCGAGAGCCCCGGAGGCGCGCCCCTCCGGGGTTTTCGTTCGCGCCGCTTCGCCGGCCTTCCTTTGCCGGGCGGAATGCGTCTATAGTCGGCGGCTGGGGCTTGGGAACAGCAAGGTGGGTCGATGAACGTCGCGCAAAGCGTCGGTGTCTGCAAGGTGGCGTGCGAGAAATGCCCGCTTCAGAAGATGCCGTTCTTCCGGCCGTTCGATGCGCAGGAGATCCAATTCCTGAGTTCGTTCAAGGTGGGGGAGCTGAAGGCGGATGCGGGGTCGACCATCCTGGTGGAGGGATCGCACAGCGCCCATCTCTATTCCGTCCTGCAGGGAACGGCGTTCCGTTACAAGATGCTGGAGGACGGACGGCGGCAGATCATGAACTTCGTCTTTCCCGGCGACCTGATCGGCCTGCAGGGCACGCTCATGGGCGAGATGCAGCATTCCGTGGAGATGCTGTCGCCCGCGCTCCTCTGCCTGTTCGAGCGCAGCCGGATCGAGGAACTCTACCGCAAATTCCCGTCGCTCGCCTACGACATCACCTGGATGGCGTCGCGCGAGGAACAGATCCTCGACGAGAACATCCTGAACGTCGGCCGGCGCAGCGCCATCGAACGCGCCGCCTATCTCCTGTCCTACCTGTTCGCGAGGGCCCGGGCGGTGTCGCTCACCGAGGGTCCGAGGCTGCAGATACCGATCACGCAGAACCTTCTCGCCGACACGCTCGGCCTCTCGGTCGTCCATACCAACCGGACCCTGAAACGGCTCGCCGACAAGAAGCTCATCCGCTGGCGCGACCGGGGGTGCGAAATCCTCGACGAGGAGCGCCTGATGGCGCTCGCCCAGTGGGAAGGGCTGAAGGACGTGAAGCGGCCTTTCCTTTAGAGCCTGTCCGCGCTTCACGGAATCGCGGACACGCTCTATCTCGTTGTTTTTGCGCGCTTCCGGACGGAAAACCGGTATCCACTTTGCGCTCTAGACCGCTTCCAATGAGGGAGCCTGCCGGCGGCTCAGTCAGTCGCGGACGGGCTCCGGAGCGGGAGGGCGGCGCCTTCGCCGCCCCTCAGTCGTCGTCGCTCTTCGATCGTCCCGGAAAGAGCAGGTAGCCGGCGAGCGCGGCAAGCGGGATGCCGACTGCGAGCGTCGCCTTGGAGCGCAACAGGAACGGCAGGAACGCTGCGGCCGCGGTGGCGTAGCCGGCCGCCGCCTCGCGTCTCAGCCGGGCGCGCCGTCGCGCACGCGCCACCACGATCTTCATCGCGATGAACACGAGCAGGCAGACCGCGAGCGCGGAGCCGGCGATGATCAGCGCCGCATCGAGCGGCCCGAACGCGCCCGCCAGGGCGACGTCGGCGGCGACCAGGCCGAAGATGACCGCAATCAAGCCGAAGACGGCGATTATGGCAAAGAAGATGGCCTCGCGCTTCAGGTTGGCGATGGCGATCGCCAGCTCGCCGGACATCATGGTCGTCAGGAACGGAAACAGTTTCCCCATGAAATCAGCGTCGCATCACCAGTGCGAAGAGAAACCCGACACCGGCCGCGATGCCGAGCGTCTGAAGCGGCTTTTCCTGGACCTTGTCGCTCAGGTCGCGCTCGATGGTGCGCAATTGCCGGCGCAGGTCCTCGATCGCTTCCTCCCCGGCGCGGGTCAGCTCGCTGATGCGGTGATCGGCTTCGCCGCGCGCGCTGCTGGCCTTGCGCGATCCCATGTCCGCGAGCATGGTCGCGAGCTCGGAAACGTCGGCCTTGATGCGGGCGAGCTGCGCTTCCAGCGCCGCCTTGTCGTCGGTCGCGCCCGGTCCCGCCGCCGAGGCCTTTCCTTTCGGGGGTGTCATCGCCATTTGCAAATCCTCTTTCCGATACCGCCATCCCAACGTGCGCCCGAGCGAATCGTTCCAGAGATCCGGCCGTGCTGCGCCCGACCGGCCGGTGCGCGGGCGTCCCGACGCGCCGGAAGCGCCCTACTCTCCCCCGAAACGCATCGAATGCCAACGGCTTTCCGGAAACGGGGGGCCCGCACCGGCGGGAACCAGTCGCCCGGCGCGGCGTTGGTCGGGAAGCGAGGCCCGGACGGGCGTCGCGACAACCGGACATTGCGAGGTCCCGAGCATGCTGAAATGGATTGTCGTCCTGCTCCTGATCGCAGCGATCGCGAGCCTTCTCGGCTTCGGCGCTCTCGCCGGCGTTGCCGCGGGGCTCGCGAAGATCCTCATCTTCATCGTCCTCGTCGGAATATTGCTGCTGATCCTGTTCGGGGTGATGGTCTTCTGACCCGCGTCGCCAGGAGATGCATGCACCGGCTCCCGAACCTCCCGGACGGCGTCATTGGAGCTCAGGCCGGCCCGCCGCGCCCGTCGCCGCCCGGCCTGGCGAGGCCCGTCAGATGGGTCGACCCCCGGTCGATTGCCGGGATGTTATCTTCGCCAGGACTGAGGCCAGGCGAAGAGCATCAGCGGCATCACCGTTCGGCGCCCGCCGGGAACGGCCGGTCTTCTTCAAGGGCCCTTTTCCCTGAACGCGTCGACCGCTTCGGAATCGTTGGCCCACAAAATCGGGTCCATGGCCTGGGTCATGCAAAAAGGCGCCGTATTGTTCTGTTTCTGGCTTTCGTCAACGACACGACGGCAAATCAGCAGGAGGGCAAGGAACTTCGTCAGGGCCTCTCTATCGCTGTCATCGTCGAAAGGGAGACGCCCTGCTACGAGATTTTCGGCGACCGCGAAATAATCGGCGCTCGGTATCTTGAAGCCATCGTCCTGTTCTTTCAGCTTTCCGATCATTCCATTCGCTCGAATTGCGATGTCATCGAGGGCTTTCTTCACATCCCCATTCGTGCAGAATTCCTGCAGGACCGGGCCGATCGTCGCCCGGTAGAGCTCCGCTGCACCGACCGGATCCCGACGCGTGCCGTCCGCGGCGGCTTTCATCTCCATCGCCTTGAAGGCAAGCAGCACCTGGTCGCGAAATACGATCTTGTAGGTTGGCGTTCGTCCGAGCTTACTTATCCCCCGCCCGTGCTTGACCATGTCCGAAATTATACCAAGGGTCGTCTCCATCCTTACGGCGATAGAGAAGTATTCGGCAACTTCCGGGGGCACGGAGTACGTGTCGTTCGGCACACCTTCCGGCGAGCGATTTTCGCCCGCGCGGCGACGGACGCCACCTGGTTTCGACATGAAAAGGGCGGCATCCGGTTGTTCCGGATGCCGCCCTCGGTACGGACTGCCTGTTCGCGCTTCCCGGCGGGAAGCCGCGGTGGGTCAGTGCCTCGAAGCCCAGGCGTCGACCTCGCGCTCGGCCTCGTCCTTGGCCATGCCGTAGCGGGTCTGCAGCTTGCCGGCGAGTTGGTCGCGGCGGCCGCCGACCTGGTCGAGGTCGTCGTCCGTCAGCTTGCCCCACTGCTCCTTGGCCTTGCCGCGGTATTCCTTCCACTTGCCTTCCAGAATGTCCCAATTCATCTGATTCTCCTGTCGAAATACGAACCCGATTCCCATGGTGTCGAAACGTGTGGCCAAGCGGCGATGTTCCGGCTTTCGTGCGCCGGGCGCAAAAAAAGACCCGGCGGAGATGTCCGCCGGGTCTCGCGTCGATCGGTTCGTTCGCTCAGTAGCCGTTCGGGCAGCTCGCCACGTAGGTGCGGCCGTAGCGGTCGCGGTAGCGGCACTGGTTGCTGCCTTCGGAAGCATGGCCGATCAGGGCGCCCGCCGCGCCGCCTATGGCTGCGCCGGCCAGCGCTCCTTCCGCGTTGCCGGACACGGCCGCACCGATGGCGCCGCCCGAAGCCGCGCCGACGGCGGCTCCCTGTTCGGTGGGTGTGCATGCGGCCAACGGGGCAATGCAAAGCACGGCAAAGATAGCCTTCTTCATTTTGAACTCCTCTTCCACAGGACTGGCATTAGGTCGTCCGAGCGCTAGTCCCGGAACGCGAGCGACCAAGAGATCGACGACATGGGGTGTGACGAGCGGACCCGGAGAGCCGAAACGCGGCCCTCCCGTTCGCTCGCCTGCCGGGCGGACCGGCCGGGACGGACAGTCACGGCTCTACCGCCAATACAGCGAACGGACATCGTACTCGGCATCAAGATTGTCCTCTCCAGGGTCAGTCGCCGGAACGAGTCACGGTGGGATTTGTTCCAGAAAGACAGGCGATTGTGGGCGGACGTGCGATCACGTTGCCTGTCGATCTGCAATAAAATCTGCAACGGAACCGATGCGCATCGCCGGATCGCGGAAAGACCGGCATGCCGGCCTCGCCGCGACCGCGTTGCCCGAACGGCGCGCCGGCAACGGCGGAACAAATCGACGGGGCTTCCGTTTATCGGGCACTGCTGAAAAGGAGAAAAGCGATGAATGCGATCATTTATCTTGTCGGCCTGGTGGTCGTTGTCGGGTTTATCCTGTCGCTTCTTGGGGTCGTTTGACGGATTTCGACGCTCAGCCGATAATCATGAAGCCGCGGCCGGGGGACCGCGGCTTTCCATTGTCAGCGGCAGCGGGCGCCCGCCATGTGTCCTGCCGGGCGCCGCTGCGGATGACCTACTTTGCGCGGCGCTTGCGCTTCTGGCCGAGGCCCATTTCCCGCGCCAGCCGCGACCGCGCTTCGGCATAGGCCGGCGCCACCATCGGATAATCGGCCGGAAGTTCCCACTTCTCGCGATATTCCTCCGGGGTCATGCCGTAATGAGTCATGAGGTGACGCTTCAGCGACTTGAATTTCTGCCCGTCTTCCAGACACACGATGAAATCCTGCTGCAACGACTTGCGGACCGGTACGGCCGGCTTCGGCTTTTCTGCCGGCGGCATCGTCGCGGACGACTTGGTGTGGCCGAGCGCGGTATGCACATCTGCAATCAATCCGGGCAATTCGCTCGTCGGGACCACGTTGTTGCTGACGTAGGCCGCCACAACCTCAGCGGTTAGTTCAACCAGAAAATCTTTTCCGTTTTCTTCCATCATTTCCGTCATTTCTACTCGCCCCCAAAACTGCGTGGGCTTGCGTTTCTATACAATCCGTATCGAAATCTGCCAGTCCGCCGCGATTTTAGATGAATTATCATCTTCAATTGGAAATTCAAGTTAATTTCTCGTAATTCGATAATCAATTAGGTTAAACGCACCTCCTATTTTGGAAAAATCAAGAGTCGTCGCGATTATAATCACAACTTATGATATTTAGTTGTAATAAACTAAACCGGGGATCAAGTGGAATCGCCCTCGCCCTGCATATCATCGTGAACCGACAGTGGCGAGAGTCGGTAGCCGACGCTGTAGGCGGCCTTCGCAAGGAGGTGCGCGGAGATGGGCGCCGTCAGGAGGAAGAAGACGACGCCCGCGATGCAGCGCATAGCGATGCCGATGTCGTCGGCGTGCACGGCAAGGGCGAGGAGCATCAGGCCGGAGCCGACCGTTCCCGCCTTCGACGCCGCGTGCATGCGGCAATAGAGGTCGGGCAGCCGGATCATGCCGATCGAGGCGGACAGCGCGAAGACGGCGCCGACGAGCAGCAGGGCGGACGTCAGGAGTGCGAGGACGGTTTCCATCAGCGGCGCCTCCGCGGTTCGCGGGCCATCATGCCGAGCGGCGTGTCGCCGTCCTCGACGGACGACTGCACCGCATCCCCTTCGCTGCCCTTGATGATGATGAAGCGGGCGAAGGCGACGGTGGCCAGGAAGCCGACCAGCCCGAGCGCGATGGCGATGTCGATATAGAGCGCGTAGCCCGTCCGGATGGCGAAGAGCGCCATGAAGCCGATCGCGAGCGAGACCAGCATGTCGAGGCCCAGCACCCGGTCCGGCAGGGACGGGCCGAGGAGGACGCGCACGACGGTCAGCAGGAAGGAAAGCGAGACCATCGCCATCGCGATCGTCGTCGACCAGGAAAGGATCTCCGCCGCGTTCATCCGAATGCCTCCATGATCCTGCGCTCGAAGCCGTCGGCGATCTCGCGGCAGGTGCCCTCCGGGTCCGAGCAGTCGATGGCGTGCACGTAGAGCGTGCGCCTGTCGTCGGAGACGTCGACCGAAAGCGTGCCGGGCGTGAGCGTGATGAGATTGGCCAGCAGCGTTATCTCGAAGTCGCGCTCCAGCCGGAGCGGGAAGGCGAATATGCCGGGCTTCAGCTCCATTTTCGGCGACAGGACGAGCCGGGCGACCTTGTAGGCGGACATGGCGAGCTCGTACAGGAACTGCAGCGCCAGGACGAGGATGCGCCAGGAGCGCGAGAAGTAGCCGACGGAGCCGACCTGCTCGCGCGTCAGCCAGAGGCTGAACATGGCAAGCACGAAGCCGAAGAGCAGGTTCACCAGCGTGAACGAACCGGTGACGGCAGCCCAGCCGAGCGCCAGGAGGATGTTCATCAGGGCAAGGTTCATGGCGACCCGCCTCCGGAGGGAAAGACCGAGTGGATGTAGCCGGCCGGATGGAGAAGCGTGTGGGCGGACGCCTCGGCGGCACGGATCACCGGCTCGGGGAAGAGCCCGAAGCCGACCGTCAGGGCGGTCAGCAGCAACAGGGGAAGATAGGCCGTGGCGAAGGCCGGGGCGATCCGGTCCGGCTCGCCGGCGCTGTCGATCGCCTGCTGCGGGCGCCAGTAGGCAAGCGCCCAGACCCTGGCGACGGCCACGGTGGTCAGGAAACCGGTCGCGAGAACGGCCGCGCCGAGCCAGCCCTGCCCGCTCTCGAAAGACGCCCGGACGAGCATGATCTTCGGCCAAAGGCCGGTGAAGGGCGGCAATCCCGCCACGGAGAGGAAGAGCAGCAGGGTCAGCGCCGAAAGGAACGGGTTGGACCGGTAGAAGCCGGCCAGCGACCGGATGGACAGGCTGTTGCCGTCGGCCCGCGCCGCCACGCCGGCGGCGATGTAGAGCGCGGTCATGACGACGATCGAATGGGCCATGTAGAAGATGGAGCCGGCCAGCGCGTCGGCGCTGGCGATCGCGACGCCGGCCAGCATGATCCCGATGCCGGAGATGACGACGTAGCCGAGCAGGCGCCTGAGGTCGCTCTGGGCGAGCGCGCCGAGCGCGCCGACCGCCATCGTCCCGACGGCGACCAGCCCGATGGCGAGCGACAGTTCGGCGCGCTGCGGCGGGAAGAGCATCACCAGCGTGCGCACCAGGGCATAGACGCCGACCTTCGTCAGGACGCCCGCGAAGAGCGCGGAGGCGACGATGCGCGGCGTGTGGTAGGAGGCCGGCAGCCAGAAATTGACGGGAACGGCCGCCGCCTTCATGCCGAAGGCGAGCAGGAAGAGCGCGGCGAGCGTCATCAGCGGCGCATCGCCGGCATGACGGGCGCGTTCGACGATGTCGGCCATGTTGAGCGTGCCGAAGATGCCGTAGAGATAGGCGACCGCGATCAGGAACAGCGTCGTGGCGACGAGGTTGAGGAAGGCGTATTTCGTCGCGCCGTCGATCTGGCCGCGCTCGGAGCCGAGGACCAGCAGGCCGAAGGAGGCGATGAGCAGGACCTCGAACCAGACGTAGAGGTTGAAGATGTCGCCGGTCAGGAAGGACCCCGAGACGCCGGCCATCATGAGGAAGAGGAAGGGGTAGAAGCCGTAGCGCTTGCCGCTCTCGTCGACGTCGACGATGCCGTTGACGCCGCAGGCGAGCGCCGCGAAGCTGCTCGTCAGGGCCAGGATGGTGCCGAGGAGGTCGGCGGTGAAGGAGATGCCGAAGGGCGGCAGCCAGCGGCCCATGGTCATGGTCACGGGCCCGTTTGCGGCGACGTGCCACAGCAGCGCGGCATCGACGGCGACGAGGCCGACGAGGCCCACGACGGCGATCGACGCCTGGAGCTCGAGGCGCTTGCGGACGACCAGCAGCAGCGCCCCCATGACGATGCACAGCACCACCGGCGCGATCACCAGCCAGTCGGCCAGCGGCGGCGCCTGCAGCACGAGCGCCTCGGAGAGGTCTGCGATCTGTCCGGAAGGTGCGGCCATGGTCAGTATCCGAGCGGCGGAACCGGCGGATTTTCCGGCTCGGCTATGCGCATTTCGTCGGTGTCGTCCGTCCCCAGTTCCTGATAGGCGCGGAAGGCCAGGACGAGGAGGAAGGCGAAGAAGGAGAAGGAAATGACGATCGCCGTCAGGATCAGCGCCTGGGGCAGCGGATTGGCGGTGATCGTCTGGGGGACGTCGTGCCCCTCGGGAACGATCGGCGGCACCGCCTGGACGATGCGCCCGGTGGTGAAGATGAGGAGGTTGACGGCATTGCTCAGGATGGCGACGCCGAGCAGGATGCGGATGATGTGCTTCGACAGCATCAGGTAGATCGAGACGACGAAGAAGACGCCGATCAGGATGGACATCAGGGCTTCCATCACTCGCTCTCCCGTTCCTCGAGGGCCAGGGCGACCGAGGTGATCGTCCCGGTGACGACGAGATAGACGCCGATGTCGAAGAGCATGACGGTGGCGAGCGGCACCTCGATCCCGAAAATCCTCGGATAGATCCACAGCCCTGTCATGAAGGGCACGCCGTCGAACAGCGAGACGATGCCGGCGGCCGCCGACAGGAGCAGGCCGACGCCGGCGATGCTCAGCGGATGGAAGCGCAGCGCCCGGCGCACCGGCGACACGCCGCAGGCGATGCCGTAGATGGCGAAGGCCGAGGCCGCGATGAGCCCGCCGATGAAGCCGCCGCCCGGCGCGTTGTGTCCGCGCAGGAGCACGAAGACGGAAAAGAGGACCATCAGGCTCGTGAGGTACGGTGCGACCGTTCGGAAGATCAGCGTGCGCATCAGTCGACGGCCTCCGCGGTCGCAGCCTCGGCCTGCTGCAGGGTGCGCCCGGCGCGGATGCGGATGAGCGCCAGCACGGCGAGCCCGGTGACCATGACGACCGAGATCTCGCCGAGCGTGTCGGTGCCGCGGAAGTCGACGATGATGACGTTGACGATGTTGTGGCCGTGGGCGATCGTCTTGGAATAGGCGGAGAAGAAGTCGGACAGGCGGTTGTCGAACGGGGCTTGCGTGACGCGCATCAGGTAGAGCGCGAAGCCGGTGCCGCAGGCGCCCGCGACCAGGAAGTCGAGCAGCCGCTCGCCGACCGGGCGATGGTCCGCCGGCGCGAGCCTGAGGCGCGTCATCGCGAGCGCCAGGATGACGACGGACAGCGCCTCGATCATGAACTGCGTGAAGGACAGGTCCGGGGCGCCGAACAGCATGAAGAGCAGCGCCACCGCGAAGCCCTGGATGCCGAGCGAGACGATGGCCGTCAGCCGGTCGCGCGCGACGATGACGGCGACGAGCCCGATGACGGCGATCAGCATGACGGCGGCTTCGTAGAAGCGCAGCCCGGCCGGCCATGCGGGCATGGACGGCCATTCGTCGAACACCGCCATCGGCACCAGGAGCGCCGCGGCGACGAAGACGAAGGTGACCGTCATGTAGACCTCGAGCGATCCCGGCTGGACGATGCAGGTGAAGCGGTGGGAGAAGCGGACGAGGCCGCGCATGACCTGGTCGAAGCCGGTGTCGGGGCCCCATCCGATCGCGTCGAGGAGCCGGCGCATTCCGGCGCGGCAGGCGTCGAGGCCGAGATAGACGGCGATGCCGAACAGGACGGTGACGCCGGACAGGAGCAGCGGCACGGAGAGGTGCGGCACCAGCGTGACCTCGACCGGCACCGTGCTGCCGGCCACGGCGCTCGACATCGGCGACGTGATCGCCGAGTGGGAGGCGTGCGCGAAGACCGCGGTGAGGACGCCCAGGGCACCGAGCACCGCCGGCCCCAGCCAGAGCAGCACAGGGGCGCCGTGGACCTCGCCGAGTTCGGCCGGCTTCTCGCCGAGGAACGGCTTCAGGGCCACGACGAAGCCGATGACCAGCATCAGCCCGTTGCCGACGATCGCGGCGGCGAGGAAGGCGAGCGACCAGCCGTCGGGATGCCAGAGCGCGGCGTAGATCTCCTCCTTGGCGAGGAAGCCGAAGCCGGGCGGCAGGCCGCCCATGGAGATCGCGGCGGCGAGCGCGGCGAGGAAGGTGACCGGCATGACGCGGGCGAGGCCGCCGAGGCGGTGCACCTGGCGCGTGCCGGCCTCGTGGTCGAGGATGCCCGCGACCATGAAGAGGCCGCCCTTGAACATGGCGTGCGCGACGAGATAGAGCACCGCCGCCGCGAGCGCGTGCTCGGACCCGAAGCCGGTCATCATCACCATCAGGCCGAGCGAGGACATGGTCGTATAGGCCAGCATCAGCTTGAGGTCGGTCTGGCGGATCGCCAGCATGGCGCCGAAGACGAGGGTGGCGCCGCCGAAGACCGGCAGGACGACCTGCCATGCGGCGGTATCGCCGAAGACGGGGTTGAGCCGCATCAGAAGGAAGACGCCGGCCTTCACCATGGTCGCGGAGTGCAGGTAGGCCGACACGGGCGTCGGCGCCTCCATGGCGTTCGGCAGCCAGAAATGCAGCGGCCACTGCGCCGACTTGGTGAAGGCGCCCGAGAGCACCAGCACCAGCGCCAGGAGGGCGTAGGGGCTCTGGCGCACCTGCGGGCCGAGATGCACGAGCTCGGACATCGCGGTCGCGCCGGTCATGCCGGACAAGAGCAGCAGCCCCGCCAGGAGGCCGAGCCCCCCTGCCCCGGTGACGACCAGCGCCTGCACCGCGGCGCGGCGCGCGGCCTCGCGCTCGTGGTCGAAGCCGATCAGCAGGAACGAGGTGACCGACGTCAGTTCCCAGAAGACGAACAGCATCAGGAAGTCGTCGGAAAGGACGAGGCCAAGCATCGATCCCATGAACAGGAGGATGAAGGACTGGAAGCGGCCGAGATGCGGATGGTCCTTCAGGTAGCCGCCCGAATAGAGCACGATCAGCGTGCCGATGCCGCTGATCAGCAGCGCGAAGGTGAGCGACAGCCCGTCGATCATGAAGGAGAAGGAGACGCCGTAGGCGGGGATCCACGGATATCCGCCGGTGACGGCCGCTGTGCCGGAGACGACGCCGACATAGCCGAGGAAATGCACGAAGACCGCGGCGGGCGCCAGCGCCAGGATCCAGGAGCCGCGATGGCCTGTCCATCGGATGAGGTAGGGCGCGAACGCGGCCGCGACGAACGGCAGGCCCATGGCCAGCATCGTCAGTATCGCGGCATTGCCGTTCATCGTCTCTCCCACGCGTCGTCCAATGGCGAACAAGGTTCGCGCGCCGAACGACGCGCATTTGTTCGTGACACTTATTTGCACCGCACAGCCAGAGCAAGATGCAGCCACGATTTTCCCGGAGTCGGCGAAGTCGAAGCGGGTGCCGCGGACAGTCCCGGGGGCGCGGGAAGCGGTGCCGGACGGAACCAATGAGGCCACCCGTCGTCGCCGCGCGCGCCCTTGCCGATTGCCGGGCGGGTCAAGACTTCCTATCTTCGTTGCGAAACCGAAAGGCGAACCCATGAGCGAGACCAAGAGCCTGAAAGTCGAGAAGACCGATGCGGAGTGGCGCGCGCAGCTCACCCCGGAGCAGTACCGCGTCACCCGCAAGCACGGGACCGAGCGCGCCTTCACGGGGCCCTACGTGGACAACCATGCCGAGGGCACCTATCGGTGCGTGTGCTGCGGCAAGCCGCTGTTCTCCTCGGAGGCGAAGTTCGAATCCGGGACCGGCTGGCCGAGCTACTACGAGCCGATCGCCGCGGATGCGGTGACAGCCCACAAGGACCGGGCGCTGTTCATGACGCGCACCGAGATCCGCTGCGCCGATTGCGACGCCCATCTCGGGCACGTCTTCGAGGACGGGCCGCAGCCGACCGGCCTGCGCTTCTGCATGAACGGCACGGCGCTCGATTTCGATCCGGACGCCAAGTGATCCGTCAAGTGATCCGTCCGGCCTTCCGTACCGGGGTGGCGCCCTCTGCCGCCCCGTTTTTCGTCATGAGGATTTCCCAAGCATGCTGAAGACACCGCCGACGGCCCCCCGGGCCGATAAGAAGCCCGTCACCGACACCCGGCACGGGACCACCCGCACGGACGACTACGCCTGGCTGCGGACGGCGGACTGGCAGGCGATGTTCAAGGATCCGTCGACGCTCGAGCCGGAGATCCGGGCGCATCTGGAGGCGGAGAACGCCTACCAGGCGGCCGCCATGGAGGACACGGCGGCGCTGCGGAAGACGCTGTTCGCCGAGATGAAGGGCCGCATCAAGGAGGACGATTCGTCGGTGCCCTCCCCCGATGGCCGCTTCGCCTACGGCGTGGCTTACGTGACGGGCGGCGAGCACCCGCGCGCCTTCCGCGAGCCGCGGGAGGGGGGCGACAGGCAGCTCCTCCTCGACGGCGACCGGGAGGCGGAGGGCAAGGCCTATTTCCGGCTCGCCGGCACGGACCATTCCTCCGACCACGCTCGCCTGATCTGGGGATACGACGACAAGGGGTCGGAGTTCTACACGCTGCGCGTGCGCGACATCGAAAGCGGCGAAGACCTCGACGACCGCGTCGAGAACACCGGCGGCGGCGGTGCGTGGACGCCGGGCGCCGACGGCTTCTTCTACACCGCCCTCGACGACGGCCATCGCCCCTCGAAGATCGTCTACCACCGCATCGGCACTCCCCAGTCGGAGGACCGTCTCGTCTACGAGGAGACCGATCCCGGCTTCTTCATGAGCGTGGGCGACAGCCGCCTCGACGACTTCATCTTCATCGACATCCACGACCACGAGACGTCGGAGGTCCGGCTCCTGAGGGCCGACGACCCGCACGGGGAGCCGACGGTGGTCGCCCCGCGCGAGACGGCGGTCGAGTACGACCTGACGGAAGGCGGCGACGTCTTCTACGTGCTGACCAACGCCGACGGCGCCAAGGATTTCAAGATCATGGAGACGCCGGTCGACGCGCCGCAGCGGGAGAACTGGCGCGAGGTCGTGCCGCACGAGCCCGGCCGCCTCATTCTCGGCCACATCGCCTTCAGGGACTTCCTCGTGTGGCTGGAACGGCGCGACGGCCTGCCGCGCATCGTCGTGCGCGAGCGGGCCGGCGGCGCCGAGCATGCCATCGCCTTCGACGAGGAGGCCTATTCGCTCGGCCTGCAGGGATCGCTCGAATACGACACGGACGTCATCCGCTTCTCCTACTCGTCGATGACGACGCCGTCGCAGCAGTACGACTACGACATGCGCACGCGCGAGCGCCGGCTCTTGAAGACGCAGGAGGTTCCCTCCGGCCACGATCCGGAGGACTACGTCACCCGGCGGGTGACGGCGAAGGCTGCCGACGGCGAGACGGTTCCGGTCAGCCTCCTCTATCGCCGCGACACGCCGCTCGACGGCAGCGCGCCATGCCTTCTCTACGGCTACGGCGCCTACGGCATCGCCATCCCGGCGAGCTTCAACACCAACGCGCTGTCGCTCGCCGACCGCGGCTTCGTCTACGCCATCGCCCATGTGCGCGGCGGCAAGGACAAGGGCTTCGCCTGGTACGAGAACGGCCGCCGCGAGCACAAGACGAACACCTTCACCGACTTCATCGCGGCGGCGGACCATCTCGTCGCGGAAGGCTTCACGCACCACGACCGGATCGTCGCGGAGGGCGGTTCGGCCGGCGGCATGCTGATGGGCGCCGTCGCCAACATGGCTCCGGAGAAGTTCGGCGCCTTCATCGCCGCCGTGCCCTTCGTCGACGTGCTCGACACCATGCTGGACGACACGCTGCCGCTGACGCCTCCGGAATGGCCGGAATGGGGCAATCCCATCGCCTCGGCGGCCGACTACGCGACGATCGCCAGCTATTCGCCCTACGAGAACGTGAGCGAACGGCCCTATCCGCCGATCCTCGCGCTGGCGGGCCTGACCGATCCGCGGGTGACCTACTGGGAGCCGGCGAAATGGATCGCGCGGCTCAGGGAAAAGACGACCGGACCGTCGCCCGTGTTCCTCAAGACGAACATGGACGCCGGCCACGGCGGGGCATCGGGCCGCTTCCAGCGGCTGGAGGAGATCGCCTACGAATACGCCTTCGCCCTGACGGTGACCGGCAGGGACGCGACGTCCGTCTGATCGGTTGGCTTCGCAGCCGGTCAGTTCTTCTTCGGCGGATAGCCGCTCTCGTGCGGCTGCACGGCCTTCAGGTAGGCCGCGATGGCGGCGCGGTCGCTCGCCGGGAGCCTGGCCATGTCCTCCTGCACCTGGACCATCGACCCGCCGACGGAATTGTAGGAGGGCGTGAAGCCGGATTCGAGGAAATAGGCGATGTCCTTGGCCGACCAGTCGCCGATGCCGCCCTTGCCCGGCGTGATGTTCGGGACGACGCCCTTGCCGTCGGGGTTCGGC
>CAWIQE010000034.1:0-46130 GCA_963838155.1 uncultured Alphaproteobacteria bacterium
CGCGAACAGGGGCGATATTGATTCCAGTCAATGACGATATCGCCGAGCGCGCCGACACTCTGGGACGATGAACCCAGGGAGCCGGACATGAACATCACCGATGCGATGCACGAGGGCGTGGAATGGGTCGGGCCGATACTCCGGCCGTCGAGGTCGCAAAGAATGCGCGACAAGGACGTCGGGGCGATTCCCGTCGGCAAGAAGGACCGGCTCGTCGGCATGATCACGGACCGGGACCTGGCGATGCGGGTCGTCGCCGAGGGCAAGATGGCTCGTCGCTTGCGGCCGAGGACGTCATGACGCGCGGCATCATCTATTGCCGCACGAAGGAAACGCTCGAAGACGCCGTACGACTGATGGAAGAACACAAGATCCGGCGCCTGCCGGTCCTCGACGAGAACAAGCGCATGGTCGGCATGCTGAGCCTCGGCGACATCTCCCACAAGGCCGATCGCGGGATTGCCGGCGAAGTCCTGCGCGCCGTCGCCGACCATCACGAATAGGAGCCGCCCGACCGGCTCGCGGGATATCCGATGGACGTCGCACCGCCGTCATCCCTGTTCAGCGTACGCGGCGTGACCAAGGTCTATCGCAGCGGCGCCGTGGAGGTGCACGCCCTGCGCGGCGTCGATCTCGATCTTTACAGGGGGGAACTGGCGGTGCTGCTCGGGCCGTCCGGGAGCGGCAAGTCGACACTTCTCAACATTCTCGGAGGCCTTGATCGCGTCTCCGGCGGTCGGGTCCTGTTTCGCGGCCAGGACCTGACGGCGATGTCGGATCGCCGGTTGACGCGGTTTCGGCGCGATCATGTCGGCTTCGTCTTCCAGTTCTACAACCTGATCCCGAGCCTGACGGCGCTCGAGAATGTCGCACTCGTCTCCGAGATCGCGCCGGAGCCGATGCCGGCGGAAGACGCGCTCGCAATGGTCGGCCTGCGGGAGCGCATGAACCATTTTCCGGCCCAGCTTTCCGGCGGCGAGCAGCAGCGCGTGGCGATCGCCCGGGCCATCGTCAAGCGACCGGAAGTGCTTCTGTGCGACGAGCCGACGGGTGCGCTCGACTCGCGCACCGGCATCCTCGTGCTGGAGGCGCTGACGAGCATCAATTCCGACCTCGGCACGACCACCGCGATCATCACGCACAATGCCGGGATACGGCGGATCGCGCATCGGGTCTTTTCCTTCGTCGACGGACGCATCGTCGAGAGTACCGTCAACGACGTGCGTGTCGATCCGGCGGAGGTGACGTGGTGATGCTGTCGATGCTCGACCGCAAGCTGATGCGCGACCTTCGCCGGCTCTGGGCGCAAGGCCTGGCGGTCGCGCTTGTCATGGCCTGCGGTGTCGCCACGATCGTTCTCGCGCTCGGCGCCTACCGCTCGCTGGAGCAGACCCGGGCGACGTTCTACGATCGCTATCGTTTCGCAACGCTCTTCGCCTCGGTCACGCGCGCACCGCTGCACCTGAAAGACAAGCTGCTTGCAATCCCGGGAATGGCCGCCGTCGAATTGAGGATCGTCGATCGCGTGCTTCTCGACATGCCGGGCATGCCGGAGCCGGGCACCGGCATCGCCGTCTCGATCCCCGATATCGGCGTCGGCAGCGTCAATCGGCTCTATCTGCGCTCCGGCCGCCTGCCGGATCTCGAACACGCCGATGAAGTGGCGGTCTCCGCGCCGTTCGCGGCCGCCCATCACCTGCATCCAGGCGATTCCTTTCACGCGCTGATGAACGGCACGCGCCGGACGCTGAAGATTTCCGGCACCGTCCTGTCACCGGAATATGTGTACGCGATCGGGCCGGGGGACATGGTGCCGGATCCCCGCCGTTTCGGGGTTTTCTTCATGCGTCGTCGCAGCCTCGAGGGCACGCTTGACATGGCCGGCTCGTTCAACGACGTGGCGGCCATCCTGGCCAGAGGGGCGGACGAGGCCTCGGCGATGGCGAGGATCGACGCCATCTTGAAGCCCTACGGCGGAACGGGGAGCTACGTTCGAAAAGACCAGCTTTCCAATGCCTTTCTCGACGGTGAGTTGACGCAACTGCGCGCCATGGCCCTCATCATCCCGCCCATCTTTCTCTTTGTCTCGGCCTTCCTCGTGAACATGGTGCTGTCACGGCTGATTGCACTGGAACGCGAACAGATCGGCCTGCTCAAGGCGGTCGGCTTTTCCAACGGGGCCGTCGGCTGGCACTACGCCAAGCTCGTCATGGCAATCGCGCTCGCCGGCCTTGCGCTCGGCAGCGTTGCGGGAGAACGGCTGGGCCATGGCCTGACCATCCTCTACGGCCGGTTCTACTCGTTTCCCTTCCTCGTCTTCCTGCAGAGCCCCGACCTCTATGCGATTGCGGGTGCATCGGTCTTGGCGGCCGCTCTCGTCGGAACGATCAGGGCGTTGTGGCTGGTCCTCGTTCTCTCGCCGGCCGTGGCGATGCGGCCGCCGGCTCCCACGCGCTATCGCAGCCTGCTTTCGGCGGGGTCGTTGTTTCATCGTCTCTTCTCCGAACTGACGACGATGGCGCTTCGCCATCTGATCCGCTGGCCCCTTCGCACCTTTCTGACGGTCTTCGGCACGTCGCTTTCGATCGCGCTCCTCGTCACCGCGCTGTTTTCCTCCGACTCGGTCCACTTCATGATCGACACCATCTTCTCCCGGACGGAGCGCCAGGACGCCTCCATCGCTTTTGCGCACGAGCTGGGACCGGGCGCAGTGCAAGCCGTGGCGGCAATGCCGGGGATCCTGTCGGTGGAGCCCTACCGGACGGTGCAGGTGGTCATGCACCACGGCCACTATCGGCGACGCCTGGCGGTGACGGGCTACCCGCCTCGGCCGGATCTCGCGCGCTTGCTCGACGTCGACCTCGATCCCGTCGAACCGCCGGCCGAGGGGCTCCTGCTTTCCGAACGCGTTGCGAACCTGCTGCATGTGGGCGCGGGCGAAACGGTCCGGCTCGAACTGGTGGAACAGGAAGGCCGAACCGTCGAGGTTCCGGTGGCGGCGGTCATCCAGAGCTTCGTCGGCCTGACGGTTGCCATGCGTCTCGATGCGCTCGATCGGCTCGTCGGCCAGGGGCCGCGCCTTTCCGGGGCCCGTGTTCGCGTCGACGCCGGTCGCCTGCCTGCCTTCTACGAGGCCGTCAAGCGGACGCCGTCGGCGGGGTCGGTCGCGCTTCTCGGGATCTCGCGGGCGCGCTTTCGCGAAACGATCGACGAGAACATCGACATCATGAGAACCGTCTACGTGGCGCTCGCCGTCATCATCACCTTCGGCGTGGTCTACAATTTCGCCCGTATCCAGCTCTCCGAGCGGGCTCGCGAACTCGCCAGCCTGAGAGTCCTGGGCTTCACGCGGGCGGAGGTGTCGTCGGTCCTGCTGATCGAACTCGCGGTCATCGTCGCGCTGGCGCAGCCGCTCGGTTGGTTGCTTGGCTATCTCTTTTCCTGGTCGGTGACGCGCGGCTTCGAAAGCGACCTGTTTCGGGTGCCGCTGATCGTCAGCAGCGCCACCTTCGCGACGGCGAGCCTCGTCGTGCTTGCCGCAGCGCTGATTTCGGCGTTGATCGTCCGGCGGCGGATCGACCGGCTCGATCTCGTCGGCGTACTCAAGACGAGGGAATGACGATGCGCCGAAGATGGGTCAGGCCTTTGGTGCTTGCCGTGGTCGCCGGCCTCGCGGCCGGTGGATTCTATTGGGCGTTGAAGGAACGACCGGTCGAGGTCGAGACGGCGATCGCCAGGCGGGGAACCATGACGGTGACGATCGATCAGGAGGGCGTCACGCGCATCCGGAACATCTACGCCGTCTCCGCGCCGGTCGCCGGTCATCTCGACAGGCCCGTACTCGAGGAGGGAGACAGCGTGCGAAAGGGCGAGACGGTCATCGCGACCGTCCGTCCGCTGGCGCCGCCGTTCCTGGACGAGCGCGCCCGCGCCGAGCTTCGCGCACAGATCGACGCGTCGCGTCTGGCCATCGCCCAGGCCGAAGTGGAACGGCAACGGGTCCAGACCGCGCTCGCTCTTGCGCGGTCCGATTTCTCTCGGGCGGAGCGCCTTGCGGCGTCGAACACCGTCTCGGGACGCGCGCTCGAGAAGGCGGCCAACGACGTCGCCCTGCTCGAGGCCGAGGAACACAGCGCCACCGCCGCGATCGGCGTGAGAAGGGCCGAACTCGCCAGCAACCTCGCAAGACTTGCCGAACCGGGGCAGTCGGCCGTCAAGCCGGAACGGCAAAGCTGCTGCATCCGCCTGACCTCGCCGATCGACGGGCGGATCCTGAAGATGCATCTCAAGAGCGCCCTGGCAGTGGCCGGCGGGGCGGTCATCGCCGACGTCGGCGACCCGGCCGATCTGGAGATCGTCGTCGACCTCCTGTCGAGCGATGCCGTGCGGGTGCATCCCGGCAGCAAGGCGATCATCACGGAATGGGGCGGCGGCCACGACCTTGCGGCGACCGTCCGCCGGGTCGAGCCGGCCGGCTACACGAAGGTATCGGCGCTCGGCATCGAGGAGCAACGCGTCAACGTGATCCTCGACCTGGACAAGCCCGAGCCAAGGCTCGGCGACGCCTATCGCGTCTTTGCCCGCATCGTCAGTTGGCAGGCAAGCGACGTCCTCCTGGTGCCGCTCGGGGCGCTCTTCCGGACCGGCGACGACTGGAGCGTCTTTCGCGTCGAAAACGGGCGCGCGCGTGCGACCCGGATCGCGGTCGGCCACATGAACGGCGACACCGCGGAAGTCACGGGCGGGCTCGAGCCGGGGGACAAGCTCGTCCTCTACCCGGGAGACACGGTGAAGGACGGCGTCTCCATCGGGGAGCGCGGGGCTTGATGCCGATCAAGGACGGCTCCTCACGCATTCCATAGAGTTCGGCCCTGCCAACGACAAATCCGGGCGCCGGACGGTGCCGCAATGGGGCTCGCAATGAATGCCAAGCACGGCCTGAACATCGGCTACTTCTTCATGGCCTTGCTGGTCATCTCGCTCTTCCAGCTCTGGATGGCGTATCGACAGGTCGCGACGATCTCCTACAGCGACCTGACGCGGTACGTCGAACAGGGCAAGATCGCTTCCGTGACGGTTACGCCGACAAGCGTAAGGGGCGTCTTCAAGCAAGCGATGGACGGCAAGACGCAGTTCTATGCCGCGCGCGTCGACCCGTCGATCGCGGCAAGCTTCGAAAAGGCCGGCATCAAGGTCACCGGCGGCTCGGACGAGAATTGGCTGTCGACGCTTCTGTCCTGGGTCGTGCCGATCCTCCTGTTCTTCGGCATCTGGATGTTCGCCTTCCGAAACATCGCCGAGCGGCAGGGCATGGGCGGTCTCATCAACATCGGCAAGTCGAAGGCCAAGGTCTTCGTGGAGAAGGATACGGGCGTCACCTTCGAGGACGTCGCCGGCATCGACGAGGCCAAGGCGGAGCTTCAGGAGATCGTTTCGTTCCTGACCGACAAGGACAAATACGGCCGCCTCGGGGCGCGCGTGCCGAAGGGCATCCTGCTCGTCGGTCCGCCGGGAACCGGCAAGACGCTGATGGCCCGTGCGGTCGCGGGCGAGGCGGGCGTTCCGTTCTTCTCGATCTCCGGATCGGAATTCGTCGAGATGTTCGTCGGCGTCGGCGCCGCACGCGTGCGCGATCTCTTCGAGCAGGCACGCAAGGCCGCCCCTTGCATCATCTTCATCGACGAGCTCGATGCGCTCGGGCGTGCACGGATGCCGGTCGGCGGACTTGGAAACGACGAAAAGGAGCAGACGCTCAATCAGTTGCTCGCCGAACTCGACGGGTTCGATCCGCGCATCGGTATCGTGCTCCTGGCCGCCACGAACCGGCCCGAAGTGCTCGACGCGGCGCTGCTGCGGGCCGGACGCTTCGACCGGCAGGTCGTGGTCGACCGGCCGGAGCGCAAGGGCAGGGCGGCCATCCTGAAGGTCCACACGAAGACCGTGAAGCTCGGCCCCAAGGTCAGCCTTGACGAGGTCGCGGGCATCACGCCGGGCTTTTCGGGCGCGGACCTCGCCAATCTCGTCAACGAGGCGACCATCCTGGCGACCCGCCGTGGCGGCGACCGTGTGACGATGGACGACTTTACCGCCGCGGTGGAGCGCATCGTCGCCGGCGCGGAACGCAAGAGCCGGCTCCTGACCCCGGCCGAACGGGAGCGCGTCGCCTATCACGAGATGGGTCATGCGCTCGTCGCCGCCTCGATAAGCGGCGCCGATCCCGTGCACAAGGTGTCGATTATCCCGCGCACGATCGGCGCGCTCGGCTACACCATGCAACGCCCGACCGAAGATCGCTTCCTCATCAATTTTTCGGAACTCAAAGGGCGCATGGTGATCCTCATGGCAGGGCGCGCGGCCGAGGAGATCGTCTTCGGCGAAGTCTCCACCGGTGCTGCCGACGATCTGGCGAAAGCGACCGATATCGCCCGGCAATGCGTGACGCGCTTCGGCATGAGCGAGAGCCTCGGGCAGGCCGTCCTGGAGGAACAGCGCATGCAGTGGCTGGGCGACGGGCAGGCGTTGCAGGCGCGTCAGAAGGACTTTTCGGAGGAGACCGCGCGCGAAGTCGATATCGCCGTGCGAAAGCTCTTGGACGATGCCTATTTCGAGGCCAAACGCCTGCTCAAGGCGCAATTGCAGAATCTCAAGGCAGGCGTGGTGCTGCTGCTGGAGCGCGAGACGATCACCCCGCTCGATTTTCCACCGCTTGCGGGCGAAAGGAAATCGGTCAGCGCCGTCGCCTGAAACGGCGCCGACAGTTTCCGGCATTCGGGTCTTCCATGGGTCGCTTGGGGGATCGGAGGAGCGGTCGACCGTCGATCGGCCATGCGCGATGGGGCGTTCGGCGATCTCGTCGACCGAGTTGACCCCGGTCAATGCGCCGGCGCCGTCGGACATGAGATCGTGTTCCTGAGATGGGCCGCCGGCCCTGTCCGCTTCAGGAGAGCACCATGAACGATTCATCGTTGCGCCAGGACATCATCGACGAACTGGATTTCGAGCCGAGCGTCGACTCGAGCCATGTCGGCGTCGCAGTCTCGGATGGCATCGTCACCCTTTCCGGCCATGTGGCGACCTATGCGGAGAAGGTGCGGATCGAGGAGGTCGTGTGGCAGGTGCGCGGCGTCCAGGCGATCGCCGAGGAAATCGACGTGCGGCCGGCCGGCATACATCGTACGTCCGACGACGAGATCGCCAAGCGCGCATTGAACCAGATCAAGTGGAGCACCGTGGTGCCGGACGGCGTCATCCATGTGAAGGTGCACAATGGCTGGGTCACGCTGTCCGGTGCTGTCGACTGGCAGTACCAGAAGAGCGCAGCCTACGAATCGGTCCGGAGGCTGGCCGGGGTGCGCGGCGTCTCGAACCTCGTCGAGATCAAGCCCGCCGTCAGCGCCGGGGACGTCAGGACGCGCATCGAGGAGGCGCTGAAGCGCAACGCATCGGTGGAGGCGCATACGATCGAGATCAAGGTCGGCAACGACGGGCTGGTGACGCTCGAAGGGCGCATCAAGGCCTGGCCGGAACGCTCGATCATCGAGCGCGCCGCGTGGTCCGTTCCCGGCGTGAAATCCGTCGAGGACCGTCTGACGCTATGAGCGCCCAGACGACCGGCCCGGGCGGTCCGGTCCGCACCTTTCCGCCCAAACCCCGCCCCAGGCCAAAGCCCCGGCCCGGCACCGGCAGCGGTGCGGGCCATCGAAAGCACATGCGGTCATGCTCGCAGACCTCCTGATCGGGACGGGGATGATCGCGGCGACCGTCATTATCCACACATTCGGCCTGATCACGGTGACCCGGGTCATGGCGGCATTCGTGACCCGCTTCCGCATGCACGGGCACAGGAGCCGCACGCTTGCGATGATCAGCGTCGTCATCGGTCTTTTTGCCGTGCTGACGGTAGAGATCTGGCTTTGGGCCGTGTGCTACACGGTGGTCGGAATGATCGCCGACTATCCGACGGCGCTTTATTTCTCGACGACGACCTTCGCGACCGTCGGCTTCGGCGATGTCGTGCCCACCCCGGCATGGCGGCTGCTCGCGGCACTCGAGGGCATCAACGGTTTCCTTCTCATCGGCTGGTCGACCGCCTACCTTGTGTCGGCAGGCACGCGGATCGGACCGTTTCGCGCCGGCGAACATTTTTAGGGAGGCCGGCAATATCGCAGTGGCGCGGCTGCCGTAGCGGGGTCAGGTTCGGTGCAGGCTGGCGCTCGCGCCCGCGGCCAATTCGATGATTTCGGCGGTGATTTCCTCCTGCCGGGCGACCCGTTGCGTCATCTGCAGATCGTTCAGGGTGTCCGCGATGTGACTGCGGGTCGAGGTCATGGCGGCCAGCCGCGCTTCGCTCTCGGCGGCGAAGGAATGCAGCGCCGCATTGCACAGTTGGGCATGGACGTAGTCGGCGAGCAGTGCTTCGAGGACGGTTTCGACGGGGAGATTCAGGAGGCGCGGGGCCGGCTCCACCGGGCTGCGGAAGCCCTCGAATTCGACGGGCAGCAGCCGCTTGCGGACGATTTGCGCCCTCTTGCCCGCCGCCATGGTGGTGAAGACGACCTCGAGCGCGTCGATGCGTCCGGTGCCGAGCCCTTCGTAAAGGGCCCGGGCGAGGCGATCGGCCAAGGGCGGAACGCCCGTCGAATGCGGTGGCATGGCGCCGATCCACGAGGCGGTCAGGCCGTTGTCGCGGGCGAGGACCGATCCACGCGTTCCCAAGAGGAACAGTCTCGCCGGATCGACGCCGGCGCCGAGCGAACGGAGAACGCGCTCGCTGAAGGCGCCGGCAAAGCCCTGTTCCGCGAGGAACACGACCAGGGCGGGGGCCCGGTTTCGCCCGGCCGAACGCGAGTGTTCGTAGGCAAGGGCGGGCAGCAGTGCCGCAATGCCCCCGGCGATCGTCTGCGCGTAGCTGTCGACGGCGTTGAGTTGATCGCGTGCCTGTTGCGCCCTGGCGGCCGCGATGCCGCGCATGGCATTGACGACGGAGCCGAGCTTGCGGATGCCGTCGATCCGCGCCGTGATGTCCGCCAGGCGCTCGGTCACGACGGTTTGCCTGGTGCGGGGTCGACGGTCGGCGCCATCGAGGCGGCACGCCGCCGCAGCGCGTCGAGCAAGGCACTCCGGTCCATGTCCGTCATCCGTCCCGTTTCGACGATGCCGCGGACGGCACCGGCCGCCTGCGTCCCCAGCCAGTCGGACAGATCGGCGCGAAACGCGCCGATCGCCTCGGGCATCAACGCGTCCAGCAGGCCGTTCTGGACCGCCAGGACGATGGCCACTTCCTCGACGAGCGACTGCGGCTGGTGCTGGCCCTGTGCGAGGATGGCGCGGATGCGCTCGCCGCGAAGGAGCTGGCCGCGGATGTGCGCATCGGAAATGCCGCCGAAGCGCGTGAACATCTCCAGTTCGAGAAACTGGGCGTAGTCGAGCCGAAGCGACTTTGCCGCCTCGCGCAAGGCGCGCGCCTGCGTCTTGCCGCCGACCCGGCTGACGCTGGTGCCGACGTCGACCGCCGGCTTGTGTCCTTCGTCGAACAGCTTGGAGTCGAGCACGATCTGCCCGTCGGTGATCGAGATCAGGTTCGTCGGGATGTAGGCGCTGAGGTTGCCGGCATTCGTCTCGGCAATCGGCAGAGCGGTCAGCGAACCGCCCCCATGGGCCTCGGACAGCTTGGCAGCCCGTTCGAGCAGGCGCGCGTGGACGTAGAATATGTCTCCCGGATAGGCCTCGCGACCGGGTGACTGGCGTGTCAGGAGCGCAATCTCGCGGTGGCTCGCGGCATGCTTCGTCAGATCGTCGATGACGACGAGCGCGTGACCGCCGCGATCGCGGAAATACTCGGCCATCGTCATGCCGGCGAAAGGCGCGATCCATTGCAGGCCCGGTGCGGTGGCGGCCCCGGCGACGACGATGATCGTGCGATCCGGTGCGCCGTTCGACCGTATGGCCTCGATCGCGCGCATGACGCCGGAGCTCTTCTGGCCGACGGCGACGTAGATCGACACGATGTCGCTGGTCTTCTGGTTGATGATCGTGTCGACGGCGATCGTCGTCTTGCCCGTTGCGCGGTCGCCGATGATGAGTTCGCGTTGACCGCGGCCGAGAGCGAACAGCGTGTCGATGACGAGCAGGCCCGTCTGGACCGGCCGGACGACCGCCTCGCGCGCGATGATTTCCGGCGCGGGGCTTTCGATCGGCGCATGAAGCTCGGCGTCGATCGGCCCCTTGCCGTCCAGCGGCCGCCCGAGCGGATCGACGATGCGCCCGAGCAGTCCGGGTCCGACCGGCACGCGCACCACGTCGCCGCTGCCGCGCACGATCGAGCCCGCCGCGACGGTCTCCCCGCCGTCGAAGAGCACGCAGCCGATTCGCTCGGGTTCGAGGACTTGCGCGAAGCCGACCTGACCGCCCTCGAAATGCAGCAATTCATCGAGCCGCACGTCCGGCAGGCCCGATACGAAGGCAAGGCCGTCGGCGACTTCCTCGACGCGTCCGATTTCCTCGGCCCGCGGGCCGAGTGGCGCGGCGGCGACGTTTGCCTCCGCCTGCCCGAGCCATGTCTCGGCCGCGCTGCCGTCCTCATCCTTCATCGGAAATCTCCTCGAGGATCCGGTCGAGATCGGCGCGCCAACTGTTGCGGAGGCTGAAGTGGCTTCCGTGCAGTTCCATGCCGGCGATCAGCGACGGATCGATCTCGAAGGTCATGGCCGGACGACTTCCGATTGCGCCTGCGATTTCGCTGCGCACCCGCTTCCGTTCGGCGTCGTCGAGAGGGCGCGCCGTGACCGCCACGAGTTTCATGCCGTGCGATGCGAGCGAAGCCTTGGCCGTCCCGTTGAGATCCCCGGCGGCCTTGACCAGCCACCCCAGAAATGCCGCGTCGACCGCAGGCCCGTCGAGACGCGCCGCAAGCCTGCCGGCGATCGTGACGGCCAGCCGGGCGGAGCGCGCCGTCCAGGCCTTCCGCTCGGTCTCGCGTTCCGCTTCCACCGCCTGGTGGGCCTTTGCTTCCAACGCGGCCGCATCCTTGCGGGCCTTCTCGATAATGGCGGCGCGCTCGATCTCGGCCTCCTTTCGCGCGCCGGCGATGATGGCGTCCCGTTCCGCTGCAAAGCCGGCGCGGCTGCCGGCGATGTCCGCGGCGGCTTTTTCGAGCTCCCGGTTGCGCGCATCGGCTTTGGCGAGTGCCCCGGCAATGGCGGCCCGGCGCTTCTCGACGATGCCGACCACGGGCGCCCAGAAGAAGCGTCCGAGCAGCCAGACAAGGACTGCGACGTTGATCGCTTCGAGGCCGAGGGTCCACCAGTCTATCGTCATATCGGACTTCTAGATGAGGGGATTGGCGAAGAGCAGGAGCAGCGCGATCACGAGACAGTAGATCGCCGTCGTCTCGATCATCGCCAGTCCGACGAAGAGCGTTCTGGAAATGCTGTTGGCGGCTTCCGGCTGTCGCGCGATGGCGTCCATCGCGGCGGCGACGGCGCGGCCTTCGCCGAGCGCCGGCCCGAGGGCCCCGAAAGAGACGGCGAAGGCCGCGGCGACGATGCTCACGAGGGCAATCCAGTTCATTCCATTTTCCTTTCGGGCGCTTCGTTGACCGCGCCCGCAATGAACACCATGGCGAGGACGGAGAAGATGTAGGCCTGTACGGCGCCGGTCAGCAGGTCGAGCGCCATGAAGGGGATCGGCACCAGAAGGCCGGCGAGGGACAGGACGATACCGATGACGAAGACGCCGCTCATGACGTTTCCGAACAGGCGAACCAGCAGCGAGAACGTCCGCGTCAGGCTCTCGACGAAATTGAGCGGGATCATGAGCGGTGTCGGTTGTGCGAAGGTCGCAAGATAGCCGCGGATCCCGCCGGCACGGATGCCGAAGACGATGATTGCGACGAAGACGAGGAGGGCGAGTGCCGCGTCGGTTTCGATGTGCGCTGTCGGCGGTTCGACGCCGGGTACCAGCGAAGACCAGTTGGCGGCGAAGATGAAGACGAAGAGCGTGCCGACGAATGCGCGATAGGGCCCCGGCTCGAGCTTCATGGTGTCGCGGATCTGGCCGTCAACGGTCTCGACGACGAGCTCGACCGCGGTCTGCAGCCGGCTCGGTCTCAACGCAAGCCGGCGCGTGAGAAGGATCGCGGCGACGACGAGAACGGCCATCAGGCCCCAGGTTGCGGCCACCGTAGAGGTGATCGGCACGGGGCCGAGATGGAAGAGAACCGTCGTGGCGAGCGGCGATTTCATGATGCCGCGCCTTCGCCCGCCCGAATGACGGCGAGCCGCCCGATCGTGAGGCCGGCAGCCGTCGCAAGAAGCGGAAGCGCGCCCTCCAGGCTGACCAGCACCAGCGCCCCGCCCGTCAGGGCGATCCGTCCGGCCACAAGCGCGACCGCCTGTCCACCGCGGGCATCCACCAGGGCCTGTGCCGTCCGGCGCACGGCGCTGAAATGCACGATGCCGAGCGCCACGCCCAAGGGGAGGTGGCTGAGCAGAACGGCCGCCGACAGCCAGTCCGGCAGCGAAGCGATGCCCGGCATCATGCGCTGTTCACCCATTTCCAGGCCGACCAGCAGCCAAGGCCGAGGCCGGCCATCAAGAGGGGCCCGGTCCAGAACAGCCTGGTTCCGAAGGTGCCGTCGAGCCAGCGCCCGCAGAAGAGCCCGATCAGCGTGGGGACGACGATGATCCAGCCGAGCACGCCGATCTGGGCGAGCCGGCGGCCGAGCGAAGGCTCACCCTTTTCGAGCCAGGAACGCCGGCGCTCGATGCGACGCTGCACCTCCTCCACCAGGCGATCCTTCCCGTCCGGCTCATTCTTCATGATGCCGTTCCGAGGCCGGTGGTTCCGTGCTTGCGCAGGTTCTGCATGATCTGCCGGATCGCCGCGAGATGCAGGCGGGTGCTTTCCGCCTGCTCGACACGCTCGGTCTCCAAATCGGCATGGAAGCGGGCGAGCACGGTCTGGGCGAGCCTTTCGAAATCGTCCCCGCGTATTGCCTCGCGGCTCGTCACCAGCACGTCTTTGCCGGTCGAGACGGCCAGCATGCCGCCGCGCAATGCGCAATGATGCCAGGCGTCGGCGCCGTCCTTCCAACTCACCACGGAGATCGCCAGCGCCGTCAGGAAATCGGCGTGGCCGGGCAGCACGCCGAAGCTTCCGCTTTCGTCCTCCGCCCTGACCGAGGCGATCGCATCCTCATCGACGACGACGGACAGCGGGGTCATGATGCGCAGCCTCATGCCGGCACCCCGGCCGGATTCGATTCGGCCTCCTTCTCCCGCGCTTCGTCCAGCGTTCCGACCATGTAGAGGGAGCTCTCCGCCCACGCGTCCGTTTCGCCGTCGAGGATTGCCCGGCAGCCTGCCAGGGTTTCGCTGCGCGAGACGCTGCGTCCGGGCGTGCCGGTGAATGCCTCGGTGACGGCGAAGGGCTGGGCGAGGAAGCGTTGCAGCCTTCGTGCGCGCCGGACGACGAGCCGGTCCGCCGAGCCGAGTTCCTCGACGCCGAGCAGCGAGATGATGTCCTGCAAGTCCTTGAACCGGGCAAGGGTGGACCGGGCGCGTTCGGCGAGGCGGTAGTGCTCGGCGCCGACGACGAGGGGGTCGAGAAGCAAAGACGTGGAGGCGAGGGGATCGACCGCCGGGTAGAAACCTTCCGCCGCGAGCCCGCGCGACAGGACGATGGTACTGTCCATGTGCGTGGAAATCGCCGTGACGGCCGGGTCGGTAAAGTCGTCGGCGGGGACGTAGACGGCCTGAATTGCCGTCACGGAGGCACCAGCGACCGAGGCAATGCGCTCCTGCAGGGCGGCAACCTCGCTGGCCAGCGTCGGCTGGTAGCCGACACGCGACGGCAGGCGGCCGAGCATGCTGGAAATCTCGCCGCCGGCCTGCACGAAGCGGAAGACGTTGTCCATGAGCAAGAGCACGTTTCGGTGCTGGCGGTCGCGGAAATCCTCGGCGATCGTCACCGCCGTCAACGGCACGCGCCAACGCGCGCCGGGAGGCTCGTTCATCTGTCCGTAGACCAGGGCCGTGCGATCCAGTACGCCGGAGGAGCGCATGTCGCTCAGCATTTCCTGGCCTTCGCGCGAACGCTCGCCGACGCCGGCGAAGATCGAGATGCCCCGGTACTTCTCGACCATGGCGCGGATCAGTTCCATGACGAGAACGGTCTTGCCCACGCCGGCGCCGCCGAACATCGCGGCCTTGCCGCCGCTCGCCAGCGGGGTGAGCAGGTCGATGACCTTGATGCCGGTCTCGAAGATCTCCTGCGATGCCGTTTCGGACTCGAGAGGGGGTGGCGAAGCATGGATGGCGCGGCGCGGCGTATCGGCCGCAAGCGCCGGACCGCCGTCGCGGATCGCTCCGACGACGTCGAAGAGCCTGCCGAGGACGCGCTCTCCGACGGGAGCGGTGATCGGGCCGCCGGTATCCGTCACGGCCACGCCGCGCGCCAGGCCGAGCGTCGATTGCAGGGCGATCGCGCGCACCTCACGCGTGTCGAGGTGGCCGTGAACTTCAAGGACCAGCGGGTCCGGTCCATCCCGTTCGATCGTCAGGGCATTGTGCACGGCAGGAAGGGCCGCGTCGGCGAAACGCACGTCGACGACGGGTCCCCGGACGGCCGTAACGACGCCATGAAGTGTACCGGTGGTCACGCCAGCTCGAGCCTTGCATTTTCGCCCCGGCGATGGCCGGGGAACCGGTCTTTTCTAGGAACGCAGGCCGTTGCGCGCGTTGATGCAGGTCAAGGCCGGTCGTCGTCGGACGAGGCGGGCGATCGCATCGGCCGGATTTTCGAAGATCTGCAATGCGTTCTTCGCAATTGCAGCAAAGCCGATTTCGGGGTAGAGGCGGCTGCTCTCACCGGACTCGGCCTCGCCGGGTAGCTCCCCCCGGCGCTTATCCCCGGGACAATCCAGGCATCGCAGGACGACGGTCCTCGCATTTCGGTTCGCTCACGGCCGACGGCAAAGCGATGCGCCCCAGACGAGTATCGAATGCCCAGCCTCACATCCATTCGTCGCGATTGGTTCTCCAATCCGCGCGCCGATAGTCTCGCCGGCATCGTCGTCGCGCTGGCCCTCATTCCCGAAGCGATCGGCTTTTCCGTCATCGCCGGCGTCGATCCGCGCGTCGGCCTCTACGCGTCGTTCTCCATCGCCGTCATCATCGCGCTCGTCGGGGGGCGTCCTGCGATGATTTCCGCGGCGACCGCGTCGGTCGCCGTGGTCATCATCCCGCTGGTGCGCGATCACGGGGTCGACTACCTCTTCGCCGCCACGGTGCTGATGGGCGTCATCGAGATCGGCGCCTCGCTGCTGCGCCTCGACCTGCTGATGCAATACGTGTCGCGTTCGGTCATCACCGGGTTCGTCAACGCGCTCGCCATCCTGATCTTCATGGCGCAGCTTCCCCAGTTGCTCGACGTCGCGCCCGTCACCTACCTCCTCGTCGCAGCCGGCCTCGCCATCATCTACCTGTTCCCGCTCATGACCAAGGCGATCCCGTCGCCGCTCGTCGCCATCGTCGTCCTGACGATCGTCACGGTCTATGGCGGCATCGACGTCAATACGGTGGGAGAGATGGGCCGGTTGCCGACATCGCTGCCCGTGCTGGCGCTGCCGCATGTGCCGCTCACCTTCGAGACCCTGCGCATCATCCTTCCCTATTCGCTGACCATGGCCGCGGTCGGGCTTCTCGAAACAATGCTGACGGCGCAGATCGTCGACGATTTCACGGATACACCATCCGACAAGGCCACCGAGATGCGCGGACAGGGCATCGCCAATTTCGTCACGGGCTTTCTCGGTGGGATGGGCGGCTGCGCCATGATCGGGCAATCGGTGATCAACGTGAAGTCGGGCGGCTCGACGCGGCTTTCGACGCTGGTCGCCGGCGCCTTCCTGCTGTTCCTGCTCGTCATGCTCAATCCGCTGGTCGCCCGCATCCCGATGCCGAGCCTCGTGGCGGTCATGATCATGGTGTCGATCGGCACCTTTTCATGGCGTTCGATCAAGGATCTCGGCCACAATCCCTGGCAGTCGTCGCTGGTCATGGTGGCGACGGTCGTCATCGTCGTTTGGAGCGACAACCTGGCGGCGGGCGTCGCCGCCGGCGTCGTCCTGTCCGGGCTGTTCTTCGCATCGAAGGTCAAGCGGATATTCAGGGTCGAATCCGAATTGTCGGAGGACGGCACGACACGGACCTACCGGATCTCCGGCGAAATCTTCTTCGCTTCCTCCGACCGTTTCGCCGATGCCTTCGACTTCAAGGAGGTTCTCGACCGCGTCGTCATCGACATGAGCGCGGCCCATTTCTGGGACATCACCGCCGTCGGGACACTGGACAAGGCCGTCATCCGCTTCCGTCGGGAGGGAACGCAGGTCGACGTCATCGGACTCAACGAAGCCAGCACCGCGATGGTCGAGCGCTTTGCCGTTCACGACAAGCCCGATGCCGAAAAGCAAGTGGCGGCACACTGACTGGGAGAAGACAATGCAGAACATTCTAGCCTGCATCGACGCGTCGGCCTATGCCGCATCGGTTTGCGATCTTGCCGCATGGGCCTCGAGAAAGCTCGAATTGCCCGTCGAACTCCTGCATGTCGTGCAGCGTCGCCGGGCCGTCGCCGAACGCCACGACCTGTCGGGTGCCATCGGCCTCGGCGTCAAGTCGCAGCTCCTGGAAGAGCTGACCCGACTGGAGGAAAGCAGTTCGCGCCTGGAAATCGAGCGCGGCCGCGTCCTCCTCAAGGGCGGCGAGGACCGGCTTTCTGCGGCCGGAGCCGTCGGCGTGAAGCTGCTTCACCGGCATGGCGGCATCGTCGAAACAATTCTCGAACGCGAGGACGAGGCCCGCGTCGTCGTCATCGGCAAGCGGGGGGCAAGCCAGGAGTTCGCGAGCGGCCACATAGGCTCGAAGATCGAGCGGGTCGTGCGGGCGAGCAACCGCCCGATTCTCGTCGCCTCCCGCGAAGTCGGGCCGACGAAGGTCGCCGTGCTTGCGTTCGACGGCAGCCCGGCGGCGCGCCGGGCGCTCGAGAGATGCGCCAACTCCGCGCTGTTCGATGGCCTCGCAATCCACGTCGTCGTCGCCGGAGCCGATGACGAACGGCACAGGCAACTGCTCGACGAGGCCGTGCAAACCCTGGGTTCCCGCGAGACGATCGCCACGGTGAAGCCGGGGCGGCCCGAAGAGGTGATCGCAGCAGTGGTGCGCGAGACGCCGGAGGCGATCCTCGTGATGGGGGCCTACGGGCATTCGCCCTTGAGGAGCCTGATCGTCGGCAGCACGACGACGGCGATGATCCGCACGGTCAGCGTCCCGGTTCTTCTGGTGAGATAGCCCGCCCATTCATTCTGCGTCGGCACCCGGGCGAACCCCGTGCAGGGGCGGCCCCAGGCGGGCAAGCCGCGCTCAATTGAGCGCGTATAGCGACCCGTTCAGCACCGAGGCGAAGGCCACCCACGCCGCATAGGGCGCGAACAGCCATGCCGAGGTGCGGTCCTGCCGCCGCACGGTGACGATGAAGGCGAGGATGGCGGCGAGCAGCAGCAGGATGACGACGAGCGCGAGGCCGAGCCGGTGGGCGCCGAAGAAGACCGGCGTCCACAGGAAATTCAGCAGGAGCTGCGTCCACCACAGACGGCTCGGCCAGCCGTCGCGATCGCGCTGCCAGACGCGCCAGCCGGCGATTGCGATCAGCACGTAGAGTACCGTCCAGACCGGCCCGAAAATCCAGCCCGGCGGATTGAAGGCCGGCTTGGCGAGACCGGCGTACCATCCGCCCGGCACGTTGAGGAAGCCGATGAAGAGACCGCCGCCCAGCACGAGCAGGAGGAACGGGATCAGGGACGCGTAGCGAGTCATGGCGTGCGGTTCCTTTTGAACCTAGGTCGCGCATCCCGCGACGCAATTCAAGTCGACCCGCAGGCCGGAGGAGCGGGCTGTCCGCCCGTCGTCTTGAGGCGGGCGCTGGTGAAATCAACGAATTCGCGGACCTTTGCCGAGAGGTGGTGGCGCTCGGGATAGATCGCGTAGATGTGCGCCGGCGAATAGTAGCGCGGCAGGATCACCCGCAGGCGTCCGGCTTCTATGTGGTCGGCCACGTCCCACTCGGAGCGCAGCATGACGCCCTGGCCGTCGAGGACCCAGCCGACGGCGATCTTGCCGTCGTTGGTGGACAGGTTGCCGCGCACCCGCACGCTTTCGGCCTCGTCGCCGACTTCGAAGCGCCAGATGTCGTAAGCCTGGTTTTCCTGCCGCAAGACGATGCAGTTGTGGTCGGTCAGGTCCGAGAGCCGCTGCGGCTCGCCGTGTTTTTCCAGATATTCGGGCGCGGCGACCAGCAGGCGCCGGTTTCGCATCAGGAGCCGCGCTATCAGCTGCGAGGATGGCGGCAGTCCGAAACGGATCCCGAGGTCGAACCCCTCCTCGACGAGGTTGAGGGGCGCGTCCGACAGCACGAGCTGAACCTCGACGTCGGTGTAGAGCCGGACGAATTCCGACACGGCGGGGGCGATGTGCTCCGAGCCGAACTGGAAGGTCGCGTTGATGCGCAAGAGCCCCTGGGGCACCTTGCGGGAGTTGGAGACCGATTGCTCGATCTCGGCGATGCGCTGCACGATCGACGCCGCGGCCTCCAAATAGGCCTCGCCCTCTCCTGTAAGGCTGAGGCGGCGGGTCGTCCTGTTGATGAGCCGCACGCCGAGCCGGTCCTCGATGCGCGCGAGCCGGCGGCTTGCGGCCGAGGGCGAGATGCCGAGCTCGAGCGCCGCGCCCCTCAGGCTGCTCTTCCTGGCGAGCAGCGCAAAGAACTGCAGGTCGTTGTCGATGGCCATCGGTGCCGCCCATTGGTGCGTGTGCCGCAATAATGAAATGAGTATGCAGAAATTTTCAAGCCCCGCCCGGCAGTCTATCTTCGTGCCGGCTGCGAGGGCGGCCGGACGGTCGGCGGCCCTTCCGCTCAAGCGCCGGCATCGCGATCACCGCATGCGCGAGGCCGGCCGGGGCTCCGGAGCGAGGAACCGACGAACGCGCAATTCTCCATGAATTGTTGTTATCCATGCAACGAGGAACAGGTTACCCATGGCAACGAACAGCATGAGCATCGCCGTCATCCCGGGCGACGGGATCGGCAAGGAAGTCGTCCCGGAGGGGCTGCGGGTTCTGGAGGCGGCGGCCTCGAAATACGGCCTCGAGTTCAAGTTCGCCGAGCACGACTTCGCCTCTGCCGACTATTACCAGCGGCACGGCCAGATGATGCCGGACGACTGGAAGGCGCGCATCGAGACCTCCGATGCGCTGTTCTTCGGCGCAGTCGGGTGGCCGGCGGTCATTCCGGACCACGTCTCGCTCTGGGGCTCGCTGCTCCTCTTCCGCCGCGAGTTCGACCAGTACGTCAATCTGCGGCCGGCGCGGTTGATGCCGGGCGTGCGCTCCCCGCTCGCCGATCGCAAGGCCGGCGACATCGACATGATGATCGTGCGCGAGAACACCGAAGGCGAATATTCCTCGATCGGCGGCCGGATGTTCGCGGGAACCGAGCGGGAAGTCGTGATCCAGGAAACGGTCATGAGCCGCACCGGCGTCGACCGCATCCTGCGCTACGCGTTCGAGTTGGCCATGAAGCGCGGCCGGCACCTGACGTCGGCCACCAAGTCCAACGGCATCTCGATCACCATGCCCTACTGGGACGAGCGCGTGGAGGAGATGGCGTCGGCCTATCCGGACGTCAGCGTCGACAAGTTCCACATCGACATTCTCACGGCGCAGTTCGTCCTGCACCCGGACTGGTTCGACGTGGTCGTGGCCTCCAACCTCTTCGGCGACATCCTGTCGGACCTCGGGCCGGCCTGCACCGGGACGATCGGCATCGCGCCGTCGGGCAACATCAATCCCGAGCGGCGTTTTCCCTCGCTCTTCGAACCGGTCCACGGTTCGGCGCCGGACATCGCCGGGCAGGGGATCGCCAACCCGATCGGCCAGATCTGGGCCGGTGCGATGATGCTGGAGCATCTCGGCCACGCCGAAGCGGCCCGCGGCATCGTCCAGGCGATCGAAACGGTCCTGGCCGACAAGCGGCTCGCGACGCGCGACCTCGGCGGCAGCGCCGATACCGAGACATGCGGCAAGGCCATCGCGGACGCGCTCGGCTGAGCGGAGAGGGAGCGGGATGAGGATCACCGAAATACGGGAAAAGACGGTTTCCATCGCCTCGCCGATCGCCAACGCCTATATCGACTTCTCGAAGATGACGTGCTCGGTGGTGGCCGTGGTCACCGACGTCATGCGGGAGGGCAGGCCGGTCGTCGGCTACGGCTTCAACTCGAACGGACGCTACGGGCAGGGCGCATTGATGCGGGACCGCTTCATCGCCCGGGTGACGGAGGCCGATCCCGAGACGCTGGTCGACCGCGAGCGCGACAATCTCGATCCCTTCGCCATCTGGACCGCGCTGATGACGAACGAGAAGCCCGGCGGGCACGGCGAGCGTTCCGTCGCGGTCGGCACGATCGACATGGCGGTCTGGGACGCGGTGGCCAAGATCGAGGAGAAGCCGCTCTACAAGCTCCTGGCGGAGCGCTATCGCGGCGGTGTCCACGACGAGAGCGTCTGGGTCTATGCGGCCGGCGGATACTACTATCCCGGCAAGGACCACGCCAAGCTCAAGGACGAGATGCGCAGCTATCTCGACCGGGGCTACGAGGTGGTCAAGATGAAGATCGGCGGAGCGGACCTCGACGAGGACCTCCGGCGCATCGATGCGGTCCTCGAAATCGTCGGAGAGGGCAGCCGCCTTGCCGTCGATGCCAACGGCCGCTTCGACCTGAAGCGGGCGGCGGACTATGCGCGGGCGCTCGAGCCGTACGGGCTGTTCTGGTACGAGGAAGCGGGGGATCCGCTCGACTACGCGCTGCAGGCGGAGCTCGGCACGATCTACGACCGGCCGATGGCGACGGGCGAGAACCTGTTTTCCCACCAGGACGCCAGGAACCTCCTGCGTCACGGCGGCATGCGGCCGGATCGCGACTTCCTGCAGTTCGATTGCGCGCTCTCCTACGGCCTGGTCGAATACATGCGCACGCTCGACGTCATGGCCGAGATGGGATGGTCGCCGCGCAGGGTGGTGCCCCATGGCGGGCACCAGATGTCGCTCAACATCGCCGCCGGCCTCCATCTCGGCGGGAACGAGAGCTATCCCGACGTCTTCCGGCCGTTCGGGGGCTTCGCCGACGGGATCGAGGTTCGCGACGGCCTCGTTGGGCTTCCGGACGTTCCCGGCGTCGGCTTCGAGGCGAAGGCGGAGCTCATCGGCCTGATGCGGGAACTCGCCTGAGGGCGGCGCTTCCGACCGGACGGCCGCGGCGGCCGTTCAGCCTCCGAGGAATGCCAGTTCCGCCTTCACGCGGTCGGGCTCCATGCCGGTCGCGGCGAGCACGGACATCAGGACGCGGGCCTTCGGGCCGCTGAGGTCGCCGGCGAAGAACGCGCCGGCGTCTTCGAGCGTCTTTCCGCCTCCGTTGCCGTAGATCGGCTTGACCCGGCCGCGCGCGCAGCGCGAGGTGACGACGACGGGGATTCCGGCGACGACCACTGCGGCGACGGCCTCGGCGACGTCCGGCGTCGCGTTGCCGCGCCCGAAGCACTCCAGCACGATCGCCGTCGAGCCCTGATCGGCCGCAAAGCTGATATAGCGCCCGGTGGAACCCATGACGAGCTTGACCAGCTCGATGTCGGCGCTGACGCTCTCGGCTTCGTAGCGCCGGCGCAGGACCGGCCTGCGATGGACGACGACGCGGTCGCCGTCGATTTCGCCGAGCTTGCCGTGCTCCCACGAGACGAAGGTGTCGACGCGGGAGCTGTGCGACTTCGTGACGTCGCGGGCGGCGTGAAACTCCTGCTCGAAGCAGATCATGGCGCCGAGGCCGACCGCTTCCGGGGCGGCGGCGAGCCGGACGGCATCGGCGATGTTGCGCGGGCCGTCGGCGTCCGGCTGGTCGGCGTTGCGCTGGGCTCCGGTGAAGACCACCGGCTTGTCGGACGCCAGGAGCAGATCGGCCATATAGGCGCTCTCCTCCATGGTGTCGGTCCCGTGGGTGACGACGACGCCGTGGCAATCCGGATCGGCGAGCCGTTCGTTGATGCGCTGCGCCAATTCGAAGGCGAGGGGCAGATCGATGGCGAAGCTGCCGATGTTGGTGAACTCCTCGACCGCCAGGTCGATCCCGTCGAGCGGGTCGTGCAGCATGGCCTTCAGGTCCGACGCCTTCACGCTGGCGGTGACGTGGCCGGTTGCGGCATCCTTGCGCGACGCGATGGTTCCGCCAGTAGTCAAAAGGCAGATCTTTTTCATCCCGGGGTCCTCTTCGACAGGTTCCATGTGCTCGATAGCGTGGTCCGACCAAAAACACAATATGTCTTCGACTGTGGTCGAATATGCGGCAGAATGCCGGAAAGACGTTCGTTCGCTGCTCAAGATCTCACATTGACGGTCTGACCATTAAGTTATTTACTCGAATTCAAGCACTCTGGTCTAACCAAAGATGGCGTGCCTGCCGCTGTCGGTCGCGCCGTGCGGCCGCCCGGTCCGAGTGCGCGGAGCGTCCTCCGCCGCCCGACGTGGCGGCGTTCGATCCGACTTCAGTTCCGCTGGCGTCGGGGAAGGGAGCATATAATGTGGGCGTCACGCCGAATCCGAACGGGGGTGACGTCGTGCTTCGACGACCGTAGGTTCGGGGACATGGTCCTTTGAGATTTGGGAGGCTGATTTGGCTGGTTCGGCCAAGACCGATCCGAACGAAAAACAGGCATCGTCGGTTCGCCCCGCTGCCAAGGTCGTCCGGGAGATCAACGGAAGCGTGGCGCAGGCGACGGTCGCGACGCTCCAGGACATGATCGGGCAGGGCGAGCTGAAGCCCGGCGACCCGCTGCCTTCGGAGCGCGAGCTCGCGCGGGTGCTGAAGGTGAGCCGGGCGACGGTGCGCGAGGCCCTGTCGATCCTGGCGACGATCGGAGAGATCGCGGCGCGACCCGTCGGCCGCGGCTTCATCGTCAGCACCGACGAGACACCGGCGGCGCCGTCCTGGCGTTTCGCCGCGCGCTATTCGCTCAGCGAGGTCTACCAGTTCCGCTTCATCGCGGAGAGCTATGCGGCGCAGCTGGCGGCGATCAGCCACTCCAAGGACGATATCGAGCAGCTGACGGAGAATACGGAGCAGTTCCGCAACTGCGCGCGCGCCGGCGATCTCGTCGCCTACGCCCGCGTCGATTTCGACTTCCACCAGCTGGTGATGGGCATCGCCAGCAACAAGCTCCTGATCGACATGCATCATACCTTCGCCAGCGTCATGATGGAGAGCCAGAGGCTGCCGACGGAACGGCGCGGCAATCTCTGGAATGCCGTGCACGAGCACGAAAGCATACTGGAAGCCATCGCGATGAGCGATCCCGACGGCGCCAACTACTATATGCGCAAGCACATCAACATGGCCGGAAGCCGCGCCGGGCTGGTGGCGTCGGAACTGCCCTGAAGAACCTCTCGTCGATGACCGTGGAACTGCGTGCGCGTCCCCCTGCAACGGCCTGGCAGGGGGACGCCGCATTTGCGCTTTCGACGTCAGGCGCTCACTTCGGCACGGGGATCGCCTTGACGCGGGTGGGCTCGAGCCAGTTGTCGACGCGCTTGCAGTGCTGGCAGTTCACCCCCGGCAGGTTTTCCGCGTAGTGCACGTCCGGCAGCGGCTTTATCGTCATGCCGGAGACGGGCTTGCCGGCCTGGACCGCGTTGAGGTCGAGCTCCGGGAGCAGTTCCGCGTTGAGCGAGGTGTCGAGGAAGAGCGGCGACACCTTGTCCTTCGGGAAGGTGTTGCAGCCGTCGGCGAAGGTCGTGCCCTTGCAGATCTTGACGTCCTGGGGCTCGACCCAGGGCAGGGGGTACTCGATGTTGTGGGCCGTCAGCTTCTTCTTGCCCGTGAGCACCTCCATCATCAGCTTGAAGGCATAGGGGCCCACCGCCGGGCCGGCGCTGGAGGACACGCCCTTCAGGCCCTTGGCCTGCAGGGCCGGATCGGCGATCATCAGCCGGTAGCCGTTGTTGGACTGGCCGGCGATCGTCACGAGGCGGTCGGGCCGGTGGTTCATGACCGCCTGCAGCGAGCCGTAGGTGCCGTCGACGGTCCAGATCGCATCGATGTTCGGGTGGGCCGCCAGGACCTTCGAAACCTCTTCCTGCGAGGTCGCGTCGTTCCAGTTGCCGTAGAACTGCGCCACGATCTTGATGCCCGGATAGCGGTTGAAGACGTTCATCGCCTGGGCGTCGTAGGTCGTGGTCACCGTCGTTCCGGCGACGCCGTGATTGATGACGACCTCGCCCTTGCCCTTCATCTGGTTGACCATCCACTGCGCCGTGTTGGCGCCGTAGTGGGCGGTGACGTTGCTGACGTTGTAGGCGCAGGGCTCGGTCACCGTGCTGTCGTAGGTGAAGACGAGCACGCCCTTGGCGCAGGCCTGGTGGATGACGCGGTTGAGCGCCGTCGGCGACAGCGGATACATGATGATGGCGTTGGCGCCGGCGGCCACCATGCTCTGGATGTCGGAAATCTGGTGCTGGACGTCGGTTCCCGAAATCAGGGTCTTGAACTCGACCGACTTGTCGTAGGGCGGCGTCGCGGCGAGCGCCTTGATGCCGTTGGCGGCGGCGGCCTGCCAGATGTTGCCGCTGTAGCTCATGTCCAGGAAGACCTTGTAGTGGTCGGCCGCCCGTGCGGTGCCGGCTCCCCAGACCATGGCAGCCGCGGCGAGTGCCGCGAGCGCCGTCGGGCCGAAGCGGCCCTTCCTCTTCTTCGTCATCTGCCATTCTCCTCTTCGTTATGTCGCGGATTGCCGGTTTCGGCCGGGCTTCAGTCCCGGCGAAATCGGAGGTTGAGCCGGCCGCTCTGGAGCAGCAGGGCAATGATGATGATTCCGCCCTGGATGATGTCGCGCAGGGCCTGCGAGAGGCTCAGGGCGGTGATGACGGTCGACAGCGTGCTGAGGAACAGCGCGCCGGCGAAGGTGCCGAGATAGAGGCCCGTGCCACCGGTCACGCGTGCACCCCCGACGACGACGGCCGCGATCGTCGGCAGGAGCAGGGCGTCGCCCATGTCGAGCGTGGCGCTGGCGGAATAGCCGGCAAGCAGGATACCGGCAAGTCCCGCGCAGAAGCCGCTGACGGCGTAGACGAGGATCGTCAGGGGCACGATCGGCAACCCGATGACCCGGGCGGCGGCGGGACTGCTGCCGATGGCGTAGAGCTTCCGGCCTTCGGCCGTGCGGTTCTGCAGGACGAACGCGACGAACACGAAGAGCACGATGAATATGATCGGCAGGGGGATGCCGAGCCAGCTGTCGCGCATGAAGTTCTGCAATGCCGGGGCGACGGGCTGCTGGGCGCTGCCGGCGGTCAGCCCGAGGCCTATGCCGAAGACCGTCGTGCCGGTCGCGAGCGTCATGATGAACGGCGGCAGCTTGGCGACCGCCACGCCTATGCCGCTGAAGGCGCCGACGAGCGCGCAGACCGCGAGCGCCATGGGAAGCGCATAGGCCAGCGTCTCGTTGCTGCCGTGGGTGAGCGTCGCGATCATCATGCCGCCGATGCCCATGACGACGCCGACCGAAAGGTCGATGCCGCCGGTAAGGATGACCAGGCCCTGGCCGAAGGAGGCGACGATGAGGAAGATCGCGGTGATGAAGATCGCCGAGAGCTGGCCGAGCGATCCGAAGCCGGGAATGAGCAGGCTGGTGACGGCGACCAGCGCCACGGTCGCGGCGAAGACGCTGATGACCGGTATCCACTCGGGCCTGAGCCGCCGCGGCGGCGCGGAGGCGGGAGACATGTCGTCCGGTCCGGACGTTGCCGCGTTCTCTGTCGTCGTCATCTGTTCCTTCGCTCTCGTCACGCTGGGGACCGGCGCCGGCCGAGCCGGGCGAGAAGCACCGAAATCTGTCCGAAGAAGATCGCCACGATCATGATGAGGCCGCTGAAGACGTTGGTGTAGAATTCGGCGACGCCCAGCGCGAACAGCATCTTCTGCATGACGGTCAGGATTCCGGCGCCGATGAAGCTGCCGATCACGCCGCCGCGCCCGCCCATCAGCGAGGTGCCGCCGATGGCCACGGAGGCGAACATGAACAGCAGGAAGGTGTCGTTGACCCTCGGGTCGCCCGAGCCGATCTCGGCGCTGAAGTAGTAGCCGGCGAGCGCATAGCACAGGCCGCCGCCGGCGAAGGCGGCGATCCGGGTGAACCGGACGTTTATGCCCGAAAGCTCCGCGGCGGTCGGATCCGTCCCGACCGCGTAGAGCGCCACGCCCAGCGCCGTGCGCCTGAGGAAGAGCCACAGGAGGACGCCGCCGGCCAGGACGATGGCGGCGATCGGCACTCCGGCGAAACTGTCGGTCAGCCCGTAGGCGATCGTGTCGGTGACCTCTCCGCCCGGCGCCGCGAGGATGAGGAGCGCGACGCCCTGGCAGACGATCATCGAGCCGAGCGTCGCGGCCAGCGACTGGAGCCCCATGACGGCGACGAGCCAGCCGTTGACGAGACCGACGAACAGCCCGATGAGGAGGACCAGGACGAGGCTGCCCACGGTTCCGAGCGAGCCGGTGCTGGTCGTCGCGACGACGACGTTCGACACGGCCAGGACGCCGATGCCGGAGAGGTCGAGTTCGCCGATCAGGACGATCAGGGTAAGCCCGGCGGCCGCCAGCGCGAGGACCACGCCGTTGTTGACGAGGTTGCCGAGGCCGAAGGCGGTCAGGGCCGACGGCTGGCGGCCGGCATAGACGGCGAACATGATGGCGAGCAGCACGAAGGCGGCTCCGGCCCCTCCGAAGGAGGCGAGCCAGCGAGACAGGCTGGAGGGATGTCCGGCGCGGTCGCTCATGGGCGCATCTCCGGTCGGGCGTCCGCTTCGGCGGCGACGTGGCCGGAGGCGAGCGACAGAATTCGGTCCTGGGTGAGGTCGCCGCGCTTCAGTTCGCCGGCGACGGCGTTGCGGTAGAGGACGAGACAGCGGTCGCAGAGATGCGTCAGCTCGTCGAGCTCCGTCGAGTAGAACAGGATCGCGCCGCCCTTTTGGGCGAATTGCTGCATCATCGTGTAGATGTTCTGCTTGGCCCCGACGTCGACGCCGCGCGTCGGGTCGAAGAGAAGGAGGCACTGGGCGCCCGTGATCAGGGCGCGCGCGAGGACCGCCTTCTGCTGGTTGCCGCCCGACAGGGCGCTGATGCTCAAGGGGAGATAGGCGTTCGACAGGTTCACCGCCGGGGTAACCTCCTCGACGAGGCGGCGCTCGGTGCGGCCGTTCAGGAGATTGAACGACCCGGTCCTGTTGACGACGGGCAGGGAGATGTTGGCGCTGGTCGTGAGGTCGCCGAATATGCCCTCGCTCTTGCGTTCCTCGGGGACCAGCACGAGGCCGAGCCGGCGCGCGTTGCGCGGCGAGCCGATCGTGCGCCTGGTGCCGTCGAGCGCGATGGTGCCGGCGTCCAGCGGCGACAATCCGACGAGCGCCTTGAAGAGCTGGGACTGGCCGTGCCCTTCCAGTCCCGCCATGCCGACGATCTCGCCGGGGGCGATCTCGAAGCTGACGTCGTCGATGCCCGGACCGGTGAGGCGTTCGGCCTTGAGGGCCGGGCGCGCGTCCTTCCGTCTCGCGGAGGGCGCCTGGACGAACGCCTCGACCGACGAGCGTCCGGCCATGTTGGTGAAGATGTCCTCGTCGGACAGGCTCGACACCGCGCTGTCGAGGACGCGCTGTCCGTTGCGCAGGATGACGCAGCGCCTGCAGAGCCGGCGGATCTCGTCCAGCTTGTGGCTTATGTAGAGGATGCTCGTGCCGTCCTGCACGGTCCGGTCGATGAGCCGGAACAGCCATTCCCGGTCGGCGAGCGCCGCCGTCGGCTCGTCGAGCAGGAGGACGGAGGGGTTGCGCGAGAGCGCGCGCACGATCTCGACGCGCTGGCGCATGCCGAGCGGAAGATCGCCGACGAGCGCGCCCGGCGAGATATCGTCGACGCCGTAGGCGCGAAGCAGCTCCATGGCCTCGCTTTCGACCCGGCGCGTGGAAATCATGCCGATGGCGTTGGTCTTCGGACGGGGCAGGAAGAGATTGACCGCCACCGACAGGGTCGGCACGAGGCTCAGTTCCTGGAATGCCGTCGAGATGCCGTGCGCGTTCGCGTCGACGATGGTGCGCGGCCGGAACGGTTCGCCGCGCAGCCGGATGTTGCCGGAATCGGGGCGCACCATGCCGGTCAGGCACTTCACCAGCGTCGATTTGCCCGCGCCGTTTTCGCCGAGTAGGCCGCAGACCTCGCCGGCGCGCAGCGCGAAGGACACCTTCGACAGGGCAACGGTTGCTCCGAAACGCTTGCTGATCGCTTCGACCTCGAGAACCGATTTGCTGCTGTCCATCGCGGGGCCTTCGGTGAGGGGCGTGATCGTTGGTCGGACCAAAAATATCTGACGCTTATTTGGTCTGACCATGTATTGGCTATCACAGCTCTCTTTTTGCGGTCAAGTGGACTATTGCTCGTGAAATCCGGCAAATTGCCGATAAAATTGGCATGCGCTGCTGAATGATTGGTCAGACCCGTGCCGTCGATAAGCGATATTGATGGATGCGGCGGACAGGCGGGACGGGCTGCATCTCGTTCCTCTTCTCATCGAGCGGGCCGCCATGCCGTCCGGACCGGCACGAAGCGCCACCCGCGGTTGGATCAGGCGGGCACCAGATAGGGTGCGATATGGCGCGGCCGCGGCAGGATCGCGACGATCTTCAGCTGGGCGACCGTGCGTTCGCGCGACTTCGTGAGATGGTTTTCCAGCAGTTCGGCCGCTCCCTCCGCAGCGTCGACGGCGAGGAGGTCGCAGATCATCCGGAGTTCCCTGATCGTCCTCGCGTCCGGGGGCAGCCCCAGCCGGAACAGCGCCTTCTGCGACGCCTGGAGCGTCTTCCTGTTGTTGGAGATCAGGGTGCGCAGGTCGGCGTTCGGCGTCGACAGGACCGCGACGTCGATGAAGGCGTTGATCATCTCGAACCAGCGCGCGGGCCCGATCCTCTCGTCCTCGGCGGCGGCGTCGAGCTCGGCGCCCAGGCGTTCGAGGTCGGCGACGTTCATCAGGCCCTTGGCCGAGCGCAGCGCCGCGACCTCCAGGATGACGCCGATCTCGAACCTGTCCTTGATGGTGCGGGCGGTCAGCGGCACGACGCGCCAGCGGGAGGTGACCGTCTTGGTGACGAGGCCGCGCTCCTGCAAGCGCTGCAGGACGTCGCGGACGATCGTCCGGCTGACGCCGAAATGGGCGGCGACGTCGTTCTCGACGATCCGGTACTGGCCGAAGACGAGACAGGCGGAAATGTCGTCTTCCATCGTCTGGTAGATGCGCCGCCAGTTCGTGCGCCCGTCGGCCTCCGTGCCGGTGCCGGGCAGGACGAGATCGAGGGTGCGCAGGTCGATCCGCCTGGGCTCGCCCGCCCGTTGCCCGACGAGATAGCCCCGCCCGTCGAACCGGCTGACCAGCCCTTCCTCCTCGAGGAGCGCGAGCGCGCGCTTGACCGGCGCCCGCGACATGTTGAGCAGGTCGGCGATCGGTCCCTCGATCAGGACGACGCCGGGGGCGAGCCGGCGGGTCTCGATGTTGCGCCGGATCGCGTCGGCTGCCGTGCGAAAGAGGGATGTTTTTTCCTTGCTTGCCGAGCTCATCGCTTCCTCGTCGGCCCTGTCGTCGCATCGATGCCGCTTATATCAGCCCGACGCGGCCGGAATTGCAAGATGCCTGGTTTTTTAGCATGCAGAGTTCATTTTTTCGAGGCCGCCGGAGAATGACGCGATGGCTCCTCCCTTGCGAATCGGCCGTTCCATGTCTCCGATTGCTTGGCAGCAACTCGGGCCGATATGTCCGGTTGCCGGGCTACACGAACGCCGCGTGGCGATTTTCCCCGCGCTCCGCCTCCGAGAAGGTCGAGGCTGCGGCGTTCGCAAAATTTCTGTTGATGCCGTCGCAAAAAATGTGTTTGCATACACAAATCAAATTCGTCGGCGATGGTGAGCGACCCGCGGCCGACCGGCTTCGCGGTGCTCCAACCGATGCCGATCCGGCTCCGATGGCGGCTTTTCGCTTCGGGGCGTCGGCTCCAAGGGGCCGCAGAGCATACCCGCATGTCGCGCACCGGCGCGACCCGGCAGAATCAACGTTGAAAAGGAGATTGGCATGGCGAAGGAAATTCTGGTCGGCTTCGGGGTCGACGTCGACGCGGTCGCCGGGTGGCTCGGATCCTACGGCGGCGAGGATTCCCCCGACGACATCTCGCGCGGCATCTTTTCCGGCGAGGTGGGCTCGCCGCGCCTGCTCAAGCTCTTCGACCGGATGGGGCTCACCACGACGTGGTTCATTCCCGGCCACTCCGCCGAGACGTTCCCGGACGAGATGAAGGCCGTCGCGGACGCCGGCCACGAGATCGGCGTTCACGGCTACAGCCACGAGAACCCGATCGCCATGACGCCGGAACAGGAAGAAGCGGTGCTCGACAAGGCGATCGACGTGCTGACCAAACTGTCCGGCAAGCGGCCGACGGGCTACGTCGCGCCCTGGTGGGAGTTCTCCAACATCACCAACGAACTGCTCCTGAAGAAGGGCATCAAGTACGACCACTCGCTGATGCATGACGATTTCACGCCGTACTACGTGCGGGTCGGCGACAAGTGGACGAAGATCGACTATTCCGCGAAGCCGTCGGACTGGATGAAGCCGCTGACGCGCGGCCACGAGACCGACCTGATCGAGATCCCGGCGAGCTGGTACCTCGACGACCTGCCGCCGATGATGTTCATCAAGAAGTCGCCCAACAGCCACGGCTTCGTCAATCCGCGCGACATCGAACAGATGTGGCGCGACCAGTTCGACTGGGTCTATCGCGAGATGGACTACGCGGTGTTTCCGATGACGATCCATCCCGACGTGTCGGGCCGTCCGCAGGTGCTGATGATGCTCGAACGGCTGATCGAGTACATCAAGTCCCACGAGGGCGTGCGTTTCGTGACGATGAACGAGATGGCCGACGACTTCGCCAAGCGGAGCCCGCGCGTAAAGTAGCGGACCGAGGCGGGCGGGCGCGCTCCCCCGCGCCCGCCGAAACGGAGGACTTGCCGAATGTGTGCTTTGTGCGGCGTGCTCGGGGCCGACGATCACTGGACCAGCGCCGTCTCGCGGCCGGGCGTCTACACCCGCAACGACGACCGGACGGGCAGGCGGCGCGAAGCCGCCAAGCGCCTGACGATCGCCAACGCCCTGCTTGGGACCCGCCGCCTCGGCCTGCGCGAATGGCAGGGCGGGACCTATATCCTGTCGAACGCGACCGGCAATACCCGCGTGTTCCAATCGCTCGCCCATCTGTGGCCCGAGGCCGAGGCCATGATATCCGGGCAATTCGATCCGCTCGATCCCGAGTTCCTGGGCAAGCTCGAGGAGATCGACGGTTGAGCGCGGATCCCGGGCCGGGCGGGGGGAAAATCCCCGTCAACCTGCTGACCGGCTTTCTCGGGTCGGGCAAGACGACGTTGCTGCGCGACCTGCTCGCCGACCCGTCCCTGGAGCGCACGGCGGTCCTCATCAACGAGTTCGGCGAGGTCGGGCTGGACCACCATCTCCTCGATCGGATCGACGAGAACGTCGTCCTCCTCAATTCCGGATGCATCTGCTGCACCGTGCGCGGCGAGCTCGCCGAGGCGCTGATCGATCTCGACACGCGGCGAGCCAAGGGCCTGATCCCGGGCTTCGATCGGGTCGTCATCGAGACGACCGGGCTGGCGGATCCCTTTCCGGCCCTGTCGACGCTGCGGGCCCACCCGGTGCTGGTCAATCATTTCGAGGTGGGGAAGGTCGTGACGACGATCGACGCGGTGAACGCGGAGCGTCAGCTCTCCGACCGCCTCGAGGCGGTCCGGCAGCTCGCTGCGGCCGACGTTGTCGCGCTGACGAAGACCGACCTGTGCTCCGGCGAACACGTCTCGGCGCTGAGACGCAAGCTGGCGGGCATCAATCCTTCCGCCGTCACGATCGCGCGCGACGACGTCACGGCGCTCCATCTCGTCGGCGATGCCTCGCCTTCGCACGCTCCGGGCGAAGCCGGCCATGGGGAGATCGACGATCACGATCACCACCACGGCGACGGCCATCGTCATCACCACGCCGCGGAAGGATCGATCGTCACGTCGTTTTCGCTCGTGGTCGACGGCGGGCTCGACTGGACGGCGTTCGGGATCTGGCTGACCATGCTTCTCAACCGGTACGGGGACAAGGTCTTCCGGGTGAAGGGGATACTCAGCGTCGAGGGTGAGGACAGGCCGGTCGCCATCCACGGCGTGCAGCACCTCGTCCATCCGCCGGTGCACATGAGCGCATGGCCGGACGCCGACCGCCGTTCGCGGCTCGTCTTCATCGTCGACGGCCTCGACCCCGCCGCCATCGAGCGGTCCCTGCACGCCTTCAACGGGCTCTCCGCCCGGCTCCTGCGGCGCCCGCGCGCGCTGTCCGGCGGCGAAGCCCCGAGCCTCGGCGTCGGGGGCTGACGGCCGGCATGGGCCAGGAGAAGGACGACACGGCGCCGGCGGCGCCGGCGGTCATCGGAGGCGGGACGACGACGCTGCGGGTGTTGTGCACCGAGATCACGCCCTATCGGCAACTGATCGACCGGGCCCGCCGCGACCTCGGATTCGATCTCGCCTTCGAAGCCCATGATTTCGTGACCGCGCAGCGGCTCGCCGCGACCGAGCCGGAGCGCTACGACGTCTACGACCAGTGCTTCCACAATCTCGACATCGTCTGGTACTGGCGGGCGATCAAGCCGATCGAGATCGATCGCATCGCGCTCTGGAACGAGGTCAGCGACCTGACCAAGAAAGGGGCGCTCAACAGCGCGGGGTCGATCGAACTCGGGGACGCGCCGGTGACCCGTCTCTACGTCCAGCAGGACAGCGCGCTGTCGTCGACGCCCACCGGGCAGATCTCGATGCTGCCGACGGTGCACAATTTCAATTCCTTCGCGGTCAACGAAACGGCCGCGGGCATCGACGTCGACCGCGAGGTGCAATCCTGGGCCGATTTCCTGCTGCCGCGCTGGAAGGGCCGGATCTCGCTCGTCGACGAACCGGCGATCGGCTTCTTCGACCTGGCGCTCGCGGCGAGCGCGGCGGGGAAGGTCTCCTTTCGCGATCCGGGCAACATGAGCGTCGAGGAGATCGACCGGCTCATCGATTTCGCGCTGGACCTGAAGCGCCAGGGATACTTCGCGCCGTTCTGGAAGACGATCCAGGACGCCACGCGGCTGATGGAGACGGACGACGTCGTCATCAGCAGCATGTGGTCGCCGAGCGTCGTGGCGCTCAAGGCGCGCCAGATCCGTATCCGGCAGGCGGTTCCCATCGAAGGCTATCGCGCCTGGCACGGCGGGCTCTGCCTGGCCCGCCACCTGGAGGGCCGGCGGCTCGACCAGGCCTACGCCTATCTGAACTGGTATCTGTCGGGCTGGCCCGGCGCGGTCGCCGCCCGACAGGGATACTACATCTCGGTGCCCGGACGCGTTCGCGATCATCTCGACGAGGACGAATGGGCCTACTGGTACGAGGGAAGGCCGGCGGCGCGCCCGCTGCCCGATCCGGAGGGACGTCCCGCCATCCGCGAGGGCGAGGTGCGTTCCGGCGGCTCCTACTGGAGCCGGGCGTCGCAGATCGCGATCTGGAACACCACGATGGACGAGCACAACTATGTCGTCCGGCGATGGGGCGAACTGACCGGCAACGGCGACTGGGCCGGGCCGACAGGGCGCAAGCCGGCTCCGCGGGCCTGACCTTTTGGAGTGGCGGTGGTGCCGGATGGTGGTCAGTCCGGTTCAGGCGGCCGGTCCCGGATGAGGAGGCCGTGCCGCTCGAGATGGCCTGACAGGCGAAGGATATCGATCTCGCGGTTCGTCCGGGCGACGGCCTGCAGTCCGACGGGCAACCGCGCCGCAGTCAGTCCGACCGGCAGGGAGGCGGCGGGCTGGCCGGTCAGGTTGAACGGGTAGGTGAACGTCGCCCAGGAAACCACGTTGCGGTCCTCGTAGCCCGGCGGGCGGTCGCGGCCGACGTCGAAGGCGGCGACGGGCAGGGTCGGCGTCAGCAGGATGTCCCAGTCCTCGAAAAAGGCGCGGAGCCTTTCGCGCAGCTCGTAGCGCTTGAAGACGTTCTCGTAGTAGCTGCGCATGTCCTGGCCGACGGCGGCCTTCAGGAGATCCAGGACGCCGGCGTCCAGCGCCTCGGGCGTCTCGGCGATGTGCCGGCCGAGGCGCGTTCCGACGCCGGCGTAGAATTCCGACATCCACAGGTCGATGGGATCGTCCAGCGACAGGTCGACGGGCGTGACGTCCAGCCCCGACTCGCGGATGCCGTCGAGGGCCGTCTCGCAGATATTCAGGATTTCCGGCTCGACGCGTCCGTATCCGAGGTCGGGGCTCCAGGCGATCCGGAGCGGTCCGCCCGTCCTCGCCGCCGCGGCAAAATCCGGCCGCGGCTCGGCGACCGAAAAGGGGTCGCGGGAATCGTAGCCGGCGATGACGTCGAGCACGAGGGCGGAATCGACGGCGGTGCGGGTGAGGGCGCCCACGTGGGCGAGCGTAGGGGTGGCGGAGGTCGGGAAGACGGGTACCCGTGCGAACTGCGATTTCAGTCCGAACAGCCCGGTCAGGGCAGCCGGGATCCGGATCGACCCGCCGCCGTCGGTGCCGAGGGCGTAGGGCACGAGACCGGCGGCGACCATGGCCGCGGAGCCGCAGCTCGACCCGCCCGGCGTCTTTCGCGGGTCCCAGGGGTTGCGCGTCGCGCCGGTCAGCGGGCTGTCGCCGACGGCCTTGCAGCCGAACTCGCTTGTCGTCGATTTTCCCAGGACGACGGCGCCGGCCTCCTTCAGCCGGCGGACCGACGGGGCGTCCTCGCGCACCGGGTCGTCGGAGGTGACGCGAGAGCCCGAGCGCAGCGGGAATCCGGCGACGGCGATCAGGTCCTTCACGGCGGTGGGAACGCCGTCGAGCGGGCCCAGCCTATCCCCGCGCCGCATCCGGTCCTCCGCGGCGCGCGCCTGCCGGCCCGCCGCTTCGAAATCGACGGCGACGAACATGTTGAGGACCGGTTCCAGGGCGTCGTATCGGGCGCGAACGTCCTCGAGAACCTCGACCGGCGAGAAGGCCTTTCGCCGGAAGCCTTCGTCGAACCGCTCGATCGTGAAACCGCTGAAATCGCCTGGCATCGTTCGTGCTCCCGCCTGCGCCGCCGGTGGATCTCCGGCAGGGTTTCCCGTCAGGACAGGAGGGCGACCGCGCGCACCGGCGAACCGGACCCGCCCTTGAACTTCAGGGGCAGCCCGATGAACTCGAACTCGCCGCAGCCGATCAGTTTCTCTAGGTTCACGAGCCATTCGAAATGCGAGATGCCGAGGTCGCGGCAGAGCCGGTGCTGGGCGAAGATGTTGTCCGAGGGCTTGTCGGTCGACGGACCTTCGACGCCGTGCATGCGCGAGCCCCTTTCATGGAGCCAGCGGGTGGCCTCCACGGTCAGGCCCGGGTTGCCCCAGACGACCTGCTTGCGATCGCCCCAGTTGCGGGCGTGGAAGCCGGTGCAGAGCAGGACGATGTGGCCGTCGACCTTCACCCCGGCCTTGCCCTCGGCCTCCTCCATGTGGTCCGCGGTGATGTCCTCGAGGTCGCCCACATGCCTGAGGTCGAAGCAGACCGCCTTGCCCATGAACATGTCGAGAGGCATTTCGTCGATCGGGGCGCCCTTCGGATTGACGTGCAGGAAGGCGTCCACATGCGTTCCGACGTGATCGAGCATGCCGATGAAGTTGGTCTGGAACGTCATCGGGTCTTCGGGCACCCCAAGCCCGAACGACCTGGTCGTCTCGTGGGTGAGAGCGGGCAGGTAGACCGGGCTCTGAAACAGCTTGTGGGCCGGCATGTTGTCTTCGATTGCAAGGCTGAGATCGACGATGCGACGTGCCATTGGAATTCCCCGTTTTCTTCGTCTATAAATCTTGTCTATGGTAAGCAAGCGGAGCGTCGGACCTGCCGACGATGACGGCCGGAAAGCCTGTCGGGATTTTCCCTGTCTTCGGATGGTCTCAAGAGAAACGGCGGTTGGCAATCCAGAAAGCCTTGATGGCAAGCATAAGTAATTTCTATATGAAGAGCCGGAAATGATCAGGCCGATCCTCGAACTTCGGGACATCGCTTCCCTCGTCGCCATCGCGGAGACGGGAAGCATCTCGGCGGCCGCGCGGAAGCTGAACCTGACCCAGCCGGCGCTCAGCGCCTCCCTGCGCCGGCTCGAGGCCGATCTCAGGGTGCGTCTCGTGACGCGGCATTCGCGTGGCGCCACGCTGACGCCGGAAGGTGCGTTCGTGCTCGAAAAGGCCTATGGGCTCTTCCAGGACGTGGCCGAGATCGAATCCGTGTCGAACCGTCTGGCCGGCGAGCCGACGGGCCTGGTGCGCGTCGGCCTGCCGACGACCGTCGCCGGCGGCCTCGTGCCGGAACTGGTCCCGCGGCTGCGGTTGCGATATCCGCATGTTCGACTTCATGTCGTCGAGGCGATGAGCGGCGTGCTCATGGACCTCCTGCAGCTCGGGCGGCTGGATCTGGCGGTGCTGTTCGACGTGCAGCCGATGCCGGGGCTGCGCAGCGAGCCGATCCTGACGGAGGAGCTCAAGCTGCTCGTGCCCGCGGGGCATCGGTTCGGCGGCCGGGAGACGATCCCGCTCGCCGAGGCCGTCGCACAGGAGCTGGTACTTCCGAGCCGCGACAATTCCATCCGCCGGCATATCGAGGCGTGCTGCCAGGCCGAAGGCCTGCGCCTCGACGTCTCGGCGGACGTGGATTCCCTCCCGGGCCTCGTGAACCTGGTGAAGGTCGGGCATGCGACGATCCTGCCGACCTTCGTCGTGGAGGATGCGCTGTCCGCGGGCGGTGTCCATGCCGCCGCAATCGTCTCGCCAGCCCTTGCGTGGACGCTGCACCTGGCGTCGCGGCGCGACGCCAGCCGGCCGATGGCCAGCATGGCGGCCGGCCGGATACTGATCGAATCCTGCATCGACCTGGTGGACAGCGGACGCTGGCCCGGCCGTCGCGTCGCCTGACGCCGGCGGGCTAGGTGCGCCCTCACGCGGCGGCGGGGAGTGCCGTCTTGGACTTCACCTGCTTGAGCGCGATGCTCGAGCGGATGCTCGCCACGCCCGGGATCGTCGCCAGTTCCTTGGTGATGAAGCGTTGCAGGGATTCCATGTCGGGCACGACCAGGCGGACGAGATAGTCGCTGTCGCCGGTCATCAGGTAGCACTCCATGACGTTCTCGAACGAAAGCATGCGTGCCTCGAACCGTTCGAGCGCCGCCTCGACCTGGCGCTCGAGCCTGACCTGGATGAAGACGAAAATGCCGAGGCCCAGCGCTTCGGGCTTCACGAGGGCGACGTAGCGGTCGATGACGCCCGAGCGCTCCAGGGCCTTGACGCGCGCCAGGCAGGGCGAGGGGGACAGGCCGACGCGCGCGGCCAGCTCCACATTCGTCAGCCGTCCGTTCGACTGAAGCTCGCGGAGGATCCGCAGATCTGTTTCATCGAGGTCGATCGTCAGCATTTTCTGCCCTGTTCTGCGCCCGTTGCCGTTGAAGGTGCTGCAGATCGTAGGTCAAGCCATCCAATTCGGCAACACCTGCTTCGCGCGATCGTTTAGCATGGGGCGGACGTTCCGGCCGCTGCCGCCAGGGCGGCCGAACCGTTTCCAGATGCCCGGGAGAGATTGCCGTGACCGATGACGACATGCGCCACCTCAAGTCGATCGAAGAGCGACTGCTGTGGCTGTCGTGCTGGACGATCCATCATGCCAACCACATTCGTCCCAAGGAAGAGAACGCCGTCAAGGTCGGGGGGCACCAGGCCTCCTGCGCGTCGATAGTGTCGATCATGACGGCGCTCTACTTCCATGCGCTCAAGGCGGAGGACCGGGTCGCGGTGAAGCCGCATGCCGCGCCGGTCTTCCACGCGGCGCAATATCTGATGGGCAACCAGACGCTGGACAAGCTCGTCGATTTCCGCGGCTTCGGCGGCGCGCAATCCTATCCGAGCCGGACGAAGGACACGGACGACGTGGATTTCTCCACCGGTTCCGTCGGACTCGGCGTGGCGATGACCTCCTTCGCCTCGCTCGTGCAGGACTACGTCCACGCCCATGGCTGGGCGGCCGGCCGGCCCGAGGGCCGCATGGTGGCGCTCGTCGGCGACGCGGAACTCGATGAGGGCAACGTCTACGAGTGCCTGCAGGAAGGGTGGAAAAACGACCTGCGCAATACCTGGTGGGTGATCGACTACAACAGGCAGTCGCTCGACGGCGTCGTGCGGGAAGGACTGTGGCAGCGCATCGAGGCGATCTTCACGGCCTTCGGCTGGAACGTCGTCCGCCTGAAATACGGCGCACTGCAGAGGGCGGCCTTCGCCGAGCCCGGCGGCGAGCGCCTGCGCGACTGGATCGACCGCTGCCCGAACGACCTCTATGCCGCGCTGACCTTCAAGGGGGGCGCGGCTTGGCGGAAGCGGCTCAGCGACGAGATCGGCGACCAGGGGGAGGTGTCGGCGCTGCTCGGCCGCCGCAGCGACGGCGAACTCGCCCGGCTGATGAACAATCTCGGCGGCCATTGCGTGGCGTCTCTCTGCGAGGCCTTCGCGGCGGCCGACGACGACCGGCCGACCGTCTTCCTGGCCTATACGATCAAGGGCTGGGGGACGCCGCTCGCCGGGCACAAGGACAACCACGCCGGACTGATGACAGGCGCGCAGATGGACGCGTTCCGCTCCGCGATGAAGGTGCCGGAGGGACGCGAGTGGGAGCCTCTGGCCACCGTCTCCGACCCGGAGGCGCTCCAGGCGTTCCTGGCGCGCGTCCGCTTCTTCGCCGACGGGCCCCGGCGGCATGCGGCCGCCTCGTTTCCGACCGCCGGCCCGGTTTGGCTCGACGATCCCGTGCAGTCCACCCAGGCGGCCTTCGGGAAGATCCTGGACGGCCTGGCGAAAACCGACAGCCCGCTGGCCGACCGCATCCTGACGATGTCGCCCGACGTGACCGTCTCGACGGGGCTCAGCACATGGGTCAACCGTCGCGGGCTTTTCGCGCGCGATCCCCGCTCCGACACGTTCAAGGCCGAGAACGTTCCGTCGAGCCAGAAATGGACCTTCGCGCCTTCGGGCCAGCACATCGAACTCGGCATCGCGGAGATGAACCTGTTTCTCGCTCTCGGGGCGGCGGGGCTGTCGCATTCGCTCTTCGGCGAGCGGCTGCTGCCGGTCGGCACGGTGTACGATCCCTTCGTCGCCCGCGGCCACGATGCGCTGAACTATGCGTGCTACCAGGACGCGCGCTTCATGATCGCGGGCACGCCGTCGGGCGTCACGCTGGCGCCGGAGGGCGGCGCCCACCAGTCCGTCGGAACGCCGCTGGTCGGGATGAGCCAGGATGGCCTGTCAGCGTTCGAGCCGGCCTTTTCCGACGAGCTCTCCGTGATCATGGACTGGGGCTTCGACTACATGCAGCGCGGCGGCGGCAAGGATCCGGACCGGCGCACGTGGCTTTCGGACGACGCGGGCGGATCAGTCTATCTCCGCCTGTCGACGCGGCCGGTCGAGCAGCATCGCAGCGGCCGCGACGCGGCGTTCCGCCAGGGCGTGATCGACGGTGCCTACTGGCTGCGCAGGCCGGGCGCGAATGCCGAGGTGGTCATCGCCTACCAGGGCGCGGTCGCGCCGGCGGCTATCGAGGCCGCCGGCCGGATCGGCGACAGCCGGCGCGACATCGGCGTGCTCGCCGTGACCTCAGCCGACCGGCTTCACTCCGGCTTCGCGGCGGCGAGGCGCGCGCGACTTCGCGGGACGGACGTCGCGATCTCGCATGCGGAGCGCCTGCTGGACCCGCTGCCGCGCCACTGCCTGCTGGTGACCGTGCTCGACGGACATTCGGCGACGCTCTCCTGGCTCGGTGGCGTCGCGGGCCATCGGGTCGTGCCGCTCGGCGTCGATGCGTTCGGGCAGAGCGGAACGATCGGCGAGCTGCACCGTCATTTCATGATCGACGCGGACGCGATCGCCGCCACGGTGTCGGCGATGTCGCCGGGCAGGCCGATCCTCGGACTGGCCGTCTGAGCCGGATCGGGCGAAATTTTCCGCGGAACTGCTCTATCCGCGGTCGGCCAGCTCGATCCAGACGGGCGCGTGGTCGCTGGCGCCCGCCTTGCCGCGTACCGCACGGTCGACTCCTGCGTCGCGGAGGCGGGGGGAGAGGCCGGGGCTGACCAGCAGGTGGTCGAGGCGGAGGCCGGCGTCGCGCTCCCATCGGTTTCGCATGTAGTCCCAGAAGGTATAGACGGTCGCGTCCGGGTGGCGGGTTCTCACGGCGTCGGTCCAGCCGGCGTCGAGGAACCGCCGGAAGAGGTCGCGGGGCTGCGGCTGCACGAGCGCGTTGCCGGCGTAGGAGCGGGTGGCGTAGATGTCGCGCTCTTCGGGAACGATGTTGTAGTCGCCGGCGAGCACGACCGGCGCGCCGGTTTCCAGGAGGTCGCTTGCGTGGGCGAGCAGGCGTTTCGTCCAGGCCAGCTTGTAGTCGAATTTCGGGCCGGGTCGCGGGTTCCCGTTCGGGGCGTAGATCGAGGCGACGAGGACGCCGCCGACCGCCGCCTCGATATAGCGGCTCTGGCGATCGTCGGGGTCGCCCGGCAGGGCGTCGCGGGTGAGGACGGGGACGGCGCCGCGCGCCAGGATCGCGACGCCGTTCCAGCGGCTTTCGCCGCGCCAGACCGCACCGTAGCCGGCGGCCTCCAGGGCGGCCGCCGGAAAGCGCCGGTCGAGCGCCTTGAGCTCCTGGAGGCAGACGGCGTCCGGCGCGGTCTCCGCCAGCCACTCGACGAGGTTCTCCAGGCGCCGGTTGACGTCGTTGACGTTGAACGTCGCGATCCTCATCGCCGCGTCACGGTCCCAGGCGGGCGAACCAGGCCGCGGCAGCCTTCGCCATGGCGTCCAGGTGATCCGCGGGGGAGTGGCCCGAGACCGACTTGCGCGGCCTCAGGTCGTGGTCGCCGTCCTCGAGCCAAAGGAGCTCGATGCGCTCCGACAGCCGATAGCCGGCGACCTCGTCCGGCATGCCGAACGGATCGCGCGTGCCCTGGCAGATGAGCGTCGGCGTCGCCAGCCCGGTGAGGTGGGTGGTGCGCAGGCGATCGGGCCTGGCGGGCGGATGGAAGGGATAGCCCATGCAGAACAGGCCGCGAATCCGCCCGGCGGCGTGAAGCTCGTCGGCGACCATGCTGGCCACGCGTCCCCCCATGGACTTGCCGCCGATGACGAGGGGCCCCGTCGCGCCGAGCGCTTCCACCGCCTCGCGATATTCGGGCATCAGGGTCTCGGCCCGGGGAGGAGGCTTGCGGCCGGCGGCGGTGCGGCGGGCGGCCATGTAGGCGAATTCGAAGCGCGCGACGCGGAAGCCGGCATTGGCCAGCGCACGCGCGGCCGCCGACATCGCGCGCGAGTCCATCGGCGCGCCGGCACCGTGCGCCAAAAGCATCGTGCCGATGGCGTCCTCCGGTCCGTCGAGGAGAAAATCGCCCGGCATCAGCCCGTGCCGCGCTCCGAGCGGGCGACGTCGACGTAGCGGATGCCGCGCCGGGCGGCCGTTGCCCAGTCGGAGTCGGCATCGAGTTCGAGATAGCGCGACCACCAGCGTCTGGCCGCGGCCAGGTCGCCGGCCTCGAACTCGCTGGCGGCGAGGTTGTAGACGGCGTCGGCGTAGCCAGGGTCGAGACGGATCGCGGTCGCCAGGTGCCGGCGGGCGCCCGCGGCGTCGCCTGCGCGGGCGGAGAGGCCGGCGAGGTTGAACCACGCCTCGACGAAACCGGGATCGGACTTCAGCGCCAGCAGGTAGGCCTCCTGCGCCTCGCCGGCCCGCCCGGCCGCGGCCAGGCAGTTGGCGCGGTTGAAGGCGGCGGTGGAATCGCCCGGATCGACGGCCAGGCAGCGGCCGTAGGCCTCGGCGGCCTCCGCCATGCGTCCGTCGGCTTCCGCTTCCTCGGCGAGCGAGAACAGCGTTTCGATGTCCGCTTCCGCTTCGCCGTCGATCGGCAGGAGCATCTGGCCGTCGAGTTCGCTTGCCGCGTGGTCGGGCCCGGCGAGGATCCGGTCGCCCCGGACGATCCTGAGGGTCAGCGGCGTCAGCGAGGACACCGGGCCGGGAGCGCGGTGGACCGACCGCGCGATCCCGCTCCAGGAGGCGCCGGACGAGAGCAGCCCCGCGTATTTTCGCGCGAGGATGAGATCGCGGAAGGAGTAGCCGTCCTCCGTCCCCTCGAAGGCGTCGAAGAGCGTCAGCAGGTCGAGCTTGCGCCCGGACAGGCCCGACTGCTCGATCAGCGCGGTGCGGGCCAGGGAGGCAGTGCCGGCATCCGCGGCCAGCCCGATGCGGCGCAGGAATCCGGTCTCGCTGACCACCGGCCGGCCGGAGGACCGCGCGGAGTCGACGCGCCGTTCGATCGCGGCCTCGTCTCCACGCCAGGCGAGACGGCGGCCGATGACGACGAGCGTCGTGGCGCGGCTCACGCCGCGGCGGCAGGCGGCATCGACATGCCTCGCGGCCTTCGACGCCAGCCGGAACGGGAAGGCCTCGAGAGGCCCGACGATGCCGAAGGTTTCGCCGGCCGCCGGGTTCACGATTTCTTCCTGCGGCTCCGCTTCGGCGCCGCATCCTCGGTGCCCGTCGCCTTTTCGGCGGACCGGCCGCCCGATGCGGACTTCGAGCGGCTCTTGGCCGGCGGCTTGGACTGGGACAGGCTCTGCTTCAGCGCATCCATGAGATTGACGACGTTGCCCCTTTCGGGCGCAGCCGCGATCACCGGCTTGTGGCCCTTCAGCTTCTCCTTGATCATGGCCATGAGCGCGGCCTCGTAACGGTCCTCGTAGGCGCTCGGGTCGAACTCGGTGGTCTTCTGCTCGATCAGTCTCTCGGCGAGCTCCAGCATCTCCTTGTCCGGATCGCCCTCCGGGATGGTGCCGAAATACTCGCTCGTGCCGCGGACTTCGTTGGGGTTGCGCAGCGTGCACACGAACATGCCGTTCTCGCGGGGGCCGATGGTGATCACGCGCTCGCGCGTCGACATGACGAGCCGCCCGATGGCGAGCTTTCCGGCCTTGCGCATCGCCTCGCGCAGGACGACGAAGGTCTCCTCGGCCATGGCGCCGTCGGGGGCGAGGTAGTAGGGGGCGTCCTGGTAGATGACGTCGACCGAGCCCTCGTCGACGAAGGCCTCGATGTTGATCGTGTGGTTGGACTCGATCTTCACGCTTTCCAGGTCGGAATCCTCGATGATGACGTACTGCTTGTCGGCGTATTCGTAACCCTTGACGAGGTCGGAGCGCTCGACCAGGCCGAGCTCCGGGTCCACCGGTTTCACGTTGATGCGGTTGTGCGTGTCCTTGTGGAGCTGGTGGAACGAGATGCGGTCCTTCGATGTGGTGGCCGGAAACAACCGGACGGGGCAGCTGACGAGACTCAGCCGCAAATGGCCTTTCCAACTGGCTCTTGGCGCCATCGTCTTCTCCTGAGCAACAACTAACCACTGTCTCCAGCACCCTTGAGCGGGCGCTGGTACTTACTCATGTCTGCCCATGGGTCGCCGGATAGGGTCAGCAGGCCGGGCAGGGTAGAATAGTTCAAATCGTCCGGTGCGTCGACGGACTCCAGATCCGGCCAGCCGAGCGGTGCGGAGGCGGGCAGGTTCACGCGGGCGCGCAGCGAGTAGGGAGCGACGGCGGTGGCGCTGCGGGCGTTGCGGTGGAAGTCGATGAAGATGCGCCGCTTGCGGTTCGCCTGGCCCATGACGGTGGTGAAGACCGAGGGTTCGGCACTCGCCACGGCGGCCGCGATGGCGCCGGTGCGCTCGTGGATTTCCTTCCAGCCGAGCTTCGGCACCACCGGCACGACGACGTGCAGTCCCTTGCCGCCGGACGTCTTGACGAAGGGCACGAGGCCGAGCGCCTCGAGTTCGCCGCGCAGGTGCATCGCCGCCTCGACGATCTCGCGCCAGCCGATGCCCTCGCCGGGATCGAGGTCGAAGACGATGCGGTCGGGCTTGTCGATGCGCTTGGCCGTCGATCCCCAGGCATGGAATTCCACCACGCCGAACTGGGCGAGCGCCAGGTAGGCCCTGGCATCCTCGATCGCGATGTAGCGCCGCGTCTCGCCATCGGAGTTCGCGGTTTCGATGGTGGCGACGGAGGGCGGCATGCCGGCGAAGGCATGGCGCTGGAAGAAGCAGTCCTGCGGCTTGCCGGTCGGGCAGCGCACGAGCGAGACGGCGCGGCCCAGGATGTGCGGCAGCATGAAGTCGCCGACGGCGGCATAGTAGACCGCCACGTCCAGTTTCGTCGGGCCGGAGCGGCCGAAGAGCCTCCGCGTCGGGTTCGTCACCCAGACGGAGGCGAGGTCGGCGTCGGAGATCAGCCTTTTGCGTTCCGCCTTGGCGGTCGACGACCTTATGCCGGCCTCGCGCAGGCCCTGGAACACCGCATGGCGAAAGGCGTCCGGCGGAGGTGCGGCTGGTGTACCGGATCGAGGCGGACAAAACGGGCCGCACCGGGAGAACGTCCTTCGGGGCGCCGTCGAAGAGCGGCGCGCCCGCGCGCAGCGGCTCGAGCCGGTCGAGGAGGCTTGCGAGGGTTCCGGCGTCGAAGCCGGTGCCGACCTTGCCGACGTAGCGCAGCCCGTCCGCGGCCCACTCGCCGAGCGCGAGCGCGGCAAGGCCGCCGGCCGCCTTGGAGACGGTGTAGCCGCCGATGACGAAGTCGCCCGCCAGCGGTGCCTTCGCCTTGATCCAGGCGGAGGAGCGGCCCTCGCGGTAGGGTGCGTCCGCGCGCTTGGAGACCACCCCCTCCAGTCCGAGTTCTGAGGCGTGATCGAAGAGGGCACGGCCTTCGCCGGCGGCGAAATGATCGCTGTACTGGACGGCGGGTCCCGCCGATCCGTCGGCGAGCAGCCGGGCAAGCGCCTTCTTGCGTCTTTCCAGCGGCACGTTGCGCAGATCGTATCCGTCGAGGTGGAGGAGATCGAAGGCGAAGTAGACGAGGCGGCTCGACGCCTTGTCGGACAGGGCCTCCTGCAGTGCGGAGAAGTGGCTGACGCCCTTGTCGTCGAGCACCACGACCTCGCCGTCGATGATCGCCTCGCGGCAGGGCAGGGCACGGAAGCGCTCGGCGAGGTCGGCGTATCGCGCGGTCCAGTCGAGGCCGCTGCGGGTCGTCATCCGTACGCCGTCGCCGGAGACGAACGCGATCGTACGGTAGCCGTCGAACTTGATTTCGTGCAGCCAGCCGTCGCCCTGCGGGGGATCCGATGCGCTGCTCGCGAGCTGCGGCGCGAGCCGTGCCGGCATGTCCGCCCTGACGGCTCCGGCGATCCGGCCCGGTCTCGGGGCGCCGCCCCTTGCCGGCTTTGGCGGCCGACGGGCGGGAGCCGTATCGGCGAGTTCCTCGATGCGCCGCCCCGATTTCGCGCTTTCCGGGCGTTCGGCGAGGATGTCGGCGCCTTTCCTCGCGGCCGGGTCGCGTTCCTTGAACAGGAGCCAGTTTCGCTTCGCCTCGCCCGGCTTGGGCTTGAGGCGGGTCAGCATGAAGCCGCCGTTCAGTTTCTCGCCGGCCAGCCGGAACTTGAAGGCTCCGGAGGACAGCGCGCGGTCGACGTCGTCCATCGGCGCCCAGACGCCGGTGTCCCAGACGATCATCGGTCCGGCGCCGTAGGACCCCTCGGGGATGATGCCCTCGAAGTCGATATACTCGACGGGATGGTCTTCCGTCTCGACGGCGAGGCGCTTGTCGTCCGGGTCGAGCGAGGGTCCCTTCGGCACGGCCCAGCTCTTGAGGACCCCGTCTGCTCGAGGCGCAGATCGTAATGGTCGGCGGTGGCGGAGTGCTTGTGCACGACGAAGCGGTTGCCGCTTCCCGGGCCGCCGCCGGCAGGCTCGACCGTCTTGGAGA
>CAWIQE010000035.1:0-115897 GCA_963838155.1 uncultured Alphaproteobacteria bacterium
TCTCTTTCCGAAAATCGCGACTTGCGGACGAATGGTCCGTCGCCCGTTCCGGTCGGAGGGTCGGGCGGCCCGCGCAAGGCCGGGTGCATTCTTCCTGGAAGCGACGCCGCTCGCAAAAGACAGCCGGCCCGCCGCTCTTCGAGGGGTTGCTCTGGCGGCGGGTCGGCCGGCCGCCGAAGGGGCGACCTTTGCCAACGGGGATGGCCCGTCGAAGTTCCCGCGGAACCTTTCAAGCTGTTCCTCATTGAGCGGTCGGCGATGCGGGCTGCTTGCAGGCTCTCCCATGAGCCTTCCCTGCTGACGGGAAGGCCTGCCGCCGGCAACGACACTGGGCCGGCGTTGCCCGCATCGCCGCGACGATGGCGTTATGCCCGCCGGCGCCGTTTGGTCGCGACGGAGCGGACAGGCACACTTGTGCGCTGCACCGCTATGAGCGATCATCCGGTTCGGGAAGAAAGGGACGACAGCCGCCGTCGACCTTTTCGGAGAAACGGAGATGCGCTCCAATTCCAGGAAAGTGGATGCAGGTATTCCGTCGGGAGTTGCGCCGGAACAGATGGACAGGGTCCGTCCGGGATTGCGCGGATGGGCCATGGCGTGGATCGCCGCCGGCGTTCTGGTCGTGACGTGGATACCCGTCGTCGGCTTCCGATATGCCGGGGACGGTGAGGCCGAGGCGAGTCCGCTGGGCCTCGTTCTGCTGGCTCTTATGGGAACGACGGCTGCCGGCGTCCTGCTCCTCGGCGCCGTTCTTCGATCGGGCACCCGCAGGAGGCGCAAGACCTGAGCCCGGCGCCGAACCGGCGCTCGACGCGGGCTTCTCGGGACCGGCAGCGCCGGGAACGGACGACCGACCAGCGTCCCCGACGCTGTCTCGCGTTCCGCTAAGGCGGCCGCAAACGGAATGAATCCGATCCCACCAGCGTCTTCAGGTCGGCCTCGACATCTGCGAGATCGGTCGCCGAGCCGTCGAGAATCTTGAAGTGAAAGAGGGCGCGCCATAGCAGGCCCAACGCGACGTCCCTCTCCATCCAGTCCCCGGTCACGCCCGTTTCGACCGTCTCGACATAGCGGCGTTCGACGAATTCGGCGAATGACCGCGCCTTGTCCAGAGGGTCGTATCTCATCGAGCTGCCCACTTCCCCGCCACAGTGCGCCCCCACGACTGCCCGGCCCGAGGATATCAAGCCGCCTGCGGGCTGGCTACCTAATTATTTTCTAATGTATCGAGAGGCGGGCCGCCTCCGGCCTCGCCGCGGCCCGTGGGGCGACGACCGGGACGCGGCCTTTGCGCGGCCCGGAAGCGGCGGCTATGCTCGTCGCGAAAGGTGTATCCGGGATGTCGAAAGTCTTGAAAGCATGGCTCGCGGCGCTCGTCTGCGCCGCCTCCGTCGTTTCCGCACATGCCGCGGGCGACGGCGGGATCGTGACCGGCAGCGCCGCCTTCGGTGGCTGGAAGCAGAACGCGCCGGGACGGAAGCTCCTCATCCGGCCCTCCGACATGCCCGCGCCGATGGCGAGCCGGTCGGCGAGCAATGCCCCCGGCCTCGTCGAACGGCCGGCGGGCGCGAAACCGAAGGTCATGGAGGGCTTTTCGGTGTCCCGCTTCGCCGGCGGCCTCGAGCAGCCGCGCGTGATCGCCATCGCGCCCGGCGGCGACGTCTTCGTCGCCGACAGCGGGTCGGGCAAGATCCATGTCTACCGCATGGCGGAGGACGGAACGGCGGCGGGCGGCTCGGTCTTCGCGAGCGGCCTGGACCGGCCCTACGGCATCGCGTTCCATCCCCCCGGGCCCGATCCGCACTACGTCTATGTCGCCAACACCGGCAGCGTCGTGCGCTTCCCCTACCGGAGCGGCGACAGGAAGGCCCGCGGGCCTGCCCGGACCGTCGTCGCCGGCCTGCCGACCGGCCATCACTGGACCCGGGACCTGGCCTTCTCGAAGGACGGGCGCACCATGTTCGTATCCGTCGGCTCCGGCTCCAACGACGCCAGGGGCACCATGCCGTCGCGGCCGCCGAAGGGTTTCGTCGCCGGCAATCCGCCGGGCGCGGCCTGGGGAGAGGAGCGCTGGCGCGCCGACGTCCTCGCCTTCGATCCGGAAGGCGGCCATCGCCGGATCGTGGCGACGGGCCTTCGCAACTGCTCGGGGATGACCGTTCAGCCGGCCACCGGCGACCTCTGGTGCGTGGTCAACGAGCGCGACATGCTCGGCGACGACCTGCCGCCGGACTACGCCACCCGGGTCCGCGACGGGCAGTTCTACGGCTGGCCCTGGTACTACATCGGCGATCGTCCCGATCCGCGCTGGAAGGCCGCGCCGCGCCCCGATCTGGCGGACGGGGTAACGGTCCCCGACATCCTCTTCCAGGCGCACTCGGCGCCGCTCGGCATCGGCTTCTATACCGGCGGCATGTTCCCCTCCGAATACGAGGGAGACGCCTTCGTCGCCATGCACGGCTCGTGGAACCGCGGCCGCAGGACCGGATACAAGGTCGTGCGCCTGATCTTCAAGGACGGAAAGCCGACCGGCGTCTACCAGGACTTCATGACCGGCTTCGTCGTCGACGGCGGCAAGGTCTGGGGGAGGCCGGTCGACGCCACCATGGCGGAAGACGGGTCGCTGCTCGTCAGCGACGATGGCTCGGGTACCGTCTGGCGCGTGCGGTTCGATCGGTAGCCCCGGTCGCCCGCGAATTGATCCAGGTCAATGCGCTCCGGCGAGAACGGGCATGGGATGGGTCGCTCCCTCCCCACGGACGGGGACGCGCAGCGCTCGGGACCTTCGACTTCGAGCCCCATGGAAGGGCCCGGGCGCTGGCGGGGACCGGCCCCGCCAGGGTCGCCGCACCGCGCAACGGACGCACGCCCTGCAGAGACGCGAATCGAAACAGCTACACCGGCCGGGAGAGGATCCTGCCCCGGCGTCCCTCGTCGGCCGCGATGAGAAGAGAAAAGACCGCAAGCGTGGCGGCGGCGATCACGGTGGCGCCGATACTGAGAACAATCATTGTCCGTCCCTGGGCCGACAACATCGTCGACATCGCGCGGATAGCGGATGGAGCTTGCGCGAAGCTTGCGCCGCCTCCGCCGCCCGTCTCGCGCCTGGCCACCTTCGCGCAAGTTTCGCTGCCTAGGCTGTTGCCGAGGTGCCGGTGCCGTCCGGTCGAGCCCATTGCAGTCGTGCGGACACGGAATGACTCTGTTCAGCCAAATCAGCGCTTTCGCGAAGAACTTCACCGCCCTCGGCCACTACCGGATGATCGCGGTCCTCGGCGGAACCGCGCTGGCCCTCGCCATGGTCGTCGGCGCCGCGCTCTATCTCGGGCAGACGACCTACGACACGCTCTATGTCGGGCTGAAGGGCGACGACGTGACCCGGATGGGCACGACGCTCGCCGCCGCCAACATTCCCTTCAGGATCGGCACCGACGGAGCGAGCATCAGCGTGCCGACGGACAGCAAGAACCGCGCCCGCATGCTGCTGGCCGAAAGGGGGCTCCCGCGCAGCTCCAGCGCCGGCTACGAGCTTTTCGACCACGTCGGTTCGCTGGGGCTGACGTCCTTCATGCAGCAGATCACGCGGGTGCGCGCCCTCGAGGGCGAGATCGCGCGCACGATCCAGTCGATCGACGGCATCATGGACGCGCGGGTCCACATCGTCATGGCCGAGCGGGGGAATTTCCGCACCGGCGAACAGAAGCCGACCGCATCCGTCGTCATTCGCGCCGGCAGCGACGTCGCCCGCCACGCCGCCTCGCCGATACGCCATCTCGTGGCGGCGTCGGTTCCCGGGCTGAGCGTCGACGAGGTCACCGTCCTCGACCAGACCGGCCGGCTGCTGGCCTCCGGCGACGACCCCTCCAACGGGTCCGCCGCCCGCTCGCTCGACGTCACGCAGACCGTCGAGAGCGAGATCGAGAAGAACATCGACAAGGCGCTCTCGCCGATCCTGGGAGTGGAGAATTTCCGCACCAGCGTCACCGCCGATCTCAACACCGACGCCGAGCAGATCCGCGCCGTCACCTTCGACCCGAACTCCAAGGTGGAGCGCTCGATGCGCGTGACCAAGGAGAACCAGCAATCGGACAAGGCGCAGGCGACGGCGCCCGCCACCGTGCAGTCGAACCTGCCCCAGGCATCCCAGGCCGCGCCCGCGAGCGGGCCGAAGAGCAAGGAGTCGAACGACCGCAAGGAGCAGGAGATCAACTACGAGATCAACAGCACCACGACCCAGACGGTGCGCAACGGCTATCGCATCGACAAGCTGTCGGTGGCGGTGGTGATCAACAAGGCCCGCCTGGCGAAGATGCTCGGCGGCAAGCCCAGCGCCAAGGACCTCGACGGATACGTGGCCGATCTGCAGAAGACGGTTTCCACGGCGGCCGGACTCGTCACGAAGCGCGGCGACCAGGTGAACCTGACGGTCATGAATTTCCTCGACGAACCGGCGGCCGCGCCGCCGGCGGCGGGCGCCGGCCTCATCGACGGGCTGACCGGTCACATGAGCGGCATGATCAACGCCCTGGCCTTCGTCGTCGTGGCCTTCCTCGTCGTCTGGTTCGGCCTGCGTCCGCTGGCCCGCTCGATCGAGGCTCCCAGGGAGCAGGCGAAGCTGGAAGCCGCGAACCCCGGCCCGAGCGGGCTCGAACTGCCCGACTACACCCCGCCGGCGCTCTCCGGCGAGGACGCGGCGGTCGAGAGCTTCGGCGACGGCTTCGCCTTCGATCCGCAGGAGGGGCTCATGATGATGGAAGAGCCCGGCAGCCAGAAGACGTTCAACCGCAGGGTGAAGGAAGGTCCGGAAAAGCGTCTCGCGCGCATGGTCGAGATCAACGAGGAGCGCGCCGCCAAGATCCTGCGCAAATGGGCGGTCGAGAAGGCCGCCTGACGCCTGCGGCCCGGTCCGGCGCGCATCGCCCGTCGCCTCCTTCCGCAGCCTATCCGATTGACGAACCGCCTCACAGTCGAGCATATTCCGGATTGAGGTGCTGTGGCGATTCTCCTCGAGGACACGGGTACCCGTTCCCACCGGAAGCTTGTTCCGTCCATCCGGACGGTGCCGATGCTTCCGGCAAACCGGGCGCGGCAAGAAGATGTCTCGTGATCGCCGGCGACTTGACGTCCAGTCACTGCGCATGGCTGAGCGACCTCGGGAAGGGCGAACGACCATGGACCTTGTACTTGCCGGTATCAAACCTCTCTCCATCTTCGCAAGCCGCGAGAAGAACGAGGTCGGTCGCCTGTTGACCGCCTGCCGAAACGAAGTCGGCTGCCGTCACGTCGGGCACGTCCTGATCCGCAGGACGACGGAGCGGCCCGAGACCTTCGTTTCCGTGACCTATCCGGGAAAATGGCTCATCAACTACGGGTTGCGCAGCTACTTCTCGATCGACCCCGTGGTCAACCATGCGGAGATCACCACCCGCCCGCTCATCCTGGAGGAGCTCAGCGGCGGCGACCGGCGCGTCAGGGACATGCTCAAGGACGCCCGGCGGTTCGGCATCGGCCGCAGCTTCGTGTCCTTCTCCATCATGCCCTCCTCCGACCTGCCCGGCAGCGTCATGTTCTCCTTCGACATCGAGCCGGCGGACTTTTCGCGATTCTTCCGCAATAACGAGGAGAGGCTCCAGCGCGCCGCCCGGCAGATGCACATCGACATTCTCGCGGTGCGCGGCCTGACGTCGGCGATCCGGTTCGGAACGGACCTCGACGACCGCGAACGGCGCTGCCTCGCCGCCCTGGCCAACGGCCACAGCTTCGGCGAGATCTCGCTGATGCTGGATGCCGCACCCGACCTGGTCAGCGACATGATGGGCCGGATCCTGAAGAAGCTGGACTGCTGCAATTCGATGCAGGCCGTTTCCCGCGCGCTGTCCCTGGGACTGCTGGACGAAAGCGATCCTATGCCGCTCGGAGACAATTCTCGGCCCTTGCCAGGCGTTGGACAGACTCGTCACTGACCTCCCAGACCGCGCAGACGATCTCGTCGCCGTTCGTCATGGTCTTGCTGCCGATCGCCTCGCATCGGACGCCGAAGATCGTCGTCAGATGGACGATCCGCCTTTCGCACACGGCCACGTGTCGCCGGGCGCCGCGGCTGAGCCCGAACTGCAGCGCCTCGCGGCAGAGCTGGAGCGCCAGGCGATTGACGCCGTTGCGCACCCGGACGTGCCTGTCCTGTGGACGCACGGCAAACCGCGTCGTTTCCCATACCCCGTGCGCGAACAGGTCGGCCGGGTCGCCGATCAGGTCCGAGAAGCACTCCCATGTGAGCGTCGGTCCGTTCATCGGCATGTGGCGCAGGCCGCCCATCACCGAGCCGTCCGCGGCAAGCGCCAGCAGGTAATAGCAGGGCAGGTGATCGTAGAGATCGTATTCCCGCTCGCCGTGCACGTCGACGTCCCAGCCCAGCCGGTCGTGGAAGACCTGTTTGCGGATCTTGAGATACTGGTCGATTCGTTCCAGGTGGCTGGACCGGTTTTCGGGGGTGACCGTAAGGATCATGAAAACTCTCGGCAAAGTCCGTGCTTGCCGAGAAGCTATTGCAGTCCGCGAGAACGTCTCTAGCGGATTTTCTCGAGATATTTCATGAAGTTAAGGGATGTCACGGAAAATATTTCAATTTTGACCGGACTGTCTCGAAATGCGTCAGGAGCGCACGAATTCGTGCCGCGCGATCAGGAAGATGCCCGACAGTTCGACGTTCTTGCCCTCTGGCGTCGTGACGAGATCCCCGAAGCAGTGCACGACCCGCTTCTCGGGCGAGGCGGACTTCAGTTCCGCCGAGTACTGGAAGGGCCGCCCGCTGGCGGCGGCCTGTTCGAAGAGGTTGATGATCTCGTGCGAGGCGCGCGCGTCGTAGCAGCGCACGAATTCGAGCAGGCCGAAGCGCGGCGAGCGGGGATCCAGGCCGTGAAACCGCCGCGCGGTCTCGCCCAGGCTGAAGACGGCGCTGTCGAGGTTCGCTGACCAGCTGTCGACCACGCAGAAGCGGGACAGCACCTCGATGGCGGCCGGGTCGATGCGGGCGAGGGGCGCCTCGTCCGCCGCGTCCCGGGGCTTCTCGGTCGATATTCTAAACATCCGTTCCTCCGGCCCTTTGCCGACCGTTCCATGCCGCCGGCAGTCTGCCCATGGGCTTCGAGTATCGCGTCGGGCAAGCGCCCCGGAGCCGGTTTCGTTCCCGGCCGCCGGATCCTGCCGCGGGCGGAACGTCCCTTCGTGACGGCCCGGATGCGGGAAACGCCATGCGCGGGAAACGGACCGGCCCGGGACAGGCGCCCGAAGCTGGGGAGCAATGAAAGCACCCGGCGGCAATAAGTAAAGACCCCAAACTTTGCGATATTTTTTTCGCCACATTTCGAGTAGGCTGGCGCTGTGCGGCGAATCAGACGAATCGCATCGAGTGTCGAGGGTACCGGGTTCCATGCGTCGATCGTACTCGCTGGTCGGGTGACGGCAGTCTAGCTGGGGGCGCGGGCCTTTTCCGCTTTGCTCGGGTATCGCGTGTCTTCGGGCAAGCGAACGAGGTGGCGATCGATTCCACTCCTGGACTGCTGACTCCCAAGAATGTCGGGAGCAGAACATGATCGCGCGCGATGCGCTGTTGGAACGACTTGACGAGGCCTTGAAGAGCGCCGACGTTCCGTCCGGCATGGCCCGGATTTGCGCCTATGCCGGCGCCGAGCGCTATCTGGTCGCCCGTTGCGACGGCCTCGCCGACAACGAGCTTTCCCATGTCGTGGCATCCGACTGGCCGTTCGATCTCGTTCGCGGCCTCGGCGTGCGGCTCATGCGCGCCCAGGCCAAGCTCAACGAACTCGAGCGCTGCCTGACGACCCTGCAGCCCTCCCTCGAACACTGCGGGGACGACATCGAGCTGGAGGACGGCCTGAGCCGCCGGTTCTGCGTCGTTCCCTTCAACAGCGGCGGCGCGCGGATGATCGTGTCGCTTCTCGTCCGGGAGGGGATCGTCCTGTCACAGGAGCGCCTCGGCGACGCCGGGTTGATGACGGCCTACCTCGTCGACCAGCCGCCGGGCCACGCTCCGGTCGAGCGACCCCTGGACCTGACCGATCGCGAGATCGAGTGCCTGGCGTGGATCGCCGAGGGCAAGACGAGCGACGAGGTCTCGATGATCATCGGCATTTCGAGGAACACGGTGAACAACTACATCACGAGCATCATGCGCAAGACGGCCACGCGGACGCGCTCCGAAACGATCGCGCTGGCCGTGCGCAACAGGCTGATCTGAAGCGGCGGAACGGCCGGCCCCCGGGCCGGCCATCGAAGGAAAGGGGACAGGGGAATGACTGTCGACATGCATGGGCCCATCGCCGAAACGGGGCGAGCGGGACATATCGAGGACATGCACTTGCCGGGCGGTGACTTCGGCGAGGCCGGCCAGGCTTTCAAGGACTTCTTCCCGAGGCTCGGCGCCATGCGCCGCCTGCTCGGAGCGGCGGGCGCCGCCATATTCTCCTGTCCCGCCCTCGGCGGGGCGGTCGGCGGGCAGATGTCGCTCGTCTTCCACGACGAGAACTTCGGCTCGTGCGGGATCCGGCCCGGCTCCGCAAACGGCAGGCTGCTCCTGGCGCACTGCGAGCGCTCGGTGCATCCCGCCTCTTGGAGCGCCGGCCGGCCCGCCGGCCCGAAATTCGCCGGCAGGCACGAGACGGTCGCCCGGCTGGACCTGCCGGAGGCGGCCGCCGCCGGCCTGGCGCTGCCGGTGCGCCTCGGCGGCATCGGCAACGGCGTGATCGTCTTCGAGGACGCCAACGTCGACCTCGGGCTCGGCAACGTCTTTGCCGTCCACCGCATGGCCTACCGGCTGATGGGCGACATCTTCAGGGTGGAGATCCGGCGCTCCACCCCGAAGCAGACCTTGAGCGAGCGGGAGCTCGAATGCCTGCAATGGGCCGGCGACGGCTGCAAGAGCGAGGCGATCGCCGAGCAGCTCGGCCTGTCCGTGCACACCGTCAACGCCTATCTCGGCTCGGCTACCGCCAAGCTCGATTCCGTCAACCGGATCCAGGCGATCGCCAAGGCCATCCGGCTCGGGCTCATCGCCTGACGGGAAAATCGGCCCGGGCGTCCCGGCGGCGCCGGTCGGACCTTGCGAAAAAAAACGCCGTTCCGACAAGGAACGGCGCAGTCGGACAACCTTCCGGCCCCCGGTTGATTCCATTCCGGTATCGGACTTTCCTATCCGAAACGAACCATCAGGGAGAACGAGGCCGTGGCGACAATCATCGACGGAAGAGCGGCGGCTGCCGGGGTCATCGAGAAGGTCGAGGCGGCGACCGCACGCCTTGCCGAGGCGACCGGCGTCAAGCCGGGCCTCGCCGTCGTCATCGTCGGGGACGATCCCGCGAGCCATGTCTACGTGGCCTCCAAGGGCAAGAAGGCCCGCGAATGCGGCTTCAACTCCGTCCAGCACACGCTTCCCGCCGAGACCGAAGAGGGCGACCTCCTCCGCCTCGTCGGCGAGCTGAACGAGGATCCCTCGATCCACGGAATCCTCGTCCAGCTGCCGCTTCCCAAGCACCTCGATTCCGAACGGGTCATCCAGTCGATCCGCCCCGAGAAGGACGTCGACGGCCTGCATGTCGTCAATGCCGGCAAGCTGCTGACGGGCGACCTGGACGGCGGGCTCGTCTCCTGCACGCCGGCCGGCGCGATGGTGCTGGTTCGCTCCGTCGCCGGCGAGGATCTCTCTGGCCTCAACGCCGTGGTGATCGGGCGCTCGAACCTCTTCGGCAAGCCGATGGCGCAGCTGCTCCTGGCCGCCAACGCCACCGTGACGACCGCCCATTCGCGCACCCGCGACCTGCCGGCGGTCTGCCGCACGGCCGACATTCTCGTCGCCGCCGTCGGGCGCGCCGAGATGGTCCGCGCCGACTGGGTGAAGCCCGGCGCCACGGTGATCGACGTCGGCATCAACCGCATTGCCGCGCCCGAGCGGGGGGAGGGGAAGACCCGGCTCGTCGGCGACGTCGCCTTCGAGGAATGCAGCCGGACGGCGGGTGCGATCACCCCGGTGCCGGGAGGCGTCGGGCCGATGACCATCGCCATGCTGATGGCCAACACCGTTATCGCCGCCAGCCGCCAGGCCGGCTGCCCGCCCCCGAAGTTCTGATTGGCGGCCGGCAGGCCGCTCGCACCCTCCCGGCGTCGCGCCGATCGGACGTTCGGGCCCCAAGGCTTGACTCCGTCTCCTCTCGATAGGAGCATCGGCCGGAGCCGAGCCGCGTCGAGCGACGTGGCCGTCGACAGCCGAAGCCGTCTCCGTCGAATGCCGGGCGGCTCGACATCAAAAAGGCCCGCCAGGGCCTTCGGGAGGAGAACGACAAGATGCTGAGGACATTGTTCGCCGGTGCGGCAGCGGCTGCGCTTCTGACGGCTTACGCCCATGCGGCCGACCTGAAATTCCAGCCGGACCAGGATTCGAAGTTCCACTGGAAGAGCTATCACGATTTTGCCGACAAGAACGACCTGAAGGGACAGAAGCTGACGATCTTCGGGCCTTGGCGCGGCCAGGACCAGGACCTCTTCCTGTCGGTCGTCGCCTATTTCGAGAAGGCGACCGGCGCCAAGGTGGACTATTCCTCCTCGGAGAACTACGAGCAGCAGATCGTCATCGACACGCAGGCCGGCAGCCCGCCGAACATCGCCATCCTGCCGCAGCCGGGCCTCATCGCCGACCTCGCCTCCAAGGGCCTGCTGACCCCGCTCGGCAAGGACATGGAGGACTTCGTCCGCACCAACTACGCCGCCGGCGATTCCTGGGTCGGGTTCGGCAAGTACCCGGGCAAGGACGGGAAGGAGCATTTCTACGCCTTTCCCTACAAGGCCGACCTGAAGTCGCTCGTCTGGTACGTGCCGCAGAACTTCCAGGACGCGGGCTACAAGGTCCCGAAGACCATGGAGGAGCTGAAGGCCCTGACCAAGCAGATCGTCGACGACGGCGGCACGCCCTGGTGCATCGGCCTCGGCTCGGGCGACGCGACGGGCTGGCCGGCGACCGACTGGGTCGAGGACATCCTCCTGCGCCAGCAGCCGCCCGAAGTCTACGACAAGTGGACGACGAACGAGATCAAGTTCACCGATCCGCGCATCGTCAGCGCGATCGAGGAGTTCGGCTGGTTCGCCAAGAACCCGAAATTCGTCGCCGGCGGGCCCCAGGCGGTCGCCACGACCGATTTCCGGGACGCGCCCAACGGGCTCTTCTCGGTGCCGCCGAAGTGCTTCATGCACAAGCAGGCCCAGTTCATCGCCGACTTCTTCCCCAAGAACGTCAAGCTGGGACAGGACGTGAAGTTCTTCTATTTCCCGCCCTATGCCGACAAGAAGGATCTCGGCCGCCCGGTCGAGGGTGCCGGCACGCTGGCGATGATCACCAAGGACAGCCCGGCCGCCAAGGCCTTCATCCAGTTCCTCGCAACGCCGATCGCCCATGAGATCTGGATGGCGCAGACCGGCTTCCTCACCCCCTTCAAGCAGGTCGACACCGACGTCTACCGCAGCGATCTCCAGAAGCAGGAGGACGAGATCCTTCTCAACGCCACCACCTATCGCTTCGACGGCTCGGACCTGATGCCCGGCAAGATCGGCGCCGGTGCGTTCTGGAAGGCCATGGTCAATTTCGTCGGCGGGGAATCGGCCAAAGGCGCGGCGGAGGAGGTCCAGAAGGCCTGGAACGTCCTCGACAACAAGAACTAGAGCGCTTCCAGGAAAAGTGGAAACCGGTTTTCCGTCCGGAAGCGCGTAGAAACAATGAGGTAGAGCGCGTCCGCGATTCCGTGAAGCGCGGACACGCTCTAGGCGCTCCGCGAGCGCCTTGAAGATCGGTCCGGACCGCAATTCCGCGGTCCGGACGGGGAGTGGCCGGAATTGGGTCCGTACGGGCGGAGCCGGAGGGGCCTCCATCCGGTCGTCCGGAGAGGGGACGGATCATGCAGCATCTCGTAACGGCGGTTCTCACCGTCCTGATCGGAGTGGGCGGCGCCATCGCCTATTTCTACGCGACCAACATCGCGCTCGATCGCGCCTTTCCCTACAAGGGCCTCGACGGCCCGACGGCCTCGCGCAACCTCCAGAAGGCGAACCGGATCAGGCCGTGGCTCTTCATGCTGCCGGCGATGCTCATCCTGGCCGTCTATCTCGTCTATCCGGTCATCGATTCCATCTGGCTCAGCTTCCACGGCAAGGCGGGAGAGAGGTTCGTCGGCCTCTTCAACTACCGCTGGCTGGTGCGCGATCCCGAATTTCGCGAATCGCTTCTCAACAACTTCCTCTGGCTCCTGATCGTCCCGGCCCTGTCCACCTTCTTCGGCCTGATCGTGGCGGCGCTCGCCGATCGCATCTGGTGGGGAAACATCGCCAAGTCCCTGGTCTTCATGCCGATGGCGATCTCCTTCGTCGGCGCGTCGGTGATCTGGAAGTTCATCTACGATTTCCGTCCCGCGGGCTCCCACCAGATCGGCCTGCTCAACGCTGTCGTCGTCGCCCTCGGCGGCCAGCCGCACGCCTGGATGACGGTGCCGTTCTGGAACAACATCTTCCTGATGATCATCCTGGTCTGGATCCAGACCGGCTTCGCCATGGTGATCCTCTCGGCCGCGCTCCGCTCCATCCCGGACGAGACCATCGAGGCCGCGGTGATCGACGGGGCCAGCGGCCTGCAGATCTTCTTCAAGATCATGGTGCCGCAGATCTGGGGCACCATCGCCGTCGTGTGGACGACGATCACCATCCTCGTCCTCAAGGTGTTCGACATCGTGCTGGCCATGACCAACGGCCAGTGGAACACCCAGGTGCTCGCCAACCTCATGTTCGAATGGATGTTCCGCGGCGGCGGCGACTTCGGGCGCGGGGCCACCATCGCCCTCGTCATCATGGTCCTCGTCGTCCCGATCATGATCTGGAACATTCGCAACGCCAGCAAAGAGATGGAGGGTCGCTGAGATGGCAACGATGTCCTCGCGCAGCTCGCCGCTGACCTTCGCCGTACACCTGTCGGTCCTCCTCCTCGTCGTGATCTGGACCATCCCGACCTTCGGGCTGTTCATCTCCTCGATCCGGGACAAGGACCAGATCGCCGTGTCTGGCTGGTGGACGGCGCTGTCCTCCTCCTCGCACAACGAGACCTTCCGCACCCCCGCCCTCGGCAAGGCGACGGAGAAGGACGGGAAATACGTCCTTTCCGGCAACGTCTTCGGCGACGGGTCGGGAACCATCTCGAACTTCGGCGACTCCATCATGAAGCCGAGGGCCTACAAGCCTGGCGAAACCGCGAAGTTCAGGGGCGACGCCGGCAGCCTGACGGTCGCCAAGGACGGCCGATACGAGCTCGTCCTCAACCAGAAGCCCGAGGCCGACGCCGGCAATGCCAGGATCTTCTATTCGTCCGTGGTGCCGCCGAAATTCACCCTGGCGAACTACAGGGAGGTCCTGACGGCCGAGGGCATCGGACAGTCCTTCCTCAACTCCCTGACGGTCGCGGTTCCCGCCACCATCATCCCCATCCTCATCGCGGCCTATGCGGCCTACGCGCTCGCCTGGATGCGCTTCCCGGGCCGCACGCTGCTCATCGCCATCGTCGTCGGGCTGCTGGTCGTCCCGCTCCAGATGTCGCTGATCCCGCTCCTGAAGCTCTACAACGACATCGGCCAGGCGCTCGGCGTGCCGGCGCAGACCTATGTCGGCGTCTGGCTCGCCCACACCGGGTTCGGCCTGCCGCTGGCGATCTACCTCCTGCGCAACTACATCGCCGGCTTGCCGCGGGAGATCATGGAATCGGCGCGCGTCGACGGTGCGAGCGACTTCGACATCTTCATGAAGATCATTCTCCCGCTGTCGTTCCCGGCGCTGGCGTCCTTCGCCATCTTCCAGTTCCTGTGGACCTGGAACGACCTGCTCGTCGCCCTTGTCTTCCTCGGGACGGGCAACGACAAGCTGGTGCTGACGGCCCGCCTCGTCAATCTTCTCGGTTCTCGCGGGAACAACTGGGAAATCCTGACCGCGTCGGCCTTCATCACCATCATCGTCCCGCTGATCGTCTTCTTCTCGCTTCAGCGGTTCCTGGTGCGCGGCCTCCTGGCCGGCTCGGTGAAAGGAGGCTGATCGCTCGTGGACGTCGTCGGAAAGACCCGCTCCGGTACCCGCCAGCTCGATACCGGGGCCGAGCCCGATCGCGACTGGTGGCGCGGGGCCGTCATCTACCAGATCTACCCCCGGTCCTTCATGGACACGAGCGGGGACGGCATCGGCGACCTCCTGGGCATCGCCGAACGGTTGCCCTATGTCGCCTCGCTCGGCGTCGACGCCATCTGGATTTCGCCGTTCTTCACGTCGCCCATGAAGGATTTCGGCTACGACGTCTCCGACTATTACGGCGTCGACGAGATATTCGGCACGCTGCAGGACTTCGACTGCGTCGTCGCCGAGGCCCACCGCCTCGGGCTGCGCGTCATGATCGACCTCGTGATTTCCCACACCTCCGACCGGCACCCGTGGTTCTGCGAAAGCCGGTCGAGCCGGGAAAACCCGCAGGCGGACTGGTACGTCTGGGCCGATGCCAGGGCCGACGGGACGCCGCCCAACAACTGGCTGTCCATCTTCGGCGGCTCGGCATGGGCCTGGGACACCACCCGCTGCCAGTACTACCTGCACAACTTCCTGGCGTCCCAGCCGGACCTCAACTTTCACAACCGCGAGGTCCAGGATGCGGTGCTCGAGGTCGCGCGCTTCTGGCTGGAGCGCGGCGTCGACGGCTTCCGCCTCGACACCGTCAACTTCTATTTCTGCGATGCCGAGCTGAGGGACAACCCGCCGCTCGCCGAGGAGCTCCGCACGACCACGGCCGCGCCGAGCGTCAACCCCTACAACTACCAGGACCACGTCCACGACAAGAACCGGCCCGACACCGTCGAGTTCCTCAAGCGGTTCCGGGCCGTGCTCGACGAATATCCGGCGACCACCGCGGTCGGCGAGATCGGCGACGGCCACAACGGCTCGAAGCTGATCGCGGACTACACGTCCGGAAACGACAAGCTGCACATGTGCTATTCCTTCGACTTCCTGGCCCGCAGCCTCCTTTCGCCGGAGCGCATCGCCGAGATCGTCGGCGGGCTCGATGCCGCGGCCCCGCAGGGCTGGGCCTGCTGGGCCTTTTCCAACCACGACGTCATGCGGCACGCCACGCGCTGGGGAGACCAGGTCTACGACCGCGAGAAGTACCTGCGGCTTCTCACCGGCATCCTGCTCACGCTGCGCGGCTCGGTCTGCCTCTACCAGGGCGAGGAGCTGGGCCTGACGGAAGCCGACATCGCCTATGAAGACCTGCGCGATCCCTACGGCATCCAGTTCTGGCCGGACTTCAAGGGGCGCGACGGCTGCCGCACGCCGATGGTCTGGGAGAAGGACGCCCCGGAGGCCGGCTTCTCCGCCGGGCGGCCCTGGCTGCCGGTCCCGGCCGAGCATCGCCACCACGCCGTCGATACCCAGGAGCACGTCCACGCCTCCATGCTCAACCACTACAGGCGGCTGATCGCGTTCCGCAAGGCGCACGACGTCTTCGCCAAGGGAAGCATCGAGTTCGCCGAAACCGGCGGCCCGGTCCTGTCCTATGTTCGCCGGCACCATGACGAGGCCATCTTCTGCGCGTTCAACATGTCGGGAACCGAACATTTCGTTTCTCGCCCGGCAGGCAGATTGCAGGTGATGGAACACCACGGCTTTTCGGGTATGTTGCGCGACGACGATATCGAACTGCCGCCGTACGACGCTTTCTTCGCGCGCCTCGGCTGACAGGGAACGGCTGCGAAAAAGGGAGGATCTTCATGACCGGACTGAGTCTCAAGGACATACGCAAGTCCTATGGAAGCGTAGACGTGATCCACGGCGTCGACCTGGAGATCAAGCACGGCGAATTCGTCGTCTTCGTCGGCCCGTCGGGCTGCGGCAAGTCGACGCTGCTCCGCATGATCGCGGGGCTCGAGGACATCACCGGCGGCACGCTGAAGATCGGCGACCAGGTGGTCAACGACATCCCGCCTTCGAAGCGGGGGATCGCCATGGTCTTCCAGTCCTACGCGCTCTATCCGCACATGACGGTTTACGACAACATGGCCTTCGGCATGCGGATCGCGAAACTGCCGAAGGAGGACATCGAGAAGCGGGTGAAGAACGCCGCCGACATCCTCCAGCTCACACCCTATCTCGACCGTCTCCCCAAGGCCCTTTCGGGCGGCCAGCGCCAGCGCGTCGCCATCGGCCGCGCCATCTGCCGCGATCCCAAGGTCTTCCTCTTCGACGAGCCGCTCTCCAACCTCGACGCCGCCCTCCGGGTCGCGACCCGCATCGAGATCGCCAAGCTCGGCGAGACGATGGCCGACACGACGATGATCTACGTCACCCACGACCAGGTCGAGGCGATGACGCTGGCCGACCGCATCGTCGTGCTCTCGGCCGGCTACATCGAGCAGGTGGGCGCCCCCCTCGAGCTCTACGAGCGTCCCGCCAACCTCTTCGTCGCCCGCTTCATCGGCTCGCCGGCGATGAACATCATCCCCGCGACGGTCGAGGAGACCGGGGCGAACACCCGGGTCACCCTGACCGGCGGCAAGTCCGTCGTCCTCGACATACCGACCGAGGCCTCCGAGAAGGGCAAGTCCGTCTCCTTCGGCGTCCGCCCCGAGGACCTCAGGCCCGCCGAGGGCGAGGACTTCCTCTTCGAGGGCGCCATCTCGATCATCGAGGCGCTCGGCGAGGTCACCCTCCTCTACATCGAAGGCCTCACCGAGGACGAGCCGATCATCATCAAGCTCCCCGGCAACCTGCCCTTCGAGCGCGGCCAGAAGGCCCGCTTCACCGCCGACAAGGAGCGCATGCACCTTTTCGATTCCGACGGTCGGACCTACCGCAAGTCGGGCTGAGCCGCGGGGCTCGGCCCCCGGTGGGGCCCGCCGATCACGGCCCCTTCAAGTCGATGTGATCGGCCGCCGGTAAACCGCATCTCCACAGCCTCCGTAGTGCTGGAGGTAATCAATCGAACACCAGTGGAGGTGACATGTTTAAGAAGCTACTCAAGACTGCGTCGGTTTCGGCCGCGATCGCACTCGCAGCGACGATGACCCTGGCCCCGGTGACCGCCAGCGCCAATCCCATGGTCGGCGGCGCGGCGATGTACGCCAACAAGAACATCGTTCAGAACGCGGTGAATTCGCCCATCCACAAGACGCTGGTCGCAGCCGTCAAGCAGGCCGGCCTGGTGAAGACGCTCGAAGGTGCCGGGCCGTTCACCGTCTTCGCGCCGACCGACGAGGCATTCGGCGAGCTGCCGAAGGGCACCGTTTCCTCGCTCATGAAGCCGGCTAACAAGAAGAAGCTCGTCAGCGTCCTGACCTATCACGTCGTCCCCGGCAAGCATTCCGGCGCCGAGCTGCTGATGGAAGCCAAGAAGCATGGCGGCAAGTACATGCTGAAGACCGTCAACGGCGAGACGCTGACCGTCGTGCCCTACGGCAAGGGCATCGCCGTCAAGGACAAGCATGGCGATACGGCAGTCGTGACGACGGCCGACGTCAACCAGTCGAACGGCGTCATCCACGTGGTGAACCACGTCCTGCTGCCGTAAGACTCGAATTTCCCGCAGCCCCAAGAAAGACGCGGACCGGAAACGGCCCGCGTTTTTTTATGTCCGGTGCGCGGCGGGTTTCCCCTCCAGCGTCCCGGGGGCACGCTCAGTAAAGCACGCTCGCGCCGTGGTCGGCCGGCCCGGCCATCGCGCGGAACGGGGCGAACAGCTCCCGGCCGAGACCGTGCTCGTTGCCCGAGAGGTCCGCATAGGCCGGCTCGCGCGCGAGAAGCTCGGCGGCGTCGATCAGGACGTTCAGGTGTCCCGTCGCCGCGTCGAGCCGGATCATGTCGCCCTCGCGGATGCGCGCCAGCGGCCCCCCGTCGATCGCCTCCGGCGTCACGTGTATCGCCGCGGGCACCTTGCCGGAGGCGCCCGACATCCGCCCGTCCGTGACGAGGGCGACGCTGTGGCCGCGATCCTGCAGGATGCCGAGCACCGGCGTCAGCTTGTGGAGTTCAGGCATGCCGTTGGCCTTCGGCCCCTGGAAGCGGATGACGGCGACGAAGTCCCGGTCGAGCTCGCCGGCCTTGAAGGCCTCCTGGAGTTCGTTCTGCTCGTGGAATATCTTCGCCGGCGCCTCGACGACGTGCCGGTCGCTCTTGACCGCCGAGATCTTGATGACGGCGTTGCCGATGTTGCCGCTCAGCATCTTCAGGCCGCCGGTCGGCTGGAACGGTGCGTTGACGGAGGCGAGGATCTTCGGGTCGTGGCTCTCCTCCGGTGCCGGCTCGCGGATCACGGCCCCGCCCTCGCCGAGCTTCACGTCGATCGCATAGGGCTTCAGCCCGTGACCGAACACCGTCCGGACGTCGTCGTGCAGGAGGCCCTTGGCCAGCAATTGCCCGATCAGGTAGCCCATCCCGCCGGCGGCGTGGAAATGGTTCACGTCGGCAAGCCCGTTCGGATAGACGCGGGCGAGCAGCGGCACCACCTCGGACAGCTCCGATATGTCCTCCCAGGCGAGCTGGATGCCCGCCGCGCGCGCCATGGCGACCAGATGCAGCGTATGGTTGGTCGACCCACCGGTGGCATGCAGGCCGACCACCCCGTTGACGATCGAGCGCTCGTCGATCATCTCGCCGACCGGCGTGAACTCGTTGCCGAGGGCGGTGATCGCCAGTGCCCGGCGCGTCGCCTCCCTGGTCAGCGCGTCGCGCAGCGGCGTGCCCGGATTGATGAACGAGGCGCCCGGCAGGTGCAGGCCCATGATCTCCATGAGCATCTGGTTGGAATTGGCCGTGCCGTAGAAGGTGCAGGTGCCCGGCCCGTGGTAGGAGCGCGATTCGGCCTCCAGCAGCGCCTCGCGGCCGACCTTGCCTTCCGCGTAGAGCTGGCGCACGCGCGCCTTGTCGTCGTTGGCAAGCCCGCTCGTCATCGGGCCGGCCGGCACGAAGATGGCCGGCAGGTGCCCGAAGGTCAGGGCCGCGATCGCCAGGCCCGGCACGATCTTGTCGCAGACGCCGAGGAAGAGCGCCGCGTCGAACATGTTGTGCGACAGGCCGACGGCCGCCGCCATCGCGATGACGTCGCGGGAGAAGAGCGACAGCTCCATGCCCGGCTGCCCCTGCGTCACGCCGTCGCACATCGCCGGGACGCCCCCGGCGACCTGCGCCACGCCGCCGGCCTCCCGCGCCGCCTCCCGGATCATCGCTGGGAACGTCTCGAACGGCTGGTGCGCCGAAAGCATGTCGTTGTAGGCGGTGATGATGCCGACATTCGGCACGTGGTCGCCGGAAAGCGCCTCCTTGTCGCCCGCCGCGCAGGCGGCGAACCCGTGGGCCAGATTTCCGCACGACAGCACCGAGCGGTGCGGACCCGCCTCGGCCGCGCGGCGCACGCGATCGAGATAGGCCTCGCGATGCGGCTTGGACCGTTCGACGATGCGGCTTGTGATGGCTTCGATGCGCTTGTCTGCAGACATGATCGTTCCGTCCTGTCGATTTCGGCAAGGTCGAGTTTTGCGGGGATCGGCCCGCTCAGGGAGCCCAGTAGACCGCGAGCGGCGCCGGCACCCGGTCGAGCACCGCGCGAATGGGCATGTCCAGTTCCGAACCGGGACCCCGGGCCGCCTCGAGCCTTTCCATTTTCGTCTGCCCTTCGATGTGCAGGGCGATGAGCCTGCTCGGCAGCAGTGCCGGCAGCGTGAGCGTCAGCCGCGGCTCCGAGGCGTCCGACGCCTCCATGGAGACGACGGAGCGCGCGCCTTGCCCTTCCAGGGCCTCGGCCAGGTTGTTGCCGCCCGGGAAGAAGGACGCCGTGTGCCCGTCTCCCCCCATGCCGAGGACGACGACGTCGAACGGCAAGTGGAGCGTGTCGATCTTCCCCGCCGCGAGGGCCGCGGCCGCGTCGACGTCGGCGACGTGCTGGTAGAGCGGAACGAAGCGCGCGTCGGCCGCGCCGCCCTTCAGCAGGTGCTCGGCGACGAGCCGCTGGTTGGACCGGTCGCTGTCGGGCGGAACGAACCGCTCGTCGACCAGCGTGATGGTCACCTTCCGCCAGGGCAGGGCGGCGCCGGACAGCACCTCGAAGAAACGCTTCGGCGTCGAGCCGCCCGACACGGCGATCGTCGCCTCGCCGCGCTCGGCGATGCCGGCGGAAATCTGCTCGGCCACGTCCCCGGCCAGCCCGGCCGCCACCCTCTCGCGGTCGGCGAAGCGGTGGAGGTCGATCGCTCTGAGGTCATTTTGCATCGTGCCACGTCCTGCCGTCACGTTCGATGAGGGCGATAGCCTGGCTCGGTCCCGATGTCCCGGCCACGTAGCCGTGCACGCCCTGTCCCGTATCCTCCCAGCTCTTCAGGATGGGGTCGACCCACCCCCAGGCGGCCTGCACCTCGTCGCGCCGCATGAACAGCGTGCGATTGTCGCGGATCACGTCGAGCAGCAGCCGCTCGTAGGCGTCGGGATTGCGCACCTTGAAGCTCTCGGCGAAGGTCATGTCGAGCGGCACGTGGCGAAGGCGCATGCCGCCGGGGCCGGGGTCCTTGATCATCAGCCACTGCTTGACGCCCTCGTCCGGCTGCAGGCGGATGACGAGTTCGTTGGCCATCACGCGGCCCGCCCCGTCGTCGAAGATCGAATGGGGGATGGGCTTGAAGGTGATGACGATCTCCGAAACCCGCTCCGGCATCCGCTTGCCCGTCCTCAGGTAGAAGGGCACGCCCGACCAGCGCCAGTTCGCGATCTCCGCCTTGATGGCGACGAAGGTCTCCGTGTTGGACCGGTCGTCGCCGAGCTCGTCGAGATAGCCGCGCACCGCCCCGCCGGACGACGCGCCCGCCTTGTACTGGCCGCGCACCGTCAGCTTGTCGACGTTCGAGGCGTCGATCGGCCGCAGGCTGCGGAGCACCTTCACCTTCTCGTCGTGCACGGCCTCGGCCTCCATCGACGCCGGCGGCTCCATGGCGACGAGGCAGAGGAGCTGCAGGATGTGGTTCTGCACCATGTCGCGCAGCGCACCCGCCTTGTCGTAGTAGCCGGCGCGCCCCTCCAGCCCGACGGATTCCGCCACGGTGATCTGCACGTGGTCGATATGGGCGGAGTTCCAGAGAGGCTCGTAGAGCGCGTTGGCGAACCTCAGCGCCATCAGGTTCTGCACCGTTTCCTTGCCGAGATAGTGGTCGATCCGGAAGATCTGCTCCTCGGCGAAGACGCGGCCGATGGTGTCGTTCAGGTCCATCGCCGAGGCGAGGTCCCGCCCGATCGGCTTTTCCACGACGATCCGGGACTTGTCGGTAATCAGCCCATGGTCCCGCACGCCCTCGGAAATCTGTCCGAAAAGCGCCGGCCCGACGGCGAGGTAGAAGGCGCGTACGCGCGCCGGATCGTCCTCCAGCAACGCCTTGAGGTCCTCCCAGCCGCGATTGGTCGTGGCGTCGATGGAGACGTAGCGCAGGCGGGCGAGGAAACGCTCCAGGTCCTCGCTCCTGCATTCGTGCGCCTGGAGGTGCTTGCCGAGCGCCTCGCGCGCGAAGCCGCGATAGTCGTCGTCGCTCATCTCGGCCCGCGAAGCGCCGATGATGCGCGTCGGATCGGTCAACTGGCCGGCGCCCTGGCGATGGAAGAGGGCCGGAAGCAGCTTGCGCTCCGCGAGGTCGCCGGTGCCGCCAAAGACGATGAAGTCGAACGGATCGACGGGAATGATCTGGCTTGTCATTCGAATTGCCTTTGCTTCGGTGATCGCGCACGTCATAATCTAATCGATTTAAGAATACCAGATTTAAGATGACAGACGTCGCCGGTCGCTCGGAACATTTTTATGGCTCGGCGAGGGATTGTAAACCGGTGGCCCCCGGCAGGCTCAGAAACGGTCGCGCAGCGCGAACCAGGTCATGGCGAGAAGGAGCAGCGGCTTGGAGAAGCGCCGTCCCCCCGGAAATCGCGGAATGTCGAGCGCCTTCAGCGGCTCGAGCAGGTCGCGATTGCCGAGCAGGCTCTCGCCGTAGAGCCGGCCGGTGTAATTGGACAGCATCACGCCGTGGCCGGAGAAGCCGCCGATCGAGGTGACGCCGGGCATGACCTCGCGCACGAAAGGTTCGCGCGGCACGGTGATCCCGACCGACCCGCCCCAGGCGTGGGTGATCTCCACCTCGGCGAGCGCCGGGTAGAGCTCGCCGATCTGCCGCCCGATGTGGCGCGAAATGTCGCGGGGATTGTCGGCCGTATAGGCCTCCCGCCCGCCGAAGAGCAGGCGCCCGTCGGCGCTCCTGCGGAAATAGCGGACCACGAAGCGCGAATCGTCGACCGATTCCCCGCCCGGCAGCACGCCCAGGGACTCCTCGAGCGGCACCGTCGCGCCGATGAAGGACCGGATCGGCATGACGTGGGCCGCCGTCACCGGCTCCAGCCCGCCGATGTAGGCGTTGCAGGCGACGAGCGCCCGTTCCGCCGTGATCGTCCCGGTCGGCGTCTCGACGCTCACCCGCCCGCGCTCCGACCGGATTTCGGTCGCCGGCGTATGTTCGTGAAGCGCCGCCCCGGCTTGCGCCGCGGCCCTGGCCGTGCCCACGAGCAGCTTCAGCGGGTGGATGTGCCCCGTTCCCGTATCGCGGATGCCGGCGAGATAGCGGTCGGACCCCAGCCTGCGGGCGGTCTCCTCGCGGTCCATGAAGCGGATATGGGGATAGTCGTATCGCTCCGCCATCACGTCGGCATGGCGGCGGTAGTCGTCGACATAGCGGGACTTGTGCACCACGGACATCTGCCCGGGCCGGTAGTCGATCTCGATCGCGTGCCTGCGGGCGAAGTCGAGGAGGTGGGCCTTGGCGTCCTCCGCCAGCCGGAAGAGCGCCTTGGCCTCGGCGAAGCCCAGGGCCTGCGCGTGATCCTCCGGCCAGGTCCGGTGCCCCGTGCCGAGCTGCCCGCCATTGCGGCCGGAGGCCCCGTCGCCGAAACGCGCCGCGTCGATCAGCACGACGTCCGCCCCGCCTTCCGCGAGCCGGCACGCGGCCTGCAGTCCGGTGAAGCCGCCGCCGACGATCGCGACGTCGGCCGTGCGGGAGCCGTCCAGCCGCCCGTATTCCGGCCGGTCGGCGACGGTCGCCTCGTACCAGGAAACCCCCGGCGCGATCGGACTCCGGTAGACCATCGCGGCGTCTAGACGTTGAGGAGCAGGAACTCCCGCTCCCACGGGCTGATCACCTGCATGAAGGTTTCGAACTCGCCGCGCTTGACCCCGCAATAGGTGCCGACGAACTCCTGTCCGAAGGCCTCGGCGAAGGCCGGCTCGTTCTCGAACAGCGAGACGGCCTCGAGCAGCCCGCGCGGCAGGTCGATCACGCCTTCGTTGGCCGTCTTGTCCGTCGGGCCGGAGGGAACGATGGACCGCTCCATCCCGAGCCAGCCCGCGGCGAGCGAGGCCGCCAGGGCGAGATAGGGATTGGCGTCGGAGGAGGGTAGCCGGTTCTCGACCCGGCGGGCGCCGGGATCCGATGTCGGCACGCGGAAGGCGGTCGTCCGGTTGTCGTAGCCCCAGGCGTTGTTGACCGGGCACGCCATGTCGGGCGTGAGCCGCCGGTAGGAGTTGACGTAGGGCGCCATCATGACGAGCGCCCGCGGCACGAAATGCTGCATGCCGCCGATGAAGTGGAAGAACTCCTGCGACGGCGACCCGTCCGGGTTGGAAAAGACGTTGCGGCCCGTGGCGATGTCGATCACCGACTGGTGGATGTGCATGGCCGAGCCGGCCTGCCCCTGCATCGGCTTGGCCATGAAGGTGGCGTACATGCCGTGCTTGAGCGCCGCCTCGCGCAGCGTCCGCTTGAAGAAGAAGACCTGGTCGGCCAGTTCGACGGGATCGCCGTGCCTCAGGTTGATCTCGAGCTGCGCCGGCCCTTCCTCGTGGATGAGCGTATCGATCTCGAGGCCCTGCTTCTCGGAAAAGTGATAGATGTCGTCGATCAGCTCGTCGAATTCGTTGACGCCGCTGATCGAATAGGACTGGCCGCCGACGATCGTGCGGCCGGAGCGTCCCTTCGGCGGATGCAGCGGATAGTCCGGATCGTCGTTCAGCGCTACGAGGTAGAACTCGATCTCCGGCGCCACCACCGGCCGGAAGCCGCGCGTCGCGTAGAGATCGAGGACGTGCTTCAGCACGTTGCGCGGCGTGTAGGGCACCGGCCGCCCCTCGGTGTCGACGATGTCGCAGATGACCTGCGCCGTCGGGTCCGACTCCCACGGCACGACCGACAGCGTCGACAGGTCGGGCAGCAGCTTGAGGTCCCCGTCATGCGGATCGTAGCGGAAATTCTCGGTCTCCTCGGGGTATTCGCCCGAGATCGTGTGGCGAAAGACGGCCGAGGGAAGCGACAGGGACGTGTTCGACACGAATTTCGACGTCGGCATCATCTTGCCGCGGGGCACGCCGGCAAGGTCCGGCGTGATGCACTCGATGTCCTCGATGCTGCGGTACTGAAGCCACGGAAAGGCCTCGGACCATCCCTCGACGCCCCTTGTGCTGGCGACATGGGCCGGAATCTCCCCGGCGCCGCCGCGCGACGTACCTGCTGAACTGGCCTGCTTCTTGGACGACATCGATCACCGGAAGTTGTTTCGCGGACCGCGAGGGCCGCGTGCATCATAACGATTCAAGCCCGAATTGCGAGTGCCGCAAGCGATGCAGCTTTGCATCTGTTCACGCAAATTTCAGCAATTCGGGCCGATCGTTCGGCCTTCAGCCTTGTTTGCCTGCGTGAATTGCATAACTATGATCCATCGAGAAAATCGGCAGGAAATCCAACCCGCGAAGAGAACCCCGATGAGACAGCGACTGATCAAACCCGCGGCTGCGGAGCGTGCGCGCGCTATCGCCATTGCAGAGAAATCAGCGCGAACGGCAGTGCTCCAGGCCGCTGCCTTCGCTTCGGTCGGCGCTGCTCTCCTGCTTCTGCTGGTTTCAGGCCGCATCTGATCCTTTTCCAGGGCGGTGCCGCCGCCCTGCGGAGCGCCCCGGACCGATTTTCACCGGCGCGATGAACCGATGCCGCGCGAATGCGTTCTCCCCGCGGGAGAGCGGATTTGCAGCTAAAAGCCAAACGACGACTCGAATCGACCAGCCTGCGGGACGCCGTCGCGCCCTTTGCCCGGGTGGGATACGCCGCGCGCGGCCTCATCTATGCCGTCATCGGAATCTTCGCGGTCCTTTCGGCCTTCGGCAACGGCGAGAAGAAGGATTCGCACGGCGCGCTGCAGACGATCATGCAGCACACCGCCGGCAACATCCTCGCCTGGGCCCTGATGATCGGCCTGCTGTCCTACGCGCTGTGGCGCCTCGCCCAGTCGATCCTCGACACCGACAACCACGGCTCCGACGCCAAGGGACTGGCGATCCGTGCCGGCCTCCTGGCATCCGCCGGCACCTATTCGGCCCTGCTCGTCTATACCTTCGCACTTTGGAACGGGACCCAGTCCTCCTCGGGCGGGCGCAGCCAGCTCGCCGCCTCGCTCGCGGGCTTCGTCGGCACCCGGGTGATCGCCTGGGCTCTCGTCGCCGTCTTCGTCGGCGTCGGCGCGGCCCATATCTTCAAGGCGGTCAAGAAGCGCTACGCCCGCTATTTCGACGCCTCGCCGCGCGTCATGGAGATCGTCCATCCCGTCGCCCGCACCGGGCTCGTCGCCCGCGGTCTCGTCTTCTTCGTCATCGCGGTGCTGTTCTTCTACCGCGGCGTCAGCGTCGGAGGCGGCGGCGGCAATCCGGGCCTGGCCGCGGCCCTCGGTTTCATCCAGGGACTGCCGGCGGGACACGTCCTGCTCGCGGCGACGGGCCTCGGCCTCCTCGCCTTCTCGGCCTACTCCTTCTCCGAAGCGGTCTGGCGCCGCATCCGCCTCTGACACCCGGACGTGCGAACGCCCGCCGTCAGGGACTACGGCGGGCGCTCTCAAGTCAAAGGCTGGAGGCCTTTCGTCCAGTCAACGTCCGGCGCGCCGGATGGTTGCACTGAAAGGCGGAGCCCGGTTCAGCGCGACTGCGTGACGATCACCGGGACGAGCAGGTCTCCCCAGTTGCCGCCGCCGCCATGATGGCGCGCCGAGCGCACCAGTTCGACCGAAACGCCGGCCTCGACGGCCTTCATCACCGACTGGTTCAGCCGGTGCAGGTCGTTGGCGACCATGCGGATGACGGCCTGTTGTTCGCTGCTCATGGACGAGGACTGCTCCTCGGCCCGTTCCTTGACGCGTGCGACGGATGTCATGTCGTTCTCCTCGGTTGGGGGCGTCTCATTCCGCCGCCGGGCGGAACGAGGATTTTTCGGTCGCGAACTGGGCACTCTCCGTGGACCCGCCCATGGCGGTGGTCGACGACCGCCCGCCCGAGATCGCCATGGACACGGCGTCGAAATAGCCGGTCCCCACCTCGCGCTGGTGCCGGGTCGCCGTGTAGCCGTTCGCCTCGCTTGCGAACTCGGCTTCCTGCAGCTCCGAATAGGCGGCCATCTGGCGGTCGCGGTAGCCGCGCGCCAGTTCGAACATGCCGAAATTCAGCTGGTGGAAGCCGGCGAGCGTGATGAACTGGAACTTGTAGCCCATGGCGCCGAGCTCGCGCTGGAACGCCGCGATCGTCGCCGCGTCCAGGTTCTTCCGCCAGTTGAAGGAAGGCGAGCAGTTGTAGGCGAGCTTCTTGCCGGGATGGGCCTTTTGCACGGCCTCGGCGAACGCCCTGGCCTGCCCGAGATCCGGCTTCGACGTCTCGCACCAGATGAGGTCGGAGTAGGGAGCATAGGCGATCGCCCGGGCGATGCACGCATCGAGGCCGTTCCTGACGTGATAAAAGCCCTCCGCCGTGCGCCCGGCGTCATGGTCCACGAAGGGCCGGTCCCGCTCGTCGACGTCCGACGTAATCAGCTTTGCCGCTTCCGCGTCGGTGCGCGCGATGACGAGGGTCGGGACGCCCATGACGTCGGCGGCGAGCCGTGCGGCCGTCAGGTTGCGGATGTGGTGGGCCGTCGGGATGAGCACCTTCCCGCCCAGGTGGCCGCATTTCTTTTCCGAAGCCAGCTGGTCCTCGAAATGCACCCCCGCCGCGCCCGCTTCGATATAGGCCTTCATGATCTCGAAGGCGTTGAGCGGACCGCCGAACCCCGCTTCGGCATCCGCGACGATCGGCGCGAACCACGTCTCGACGGACAAGCCCTTGCCCTCCGAGACCTCGATCTGGTCGGCCCGCTGGAGCGTCCGGTTGATGCGCCGCGCCAGCTCCGGGCCCGCATCGGCGGGATAGAGCGACTGGTCCGGATACATCGCCGAGGCCGTGTTGGCGTCGGCCGCCACCTGCCAGCCGGACAGATAGATCGCCTTGAGCCCCGCCCGCACCATCTGCATGGCCTGGTTGCCGCTCATGGCGCCGAGCGCGTTGACGAACGCCTCGGAATCCAGGAGCTGCCAGAGACGGTTCGCTCCGTTTTCCGCCAGGGTGTGCCGGATCGCCACAGAGCCGCGCAGCCGCCGGACGTCCTCGGCTCCATAGGGCCTCTCTATGCCCTCGAAGCGGCCGGACGGGGCGTTGGGAACGAGTGTGTAAAAATCGGTCATGGTGCGACAAGCTCCTTGATGTGATGCGCGCGGACACAGCTGGGGCACCCGCTTCGATGTGACAGGTTTTACATATCTCTCCCGGGCGGTCGATAAGAACCTGAAAAACAACGATGAAAAAGAGGTCAGTCTGTCATCGTCTTGACAACGACCGCGAGTCGGTATGTAAATATTGTAAATTCTGGACGGCGGGCGGATTGTAAAAAGTTGTCGAATTCCGATCGGAAGATATTCGCCGGGCCCCGCGTGCGCAGGCTGCGCAACGGGCTCGGCCTGACGCAGACGGCCATGGCCGAAGGCCTGGGGATCTCGCCGTCCTACCTCAACCTGATCGAGCGCAACCAGCGTCCCCTGACGGTCCAGCTGCTTTTGAAGCTCGCGAGCGTCTACGACATCGACCTCAAGGAGCTGCAGGGCGAAGGCGCGACGTCGCTCGCCGCGATGAAGGCGGTGTTCGCGGATCCGCTGCTTGCCGGCGAGCTCCCGGGCGACCAGGAGCTCGTCGAGGTCCTGGAGGCCGCCCCCAACGCCGCCGCCGGCGTCGTCAAGCTCTACCGCGCCTTCCGCGAGCAGAACGAGCGCCTGTCCGACCTCGCCGCGCTGCTCTCGGACGAGGGCCGCGCCGCCGCGCTCACCGGCACGCGGCTGCCGATGGACGAGGTGCGCGAGGTGCTGGAGCGGCGGCCGGCCTATTTCGCCCGCATCGACGAGGCCGCGGAAGCCTTCCACGGGCGCCTCGACCCCGGCGAGGACCTGGGGCCGGCGCTGAAGGCCTGGCTCGCCGCCGAGCACGGCATCTCCGTGCGCGCGCTTCCCGTCCACGTCATGCCCGACCTCCGGCGCCGCTACGACCGGCACTCGATGCGGCTGTTCCTGTCGGAAAGACTGTCCGTCTTCGACCGGCTGCGGGAAACGGCGATCGAGGCCGTCCAGCTCGCGCTTGCCGACCCGCTGGCGGAGGAGGTCCGGGCGCTTCCGCTCGGCAGCGAGGAGGCGCGGCGCATCGCCCGCTTCGAGCTGGCGCGCTACGCGGCCCACGCGCTGATGATGCCCTACGAGGCCTTTCGCGCCGCCGCCGCGCGCGCCCGCTGCGACGTCGACGTCCTGCGCGCCCGGTTCCGCGTCTCCTACGAGCAGGCCGCGAGCCGTCTGGTGACCCTCCAGCGCCCGGGCGCCTCCGGCCTGCCGTTCTTCCTCGTCGAGACCGACAACGCCGGCAATTGCATTCGCCGCGCTGGCGCGCGCGGCTATCCCGAAGGCTTCGGCGGCTCCTGCCCGAAGCTCGGCTTCTACGCCGCCTTCGCCCAGCCGGGCCAGGTGATCGTCGAGCCGGTGGAGATGCCGGGCGGCGCGGCCTTCCTGACCGTGTCGCGGACCCTGGACGGCGTCGGCGGCGGCTACGGGGAGCGGGTCCGGCGGACGGCGCTCCTGCTCGGCTGCGATCTCGCACACGCCAGGGAGACCGCCTACGCCCCGCAAGGGGCTCCGGTCGCCGCCGGCCCGGGCTGCCGCCTGTGCGAACGCCGCGGCTGCCTGGCGCGGGCCGAACCCCCGGTCACCCGGCCCCTCGGCCTCGACGAGATGGTGACAGGCCTCAGTGCGTTCGACTATCAGTAGGGCGAACGGACATCTTTTCGCGCGATTCTCCTGCCTTCGTCGGGAGGGAATGCGAAAAGCCGGGTTTCCGGCTCGATCTTCAGACGATGCGGGCATCCGCCCCGCGAACGGGACTGACCGATGGCAGACGACTACCAGCAGAAGGCGAAGACGGACGGACTGGACGACACGATGTCGGGCGAGGGCTTCGTCGCACGGTCCGTGCAGAAGATGGTCGACGGCGCCGAGCGCCTCAACCTCAGATATGCCGAGCACGGCAACCCGCCGGTCTACGATACCGACGCGTTCCCCTGGGCGCGCGAGGTCGAGGCGGAGTGGCGGCTGATCCGGGCCGAGCTCGACAACGTCCTGACCCGCAAGGGCGAGCTGCCGGCCTTCCACGAGATCTCCGCCGAGGTCCGCTCCATTTCGTCGGACCGGGACTGGAAGACCTTCTTCCTCTGCGGCTACGGCATCCGCTCTGAGGAGGCCATCCGCCAGTGTCCCGAGACCTGGAGGATCCTGCAGAAGATACCGGGCCTCAAGTCGGCAATGTTCTCGATCTTCGAGCCCGGCAAGCATCTCCCGCCGCATCGCGGGCCCTATAACGGCGTGCTCCGCTTCCACCTCGGGCTGATGGTGCCCGACGAGCCCGACCGGGTCGGCATCCGCGTCGGGAACGAGACCTGCCACTGGCAGGAGGGAAAGGCGCTGATCTTCGACGACGCCTACGAGCACGAGGCGTGGAACCACTCCGACGGCGTCCGCGTGGTGCTCTTCGTCGACTTCGTCAAGCCGACGAGCTTTCCCGCAAGCCTCACCAACCGGGCGATCCTCAACCTCGCCGTCTTCACGCCCTTCATCCGCGAGGGCTACAAGGCGCACAGGGCCTGGGAAAAGATGTTCTACGGCGAGGGCCGCAAGCATCGGTGACGGCCCCCCGCGCGGCGGGCCCTGCCCAACCATGATGCACTGCACAAACCGGCGGCAAAAACACCTTGTCGTCCCTCGAAAACGCTTTTAGGCTTCAACGGCACCGGGCGTTCCGCAACGCCTGCGTGCCGGAAAACGAAGAACGGCCGAGCGAAATCGAGAGGGGACAGGCGATGAACCGAAGGAAGCTGATTGCGTTTGCGGCGATGCTGTTGGGAGGCGGCCTGCTCGCGCCGGTCGCCGCGGTCCCGGGACAAGCCGCGGATCGCGTCGTCAACGTCTACAACTGGTCGGACTACATCGACCCGACCATCCTGACCGACTTCACCAAGGAAACGGGCATAAAGGTCGTCTACGACACCTTCGATTCCAACGAGGTCCTCGAGACCAAGCTCCTCGCCGGCGGCACCGGCTACGACGTCGTCGTGCCGACGGGCACGTTCCTGGCGCGCCAGATCACGGCCGGCGTGTTCCAGAAGCTCGACAAGTCGAAGCTGCCGAACCTGAAGAACATGGACCCGTCGATCATGAAGCGCCTCGCCCGCTTCGATCCGGGCAACGAGTACGCCATCAACTACATGTGGGGAACGACCGGTCTCGGCATGAACATCGACAAGGTCAAGGCGGCACTCGGCCCCGACGTCAAGCCGAACAGCTGGGACCTGGTCTTCAAGCCCGAACTGGCGAAGAAACTGTCGTCCTGCGGCATCTATCTGCTCAACGCGCCCGACGAGTTGATCCCCGCCGCGCTCAACTATCTCGGCCTCGACCCGGATTCCAATGCCCCGGACGACATCAAGAAGGCCGGCGACCTCCTCCTGAAGATCCGCCCCTTCGTCAAGAAGTTCCATTCCTCCGAGTACATCAACGCGCTCGCCAACGGCGACATATGCCTGGCCGTCGGATGGTCCGGCGACGTCCTGCAGGCGCGCGACCGCGCCAACGAGGCCAAGCAGGGCGTCCACATCGGCTACGCCATCCCCAAGGAAGGCGCCAACATGTGGTTCGACAACATGGCGATACCCGCCGACGCGCCGCATCCCGAGGAGGCGCTCGCCTTCCTCAACTACATGATGAAGCCGCAGGTGATCGCCAAGGCCTCCGACTACGTCAACTACGCCAACGGCAACGCCGCCTCCCGGCAGTACGTCGACAAGAGCGTCCTCGACGATCCGGAAGTCTATCCGGACAAGGAGACGATGGGCCGCCTCTATACGACGTCGCCCAAGGACCAGAAGACCCAGCGCATCTACACGCGCACCTGGACCAAGGTGCTGACCGGCGAATGACGGAGGCGGGCCCCGGCGCCGCGCCGGGGCCGCCCCTTCGGCGAGAGACCATGGAAAGCACCGGATGAGACCACTGGGCAGCATTCGCCGCGGCTTCGCACCCTGGAACGATCCGGCGGAAAGGCCCTTCATCTCGTTCGAGGGCGTCACGAAGAAGTTCGGCGACTTCACCGCCGTCGCCAACCTGTCGCTCGACATCTACAGGCGGGAGTTCTTCGCCCTGCTCGGCGGATCCGGCTGCGGCAAGTCCACGCTGCTGCGCATGCTCGCCGGCTTCGAGACGCCGACCGCCGGCCGCATCTTGCTCGACGGGGAGGACCTGGCCGGCATCCCGCCCTACCGGCGGCCGGTCAACATGATGTTCCAGTCCTACGCCCTGTTCCCGCACATGAACGTCGAGAAGAATGTCGCCTTCGGCCTGAAGCAGGACGGCATCGCCCGGTCGGAGATCGCCGACCGCGTCGCCGAGATGCTGAAGACGGTGAAGATGGAGGCGTTCGCCAAACGCAAGCCCCAGCAGCTCTCCGGCGGCCAGCGCCAGCGCGTCGCCCTTGCCCGCTCCCTGGTCAAGCGTCCGAAGGTCCTGCTTCTCGACGAGCCGCTCGGCGCGCTCGACAAGAAGCTGCGCGAGGAGACCCAGTTCGAGCTCATGGACCTGCAGCAGGACCTCGGCCTCAACTTCATCGTCGTCACCCACGACCAGGAGGAGGCGATGGTGATGGCCGACAGGATCGCGGTGATGAGCCATGGCGAGATCATCCAGACGGCGACGCCCGCGGAAATCTACGAGGCTCCGAATTCCCGTTTCGTGGCCGGCTTCATCGGCGACGTGAACGTCTTCGAGGGCACGGTCGAAACCAAGCGGGACGGCACGGTGGAGATCGCCGGGGAGGACGGGTTCGCCATTCGCGCCGGGGGCGGCTGCGCCGCCGGCCCCGGCGCGAGGACCGGCTTCGCCGTGAGGCCGGAAAAGATCAGGGTCGGCCGGCAGAGGCCCGACCGGACCTTCAATGCCGTCGCCGGCAAGGTCTGGGACATCGCCTATCTCGGGGGAACGACGGTCTTCAACATCCGTCTCGACAGCGGCAAGGTCGTCAAGGCGTCCGTGCTGAATGCGGTGCGCGCGCTCGACGATCCGTTCGGCTACGACGAGGAGGTCTGGATCTCCTTCGAGCCGGACGCGGGCGTCCTCCTGGGGGATTGAGCCATGTTCCGCCGCCGCGCCGCCGGCCTCGTCCGCCACCTCGTCATCGTCCTGCCCTATCTGTGGCTGGGCATGTTCTTCCTGGTGCCCTTCGTCATCGTGCTGAAGCTCTCCTTTTCCGAGTCCGCGCTGGCGATGCCGCCCTATACGCCCGCCATCGATCTGTCGAAGGGGTTCGCCGGGCTCTGGAACGCAGCGAGGCAATTCAGCGTCGACAACTACGTCTGGCTGACCCAGGACAACCTCTACCTCCTGTCCTACGTTTCCAGCATCAGGATCGCCGCGGTGTCGACGGCGCTGACGCTCCTGATCGGCTTTCCGCTGGCCTACGGAATGGCCCGCGCGCCGTCGAGCATCCGCCCGACGCTCCTGATGCTGGTCATCCTCCCGTTCTGGACGAGCTTCCTGATCCGGGTCTATGCCTGGATCGGCATCCTGAAGCCCGAGGGACTGCTGAACCAGCTGCTGCTCTGGCTGCACGTGATCGACCATCCGCTGTCGATCCTCAACACCGACACGGCGGTCTATATCGGCATCGTCTATTCCTACCTGCCCTTCATGACGCTGCCGATCTTCTCGGCCCTCGACAAGATGGACTACTCCCTGATCGAGGCCGCCGAGGACCTCGGATGCCCGCCGGTCCGGGCCTTCTGGAAGGTGACCGCCCCGCTGGCGATCCCCGGCATCGTCGCCGGCTGCCTCCTCGTCTTCATCCCGGCCGTCGGCGAGTTCGTCATCCCCGACCTCCTCGGCGGCTCGCGCACGCTGATGATCGGCAAGACGCTCTGGAACGAGTTCTTCCGCAATCGCGACTGGCCGCTCGCCTCGTCGGTCGCCATGATCCTGCTGGTCCTCCTCGTCGTGCCGATCGTCGTCTTCCAGCAGGCGCAGGCCCGCGCCCAGGCGGAGGAGTAGCGATGGACCGCTGGAGCCGCTTCAACATCGCATCCGTCACGCTCGGCTTCGCGTTCCTCTACCTGCCGATCGTCCTCCTGGTGATCTACTCCTTCAACGCTTCCCGGCTCGTCACCGTCTGGGCCGGCTTCTCCACTCGGTGGTATTTCGAGCTGCTGAAGGACCAGAGCCTCCTCGACGCCGCCTGGGTGACGCTGCGGATCGGGCTCCTGTCCGCGACGGTGGCGACGGTCATCGGCACGATGGCCGCCATCACGCTGGTGCGCTTCCCCCGGTTCCGCGGCCGCATCCTCTTCTCCGGCATGGTCTACGCGCCCCTCGTCATGCCGGACGTCATCATGGGCCTGTCGATGCTGCTCCTCTTCGTCGCGATGAATTTCGACCGCGGCTTCTGGACGATCACCATCGCCCACATCACCTTCTCGCTGTGCTTCGTCGCCGTGGTCGTGCAGTCGCGGCTCGTCAGCTTCGACCGGTCGCTCGAGGAAGCGGCGATGGATCTCGGCGCGCCGCCCGTGAAGACCTTCTTCGCGATCACCCTGCCCGTCATCCTGCCGGCGGTCATCTCGGGCTGGATGCTGGCCTTCACGCTGTCCCTCGACGACCTCGTCGTCGCGAGCTTCACCTCGGGCCCGGGCGCGACCACCCTGCCGATGAAGATCTACAGTCAGGTCCGTCTCGGCGTGACGCCGGAGATCAACGCCGTCTGCACGATCCTGATCGGCCTGGTGACGATCGGCGTCATCGCCGCCTCCGTCGTCACCAAGCGGCGCGAGGTGCGCCGCCTGCGCGACGAGCGGGCCGCCGTCGTCGCCTGACCCCGGGGCCGCGCTACTGGCTGATGACGGGGGAGATGACCGGCGAGGGCCACGAACCGCCGATGAAGAAGCGCAGGGTCGGCTGCGGCGGCGCAGGCGGCTTGGCGCTTTCCTCCTGCTTGCCCTTGTCGGCGTCCGCAGCGACGGGAGCCGCCTTCGCCGGCTTGTTCGGCGTCAGGCTGCCGGCCATGGCGAGGCCGCCCCTGCTGTAGGGCAGCACGCCGTTGAGGTCGATGATCCAGTTCTTGGTCCTGATTTCGCCCTTGTTGATCTCGGCCAGCCCGTCGGCGAAGTGCCCCTGGAAATTCACCGACGAGAAGCCGAGCGAACCGGAGGCGGCACGGCTGAGATCGAAGAAGCGCTGCTTTGCGCTGAGCGAACGGAAGGCATTGATGTCGAAGGAAGGAATCGTCCCGTTCTGCATCTTCAGGCTGACATTGCCCGTGATGTCGGCGCTGCTCGTCGCCCAGAGGGGGTGCGCGGATTTCAGCTGCAGGTCCAGCGCGCCTTTGCCGCGCGGCAGCGGCCCCTTGAGCTTCATGGCGTCGTAGACGGCGCCGAAATCGACGTTGCGCGCCGACGCCTGCACGACGCCGCCGCCGTCGAGCCCCTTCTCCGAGATCTGGACCTTTCCCGTCAGCGATCCGCCGTAGGCGCTCGCGTCGCCGACCTCGAAGCTGGCGCGCCCCTGGTCGATCCGCGCCGCGGCCGCGACGTCGCTCATGCTCAGGCTGCCGAGCGTGGCCGATTGCGCCGACAGCCTCAAATCGAGCCCGAGCTGCCGCAGGAACTGGGTGTCGATCGTCGTCGCGATGTTCTGGCCCGGCTTCGGCAGCGGGGTGAACGCCCGCAGGAACGACGTGATGTCGAGCTTGTTGAAGGCGAGCGTGCCGGCGACGACCGGAAAGTCGGGCTTGGGCAGCTGGACGTCGAGGACGCCGATCCCGCGGTTCTCGTCGATGTCGATGATCAAATTGTCGAGGTTGATCCGGTCGCGCTGCGTCGTCAGGTCGGCGTCGACGTGAAGCTTGCCGATCGCCTCTCCGGGCCGGATGTCGGTCCCCACCCACTGCAGGATCTTCTGCACCGAGCGCGTGTCGAGATTGACCTTGCCCTTGAAGAACGGACGCGAGGTGAGCACGGCCGATCCGGAAAAGGAGACCGACATCAGCTTCGAATCGAATCCCGCCGAAAAGGGTCCGTTGTTGCCGGAGATCAGCAGGAGCGGCTGGTCGGACGAGGCCGTTAGATGGACGGTCTGCCCGCGAAACTTTCCCGTGAGGTCCAGCGCGCCCCGGCCCCTCATCTCCGGCCAGTTGATCTGGCCTCCGAGGTCCGTCACCGTTTCCACGTCGTCGTTCGGCTTGTCGATGAAGCGCAGCGTGCCCCTGGAGATCGCGATCGTCCCCATCGAGTAGTCCGGCACGGGTTGCTGCCTGGCCTTCGATCCGCTGTCGGCCGCCGCCGCGTTCGCCGCGGCGATCTTCGCCGCATTGGCGATGTGGCCGGTGCTGCTCTGCCAGTTCAACCGTCCGTCGAGCCCGCGCTCGACGGTGAAGACCGGACCGTTCAGCCGGAAATTGCTGAACCGGGGCCGCCCGGTCAGGGCCGAGATGACGCTGAAGTTCGCCGTCACGCTCTCGGCGACGGCGAGCGGCTCGGACCTGGACGACTGGCGCGACATCACCGACACATGGCTGAAGGTGACCGAGGGGACCGGCCAGAAAGCGAGCCTGGGGCTCGAGCCGAGGACGACGTACTGTCCCGTCCACTGCGAAATGTCGCGCTCCAGCCGGTCGCGCACCAGCTCGGTGGACACGGCCAGCGGCACCGCCACCGCGGCGAGCGCGGAGACCGCCACCAGAAGCACTGCGATCGACAGCACCCACCGCACTGCACGTCCGCCCCGCGCGGTCCGCTTCGACAAGTGGCGACTCCCCGTTTTCGTTGATGGGACGGTACTTTGGTTAGATCGTTGCCGGCCGCATTGCAATTGCGCCGGCCCGGATTTCGACGGAAAGGAAGGCCTCCCTACGGCTGGCCGAAGGCGGAATCCTTGCTATAAGGCTCGGGAAACGCGATCGAGGAGCAGGCGAATGGCAGCCGAAGAACCGCTGTGGACACCGGACCGGGAGCGCGTCGCGGGGAGCGCCATGACGGCCTTCATGCGGCGCTGCTCGGAGGTTGCGGGAACACCCTTCGACAGCTACGAGCCTTTCCACGCCTGGTCGGTCGGCGAGCCGGAAACCTTCTGGTCCGAGCTCTGGGACGACTGCGCCGTCGTCGGCACCAGGGGCGAAAGGGTTCTGGTCGACGGCGACAGGATGCCCGGAGCGCGCTTCTTCCCCGATGCCGAGCTCAATTTCGCCGAGAACCTCCTGCGGAAGACGGGTCCGGACGACGCGCTGATCTTCCGCGGCGAGGACAAGGTGCGCCGGCGCCTGAGCTGGGACGAGCTCCACGCGCTCGTCTCGCGCCTTCAGCAGGCGTTTCGCGATTGCGGCGTCAAGAAAGGCGACCGCATCGCCGCCATGATGCCGAACATGCCGGAGACGATGGCCTGCATGCTGGCTGCCGCTTCCATCGGCGCCATCTGGTCGTCCTGCTCCCCCGATTTCGGCGAGCGCGGCGTCCTCGACCGCTTCGGCCAGATCGAACCGGTGCTCTTCGTCGCCTGCGACGGCTACTGGTACAACGGCAGGCTCCAGGACGTGTCCGGCAGGCTCGCCGCCGTCACCAGGGCGCTCTCGCCGCGCCGCGCCGTCGTCGTCGAATATGTCGGCGAGGCCGACGCGATCGTGCCCCAGGTGACGAACGGCATCGCCTTCGACGACTTCGTGGCGCCCTACGACGCGCGCGCCGTCGAATTCGAGCGCCTGCCCTTCGCCCACCCGCTCTACATCCTCTATTCCTCCGGCACCACCGGCATCCCGAAATGCATCGTCCATTCGGCCGGCGGGACCCTGATCCAGCATCTCAAGGAGCATCGCCTCCACTGCGACGTCCGGGACGGCGACCGGCTCTTCTACTTCACCACATGCGGCTGGATGATGTGGAACTGGCTGGCTTCGGGCCTGGCGGCGGGTGCGACCCTGTGCCTCTACGACGGGTCTCCCTTCGCTCCGGACGCGGCGGTGCTTTTCGATTTCGCCGAGGAGGAGAGGTTCGCCGTCTTCGGCACGTCGGCGAAATACATCGACGCCCTGCGCAAGAGCGGCCTCAGGCCGATCGAGAGCCACGATCTGTCGTCGCTCCGGCTGCTGACGTCGACGGGCTCGCCCCTCGCACCGGAGAATTTCGGCTTCGTCTACGACGCCATCGGGCGCGACCTGCACCTCGCCTCCATCTCGGGCGGGACCGACATCGTCTCCTGCTTCGTCCTCGGAATCCCGACGAAGCCCGTCTGGCGCGGCGAAATCCAGGGGCCCGGCCTCGGCATGGCGGTCGACGTGTGGAACGAGGAGGGCAGGCCCGTTCGCGAAGAGAAGGGCGAGCTCGTCTGCGTGCGGCCGTTTCCCGCCATGCCCGTCGGCTTCTGGAACGATGCCGGCGGCGCCCGGTACCACGCGGCCTATTTCGAGCGCTTCGACAATGTCTGGTGCCACGGCGACTTCGCCGAATGGACCCGCCACGGCGGCATCGTCATCCACGGCCGCTCGGATGCGACGCTCAATCCCGGCGGCGTCAGGATCGGCACCGCGGAGATCTACAACCAGGTCGAGCGGATGCCCGAGGTGCTGGAGGCGCTCTGCATCGGCCAGGACTGGGAGGGCGACGTGCGCATCGTTCTCTTCGTCCGGCTGGCCGAAGGCGTCGTGCTCGACGAGGATCTCGCAAAGGCGATCAGGACCCGGATCCGCGGCGGCGCCTCGCCCCGCCACGTCCCGGCGAAGATCGTTGCCGTTGCCGACATCCCGCGCACGAAATCGGGAAAGATCACCGAGCTCGCGGTCAGGGACGTCGTGCATGGCCGCGTCGTGAAGAACAGGGAAGCGCTCGCCAACCCGGAGGCGCTCGACCTCTTCGTCGACCTGCCGGACCTGCGGGCATGAGCGGAACATGGTAAACGGAAGCTTTCGGCGAAATTAACTAAGACGAAAGGTCTTCTTCCGATCCGTTAAATTTGGCAGAACGCATTAAGGCACTGTTAAGACGCCGCGGCCCATCCTGCGGGCGATCTTGTTACGGAAGGATCGCTCGATTTTCGAATTGGCGATGTTTCCTTGCCCGATTCTGTTCAGCAAAACCCAGACTTGAAGGGCGCCTCCGGGCGCCCTTTTTTTGTCGGTCAGTCGGCGAGGACGCGCTGGGACGGGAAGCTGATCTCGATCAGCGTCCCTTCGTTCGGCGCGGAGCGGATCTCGAACTGGGCGCGGTTCGCCTCGACCATCGCCTTGGTCAGCGGAAGTCCCAGGCCGGTCCCGTCGCCGCGCGGCCGGCTCGAACCCTTGACCTGCCGGAACGGCTTCATCGCCTGCTCGAGCTCGGCGCTCGACATCCCGACGCCGGTATCGCGGATGCGCAGCGCCACGCTGCCGTTCGCCTCGTAGGCCGTGGAGACGACGATCTGCCCGCCGGGCGGCGTGAACCGTATGGCGTTGGACAGGAGGTTGAGCGCGATCTGCTTGATCGAGCGGTGGTCGGCAACGACCTCGGGCACGGATGACGACAGGCTGGTCCGGATGATGACCCGCTGGCTGTTGGCTTGCGGCTGCAACAGCGAGACGGCTTCCGCGATGCTGTCGTTCAGCGCGACGGCCGCGAAGGAGATGTCCATCTCGCCCGCCTCGATCTTCGATATGTCGAGCAGGTCGTTGACGATGTCGAGCACGTGCTTGCCCGACCCGCCTATGTCGCGGGCGTATTCGAGGTAGCGCGGGTTGCCGATCGGGCCGAAGCGCTCCTCCGCCATCATGTCCGCGAAGCCGATGATGGCGTTGAGCGGGGTGCGGATCTCGTGGCTGACGCGGGCGAGGAACTCGCTCTTGTGCGAATTGGCCTGCTCCGCGGCGAATTTCGCCGCCCGCAGTTCCTCTTCCGTCCGCTTCCACTGGGTGATGTCGCGCATCACCGCGCAGAAGCCGTTCGATCCCGTGAGCCGCCCGATGGTCATGAACAGCGGCAGGAACCCGCCCGACGCTTCCCGGCCGATCACCTCGCGGCCGTCGTTGAGCACGCTCGCGACGCCGTGTTCGCTGAGGCCGTTCAGGTAGTCCATCACGGCCCGCTGGCTTTCGTGCGCGAACAGCTTGGCGAAGGGTTGGCCGCGGATTTCCGCCTCGTCGTAGTCGAACAGCGCGCTTGCCGACCGGTTGACCGAGCGCACGTCGCCATGTTCGCCGAGGATGACCACGCCGTCGGTCGCGGTCTCCAGGATCGAGCGCAATTCCTCGACCTCGATCTTGAGGGCCGCGACGCGTGCGGGATCCTGCGCCGGCGAAATCTCGGCCACCTTCGGCGCGGGCAGCGCCTCCACATTGTCGTTGTCCCGTGCGGGAACGGGCTCCGGGGCGTCGTTCGCCGCCGGCCTTGCCGGAACGAGCGACAGCATCAGCGCGTGCCCCGCATTCCACGGGACGGATTGCAGGCGGGCGTGGACGGGCATCTCCCGGCCGTCGGCCCGAACGAGCTGCAGCGTCCCGGGGAGCGGTGCCCCCGGCAGTTCCCCGGTCAGGTCCGGCGCGGCGAAGAGCCTGGCCAGGCCGCCGGCGTCGGTCAGCGCCGCAAGGTCCCGGTAGCCGGTGAGACCGAAGAACTCGGGATTGGCGTGGTAGACCGCATGGCCGTCGTGAAGCAGGATGGCGACGGGAAGGTCGTCGACGACCGCCTCGGAAAGCCGTCCCGAGGCGTTTGCCGGTGCCGTCGCGAAGGCAGAGGGCATCCGGGACGCGTCGCGAACGAGGCCGCCGCCCCGGCTGCCGGCGTCGTCGGCCGGGGGCGCTGCCTGCGCCGCCCCGCCGTCCGGAGCCTTCGCCTCGTCTGTCTCGGCCGGTTGCGCCGACGCCTGCAGGTCCCCCGATGCCGCAGCGTCGGGCTGCGGGCGCCCGGACTCGGCCGGCTGGGTCCCGCCCTTGTCCCGGTCCCCGGCGAAACTCTTCGCCAGGCGCTGCCCGATCTCGCGGAACGCCTGTTGCTCGCCGCTGGACAGGATCTCGCGCGCCTGCGGGCGGCGCTGGTTGAGATCGATGACCTTGTCCGTGTCGCGCCGTCCGAAGGGCGTCGCGAAGGTCAGGGCGGGCGTCTCGCCCCGGAACGGATCGGTCCCCTCCGCATCGGCCGGTGCCTGCTCGCCGGCGGGCCGCATGCCCGCGGCCGCCTCGCCCGTTCCCGGCAGGGCGTCGCCGTCGGCGGCCTCCGGCCCGTCATCCGCGCCGCCCGGCGAGGCCTCCGAAGGCTCCTCCGCCTCGACCGGGGCTGCGGGCGCCACGGCGAGCGACAGGCCGATCGCTTCGGGATCCTCCTGCGCCTCGCCGATGCGCACGATGCCGAAGCCGCGGAAGCCCTGGAACTGCCGGTCGCGATCGTAGATCGGCAGGGCCGCGAGATCGACCGGGACCGAAAGGGCGGTGCCCTGAACCGGCCAGGCGATGGTCCTGCCCGACCACGTGTCGCGCCGCTGCAGAAGGGTCGCGATCTCCTCGTCGCGGTCGAATCCGAAGACCTTGGCGACGTCACTGAAGCTCCGGTCGATCACATCGGCCGCGTTCGGACCGACCGCTGCGGCGAATTCCGGCGAGAGGTCGCTGAACCGCCCCCTCGCATCGATCTTCCAGACGAAGCGGACGGGAGTCCGCCGACGGGTCGAACGCGAATTCCCCGGGGCCGGGCGGATCGGCGCGCGCGACCGCCGCGTCGTCCGGCCGGGAAGCGGCCGGCGCCGTGTCCTGCGGGGAACGGGCGACGCCCGCTTCGGCTTGCCTGGCGTCGTCCCTTCGGGGCTCGCCACCGGTGTCGACGACGAACAGGAGATAGAGAGGCGGCTCGTCGCCGAGGCGGGCGAGGGCGACCGCCACGTCTCCTCCGGCGGTCCCGACCAGGCGCTTGACCAGCCGGCTGCCGCCGTCGGCGACCTGGCCGACGAGGCCGCGCAGCTGGGAAGCCTCGATCCCCGGTCGCGCCGCGTCCGGCGAGACGGCGAGAATATCTCCCGCCGCGTCGAGTACGGCGACCCGGGTCCCGGCGTCGCCGAGCCCGCTGGCGATCCGGCCGGCCCGGGCCTGCAGGTCGAGCCCCTCGGTCGACGTGCCGTCGGCGAGAAGCACGGCGGGCGTGCCGTCGGCGAGCGCGAGGCCCGTCAGCACGGCCGAGATCGTCCGGCTGCCGAGACCGGCGGCGATCCTGAGCGTCACCGGCCTGCCGTCCCCGCCCGCGGCGAGCTGCGAGGCGACGGTCGCGAGCTGCCGCCGGACCGGGGAGGGCGCGGCGTGCCATTCGTCCATCAGCTCGTACGGCGTGGCGAACCCGAAGAGCCCTGCGCCGGGACCGTTGGCCCACAGCACGCTGCCGAGATCGGCTGCGAAAAGCACCAGGGCCTCGCCGCGCGCGAAGCGCGACCGGACCTGCCGATGCACGGCGACGTCGATGAAGGGATGCTGTCCGACCGGCATTCAAGTCCCGCGTTTTTTGAATCGTTTCCGCCGAGTGGCCTTAACCAATTATTAATAGCTTTGGCTGCGGCGGCGGTCCAGAAGCGCCGATTTCGTTCACCGGACTATCTGCCCGCAAGGTTAATTTATTGTGCGTTGCAAAAAAAATGTTGCAATGCACAAGAAACCGGTCTATATACGGCTCATCGCAATCGGACGCCGCTATAAGGGTCCATACCAAGGAGTGCATGATAATGGCTACCAGGAAGACCGACACCGCCGACGTTTTCGCCTTCACCGCTTTCGATCCGTCCAAGCTCGGCGACAATTACCGCGATTTCGCGGAAAAGAGCCTCGCGCAGTCGAAGGACAACTACACGAAGATGAAGAGCGCCGCCGAAGAGGCGACCAAGACCGTGGAAGTGACGCTGCAGACCGCCCAGGCGGGTTCCGTCGAGCTCGGCCTGAAGGCCATCGACTTCATGCGCGCCAACACCGACAGCTCGCTCTCCCATCTCGAGGCCATGCTGGGCGTCAAGTCCTTCTCGGAGATGCTGGAACTGCAGACCGCTTTCGTGCGCAAGCAGCTCGAGCTCACCGTCGATCAGGCGAAGGCGATGCAGGATACTTCCCGCAAGGTCGCCGAAGACGTCGCCAAGCCGGGCAAGTCGGCCGTCGAAAAGGCCGCCAAGGACCTGAAGGCCGCCTGAGGCAGCCAGCAAGTCACCATTTCGCGAAAAAGGCCGGGCATCGCCGATGTCCGGCCTTTTTCGCGTCCGGCGGCATCATTCAACCCTTGCAAATCGCCCTGACGCGCTGTACGTCACGACAAGGTCGCCGGTCGGCCGAGTGCGGTTGTAGCTCAGTTGGTTAGAGCGCAGGATTGTGGATCCTGAGGTCGGTGGTTCGAGACCACCCAACCGTACCACCCGACACCACCGCTTTCGGCATAAGTTGCTGTCTTCCCGTCGAAAACGACGGCGATCGCGTCCTTCGGACGCGATCCCGCGAGAACCCGTGCGTTTCGTTGTCCTCGGCGCCCCCCGTCCGGCACGCTCGACGCCCGCCTCGACTGCGTCGCCTCGCCGGAGGAGATCGCCCTCCGTCCCGACGCGCCGGCGCCGACGTCGAGCGAACTCGAATCCGGCGACGAAAAGGACCCCTATTCGCCGAGCGGCGAAGTCGGATAAAGAAATAATGATCAGTTCCAATAAAAATTTCAAAAAACGGATCGCTTTAAGCAAAGTTACTTGGAAATGTCATGCGTTTGACACGGCTTGGGGTGCGGCGTATGAACAGTCATACAATAAATATTGAAGCTGGGTCACCGTGATTACTCCTATAAGGCGGAACCTGCTAAGGCGGAACCTGCGCGAGCAGCTTGTCGACGAAATCGGCAAGGACATCGTCTCCGGACGGATCGGTCCCGGCGAAGCATTGCCCGGCGAAGACGTCATGCTGGCGCGGTTCAGCGTCAGCCGGACGGTGCTGCGGGAGGCGCTGCACGTGCTTTCCGCCAAGGGCTTCCTCGAGCCGAGACCCAAGCGCGGCACGCTCGTCCGCCCGCGGAACGAGTGGAACCAGCTGGATCCGGTCGTGCTCAGCTGGCAGGGAAATGTTGAAGTCTCCGCCACGAAGTGCGATCTCGCCGACGATCTGATGGAGGTTCGGCGCATCGTCGAGCCGGGAGCCGCGGCCCTGGCGGCACGACGCGGCACCGAGGACGACCTTGCGAAGATCAAGGCCGCCTACGAGGCCATGGAGAAGGCCGAAGGGACGGCGGAGGCCCTCATGGAGGCCGACCTGGCATTCCACACCGCCTGTCTCTACGCCAGCAACAACTCCTACCTCTATCCCACGGCCCATGCGATCCGGTCCGAGATGCTGGAGACCCTGCGCATCACCGGCAAGAATCCCGGGACCAGCCGGCGCGTTGCCCTCCCTCTCCACAAGGCCGTGCTGGACGCGATCCTGGCACATGATCCCGAGGCGGCAGCCCGGGCCATGACACGCCATCTCGGCGATGAGGAGCAGCGCCGGCCGCGGCGCCCATCGTCGCGAAAGGCGATCTGACGTCGCCGGCAGCGCCATTTTGGTGGGCCTTCGCGGACGAAAACCGGTACCCACTTTTCCTGGAACCGCTTGTTTGTCTCACGCGCTTCCGGACGGAAAACCGGTACCCACTTTTCCTGGAACCGCTTGTTTGTCTCACGCGCTTCCGGGCGGAAAACCGGTACCCACTTTTCCTGGAACCGCTTTGAACCACGATATCCGCCGGCGGACGGTCCGCGATCGTCTTGCGCGGGCCGGAGGGCACGTGGTAGATCCCAAGATTGTATACAGCTGTGTGCATGGCGGCGCCGAGCCGCGAGGCCGAGGATCGCATTGGTGGGGCACCGGATCGATACGGACGTGCTGGTCGTGGGTGGCGGGAACGCCGCGCTTTGCGCGGCAATCGCCGCGCGCAGGCGCGGTGCGCGGGTTCTCGTCGTGGAGGCGGCCCCGCGCTTCTATCGCGGCGGCAATACCCGCCACACCCGGAACATGCGGTGCGCCCACGCCGCCGCCACCGAGACGCTAACCGGCCCCTATACCGAGGAGGAGTTCTGGGACGACCTCCAGCGCGTCACCGAGGGGCACACCGACGAACCGCTGGCCCGGCACATGATCGCGCAGTCGGTGCCCATGCTCGACTGGATCCAGGAGCAGGGCGTGCGCTTCCAGCCGTCGCTCGGCGGGACGCTCAGCCTCGGGCGGACGAACTCCTTCTTCCTCGGCGGCGGCCGGGCGATGCTCAACGCACTCTACCGGACCGCCGAGGATCTCGGCGTCGAGGTGCTGTACGAGAGCCCCGTGGTCGCCATGGACATCGCCGACGGGGTCTTCCGCTCGGCCGTCGCGCGCGGACCGGACGGCGACGTCGGCATATCCGCCCGCGCGCTGGTGGCCGCATCCGGCGGCTTCGAGGCCAATATCGAATGGCTCAAGCGCGGTTGGGGCGCGCCGGCCGACAACTTCCTCATTCGCGGGACGCCCTACAATCGCGGCGAGGTCACGCGGCTCCTGATCGAGAACGGCGCCGAACAGATCGGCGATCCGACGCAGTGCCACGCGGTGGCGATCGACGCCCGCTCGCCGAAATTCGACGGCGGCATCATCACCCGCCTCGACTGCGTCGTCTTCGGCATCGTCGTCAACCGCAACGCCGAGCGCTTCTACGACGAAGGCGAGGACGTCTGGCCCAAGCGCTACGCGATCTGGGGCCGCCTGGTGGCCGAAGAGCCCGGGCAGATCGCCTATATCGTCTTCGACTCCCGCTCCCTGAAGATGTTCATGCCGTCCCTCTTTCCGCCGGTTCGGGCGGCGACCGTCGGCGAACTGGCCGCCAGGCTGGAGCTTCCGGTCGACGCCCTTGAGCGCACCGTCGCCGATTTCAACGCGGCGGTCCGGCCCGGCACGTTCGATCACACCATCCTCGACGATTGCCGGACGGAGGGCATCGCGCCGCCGAAAAGCCATTGGGCGCGCCGCATCGACGAAGCGCCGTTCTACGCATACCCCGTGCGCCCCGGCATCACCTTCACCTATCTCGGCGCCCGCGTCGACGCCGACGCCCGCATCCGGATGGCGAAGGGCGGCGGCGCCGAGAACATGTTCGCCGCCGGCGAGATCATGGCCGGCAACGTCCTCGGCCGCGGCTATGCCGCCGGCATCGGCATGACGATCGGCAGCGTCTTCGGCCGTATCGCAGGAGAGGGCGCGGCGGCCGGCGCGGGAGCCTGACCGCTCACGCCACGCCGGTCTCCGGCTGCCGGCGGGACCGCGCCTACCGCCCGAGCGTCGCGCCGGGGCCGCAGAGCGCCTCGACCCAGGACAGCCCCTCCTCGGGGGTGGCGCGCGGCCGGTATTCGCAACCGACCCACCCGCCGTAGCCGAGCGCGTCGAGCGCGTCGAAGACGGCCCGGTAGGCGATCTCGCCTTCGTCCGGCTCGGCGCGGCTCGGGACCGCGGCGATCTGCACGTGGCCGATGAGATCGCGATAGCGGCCGAGCTTCGTCAGCACGTCGCCCTCCGCCACGCCGACGTGATAGACGTCGAACATGATCTTCAGGGAGCCGGAGCCGATATCCTCGATCAGGCCCGCGGCCTCCGCCAGCGTCGAATAGAAGTAGTCCGGCTTGTCGCGGCGGTTGATCGGTTCGAGCAGCAGCGTGACGCCGGCCCGCTCCGCCTTCCCGGCCGCCGCCTTCAGGTTCGCGCGGAAGACCTCGCGGGCGCGGGCGCGGTCGCCGTCGCGGACGTTGCCGGCCATCGCGTGGACGGACGTCGCCCCGGAGCCTGCGCAGTAGGCGAGTGACTCGTCGATCGCCGCGGCGAAGTCGGCCTCGCGCCCGGCTACGGCGCCGAGGCCGAAGTCGCCCGCGGCCGCGTCACCCACTGCCGTGTTGACGCCGAGCAGTTCGACGTTCCGCGCGGCGCATGCTTTCGCGCACGTCGCCTGCCGGCGTGTCATAGGGCCAGTGAAGCTCGACGGCGCCGAAGCCGGCCGCGGCCGCCCGGTCGATCCGTTCGAGGAGCGGCAGGTCGGACCAGAGGAAGCCGACATTGGCTGAAAATCGTGGCATTTCGTTATTTCATCCTGAATGCATCGTTGAGTTCACCGATCTGCCCGGGCGTCAGCCGCCTGACCTCCAGGGTCCGCGTGAAGAGGACGAGCTTCGCCGTCTCCTCGAGCTCCTCCGCGGCGAAGACCGCCGCTTCGAGCGAAGCGCCGGCCACCACCGGGCCGTGATTGGCGAGGAGCACGGCCGGGTGGTCGGCCGCGCGCGCCCTGATCAGCGGCGCGACGTCGGCGGATCCCGGCCGCGTGTAGGGGATGACCGGCACCCGTCCGACCCGCATCACGACATAGGGCGTGATGGCCGGGACGGAGTCCTCCGGGTCGACGTCGGAAAGGCAGGAGAGGGCGGTGGCGAAGGTCGAATGCAAATGCACCACCGCCTGCGCCTCGGGCCGTGCCTCGTAGTAGGCGAAGTGCAGCGGCAGTTCCTTCGTCGGCCTGTCTCCGCCCACATGCCGGCCGTCCCCGTCGAGCGAGGAGAGCCGATCGCCGTCGAGGAAGCCCATGCAGGAGTTCGTCGGCGTCATCAGGAACCCGTCGCCGCACCGCACCGAGATGTTGCCCGACGAGCCGACGGTGAAGCCGCGCTCGAAGAGCGACCGGCCCCACTTCACGATGGCGTCGCGCAGGTCTTGTTCCTCGCTCATGTCGTCCCCAGTGCTGCCAGTGCCTTGTCGAAGAAGTCCTCGGCGCCGAAATTGCCGCTCTTCAGCGCCAGGCGCAGCGTGCGGTCGCCGCTTGCGGCGAGCGCCGGCACGCCCGGATCGATTTCCGGACCGACCAGCATCCGCTCCACGCCGAGCGCGGTGACCACCGCCCCCGAGGTCTCGCCGCCGCCGACGACGAGCCGCGACACGCCGCCGTCGACCGCGGCGCGCCCCACCTCGCCGAAGAACGTCTCCACCGCGCGCGCGACGGCGTCCCGCCCGTGCCGCTCCTGGGCGGACTTCACCGTTTCCGGATCGGCCGTCGAATAGACGAGCGGCGCCTCGTCGCCATGGGCGCGCACGAAGGCGAGCGCCTCCTCCGCGGTCAGGCGCCCGGACATCAGGTCGTCGGCGCCGACGGCGAGCCCCGGATGCCCGCGAAGATAGGCCGCGACCTGCGAGACGGATGCCTTCGAACAGGATCCGGAGAGCACCAGTCCCGGTCCCTCGGCCGGCGTGAAGCCGGAGCCCTCGTCCGCCAGCAGCCCGGCCCGCCGGAAGTTCTCCGGGAGGCCGAGCGCCGCCCCGGAGCCGCCGGTGACGAGGCGGTGGCCGGCGACAGCCGCGCCGATGGCCATCAGGTCCTCGTCGGCGACCGCGTCGACGACGACCAGCCGGCGGCCCTCACGGGCCTCCGCGTCGATCGCCGCGCCGATAGCCGTCGCCCCGCGCCGCACGGTCGCGTAGGGGACGAGGCCCACCGCTCCTTTCGTCTGCCGCCCGAGCCACCGGCGGATGTCCGCGTCGGTCATCGGGTTCAGCGGATGGTTTTCCATTCCGGATTCGCTGAGGAGTGTCGCGCCGACGAAGAGATGGCCCATGAAGAGGGTCCGCCCCGTCGCCGGAAAGACGGGGCAGACGATCGCCGACGGCGCTTCGAGCGCGTCGAGCAGCGCTTCCGCCACCGGCCCGATATTGCCCTCCGGAGTGGAGTCGAAGGTCGAGCAGTACTTGAAGTAGACCTGGCGGCACCCCTTCGCGCACAGCCATTCGAGCGCCGCCAGCGACTGGGAGACCGCGTCGCCGGGTGCGATCGAGCGCGTCTTCAGCGCCACCACCGCCGCCTCGCAGTCGCTGTGGCCGTCCGCGCCGGGAACGCCGTTGAACTGCACGGTGCGCATCCCGCCCTTGGCCAGGGTGTTGGCCAGGTCGCTGGCGCCGGTGAAGTCGTCCGCTATGCAACCGAGGAGCATGTCGCCGTCCTAGATCTTGCCGCCGAGTTCGTCGTCGATGTGGGCGCGCACGATGTCGGCGAAGGACGTCTCCGACTTGAAGCCGAGGTCCTGCGCCCGTTTCGTGTCGAAGTCGCGCGGCCAGCCCTCGACGATCTTGTCGACCGTCGGATCCGGCTCCCGCCGGATCAGCTTCACGGCCGCGTCCCCGGCGACCTGCCGCAGCGCCTCGATCTCCTCCCCGACCGTGGCCGACAGGCCGGGCATGGAGAGGTTGCGGCGCCCGCCGAGCCGGGCGAGGTCGATCTCCGCCGCATGCACCAGGAAGCCGACGGCCGAGCGGGGGCTGGCGAACCAGTGGCGCACGTCCTCCGAGACCGGCAAAACGGCCTCCTGCCCGTTGAGCGGTTCGCGCAGGATCCCCGAGAAGAAGCCCGAAGCCGCCTTGTTCGGCTTGCCCGGGCGGATGCAGATCGTCGGCAGGCGGATGCCGATGCCGTCGAAGAACCCGCGCCGGCTGTAGTCGGACAGGAGAAGCTCGCAGATCGCCTTCTGCGCGCCGTAGCTGGTGAGCGGCGTGGAGAGGAATTCGTCGTCGATCTTCTCCGGGAAGGGCGCGCCGAAGACGGCGATGGAGGAGGTGAAGACGACGCGCGGCCGGTAGTCGTCCCCGGCGAGGCGGATCGCCTCGAAGAGGGCCCGCGTGCCGTCGAGGTTGATCCGGTAGCCCTTCTCGAAATCGGCCTCCGCCTCGCCCGAGACGATCGCCGCCAGGTGGAAGATCACGTCCGGACGCGCCTCGACCAGGCGCTCCGCGACGCCCGGCGACGAGAGGTCCGCGGTCTCGCAGGCGACGTCGCCGCGGAACTCCGCGGGACGGTCGGGCGCGACGACGTCGGCCAGCGTCAGCCGGTCGAGCGTCTGTCCGGCGAGGGTTCCGTCCCGCACCAGGCGGTTGGTCAGCTTGCGCCCGACCATGCCTGCTGCACCGATGATCATTGCGTGCATTCGATTCAGATCCTTCTTGTCATCGTCCGGTCTTGACGCGCATGACGGCGAACGCCGCCAGGCGGAGCCGTCCGCCTCCCGCGCCCGTCTCCATGCGGTCCATGAAATCCGCCGCCTTGCTGGCGGCGACGAAATTGCCGTCGTCGAGAGTGCTCGTCGCCTCCACGGTCGCGCCTTCGATCGACAGGCCGACCTCGTCGGGCGTCAGGTTGGCGATCCATATCTCGCCGCCCTCGGCGGTCCTGGCCGCGACGGCCTGCACCTTCTCCGGCGCCGGGTTCCGCAGCCCGACGAGCGTCGCCCCGGAAAGCCGCGCCAGCCCGCGCACGACGTGGAAGACGGGATAGAGCCCGCCCGCCTCGTCGTACCAGGGCTGCGGCCAGGCCATCGGAGCGTGCACCGCACCGAAGGCCCCGACGAGCCCGCCGAGCGTGATCGCCCGCGCCCCGCCCTTGGCGAAATGGGCGAAATAGGCGAGGTTCCACGCCGCTCCGGCGAGGCCGCGCTGGCGCGGATCGTTGAAGTTCATGGCCTGGCGGATGTTGCCGGGATTGGCCATCGGCTTCTCGCCGTAGGGATTGTCGCGCATCCCGATCGCGCTCGGCCCGACGGCGATGGCCTTGCCGCCGGCGATCTCCCCGGCGCTCTTCGCGATGAAGGGCAGGGAGCCGAGGCCCTCCATAACCGACCGGTCGTCGCCGGCATGGACGATGGCCGAGGTGGTGAAGGAAATGAAGTCGAGGTCCGCGGCGGGCGGCCGCTTGCGGTTCAGTTCGGTGAAGTAGCTGAACATGCCGCCGCCGAGGCGGGCGTCGGGAAAGGCCCGTTTTGTCGCACGGTAGACGTCGGCGAGCGGCGGGCAGGGCGGCCAGGGACTGCCGGGCAGGGTGCATTTCAGGTCCGGCGCCGGGCTGACGATCACCGTCTCGAACCGGCCGTCGAGCCCGGCGGCCATGCGGCCGAGACCGTCGATCTCCGCCTCGAAGCCGTCGACCTCGGCGATCACCGCTTCGAGGCACGGCTCCGCGCCGAGCGCCGCCGACACGTCGAGCGCCTTCTGGAGCGTCGCGCGGTCGTGCCCGCGGCGCGGATCGAAACGGCAGACGAGATGGGCGATCCCCAGCGTCCGCAGCTCGTCCGCCCGGGCGAGCGCCGCCTCTGCATCGTCCGGATCGAGGCCGGCGCCGAGGGACGGGACCATCCCTTCGTCCCCTTCGGGAGCAAGGGCGACGTCGCTCCCGGAGGATCCGGCCGACGGCGGCGCGCCCCGCACCGTCAGGGTCACCGCCTGCTCGATCGTCGTGCCGTCGCCGAGCGTATAGGGCCAGGGAAGCGCGAGCGGCCGGACGTAGGTCTTGTAGGAGGCGTCGGTCCAGTTGCGCTGGTCCTCCATCTCATAGGTATCGCCCTCCATGCGGCAGGTCACCGAGAGACCCGGCGCCGCCTCGTGGGTGAGCGCGCGCAGGTCCATCATCGGCTGCACGGGGTCGATGATCACGGGGAAGGCGGCCGCCTCGCGCGATCCGTCCACATGCTCGATCTCCACCGCCTTGCCGGCGACCGCCTCTCCCGGGTGCAGCACCACGAAGCCGGTGCGGTTCGTCACGAAGTCGCCCACCGCCTTGCCTGCGCCGCGGAAGGACAGCCGCCCGTCGGAGCCGCCCTCGATCTCGGCGTCGTACTCGAAGCGCTGATCGTCGTCGGCGGCGGTGGCGCGATAGCGCACCCGGAAGCCGTCGGAGGTTTCCTCGACGTCGAGATCGCGGATCTCGGGATTGTAGGTTCCCCAGTTCCTGTCCCGGACGATGAAGGAGATCGCCCGCAGGAGCTCGATGCCGCCGTAGCGGATGTAGCGCAGGTTTCCCGCCTCCAGTTCCGCCGTCAGGGGCCCCGCCCTCAGCACGCGCGGTGCCGGGACGTCTTCCTCCGTGCCGTAGAGACGGACTGCCGTCGAGGGTTCGCCGCTCATTGCTCTTTCCTCCCTTTCGCCATCCTTCGGCTCAGCCTTCGGTGCGCGCGCTGACGAGCCGTTCCACCAGCAGCGCCACGATGATGATCAACCCGATGGCGGAGCCCTGCCAGAAGGGCGAAACGCCGAGCAGGTTCAGTCCGTTGCGGATCATGACCATGATCAGGACGCCGAACAGCGTCCCCACGATCGACCCGCGTCCGCCATAGAGGCTCGCCCCGCCGATGACCACCGCGGCGATCGCATCGAGCTCCATCATGTTGCCCATCAGCGGGTCGACCGAGAGAAGCTGGGCGATGGAAAAGGTGATGGCGACCGCCGACAGCGCACCCGATATGACATAGGGCAGCACGCTGTAGAAAAGGATGCTGAGGCCGGCCGTGCGGGCGGCTTCCTTGTTCGAGCCGATGGCGTAGATCGTCCGCCCCCCCTTGGTATAGGCGAGGTACGCCCCGGCCACGATGAAGGTCAGGATCAGGAACGCCACGTTCGCCGGGATGCCGAGGATGCTCGTATAGACGATGTTCGACAGGCTGTCGGGAATGTTGGAGATCGCCGTCGCGCCGGAGAAGATGTAGGCGAGGCTCCGGCCGATCGCCATCATGCCGAGCGTCACGACGAAGGCGGCGAGGCCGAAATAGGCGATGAGTATCCCCGAGACGAGCCCGACGCCGGCGCCGGAGAGCACCGCGAGCGGGATCGCCGCATAGATCGGCATGTGCTGCAGCGCGAGGCCCAGGATCACGCCGGTCATGCCGGCGACCGACCCGACCGACAGGTCGATGCCCCCCGTCAGGATCACGAAGGTCATCCCGACCGACACGATGCCGATGACGACCGACTGGTCGAGGATGTTGAAGATGTTGGTTTCCGTCAGGAAGTAGGGCGAAAGCACGGACAGCACCGCCGCGATCGCGAAGGTCAGGCCGAGCATGCGCAGTTCGAGGCGGCCGGTGAGGCGGCCGAGGCGAGGCCTGCGCGAGGTGGAATTCGTGTTTGCCATGGTCATCTTGCGGCCTCTCCGGTCATTCTACCGCGGAAAGCGTTTCGACGTGCCGGCGGACGGTCTCCGCCGCCGGCGGACTGCCGGTGCCTGCGAGCGTCAGCCCGATCCAGCCGAAATCGTGGCCGCGGCCGCTGGTCATCTGCATCAGCATCGTCGTCCTCCCTCCGGCTTTTTCGGCGACGAAAGCCTGCTCGAGCCGGCCGAGCGCTTCCGGGATCCTGGTTTCGGCGGCGAGCTTCGCGTCGCCCGTGCCGAAGCCGGGATCGGCTTCAGGGTCGGCCACGACGGAATTCAGGCAGATGATCTCGTCGCCGTCGACGAGCGCCCAGAAGGCGGCGCCGCCGCATTCCTCCGTCATCCGCCTCAGCATCTGCGTGTTGCGCGCCATCGAGGTCCGCGGCGCGGCAAGCAGCGTCAGCTTCTCCTCGTTGAGGCGCGCGCTCGGCACGTCGGCGACGCTCAGCCCGTCGCTGATGACGATGACCCGTTCCGCGAGTCCGAGCAGTTCCTCGAAGTCGGAGGAGACGACGACCACCGCCGTGCCCGTCGCGGCGATCTGCTTGAGGATCTGGTAGATCGAGGCGCGCGTGCCGATGTCGACGCCCTTGGTCGGTTCGTCGAGAATCAGCACGATCGGATCGAGCAGCAGCCAGCGGGCGATGATGACCTTCTGCTGCATGCCGCCCGAAAAGTTGAGCATGTTCGAATCGAGGAGCCGCTCGGAGGGCAGCCCCAGCAGGCCGAGCAATTCTTCCACGCGCTTCTCCCGCCGGCGATAGTCCAGGCCGAAGCCGCGATGCTCGCCGAGGTGGGCGAGGAGCAGGTTTTCCTTCACCGAGAAGTCCGGGACGATGTTCTGCGTGCGCCGGTCTTCCGCCACGAAGCCCACGCCGGCGCGGATGGCGTCGCTCGGCTTGCGCGGGGCGAAGGGCGTTCCGTTGAGCGTCACCCGTCCCGAGCCGCGCGGCCTCAGGCCGAAGATCGTCTCGACCGCCTCGGAGCGTCCCGCCCCCACGAGGCCGCCGAGGCCGAGGATCTCGCCGCGCCGGACCGAGAAGGAAATGTCCCTGACGGCCGGCGGCGCCGACAGGTTCTCGACCGAGAGCACGATCGGCGCGTCGCCCTCGTCGCGCGCCTCCTGCGCGGGTGCGGCCGCGTGCACCTGGCCGATGTCCTGGCCGACCATCGCCCGGATGATCTCGTTCTGGGTCAGCGTCGCCGTCGGCCGCGAGGCGAGCACCGTGCGCCCCTCCCGCATGACGCTCACCCGGTCGGTGATGGCGAAGACCTCCTCCAGGCGATGCGAGACGAACATCAGCGCATGGCCGTCCTCGCGCAGCCGCGACATGACGTCGAACAGCCGCTCCACCTCGCTCGGGCTGAGCGAGGCGGTGGGCTCGTCGAAGATGATGAGGTCCGCGTCGACCGCCAGCGCCTTGGCGATCTCGACGAGCTGGCGCTGCGCGGCCGACAGCAGCCTGACCTCGCGGTCGAGGGGCAGGGCGTGCTCGTGGCCGAGCCGCGAGAGGATGTCGCTGGCGGCGCTGCGCTGCCGCGCGCGGTTCAGCCGTCCGGGACGGCCGAGCTCGGGCAGGAAGATGTTTTCCAGCACCGTCAGGTCCGGCGCCAGCGACGTTTCCTGCATGACGATCGCGATGCCCGCGTTCAGGGCGTCGCGGGTGTTGCGAAGCTTCAGCGGCTCGTTGCGGTAGACGAACTCGCCGCTGTCGCAGGAGATGTGTCCGCAGATCGCCTTGGAGAGCGTCGACTTGCCCGCGCCGTTGGCGCCGAGCAGCCCGTGGACCTCGCCGGTCCGGACTTCCAGGTCGGCACCGGCGAGCGCGCGGGTCCGCCCGAAGGTCTTGTGTATTCCGGTCGCGACGAGCACGGGCCCGCCGGCCGCCTGATGGGTGTTCAATTGCTTTGTCCCGGTCGAAGCCGTGCGTCCGGCCCGCCGCGAAGGCGCGGCGGGCCGGTCCGCGATCACTTCATCTCGTTGGCGAAGACGGTCTTTTTCACCGTCGGCAGCTTCTCGTCGATGTTGTCGCTGGTGACGACGAGGATCGGCACCAGGATCTGCTTCTCGGGCTTGCCGCCCTTCAGGTGCTTGAACATCGCCTCGCCGGACCGCACGCCCATCAGATAGGGCTGCTGCATTCCCGACACGACGATCTTGCCGGACTTCAGGAGGTCGACGAACTGCGGGATGCCGTCGAAGGCGGCCACCATCACCTGGCCGTTCTTGCGGGCCGCCCGGATCGCGCGCAGCGCGCCGATGGCCGGCTGGTCCGTCTGGACGAACAGCCCGTGCATGCCCGGATTGGACGTCAGCATGTCCTGCGTGAACTTGAAGGTTTCGTCGGCCGTGTAGGAAGCCATCTGCTGCAGTCCGGCGCGCTTGTCGAAGCCGGCCTTCTTCATGGCGTCCATGAAGCCCTTGGTGCGGGCCTGCCCGTTCTTGCGGGCCTGCGAGATGGCCACGATCCCGAAGGGGGCGTTGTCCCAGCCCTTCTTCTTCATCGCCTTGGCGAGCGCCTCGCCGACGCCATAGGCGCCCTTGTAGTTGTCGGAGATGATGAAGGAGACGTATTTGCCGCTGTTCGTGCCGATGTCGGCGATGACCACCGGGATGTTGGCCTTGGCGGCGAGTTCGAGGACGCTGGGGCAGGTCGAGCTGTCGGTCGGCGATATGACGATGCCGGCTACGCCCCGCGCGATCGCGTCCTGGGCATTGTGCAGCTGGGTCTGGGCGCTGTTGTGCGAATCGAGCGCCTGGTAGCTGTAGCCGTTCTCCTTGGCCACGGATTCCACGCCCTTCGACAGGTAGCGCCAGAACGGCAGGTCGAGGCCGGGTGTCAGGTAGACGATTTCCTTGGAATTCGCGGCGGCCGCCGGCGTCGGCGCGGCGACGCCGAGGCTCGCCACAAGGCCGGCTCCCGCGATCAGGCTCAAAAGGATTCTGCGTTTCATTCATTCCTCCCGTGTTGAGGGCCGCCTCCACGGCAGCCCGGTTTCCGCCCGGACGCGCCTATCGCGGTCCGCGTTGCGAACGCCCTGTGCGCGCTTCGGCCGCCGCCGAGCGCTTCTTCGACCGTCTCTCCTCCTCCATGAGGGTCTTCGTCGTTTCGTAGATCCGGTCGAGATGTTGCTTGAACGCCGCCACCGCGGCGTCGCGGTCGTGCCGGCGGAGCGCCTCGACCACCGCCTGGTGCTCGCGGTAGCTCTGCGCGATCGCGCCCGGCTGGATCATCACGCGCCGCCTGTGGTCCATGACGTAGGTGTCGAGGTCGGCGACGAAATCCGCCAGCAGCCGGTTCCGCCCGGCCTCGTAGATCGCCGTGTGGAATTCGTGGTTGCAGATCAGGAAGCGCACCGGGTCGTTCAGCGTCGAGGCCTGCTCGGCGAGCGACTTGTCGAGAAACGCGATGGCCTTCCGGTCGATGCGCTCCGCCGCGTCGCCCACGACCCGCAGTTCGACGAGAAGACGCGCGGCATGCACCTCCTCGATGTCGTAGCTGTTGATGCCGCGGGACTTGGTGATGCCGATCTCCAGGCCGCCGATGTCGTTGCTGACCACCCGCGTCCTGGATCCGTGCGAGATGTCGACGATGCCCCTCTGCGACAGCGTCTGCAGCGCGCCGCGGATCGTCTCCCGGCTGACGCCGAAGGCGACGGCGAGCTCCCGTTCGCTCGGAAGCTGGTCGCCGACCTGGATCACGCCCGAGGCGATCTGCAAGGCGATCTTCTCGCAGGCGATGTCCCGGATCGAACGGCGCTCGATCGACCGCCGAAGGTCGGGAACCCTCGACAGGATCGAGGAGTTCGAGTTGCCCTTGCCGGCGGTCGCCGCGCTTCGCTGTTCCAGTGGCCCAACCATTAGACCAGATTGAGCCGGTTCCGACCCCGTTTGTCAATAGGGGGCGTGGTCCGGGCAAAAACCGGGCCCCACTTTTCCCGGAACCGAGTCTTTCTTTTTCGCAAGTCCGGACGGAAAACCGGTTCCCACTTTTCCTGGAATTGCTCTATGGGTGAGCGACGCCGGGACGTGCCGGCCGTCCGCCGGGCGACCGGGCCCGGCGGCCGAAGACGGACAAAGGGACACGACGATGAAAGCGCGGGTAAAATGGGTCGAGGAGCGGACCTTCGTCGGCGAATTGGGCAGCGGCCACAAGATGGTGCTCGGCACGGCCTACGGCCCCGAGGGCCGGACGCCGGGACCGAGCCCCATGGAGCTGGTGCTGATCGGAACCGGCGGGTGCTCGGCCTTCGACGTGGTCCATATCCTGGAGAAGGGCCGCGAGCCGGTCGAGGATTGCGTGGTCGAGATGGACGCGGACCGGGCGGAAGAGGACCCCAAGGTCTTCACGAAGATACACATGCGCTTCGTCGTCAAGGGTCGCGGCCTGTCTCGAAAGAAGGTCGAACGCGCCGTCGCCCTGTCGATCGAGAAATACTGCTCCGCCTCGGCGATGCTGGCCCGCACCGCGGAGATCACCCACGAGGTCGAGATCGTCGACCAGTAGCGCAATTCAAAGCGGGACCCGGTTTTCCGTCGGGGCGAGGGCCGCTATACGCCCCGCCGGGCCTCCTCCACGTGGAGTTCGTGGATCCGTGCGAAGACGGTCTTGGCGAAGGTCCGCAACTCCTCGTCGATCACGGCGGGCGAGACGCCGATCGCTTCCATGCGCGCCCGCTCCTCGGCGATCGTCGTCTTCCAGAAGCGGTCCGCCGCGTTGCCGTTTGCGCGCATCAGCCTTTCGACCGTCTGCCTGACCCGGCACGCCTGGCCGGCCATCGGAAACGGGATCACCCGGCCCTCGGTGCCGCGGTTGCCGGCCGATGCGGAATTGTCGGATTGTGCCATTGCCTCGCATGGTCCAGTTGGTTCGACTGTCTCGAGGCGGTTATTGCATTGAAGGTGTTAATGTTTTCGTACCGCGGCAGAGATGCGCGGCGTGCCGGCCCGCAGGCTCACATACGCCGGGCGCCGGCCGGCCGGGCGGCGGCGACGAAGGCCGAGGCGCCGAGGATGGCGGCGAGCGTCAGGACGTAGGCCGCCACCTGGATGCCCATCGGCCGGTCCATGTAGCCGACCAGGACGTGGAGGAGGAGGCCGGGGGCGCTGTTCTGCGACAGGATGCCGGACGTGTCCCACACGTCGTAGCCGAAGGGCGGCAGCACGCCCGTCTGCACCAGCAGGCTCGCGGCCTGCGCGGCGAGCCCCGCGGCGATGAGGAGAAGCAGGACGCCGGTGACCCTGAAGACGTGCCGGAGCGGGATCCGCAGCAGGCCGAAATAGATCAGCAGGCCGAGCGCCGCCGCGCCCGCCATTCCGAGAACGCCGCCTTCGATCATGCCGGCCGCGCCCGAAGAGCCGTCGGCCGAGATGCCGTAGAGGAAGAGCACGGTCTCCGAGCCTTCCCTGAGCACGGCGACCGCCGTGATCACGGCGAGCGCCGACAGCGGCCGGACACCCTCGCGCACCGCCTTGCCGACGCTCCGCGTCTGTCCGGCCAGTTCGGCGCCGTGCGTGCCCATCCATGCGTGGTGCCAGCCGAGCATCGCCACCGCCAGCAGGATCGCGCCGGCCTTGAGGAATTCGTTGCCCATGCCACCGAAAAGGCCGGCGACCTCCCCGGCGAAGGCCGCGAGCGCCACCGCGCCCGCCAGGCCCGCGAGCATGCCGCCGCCGATCGCCCGGCCGCGGCCCGCGATGCCGCGGCTCGCCGCCATCAGGATCGAGACGATCAGCGCGGCTTCGAGACTTTCGCGGAAGACGATGACGAGGGCGGCGATCATGACATCCTACCTGGCGACGAGCTTGCCGCGCGCGGTCTTTTCGTGAAGTTCGCCGACGAATTCGTAGGTCCCCGGCTTGAGCGGCCCGACGAAGACCGAGACCGTCCCGCCGGGCGGCACCATCTTCTCCACATGCAGGTCGCTGCTGTCGAATTCCTCGGTGGTGTCGTCCCGGTTGACGATCGTCAGCTTCACCCGCTGGCCGGCCGGCACCTCGATGCTCTCCGGCTGGAACCGGTGGTCCTTCAGCACCAGCGACGGGCCGTCGGCGGCCAACGCCGTCCCGCTCAGGACAAGGGCGGAAAGAAGTGCGGTCACCGTTCGGCGCATCGTGGTGGGTCTCCTTCGTGTCCCGCGGGCCGCGCCCGCTTTCGTTTCCCGGACATCGCAAACATGACCGCGATAGTCAAGTTAATGTCGCCAGTTTGGAATCGTTCGAAACAGGCACCGAGGCGACGCGCCGGCGCGCGATTCAGGCGACCTGCGCCGTCTCCCGCCGTTCCCCCGCCTGCCGGGCGGGCGACAGCCCGCCGAAACGCCGGTTCCGGCGCGCGAAGGCCTCGACCGCCGCGCCGAGGTCGTCCTCGCCGAAGTCCGGCCACAGCGTCTGCGTGAAGTGCAGCTCCGCATAGGCGCTCTCCCACAGAAGGAAGTCCGACAGCCGCTGCTCGCCGCTCGTGCGGATGAGGAGGTCGACGTCCGGCGTGTCCGTATCGCCTGCGAGCAGGCGGCCGAAGGTCCCGCGGTCCACCGCGCCGTCCTTGGCGAGCCGGCTTGCCGCTGCGAGGATGGCGTCGCGCGAGGAGTAGTCGACCGCGATCCTCAGGTGCAGGCGCCGGCCGGCCGCGGTCCTCTCCTCCGCCCTGGAAATGCTGTCGGCCAGCCCGCCGGGCAGGCGGTCGCGCCGGCCGATCACCGTCAGCCGGACGCCGTTCTCGACGAGGCGGTCCGCTTCCGTTTCGACGTAGCGGCGCAGCAGGCCCATCAGCGCGGCGATCTCTGGTTTCGGCCGCTTCCAGTTGTCGCTGGAGAAGGCGTAGAGCGTCAGCGTGCCGATGTCGTGGTTCCGCGCCGCCTCCAGCGTCCGGCGGATCGCCTTGACGCCGGCCTCGTGGCCGCGCTTGCGCGGCAGCCCGCGGGCCGCCGCCCAGCGCCCGTTGCCGTCCATGATGATGCCGATGTGAAGTCGGCCGGCGTCGTTGCTTTGCATCGCAGAGTTGCCTCTCAAAAAAACGGAAGGTCAGGCATGGCGCGGTCGCGAGCCGGCGGCGGGAAGCGCGCGGCCGCGCGTTTCCGCGGCGTCCCGCACGACCCTTTCCAGCACTTCGAGATAGTCGACGAACCGCTGCCGCCCCTGGCCCGTCAGCCGGCAGCGGGTAACGGCGCGTCCTCCGTCCGATATCTTGGCGGTCTCGACCAGCCCGGCGTCGACCAGGACCTGCAGGTGGCGGTTGAGGTTGCCGTCCGTCAGGCCGCAAAGCTGCTTCAGATCGTTGAAGGCGAGCCCCTTCGGATAGCTCGTCAGCGATGTCAGCACGCCGAGGCGGGCCTTTTCGTGCATCACCCTGTCGAGCCCGTCATAGGCGAAGGGTGCCGGTTTCTCCTCACGCCCGCTCATCGGCGCCTCCGGCGGAAAAATGGAAGATGGCGGCCGCGAGCGTCTGGCCGATCGCGAAGGGCAGCCCCATGGCCCAGGGCGACAGGGATTGCGTCTCGCTCGAAACGATCAGAACGGCGAAACCGGCCAGCACGTACCACGCCCCGACCAGGCGGATCGGGCCCGGCAGCGACCGGGCCGCGGCGAAGATGCCGAGCCCCGTCAGCACCTGCCAGAGCCCGGGGAGGAGCCAGTTCGCTTCCGGCGCGAAGATGGCGGCGAATGCGCCGAGGAAGACGCCGGCGACCGCCGAGGGCAGGAACTGCTCGATGGCCGTGTAGATGACGGCGTTCTCCAGCCGCGAGCGCTGCCGGCGCGAACGCGTCAGCATCTCGAGCGCCACGACGACGCTGCTGAGCCCCGCTGCGGCAACCCAGCCGACGAAATACTGCGCCGGATGGCCCGTCGGGTCGGCGAGCAGGACCGCCTGGGCGCCCGCCGTCGCCAGCGCCACGACGCCGGTCGCCATCAGCGTGCCCGGCCCGAGGCCGCGGAACGTCGTGCTCGCGGCGATCTGGCTGCGGATCGCGCCGATGTCTTCGAGGGCCTTGTCGAGTTCCCGCATTTCTTCTTCCTGCTTTGCGATGCAAAGTACGCGTTCCGGCGGCCGGAGACAAGGCCGCGCCTTTGGTCGCGCCCCTGCCGGGGCGGCTGTCGCATCCACGCAAAAAGCGCTAAGAGCCGAAACGCCGCGCGGCGCCGATTCGATCCCGCTCCCGCCGCGTCGGTCCCCGAAAGGTCTGCCACAGTCAGGAGGCGAGCTTGGATTATTTGAACGCAGTCGTTCTGGGCGTCATCGAAGGCATCACCGAATTCCTTCCGATCTCGAGCACCGGTCACCTGCTGATCGCCGAGCACTGGCTCGGCCAGCGCAGCGAGACCTTCAACGTCGTCATCCAGGCGGGCGCCATCCTCGCCGTCACGATCATCTACTGGCGGCGCATCATGTCGCTCCTTCTCGGCTGGCGCGAGCCGGAGAACCGGAGCTACGCCGGAAAGCTCATCCTCGCCTTCCTGATCACCGCCGTCCTCGGGCTCATCGCCAAGAAGCTGGGCTTCAGCCTCCCCGACACGCTGCAGCCGATCGCCTGGGCGCTGATCATCGGCGGGTTCTGGATACTCGCCGCCGAATGGTTCGCCGCCCGCCAGCCGAAGCGCACCGAGGTCACCTGGCTCGTCGCCGCCGTCGTCGGCGTCGCGCAGATCGTCGCCGGCATATTCCCGGGCACCTCGCGTTCGGCCGCGACCATCTTCGCGGCCATGCTGACCGGCACCAGCGACCGTGCCGCGGCCACCGAGTTCGCCTTCCTCGTCGGCATCCCGACCATGTATGCCGCGAGCGCCTACGAACTCTACAGCCAGTACAAGCACGGCGGCGGCGCCCACGCCGACTGGGGCGCCCTCGCCATCGCCTTCGTCGTCTCGACCATTACCGCCTTCGTCGCGGTGAAGTGGCTCCTCGGATACATCCGCACCCACCGCTTCACCGTCTTCGCGGTCTACCGCATCCTCTTCGGAGCCTTCCTCCTCGCCCTCGCCGCGGTCGGGGCACTCTGAAGTCGCCGTCAGCCGGAGGCCAGCAAGGCCTCCACTTCGGCGAGCGTCGGCATCGACGGCGCCGTGCCGGGCCGGGTGACGGAGATGCCGGCGACGGCACAGCCGAAGCGCACCGCCGCGAGCGGGTCCATGCCGCGCGCAAGCGCCGTGGCGAAGCCGCCGTTGAACCCGTCGCCGGCGCCGGTCGTCTCGACGACGCGGCCGGCGCTGAAGGCGGGAACCAGCTCCGACGTGCCGGCGGCGTGGTAGAGCGCGCCCTGCTCGCCGAGCGTCACGATCGCCGCGCCGGCGCCCTTCTTGAGGAGAACGTCGGCCGCCGCCCTTGCCTCCTCCACCGTCGTCACGGGAAGGCCGGTCAGCGCTTCGGCCTCGCTTTCGTTGGGCGTGAGATAGTCGCAGAGCGCGAAGACGCCGTCGTCGAGCGCGGCGGCCGGCGCCGGGTTGAGCACCGTCGTCACGCCGGCCTCGCGGGCGATCTCGAGCGCCCGCACCGCCGCGGGAAGCGGCTGCTCCAGCTGCGTGACGAAGACGCCTGCCGAGCGGATGAGCGCCGCGTTCGCCTCGATGTCGGCGGCCGAGATCCGGGCCGCGGCCCCCGGCGAGATGATGATCGCGTTGTTGCCGGTCGCCTCCTCGACGAAGATGTAGGCCGCGCCGGTGTAGGACCCGGGATCGCTCGTTGCGATCGGCTTCACGCCGGCCTCCGCCCAGGTGGTGCGCGCAAGCTCGGCGAAGGCGTCCTCGCCGAGCCGGGTGATGAAGGAGATGTCCGCGCCGAGCCGCGCGGCCGCGACGGCCTGGTTCGAGCCCTTGCCGCCGGGGCCGAGCTTGAAGTCGTTGCCGAGGATCGTTTCGCCCATCCTCGGCTGGCGGTCGGCGCGGTAGGCGGTGTCGGCCACGAAGACGCCGAGGATGACGATCGGTTTCGGTGCGGTCATGACGTGTCGGTCCCGGTTGGAGGGTCAGTCCGCATCCGGCGGAATGACGCCCTTGGTGAAGGAGAAGCAGCCGTAGAAGCGGCGCTCGCCGGTCTGGATGACGCAATAGGCCGCCTTGGCGTGCTCGTAGAAGGCGAACCGTTCGACCGACGCCATCGGGCACGGCTTGCCCTGGGAGGCGTCGACGGCCTTCTGGACCTCCGCCTGCACCGGCGGGACCTCCTGCGGCGCGCCGACGATCTCCATCCGCCGGGCGGCGTCGTCGATGAAGGTGTCGAGCGGCATGAGGGAGAGGATCGCGGCGGCGACCTCCGCCGCGCTCGCGTTGTCGATGCGCAGCAGCCGCCCGAGCGTCGTCTGGCGGGCGATCGAATCGGACGGGAAGTTGGTATCGGCGACGATCAGGTGATCGCCGTGGCCCATGGCCCTCAGTGCGTAGAGCACGTCGGCGTTTATGAGCGGGCTGATGCCCTTCAGCATGGTCCTGTTCCTCCTTTTTGCGGCCGAGGCCGGATGGCTTGCGCTGCCGGCGGGGTTCTCAGGCGAGCCGCTCGCCGGTCGCGGCGTCGAAGAGATGCACGTGCTTCATGTCCGGCTTCAGCCTGACGGTCTGCCCGGGCGCGAAGTCGTGCCGCTCGCGGAACAGCGCCACGATGTCCTGCGATCCGAGCTTCATGAAGACCATGGTTTCCGAGCCCGTCGGCTCGATGACGCCGATCTCCGCCGGTATGCCCTCTTCGGCCAGCGCGAGGTGTTCGGGCCGGACGCCGAAGACCACCTCCTGCCCCTCCGCAAGGACGTGCCCGTCGGGCACCGGCAGCCGGATGTCCCCGGCGGCGACCGTCAGGGCGCCGTTGCGATGGACCGCGCCCCGGACGAAGTTCATGGCGGGCGAGCCGATGAAGCCGGCCACGAACAGGTTCCGCGGGCTGTCGTAGAGCTCGAGCGGCGTTCCGGTCTGCTCGATCACGCCGTTCTGCATGACCACGATCCGGTCGGCCATCGTCATCGCCTCGATCTGGTCGTGGGTGACGAAGATGGTCGTCGTCCTCAGCCGCTGGTGCAGCTGCTTGATCTCCGTGCGCATCTGCACGCGAAGCTTGGCGTCGAGGTTGGAGAGCGGCTCGTCGAACAGGAACACCTGCGGTTCCCGGACGATGGCGCGCCCCATGGCCACCCGCTGCCTCTGGCCGCCGGAAAGCTGCCGCGGATAGCGGTCGAGATAGTCCGTCAGGCCGAGGATCTCGGCCGCCGCCCCGATCCGCTCGGAGATCGTCGAACTCTCCATGCCCCGCAGCTTCAGCGCGAAGGCCATGTTCTGCGAGACGGTCATGTGGGGATAGAGCGCGTAGCTCTGGAAGACCATGGCGATGTCGCGCCTGGCCGGCGGCAGGTTGTTGACGATCCTCTTGCCGATCGCGATCATCCCGCCGGTGATGTTCTCGAGCCCGGCGATCATGCGCAGGAGGGTCGACTTGCCGCAGCCCGACGGGCCGACGAGCACGACGAAGGCGCCGTCCTCGATCTCGACGTCGACGCCGTGGATGACCTCCACGTTGCCGTAAGCCTTGCGCACGTCCCGAATCGTGACCTTGGCCATCTCTCCTCCCGTTGCCCTGCGCCGGGCCAGCGAAATGAGTAGACGACGCCCACCGCGCTGTCCACCGCCGTTGCCGCCCTCCGAAGCCGCCCCGCGGAAAGGCGCGGGACCGGGCGCCGGCCGGGCGGACCGCGACCTTACACTTTTCAAATATGAAGGCAAATTTGTCTTGATGAAGAAAATCTCCTTCCCGCTCGGTTGACTTCGCCGAAGGTTGAATCATACTGATTTTCTTGGATTGCGAAGCCTCCAAGGCGGCCGGATCAGGGAGGATCGGGCCGGGCGGGAGTCCACGGAAATAGCCGTCGTCGGGAACGGTCGCGCGTCGCGCGCGGGGCTTCCCGTAAAGCGGTCGCCGCCGGCCGGACGCAAGGCCTTCGCAGTCGCACTGGGAGGAAAGAACGTGAGACAGGATATCTACAACAGGATCATGCAGGCGCAGATGAACAGGCGCCGGCTCCTGCAGGGCTCGGCGGCCACGGGCGCCGCGGCCTTTCTCGGCGCCGCCGGTCTCGGCGGCGCTCCGTCGCTGGCGCGTGCCGCCGACAGCGGCCTGACGGACGACGAGAAGAAGTTCCGCAAGGAACTGGTGTCGCAGCCGGGCGTCGGCCACGGCTCCCCGACCGACGCGGACTGGCAGCGGGTCGGCAAGATGTGCCTCGGCGCGACCAAGGAGCGCGTCAAGGAAGGCGAGTTCAAGGGAGTCGAGCTCACCTTCATGGGCCTCAACAACCAGGGCTGGCACGACTTCCTGTTCCGCGGCTTCCTGAAGCCCTGGGAGGAATATACCGGCGCCAAGATCAACTGGATCGACCTTGCCCAGGCCGACTACAATCCGCGCTTCCAGCAGTCGATCGCCACCGGCACGGTCGATTTCGACCTCCTCGAGATGGGCGCCCCCTTCGAGGGCGACGCCGGCAGCAAGGGCCTGCTCTCGGAGATGCCGGACTGGGTCAAGACGCAGATCCATTTCGACGACGTCGTGAACTACCTGCAGCCGCCCGTCGGCACCTGGGAGAACAAGCTCTACCGCATCTCCGTCGACGGAGACTGCCACAACTTCAACTACCGCACGGACTACTTCAAGGACGAGGCGCTCGCCAAGGCCTGGAAGGACGAGGGCCACAAGGGCGACTGGGGCGTGCCGAAGACCTGGCAGCAGGTCCAGGAGGTCACCAAGTTCCTCAAGGGCAAGACCGACCCGATGGGCCAGCCGGCCTGGGGCTATCTCGATCCGCCGAAGCCCTGGGGCGGATTCGGGTTCTACTTCCTGGAGAGCCGCGCCACCGCCTACGCCAAGCATCCCGACGACAAGGCCTGGCTCTTCGACGTCGACACGATGAAGCCGCGGGTCAACAACCCTGCCTTCGTCCGGGCCATCCAGGACGTCGTGGACGCCCTGCCGTCCGAGCCGCCGAACCAGATCAACGCCGATCCGAACGAGACGGGCTTCTCGCAGTTCTTCGCCGGCACCGGCTCCATGGTCGTGTGGTGGGGCGACGTCGGGCAGGGCGCCCGGACGAGCGACACCTCCGTCATCGGCGACGTCGCGGGCTTCTCCATCCTGCCCGGCTCCGACGACGTCTACAACTCCAAGACCGGCAAGTGGGAAACGCTGCCGAGCGGTCCCAACTACGCCCCCAACTGCGCCTATATCGGCTGGGGCGTCTACGTGACCAAGCGCGTCGACGGCGACGAGAAGAAGAAGAAGGCGGCGTGGAGCGCGGCGGCGCATCTGGGCGGCCGGGACCTGTCGCTGTGGACGGTGATGTACCCGTCCGGCTTCCAGCCCTACCGCAACTCGCACTTCTTCATCGACGAGTGGACGGGCGCCGGCTACGAGGAGGCCTACATCCAGGACTGGCTGAACTCGCAGAAGGGCTCCTACAACCACCCGAACGCGGCGGTCGAGCCCCGCATTCCCGGCATCTTCCAGTACTATTCGCTCGCCGAGGACGAACTGGCCAAGATCTTCGCCGGAAAGGAGAAGCCGCAGGAGGGCGCCGACAAGATCGCCGCTGCCTGGGAGAAGCTCACGGACCAGCTGGGCCGCGAGAGGCAGATCAAGCTCTACAAGGCCGCGCTCGGCATGTGAGCCGGCCGCCGTCCTTCGCGGCGGCATCTGCGACCTCGCCCGGCGGCCCGAAAGCGGCCGCCGGGTTTATCGTCCGTCGTCCGGGCGGCCCGAGAGCGGCCGCCGGGTCGATTGTCCGTCGTCCGGGGCGGCCCTCGCCGGCCCTTAGAGCGCTTCCAGGAAAAGTGGAAACCGGTTTTCCGTCCGGAAGCGCGTAGAAACAATGAGCTGGAGCCGGTCCGCGATTCCGTGAAGCGCGGACAGGCTCTAGAGGCCGACCCGCGAAGGAAGGAGCGACAGGCCCCAAATGTCCGACACCGCGACCCTCCTGCGCGACTACGGCGACGAGTTCGAAGTGGCCGAAGAGGTGGCCTCGCCCGGCCGCGCGGCCGCCGGCAGGGCCCTGATCTGGATAACGTCGCTCGGCCTCCTCGCGATGGTCCTGCTGCAGGCGCTGGATGCCGCGGGCATCGTGCCCGTCGGCTTCGCCAACTGGCGCCCGACGCTCTACGCCTACGCCGTCTGGGGCGTCGGCCTCGGCGTCGGGCAGGTTCTCGCCCGGGGCGAAGCGGGACTCAAGGCGCTCTTCGTCCTGCCGGCGGCGCTCTTCACCGCCGCGGTGGCGGTCTTCCCGACGCTCTTCGGCTTCTACATCGGCTCCCTCGACTGGAACCTGTCCTCCGCCGCCGGCCCGCATTTCAACAATTTCCGGAACTTCGTCCAGATGTTCCACGACACCTATTACTGGAACGCGCTCGGCAACATGGTCTTCTACGTGCTGGCGGTGCTGGTCGAGTATGCGATCGCCTTCGGGCTGGCGCTGCTGCTGAACGCCGAGATCAGGGGGCGCAAGTTCTTTCGCGTCGCCTTTCTCGTGCCCTTCATGCTGAGCCCCGTGGCCGTCAGCTGGATGATCGGCAAGTCCCTCATGGAATACCGCTTCGGCCCGCTGGCGCGGCTGGCGCGCGAACTCGGCTGGCAGACGCCCGCCTTCTTCGCCCATCCCTGGACGGCGCGCATCACCATCGAGGCGCTGGACGCGTGGATGTGGATCCCCTTCATGGTGATCCTGCTCCTGGCCGGCCTGCAGGCGATGTCGAAGGAGGTGCTGGAGGCCGCCCGCGTCGACGGCGCGACCGGCTGGCAGGCCTTCTGGAAGGTCGTCTTCCCGCTGATGCTGCCGGTCTCCGTGACGACGCTGCTGATCCGCGTCATCTTCAAGCTGAAGCTCGCCGACATCGTCATAAACGTCACCGGCGGCGGTCCGGGCGGCGCGACCGACACGGTGTCGAGCTTCATCTACCGCGTCTACAGCGACCGCTCCAACGTCGGCTACGGCACGGCGCTCGCCGTCTTCTACCTCGTCCTCATCATCCTGTTCCTCATGCTCATGCTGCGCGTGGCCCGCCGCTTCACGCGCAACGTGACCTGAGCCGGACCCGCGGAGACCGATCGCCTTGGCCGCAGCCACCGACATCGACGACACCTTCATCGAGGCCGGCCGGTCCGAGACCGGCAAGATCGTGCTGATGCGCGTCCTGATCTACGGCGCGCTGATCGCATGGGCGATCGTCTGCCTGTTCCCGATCTACTGGACCTTCTCGACCTCGTTCAAGTCCGCCGTCGACGTGGTGCGCGGCCACCTGGTCCCCTGGGTGGACTTCCAGCCGAACTGGAAGGGCTGGCAGGCGCTCGGCCTCTCGCCCGACACGATCGGCCAGGTCTCCTCCCCGCGCGAGCAGTTCGTCAGCCGCTTCGTCAACAGCATCTTCGCCTCCCTCGGGTCGTCCCTGCTGGCGCTCGTCCTCGGCTCCTGCGCGGCCTACGGGCTCAGCCGCTTCCGCTACCGCTTCGGCCCGATGAAGAACGACGACATCCTCTTCTTCTTCATATCGCAGCTTATCCTGCCGCCTGTCGTGCTCGCCCTGCCTTTCCTCGTCCTCTACAAGGAACTGGCGCTGCTCGACACGCGCATCGGCCTCATCGTCCTCTACACGCTGACGGTCCTGCCGATCGTGATCTGGATCATGCGCGACCAGTTCAACACGATCCCGGTCGAGCTGGACGAGGCCGCGCTGGTCGACGGCCTGTCGGTCTGGGGCGTCTTCCTGCGCATCATCCTGCCGATCACGCTTCCGGGCATGGTCGCCGCCTTCATCCTGTCCCTGGTGCTGACATGGAACGAATATTTCTTCGCCGCGCTCCTGACCGCGGCCGACGCCAAGACGCTGCCCGTCATGGTTGCCAGCGAGACCGGCTCGCAAGGCATCAACTGGTGGTCGATGGCCGCCCTTTCGGCGGCCGCCATCATGCCTCTGATCGTCGTCGGCATCTTCCTGGAGCGCTACATCGTCAAGGGTCTTTCGACGGGCGCCGTCAAATAGGCGCCGAAGGAACGAGGCAAGGAGGCCGATCGGCATGAGGACACGTCATTGGGAACGCGCCGGCAGCGGAGCGCTCGACTTCACGGAGCTCGGCTTCGGCACCGCCCCGCTCGGCAATCTCTACCGCGCCGTCGACGACGAGGAGGCGAACGCCATCCTCGAGGCGGCCTGGGCCTCCGGCATCCGCTATTTCGACACCGCCCCGCTTTACGGGCTGGGGCTGGCGGAAACCCGGCTGAACCGCTTCCTCAAGTCGAAGAAGCGGGACGACTACGTTCTTTCCAGCAAGGTCGGGCGCCTCATGCGCGTCTGCGCGCCGGAAGAGCGCACCGGCATCGGCAAGTTCTTCGACACGCCCACGCGCCGCGAGATCTACGACTACGGCTTCGACGGCGTGATGCGTTCCTTCGAGGCCTCGCTCGAACGGCTGGGCGTCGACCGGATCGACATCCTCTACGTCCACGACCTCGACATCTTCACGCACGGCTCGAAGGAGGCGTCCGACGCCCGCATCGAGGAATTCATGCGCTCGGGCTACTACGCCCTCCTTTCGCTGCGCGACCAGGGCGTCATCCGCGCTTTCGGCGGCGGCATCAACGAGTGGCAGGTCTGCCAGACGCTCGCCGAACGCGGCGATTTCGACCTCTTCCTCCTCGCCGGCCGCTACACGCTGCTGGAGCAGGAGGCGCTCGACAGCTTCTTCCCGCTCTGCCGGTCGCGCGGCATCGGCATCGTGATCGGCGGCCCCTACAATTCCGGGGTGCTGGCGACGGGCCCGAAGCCGGGCGCCTTCTACAACTACTCCGAGGCGCCCGCCGCCATCCTCGAGCGGGTGGGCCGCATCGAGGCGGTCTGCCGGTCGCACGGCGTCCGGCTGATCGAGGCGGCCCTCAGGTTCCCGCTCTTGAGCGAGCGCGTCGTCTCCGTCATCCCGGGCGGGCAGTCGGTGGCCCAGGCCGAGGAAAACGAGGCGATCCTGGACGCCGCGATTCCCGACGCCCTCTGGGCCGACCTCAAGCGCGAGGGCCTCGTGCGCGAGGACGCCGAGACGCCGGCCTGAGCCGGCGGCCCCGTCAGCCGCCGGTGAAGAAGGCGTAGCGCAGCACGAAGAGGCCCGCCACCACCCACGCGGCGCCGTGCACCTCCCGCCAGCGCCCGGTCGCCGCCTTCAGCACGACATAGCTGATGAAGCCGAAGGCGAGGCCGTTGGCGATCGAATAGGTGAAGGGCATCACCAGCGCCGTCAGCGCCGCCGGGGTGGCCTCCGTGATGTCGGCCCAGTCGATCTCGACCAGCTCGCGCATCATCAGTCCGGCGACGTAGAGCAGCGCCGGGGCGGTCGCATAGGCCGGCACGGCGGCCGCCAGCGGCGCGACGAACAGCGAGGCGAGGAACAGCAGCGCCACGACGATCGCCGTCAGTCCCGTACGCCCGCCGGCCTGCACGCCGGAGGCGCTCTCCACGTAGGCCGTGGTGCTCGACGTGCCGATCAGCGAGCCGGCGAGGATGGCGAAGCTGTCGGCGAAGAGCGCCCGGCCGAGATTGTTCGGCTTGCCCTCCGGCAGCAGCCCGGCCCGCTTTGAGATGCCGATCAGCGTGCCGGTCGCGTCGAAGACCTCGACGAGGACGAACACCATGACGATGTGGATGAACCCGGTGCCGAGCACGCCCATGATGTCGAGCTGGAAGAACGTCGGCGAAAGGCTCGGCGGCATCGACACCACGCCGGTGAACTTGCTGACGCCCAACAGGATCGACAGCACCGTCACGACGAGGATGCCGATCAGGATCGACCCGCGCACCTTCAGCGCGTCGAGCGCGGCGATGATGAAGAAGCCGAGGATCGTCAGCATCGGCCCGGTCTCGTTGAGGGCGCCGATCCCGACGAGGGTCGCCTTGTTGTCGACGACGATGTGCGAGCTCGTCAGCGCGATGATCGCCAGGAACATGCCGACGCCGGCGGCGATCGCGTTCCGCAGCGAATGCGGAATTCCGGCGACGAGCCATGCGCGGATGCCGGTCACCGTCAGCACCAGGAAGATGGAGCCGGAGATGAAGACCGCGCCGAGCGCCTGCTGCCAGGTGTAGCCCATCGCCGCCACCACCGTGAAGGCGAAGAAGGCGTTCAGCCCCATGCCCGGCGCCAGCGCGATCGGCCAGTTGGCCACGGCGCCCATGATGAAGGAACCGAGCGCGGAGGCCAGGCAGGTGGCCACGAAGACCGAATTGCGGTCCATCCCCGTTACCGACAGGATCTGCGGATTGACGAAGATGATGTAGGACATCGTCAGGAACGTCGTCAGTCCCGCGATGACCTCCATGCGCACGCTGGTGCCGTGGCTTTCCAGGTGGAACAGTTTCTCGAACATTGGGCCTCCCTTTCGGATTTTCGATCCGGGGCCTCCGGCACGAGCGCCCGGCATGAGCGCAAGGAAACGCGCCGCGCGCACCGCGATGCGCACGGATCGAACCCCGGCCTTGGAGGATCCTCCCGACCTGCCGCTTCCCATGCGGCAGCCGACGGTTCGCCATTGTGAAGAGGCCTGGCGGGGCGGGCAAGCCGGCGATTGCCGGCAATCGCCGCGAAGCTGTTTCAGGAAAACCGGCGAAATGAGCGGCAAGTCGGAGGGGTGGCCGCCCGCCCGGCCCGCTGCCGATTCCCCCGCGGAATCTTGAAAGTCCTTTCGGGCAGGGGAGGCTTCTGTGTAACCTCAAAGTCGAGATAATCGTCGGTTGGACGCTGCGCCGCGCCGAAAGCGCCGGCCACGATCCGGAGGGAGGCAGAGCGATTTCCTTGCGGTTCGTACCGGATGCGGCGCAGACTGACGCCTGGAACCGCGGGAGTTGAGACCCATGCCATCAGACAGACAGCCGGCGATCCGCCGCGCGATCCGTTTCCTCCTGAACGACGAATTGGTGGAACTCGATGCCGTCGAGCCGGGCATTACGCTCCTCGATTATCTGAGGCTCGACCGCCGCCTGACGGGGACCAAGGAGGGTTGCGCCGAAGGCGATTGCGGCGCCTGCACCGTGCTCGTCGGACGGCTGGTCGGCGGCGAGCCCGCCTACGAGACCGTCAACGCCTGCATCCGCTTCGTCGGATCGCTGGACGCGAGCCATGTCGTGACCGTGGAGCACCTGGCCTCCGCCGGCAGGCTGCACCCGGTGCAGCAGGCGCTGGTCGACGAGCACGGCTCCCAGTGCGGCTTCTGCACGCCGGGCTTCGTCATGTCGCTCTACGCCCTCTGGCTGGCCGGCGACAAGCCGACGGACCGCCAGGTCGAAAAGGCCCTCCAGGGCAATCTCTGCCGCTGCACCGGCTACCAGCCGATCGTGCGGGCCGCCGAGGCGATGGGGCGCGTGCGGCCGGACGCCGCCAGCGATCGGCTGACGGCGATGCGCGAGCGCGTGGCGTCCGAACTCCGGCGCCTGTCCGACGGCGCCCGGGTGGAGATCGAGACCGCCGGCGGACGCCTCGTCGTCCCGGCCGACGTCGACGACCTCGCCGCGGTGCTCGAGGAGACGCCCGGCGCCACCGTCGTCGCCGGCGCCACCGACGTCGGCCTGTGGGTCACCAAGGGAATGCGCGACATCCAGCCGGCGGTCTTCATCCGCCACATCGAGGATCTCCATCGCATCGAGGAAACCGAGCGGGGCGTCCGCCTCCATGCCTGCGTGACCTACACCGAGGCCTTCCCGGTTCTCGCGCGCCGCTTCCCGGCGATGGCCGCCTTCTGGGACCGCATCGGCGGCGACCAGGTGCGCAACATGGGCACCGTCGGCGGCAACGTCGCCAACGGGTCGCCGATCGGCGACACCCCGCCGCCGCTGATCGCCCTCGGCGCCGAGCTGACGCTGAGAAAGGGCGGCGACCGCCGCACCATGCCGCTCGAAGACTTCTTCCTGGACTACGGCAAGCAGGACCGCCGGCCGGGCGAATTCGTCGAGAGCGTCTTCGTCCCGTCGCTTCCCGAAGGCGACGCATTCGCCGTCTACAAGGTGTCCAAGCGCCGCGACGAGGACATATCAGCGCTCTGCGGCGCCTTCCGCGTCTCGCGCGACGCGGCCGGCACCGTGACGGCGGCCCGCATCGCCTTCGGCGGCATGGCGGCGACGCCGAAGCGGGCGCGCGCGGTGGAGGCGGCCCTTCTCGGCAAGCCGCTGACCCCCGAAACGGCGGAGGCCGCGCGCGACGCCTTCGAAAGCGACTACAGGCCGCTCGACGACTGGCGCGCCACCGCCGCGTACCGGATGCTGGCGGCGAAGAACCTCCTTTCCCGCTTCGTCCTGGAGGCGGGCGGCGAGACGGCGCAGATCGCGCGCTACGAAACGGCGGAGGCCTGAGACATGGACAAGCGCAACGAGACGGCCGGACCGAAGACGGCGATCGACGGCGGAGCGCACGCCGCCCGCCGGCACGACTCCGCCCACAAGCACGTCACCGGCCTGGCCGAGTACATCGACGACATGCCCGAGCCCGCCGGAACGCTCCACGGCTGCCTCGGCCTGTCCACCGAGGCCCATGCCGACATCCTCTCGATGGACCTGGACGCGGTCCGCGCCGCTCCCGGCGTCGTCGCGGTACTGACGGCCGCCGACGTGCCCGGCGTCAACGACATCTCGCCCACCGGCCGGCACGACGAGCCGGTGCTCGCCGAGGGACGGGTCGAGTTCCACGGCCAGCCCGTCTTCGCGGTCATCGCGACGACCCGCGATGCCGCCCGGCGCGCCTGCGGTCTCGGAAAGGTGGACTACAGGCCCCGCCCGGCCTTCACCGACGTCGTCGCGGCGGTCGAAGCCGGCTACCCGATGGTCACCGACCCGCTCACCCTGCAGCGCGGCGACGCGGCAATGGCGCTCGAAACGGCACCGCGGCGCATAAGGGGCGACATGCGCATCGGCGGCCAGGACCACTTCTATCTCGAGGGCCAGATCGCCATGGCGATCCCCGGCGAGGACGAGGAGGTCACCGTCTGGTCCTCGACGCAGCATCCGAGCGAGGTCCAGCACATGGTCTCCCACGCGCTGGGCGTCGCCTCCAATGCCGTGACGGTGCAGGTGCGCCGCATGGGCGGCGGCTTCGGCGGCAAGGAGACCCAGGGCAACCAGTTCGCCGCCATCGCCGCCATCGCCGCCAAGAAGCTCGGCCGCGCGGTGAAGATCCGCCCCGACCGCGACGACGACATGATCGCGACCGGCAAGCGCCATGACTTCCACTGCGCCTACGACGTCGGCTTCGACGACGAGGGCCGCATCCTCGCCGTCGACGCGACCTATGCCGCCCGCTGCGGCTTTTCCGCCGACCTCTCCGGTCCGGTGACCGACCGGGCGCTCTTCCACGCGGACAATTGCTATTATTTCCCCGACGTCCGCCTCGTCTCGAAGCCGATGAAGACCAACACCGTCTCCAACACCGCCTTCCGCGGCTTCGGCGGCCCCCAGGGCATGGTCGGCGGCGAACGCATGATCGAGGAGATCGCCTACGCGCTCGGCAAGGACCCGCTGGAGATCCGCAAGATCAACTTCTACGGAGAGGAGGGCTCGGGCCGCGACGTCACGCCCTACCACCAGACGGTCGAGGACAACATCGTCGCCCGCATCGTCGCCGAGCTCGAGGCATCCAGCGACTACCGGGCGCGGCGCGAGCGGATCGTCGCGGACAACGCGCGGAGCCGCGTCCTCAAGCGCGGCATCGCGCTGACCCCGGTGAAGTTCGGCATCTCCTTCACCGCCACCTGGTACAACCAGGCCGGCGCCCTCGTCCACGTCTACCGCGACGGTTCCATCCACCTGAACCACGGCGGCACCGAGATGGGGCAGGGGCTCTACACCAAGGTCGCCCAGGTGCTCGCCGACGAGTTCCAGGTGGACCTCGACCATGTCCGCGTCACGGCCACGACGACCGGCAAGGTGCCGAACACCTCGGCGACGGCGGCATCGTCCGGCTCCGACCTGAACGGCATGGCCGCCGCCAACGCCGCCACCCAGATCAAGGAGCGCCTCGTGGCCTTCGCGGCCGAGCGGTGGGGCGTGCCGGCCCAGCACGTCTCCTTCGTCCCGAACCACGTGCGCGTCGGCAACCACCTGATCCCGTTCCCGGAGCTGATCGAGGCCGCCTACCAGGCGCGCGTGCAGCTGTCGGCCGCCGGCTTCTACAAGACGCCGAAGATCCACTGGGACCGCGAAGCGGGCAAGGGCCGGCCCTTCTACTACTTCGCCTACGGCGCGGCCTGTTCCGAGGTCGCCGTCGACACGCTCACCGGCGAATACATGGTCGAGCGCACCGACATCCTCCACGACGTCGGCCGGTCGCTCAACCCGGCGATCGACCGCGGCCAGATCGAGGGCGGCTTCGTGCAGGGAATGGGGTGGCTCACCACCGAGGAGCTGTGGTGGGACGACAAGGGCCGCCTGAGGACCCACGCGCCCTCGACCTACAAGATCCCGCTCGCCTCCGACCGGCCTAAGGTCTTCAACGTGGCGCTCGCGGACTGGTCGACGAACCGCGAGGCGACGGTCCGCCGCTCGAAGGCCGTCGGCGAGCCGCCCTTCATGCTGGCGATGTCGGTCTTCGAGGCGCTGTCCATGGCCGTCGCCTCGCTCGCCGGCTACCGCGAATGCCCCCGGCTCGACGCGCCGGCGACGCCCGAGCGCATCCTCATGGCCGTCGAGCGGCTGAAAAAGAAGCGGTCATGAGCGGCACCGCCGCGAGGCTGAAGCGCTTCGCCGCCGACAACCGGCCGCTGGTCAGGGTCGAGGTGCGCGAGGCGAAGGGCTCGACCCCGCGCGAGGCCGGCGCCTGGATGCTCGTCGCGCCCGACGCGATCTTCGGCACCATCGGCGGCGGCCGGCTCGAGTTCATGGCGATCGACCGCGCCCGCGAGATGATCTCCGGCGAAGCGGTCGAGACGGCGATGGACATCCCGCTCGGGCCGGAGATCGGCCAGTGCTGCGGCGGCCGCGTCGCCCTCGGCTTCGAGCCGATGGACGACGCCTCGGTCGTCGGACTGGCGGAGACGGCCGCCGTGCGCGATGGCGCCGAGCCGCACGTCTTCGTCTTCGGCGCCGGCCATGTCGGCCACGCGCTCGCCGCCGCCCTCCTGCCGCTGCCCGTGCGCCCGGTCCTCGTCGAGACGAGGGCCGAAGCGCTCGCCGGCCTTCCCGCGGAAACCGAGACCCGGCTGACGGCGGTGCCGGAAAGCGTCGTGGAGGCGGCCCCCGGCGGCTCCGCCTTCCTGATCCTCACCCACGACCACGCCCTGGATTTCCTGATCGCCCGCGCCGCTCTCGCCCGCGCCGACGCGACCTATGTCGGGATGATCGGCTCGAAGACCAAGCGCGCGACCTTCGAGCGCTGGTACGCCCGCGAGGCCGGCGGCGACCCCGCCGACGCCCGGCGGCTCGTCATGCCCATCGGCGGCTCCGACCTCATCGACAAGCGCCCCGCCGTCATCGCCGCCCTCGTCGCCGCGGAGGTCCTGCGCGCGGTCCTCGGGCGGTAGCGGGCGGGCGTGTTCAGCGGTCGCCGCCGAACGCTTCTCCGATTTCATCCTCCCCCAAAATCGTCGGGGGCCTCGAACCCGCCGCTCATGGAGCGGCGCGCGTCGTCGGTTCGCCCGCCGGAACGTCCCGCGGCACCCCGTCGCGCAGGATGTCGCCGATCATCCGCTGGCAGCGGTCCACCATGAAGTCGATGAAGAGCCGGAGCTTCGGGTCCTGGAAATTCTTGTGCGGGAAGATCGCGGCGAACTGCGCCGGCACCGGCGGCGTGGCCTCGAGGATCGGCACGAGGGCGCCGGACCTGAGATGCGGCTCGATCTCGAAGCGCGGCTTGTTGACGATGCCGCGGCCGGCGAGCGCCCACTCCGTCAGCACGTCCCCGTCGTCGGAATCGAACGGCCCCACGACATCGAACTTGCGCGGGCCGTTTGCCGTCTGCAGGGTCCAGAAATACTCCGCCGAGCCCGGAAAGCGCAAAAGCAGGCAGGCGTGGTCGTCGGCGACGAGCGCGTCCGGCGTCACCGGCTCCCCGTGCCGGGCGAGATAGGCGGGCGAGGCGGCCAGCACCCGCTCGCACTCCGCGATGCCGCGCATGCGCATGTTGGAATCGGCAAGCACGCCGAGGCGGAAGGCAATGTCGATCGCCTCGCTCATCATGTCGACATTGTGGTCCGAGAGCCGAAGCCGCACCTCGATGTCCGGATACCGGTCGCGGAACTCCGGGATGCCGGAGGCGATCAGCCGGCGTCCGACGCCGAGCGGCGCCGTCACCCGGATCACGCCCTTCGGCTTCTTCGAGACGAAGGCGACGGCGGCCTCCGCCTCGTCGACCGCCTCGAGTATCTTCAGGGCGTTCCCGTAGAGAATGCGGCCGTGCTCCGTCGGCGTCAGCTTGCGCGTCGTCCGGTTGAAGAGCCGCACACCGAAATGCGCCTCCAGCTCCTTGATGCGGTTGCTCGCCACCGCCGGGGAAATGCGCTGGTCGCGGCCTGCCGCCGAAAGGTTGCCGAGCTCGACCACGCGCACGAAGACGCGGATGTTGTTCAAATACGACATGGCAAATCGGATATCATTATCCATATTTCTTTGAAAGTGATCCATTCACCCGCTACCTTTTTCCCGGAGCCGATCTCTGGCAGACCTTCGGAAACTCCGGGAGGACTGCGATGTACGACGGCATGACCCGCAATGGAGGCGGCGAATCCCAGATGGCGACCACCCTTCTGCGCGGCCGGCTTCTCTCGTTCGTGGAGTGTCCCGCGGGCATCGACGACGAGGCGAGCGTCCGCTACGAGAGCGACGGCGGCCTGCTTCTGGAGGACGGCAGGATCGTCAAGGCGGGACGCTACGCGGAGGTGAAGGCGGCCGCTCCCGCCGGCGTCCTCGAGGTCGATCATCGGCCGCACCTGATCCTGCCGGGCTTCATCGACCCCCACATCCATTTCCCGCAGATGCAGGTCATCGCCTCCTATGCCGCCAGCCTGCTCGAATGGCTGAACACCTACACCTTCGTCGAGGAGCAGCGCTTCGGCGACCCCGCCCACGCCGCCCGCATCGCCGGGTGCTTCTTCGACGAGCTGGTCCGCCACGGCACGACGACGGCGGCCGCCTATTGCTCCGTTCACCGCGCCTCCGCCGACGCCTTCTTCGCCGAGAGCCTGAAGCGCGGCATGTGCATGATCGGCGGCAAGGTGATGATGGACCGCAACGCGCCCGAGGCGCTGCGCGACACGCCCGAAGCCGCCTATGACGACACGAAGGCCCTGATCGCCGACTGGCACGGCCGGGGCCGCAACCATGTCGCCGTGACGCCGCGCTTCGCCATCACCTCCTCGCCGGCCGAGATGGAGGCGGCGGGCACGCTCGTCCGGGAGCATCCGGACCTGCACGTCCAGTCGCACCTGTCGGAGAACCAGGCCGAGATCGCCTTCACCTGCGAGCTCTATCCGGAGGCGCTCGACTATACCGACGTCTATGCCCGCTACGGGCTGCTCGGGCCGAAGAGCCTGTTCGGCCATTGCATCCACCTTTCCGACCGCGAAGCCGGCGCGCTGGCGGAATCGGGCTCGGTCGCCGTCTTTTGCCCGACGTCGAACCTGTTCCTCGGAAGCGGCCTGTTCGACCACGGCGGCCTCGCCGGACGCCCGACGCCGGTCCGCATCGCCATCGCCACCGACGTCGGCGGCGGCACCAGCTTCTCCATGCTGCGAACCCTCGACGAGGGCTACAAGGTGCTGCAGCTTCAGGGCCAGCGTCTCGACCCGCTGACGAGCTTCTACCGCGCCACGCTCGGCAACGCCCGGGCGCTCTCCCTGGAAAGCCGCATCGGTACGCTCGACGAAGGCACCGACGCCGACCTCGTCGTCCTCGACGCCGCCGCCACCCCGGCCATGCGGCTCAGGATGGAGACGGTCGAAACCCTTGCCGAGGAGCTCTTCCTCCTCCAGACCCTCGGCGACGACCGGGCGATCGTCGAAACCTACGTCTCCGGCCACCCGGCAAAGTCCGCCGCCGCCCCCTTATGCCCGCCCCGCACCGCACCCATCGCCCGCCCGACGCGCCTGTAGACTTGCGCGCGGTGGTTGACAGCTGTCAACTCTTGCCGCGCCACGGCGAACCGCCGGCCGCCGGCCCGGGAGCCAAGCCCGCCCGCCGCAGCCTGCGCCTACCGCCGCGGGCCGTCGCTTCCGCTGCCGAAACCGTCGCGCCCGCCGATGGCGCGGGTGATGTCGGCCGCCGCCGTGCTCACCAGCCGCCCGAATTCCTCGTCGCGCTCCGGCCCGACGCGCACCGTCGGCCCCGAAAGGGACACCCCGGCGATGGCGTCGCCGAACTGGTCGAAGATCGGCGAGGCGATGCAGCGCATGCCGAGCGTGCGCTCCTCGTCGTCGACGGACCAGCCGCGCCGGCGGATGCGGGTCAGTTCCGCCCGCAGGGCCTCGGGCTCGACGATGGTCGCGGGCGTGAAGGCGGCGAGCGCCCGCCCGCCGGTCAGCGCCTCCGCCTTGTCCTCCGGCAGGAAGGCGAGCAGCGCCTTGCCGATGCCGGAAGCGTGCACCGGCCCGCGGGTGCCGGGGCGGAAGAAGGCGCGGATCGGCTCGTGGGTCTCCACCTGCGCGACGAAGACGACCTCGTCCCGGTCGATGATCGCCAGGTTGGCGGTCTCCCCCGTCGCCGCCATGAGGCGCTGCATCACCGGCCGGGCCTGCTCGACCAGCCGCGTGCGGCCGAGGAAGCTGCTTCCGATGCGGAATGCCTCGATGCCCGTGTGCCAGAGCTGCGCCTGCTCGTCGAACTCGACGATGTCGTGGCTCTGCAGCGTCAGGAGAAGCCTGTACGCCGTCGACGGCGACTGCCCGGCGCGCTCGGCGATCTCCGTCAGCGAAAGCCCGCCGCCGCCGGCCACGGTCTTGAGGACGACGAGGGCGCGGTCGAGCGACTGGACGAGGTTCGCCTCCGTCCGGCTGTTGAAAGCGCGGGGCCGTCCGCGGGCCCGGCCGCCATGGGTCTTCGTGGTGGGAGCCATGGCGGCGACGCTAATCCGGATCGCCCGGCCGCGTCAACATTTCGGAAAAGTTTTGCGGCAGACGCAAAACGTAAAAAAATAGCAAAAACAGAATATTATGGGCAGAAAAGCGATTTTGAAAAAGTTTTTCAAAAAAATTGCGCCGCGTTGCTCGCTGCCGTATCTTCCCATCACGACGAGATCTGACCGCAAGGGGTGAACGCCATGTCGACACAGAACCCGATCTTCATTCCGGGACCGACGAACATTCCGGAGCGCCTGCGCCGCGCGGTCGACTACCCGTCGATCGACCACCGTTCCGCGGCATTCGCCGGCATCCTGCCGCCGGTGCTCGCGGGAGTGAAGCGCATCCTGAAGACGAAGGACGGCGAAGTCGTGGTCTTTCCGTCCACCGGCACCGGCGCCTGGGAAGCGGCCGTCACCAACACCCTGTCGCCCGGCGACCGGGTTCTGGCCGCCCGCCACGGCATGTTCTCGCACCGCTGGATCGACCTCTGCCGCCGCCATCGCCTCGAGGTCGAGGTGGTCGAGCGCGAGTGGGGCACCGGCGCGCCCGCCGACGCCTTCGAGCGCATCCTGAAAGCGGACCGGGCCCATGCCATCAAGGCAGTCCTCGTCACCCACAACGAGACCGCGACCGGCGTCCGCAGCGACGTCGCCGCGGTGCGCCGTGCGATCGACGCGGCGGGGCACCCGGCACTGCTCTATGTCGACGGCGTCAGCTCCATCGCCTCGATGGATTTCCGTATGGACGAGTGGGGCGTCGACATCGCCGTCACCGGCTCCCAGAAGGGCTTCATGCTGCCGCCCGGCCTGGCCATACTCGGCCTCAGCCGCAAGGCCGTCGACCGTTGCGCGGCCGCCGAATGCCCGCGCGCCTTCTTCGACTTCCGCGACATGCTGGCGGCCAACGCCTCGGGCGGCTTTCCCTACACGCCGCCGGTCAACCTGCTGCGCGGCCTGAAGGAATCCATCACGATGCTCGAGGAGGAGGGGCTGTGCAACGTCTTCGCCCGCCACTTCCGCATCGCCGAGGGCGTCAGGAAGGCCGTCGACGCATGGGGGCTGAGGCTCTGCGCCCACGACCGCAGCCTCTATTCCAACACGGTCAGCGCCGTCGTCGTCCCCGCCGGCGCGAACGGAACCGACATCGTCAATCACGCCGCCGGCAAGTACGGCGTCGCCTTCGGCGTCGGCCTCGGCGAGGTCGCCGGCAAGGTGTTCCGCATCGGCCATCTGGGCAGCATGACCGACGTCATGGCGCTCTCCGGCATCGCCGCGGCCGAGATGGTCATGGCCGACCTCAACATTCCGATCCGCCTCGGCGCCGGCGTCGCCGCCGCGCAGGAATACTACCGTTCGAGCCGCAGCGCCGAAAACGCGCTGCCGGTCAGCGACGCCGCCTGAGGAGGACCGACCCATGGACATTCCGGATTACGGCGACGTCCTCGTCGCGCACGAGCGGATCGGGCCGCACATCCACCGCACGCCGGTGCTGACGAGCAGCTATCTCGACCGGCTGACGGGGGCGAAGCTCTTCTTCAAGTGCGAGAACTTCCAGAAGGCCGGCGCCTTCAAGGTGCGCGGCGCCTCGAACGCCGTCTTCGGCCTCGACGAGGCGACGGCCGCGCGCGGCGTCGCCACCCACTCGTCCGGCAACCACGCCCTGTCGCTCAGCTACGCGGCCGGCCGGCGCGGCATCCCGGTCACGGTCGTCATGCCGCGCACCGCGCCGGAGGCCAAGAAGGCGGCCGTGCGCGGCTACGGCGGGACCATCGTCGAATGCGAGCCGAGCACGTCCTCCCGCGAGGCGGTGTTCGCCGAGGTGCAGGAGCGCACGGGCGCCGAGTTCGTCCACCCCTACAACGACCCGCGCATCGTCGCCGGCCAGGCGACCTGCTCCAAGGAGATGGTCGAGGACCTCGGCGAGCTCGATGCCGTCGTGGCGCCCATCGGCGGCGGCGGCATGGTCTCCGGCTGCTGCCTGACCTTGTCCTCCATCGCGCCGTCGACGAAGATCTATGCCGCCGAACCGCTCGCCGCCGACGACGCCTGCCGGTCCTTCAAGGCCGGCCGCATCATCGCCGACGACGCGCCGCAGACGGTCGCCGACGGCCTCAAGGTGCCGCTGAAGGAGCTGACCTGGCACTTCGTCTCGCGCCACGTCACGGATATCCTGACGGCTGGCGAGGAGGAGATCGTCGAGGCGATGCGGCTGACCTGGCAGCGCATGAAGATCGTCGTCGAGCCGTCGAGTTCGGTGCCGCTGGCGACGATCCTGAAGAACCCGTCCGTCTTTGCCGGAAAGCGCGTCGGCGTGATCCTGACGGGCGGCAACGTCGATCTGAACAAGCTGCCGTGGATGGCGGCGAACTGACAACCGGAGTATCGAAGCATGAACGCCATGAGCAGGAACCGACCCGAAATCGTCGGGCTGACCGTGCCGGCCACGATCGGCATGCGCCTGGAGGACGTCCAGACGCCGGCGCTGATCGTCGACCTCGACGCCTTCGAGCGTAACGTGAAGCGCATGGGCGACTTCGCCCGCCGGATGGGCGTGCGCCATCGCGCCCACGCCAAGACACACAAGTCCGCCGACATCGCCCGCATCCAGATGGAGCTCGGCGGCGCCGTCGGCGTCTGCTGCCAGAAGGTCTCCGAGGCCGAGGCGATCGCAGCCGGCGGCATCGGCGACGTTCTCGTCTCCAACCAGGTCGTCGACCCGCTCAAGATCGACCGCCTGGCGGCGCTGGCGGGCAAGGTGCGGACCCTCGTCTGCGTCGACGACGCCGGCAATGTCGACGATCTCTCCGCCGCCGCGCAGCGCCACGGCACGACGATCGAATGCCTCGTCGAGATCGATTGCGGCGCCGGCCGCTGCGGCGTCGCATGGGGCGAACCCGTGGTCGCCCTCGCCAGGAAGATCGCCGCCGCACCCGGCCTCGCCTTCTCCGGCCTTCAGGCCTACCAGGGCGCCGCCCAGCACGTGCACGACTTCTCCGAGCGCAAGGCCAAGATCGACGCCGCGATCGGCCAGGTCGCCGAGACGGTGCGGATGCTGAAGGCGGAGGGCCTCGACTGCCCCATCGTCGGCGGCGCCGGCACGGGCAGCTACTATTTCGAGGGCAATTCCGGCGTCTACAACGAGATGCAGTGCGGCTCCTACGTCTTCATGGACGCCGACTACCAGCGCGTGAAGGACGAGTCGGGCGCCTTCATCCACGAGTTCGAGAACAGCCTCTTCATCTGGACCTCGATCATGTCGAAGACGAAGGCCGACAAGGCGATCTGCGACGCCGGCCTCAAGGCCCAGAGCGTCGACTCCGGCCTGCCGGTGATCTTCGGCCGCGACGACGTGGAATACGTCAAGTGCTCCGACGAGCACGGCGTCATCTCGGATCCGAAGAACGTGTTGCGGCTCAACGACAAGCTGAAGCTCGTGCCGGGCCATTGCGATCCGACATGCAACGTCCACGACTGGTACGTCGGCATCCGCGACGGCAAGGTCGAATGCCTGTGGCCGGTGACGGCCCGCGGCATGGCCTACTGAGGGCGGCCGATGCTGATCGTCAGCGAGGATGCCTGCCGCCGGCTCGTCGGCGACGCCGAGGCCTATGCGGCCGTCGAGGCGGTCTTCGCCGCCATGGCCCGCGGCGAGGCGCGCAACTTCCCGGTGGTCCGCGAGGCGCTCGGCCATGCCGACGCCCTCTACGGCTTCAAGTCCGGCTTCGACCGGGCGGGCGGCGCGCTCGGCCTGAAGTCGGGCGGCTACTGGCCCGGCAACGCCGATCGAGGGCTCACCAACCACCAGTCGACGGTCGTGCTCTTCGATCCGGACACCGGCCGCCCGAAGGCGCTGGTCGCCGGAAACCACCTGACGGCGGTGCGCACGGCCGCCGCGTCGGCGGTCTCGATCCGCTGGCTCGCGCGCCGCGACGCCAAGGTGCTCGGCATGGTCGGAGCCGGCCATCAGTCGACCTTCCAGATGCGCGCGGCCCTGCGCCAGCGCGCGTTCGAGGAGGTCGTCGGCTGGAACCCCCACCCGGAGATGCTCGGCCGGCTCGCGTCCGTCGCCGAGGAGGAGGGCCTGCCGTTCCGGGCCGTGACGCTCGAGGAACTGGGCGCGGCGGCCGACGTGATCGTCACCATCACGTCGAGCTTCGGGCCGCTCCTGATGCGCGCGCATGTGCGCCCCGGAACCCACGTCGCCTGCATGGGCACCGACACGAAAGGCAAGCAGGAACTCGATCCGGCGCTCGTCGCCGAAGCCCGCGTCTTCACCGACGAGGTCGCCCAGGCGGTCTCGATCGGCGAGTGCCAGCACGCGGTCGCGGCCGGCCTGATCGGAGAAGCGGACATCACGCCCATCGGCGCCGTCGTCTGCGGCGACCGGCCCGGCCGCACCGACGATCGCCAGGTCACGCTCTTCGACGGCACCGGTGTCGGCCTGCAGGACCTTGCGGTGGCGTCCGCCGCATGCGATCTCGCCTCGAAGGAGGGGCTTGCCCGCGAAATCGAGCTTTGAGCGGCAGCGCCGGCGACGCGACGCCAGGGAGGTGCCAGGGAGGGGAGGGAGGCTGCGCCCGCGCGCAGCCTCCGTTTTTGCGCCCGGTCCCCGCAAGCCCCGCAACCGGCCGGCCGCGGGGCTTGCGGACGGCCGGCACAAGTCCGACCATGGGCACCGGCAGCCGGCCCTGCCCGGGCAAAGGTAAAACGACAGGACAGACGGAAACCACATGACACGCATCGAGACCACCCGCGATCTCGTCGGCTACGGCCGGACCCCGCCCGATCCCAGATGGCCGGGCGACGCCCGGATCGCCGTGCAGTTCGTCGTCAACTACGAGGAAGGCGGCGAGAGCTCGATCCTCGACGGCGACCCGGCGTCGGAATCGCTGCTCTCCGAGATCGTCGGGGCCGAGCCCTGGCCGGGCCAGCGCAACCTCAACATGGAATCCATCTACGAATACGGGGCCCGCGCCGGCTTCTGGCGGCTCTGGCGGCTGTTCACGGCCAGGCAAATGCCGGTGACGGTCTACGGCGTCGCGCTCGCTCTGGCGCGCAACCCCGAGGCCGTCGCCGCCATGAAGGAGGCCGGCTGGGAAATCGCCAGCCACGGCCTCCGGTGGCTGGAATACAAGGACTTTCCGATCGAGGAGGAGCGCCGCCACATCGCCGAATGCGTCCGGATCCACACCGAGGTCACCGGCACGCGCCCGCTCGGCATCTACCAGGGCAAGCCGTCGGAAAACACGCTGCGGCTCGTCATGGAGGAGGGCGGGTTCGCCTATTCCGCCGATTCCTACGCCGACGAGCTTCCCTACTGGATCGAGGGGCCGAAGGGGCCGCACCTGATCGTGCCCTATACGCTCGACGCCAACGACATGCGCTTCGCCACGCCCCAGGGCTTCAACTCCGGCGACCAGTTCCTCGCCTATCTGAAGGACAGCTTCGATACGCTCTATTCCGAGGGCAGGGAAGGCTCGCCGAAGATGCTGTCGGTCGGGCTCCACTGCCGCCTCGCCGGGCGGCCGGGCCGGGCCGCCGCTCTCGCCCGCTTCCTCGACTACGTCGCCGGCCACGACCGCGTCTGGATCGCCACGCGCCTCGATATCGCCGAGCACTGGCGCGCCCATCACGCGCCGGGAGCGCGGGCATGAGCGATACGGGAAGGACGCTTGCCGTCGAACCGCTGACGAAGGAGGCCTTCCGCCCCTTCGGCACCGTCATCGAGATCGAGGGCGCCGAGCGCCGGCTGATCAACGCCGGCACCACCGAGCGCTTCCACGCGCTCGCCACGACGGACGTCGAGGCGCAGGGCGGCCGCACCATCCTCAGCCTCTTCCGCGGCCAGCCGCGCAGCTTTCCGTACCGGGTGGCGATGATGGAGCGCCATCCCCTCGGCAGTCAGGCCTTCTACCCGCTTGCCGGGCGGCCATGGCTCGTGGTCGTCGCCGAGGACGACGACGGCCGTCCCGCCCCCCCGCGCGTCTTCCGCGCCACCGGCCGGCAGGGCGTGCAATACGCCCGCAACGTCTGGCACCACCCCCTGGTCGCCGTCGCCGCCGCCAGCGACTTCCTCGTCGCCGACCGCGAGGGCCCGGGCGACAACCTCGAGGAGGTGGACTACCCGGAGGCGTTCGTGATTGCGGATGCCGGGTGAGGCCGCTCGTCTCGAAGCGAGGCCCACTTCGGGACGCGGCACCGTCCGGCGAGGCCGCCCTACTACTTGCAAGGCCAAGGGCCACGCGCGTCGCGCCTGCAGGCCTTCCGCGAGGCACGCCTGAGAGAGCGCCGGTCACACATCGTCATTCCCGGTTCCGGACACGATCCCTGACACGGGCCTGGAAATCTTTGTGCCTTGCCCTGGCCTCCTCCTTCCTTTTGCGGGCTTTTTCGTTCTTCAGCAAGTTTATGCCGATTAATTTGAACAAAAAGAATCCGAGAAACGAGTTGAAGGCGGGATCGAATATAAGCTTCTTACTTACGTAAAAAAACTTGAATTCTGGAATATACGGAACGATTCCGGCCTTGTACAAACCAGTTGTCAAAAAAAGAATGAAAAATTTCAATTCTGGTATGTACAATACGACAATTATCGGCATCGCAATACAGAAGGACTTGATTACGACTGAAAGCGGAACCGGCCCGTTGTCGTGTCTCTTGTAGACAAAGGCGAGTGGGATGCCGGCAAAACCGGCGCTCATCTCATGGATTTGCACAGCCAGGTTGATAGCGTTGCTGCCAAATCCGAAAAATGGCAGCATGAATACCACCGGCCACGACAGAACCCATAAACAGATAACGATTGCCGTGAATATCAAGGCGATTTTCAAGCTGGACAATATATTATAGTCCCATAAATATAATGATACTATTTCTTAATCGAAACTTTTTCGATTAAGAAATCAATATAATTGATTATTGATAATAGAATTCAATAATCCGGCGATCGGCCGGTGGGAGGAATACGTCGACCGCACTGAAAAACAACGGAGCGAAGGGGCCGGGTTCTTTACCCGGCCGTCGCGGAATTTGGTCCCGGCCGATGCTTCCTCCGTTTCCCGGCGTCGTCGAGATCCGCAGGAAGCATCAGAGCGATTTCGGCAATTCCCCGGACGCCCTGCATGCGTGTCGTCGCATGCTGCGGAACATGCGGGTCATGTCAGCCCCCTCAGTGCCCGGCCTCCGCCGCCAGCGCCGCGTCGCGGACCTCGTGGGCGTTCTCCCGCGCGCCGTTGAAGAAGAGGTTGAGGAGCGCCGCCGACATCGAGGCGAGCAATATGCCCGAGTCGATCAGCGGGTAGAACGCATGCGGCATCCACATCTTGAAGTCCGGGGCGACCATCGGGATCAGGCCGAAGCCGACGGAGACTGCGACGATGTAGAGGTTCAGCCGGTTGTCCTTGAAGTCGACGCGCCGACGGCATTTGCATCGCGGCCCCCGTTTCCGGCACCGGGCTCCTCCCCGGCGGCCGGTTCGTCGATGATCCGCCCGGCGCGGAGGGGACCGTTATCCGGCCCGCGAGCCGGGCATGAGTTTCATGTGGCGGTTGACGTCCTTGTAGAGCAGGTAGCGGAAGGGACCCGGCCCCCCGGCGTAGCAGGCCTGCGGACAGAAGGCGCGCAGCCACATGAAGTCGCCCGCCTCCACCTCGACCCAGTCGTTGTTGAGCCGGTAGACGCCCTTGCCCTCCAGCACGTAGAGCCCGTGCTCCATGACGTGCGTCTCGGCGAACGGGATCGAGCCGCCCGGCTGGAAGGTGACGATGGTCACGTGCATGTCGTGGCGCATGTCGTCCGGATCGACGAAGCGCGTGGTCGCCCAGCGCCCGTCGGTGCCCGGCATCGGCGTCGGCGCGACGTCCGCCTCGTTGACGACGACGGCCTCCGGCGCCTCGATGCCGTCGACCGCCTCGTAGGCCTTGCGGATCCAGTGGAAACGCACGGCCTCCGGTCCGGCGTTGCGCACGGACCACTCGGCCGCCGGCGGGACGAAGGCGTAGCCGCCCGGTTCCATGACGTGCGTCGCGCCGCCGAGCGTCAGCGTCAGTTCGCCCTCGACGACGAAGAGCACGCCCTCCGCGCGGCCGTCCGGCTCCGGCCGATCGCTGCCGCCGCCGGGCCGCACCTCCATGATGTACTGCGAGAACGTTTCGGCGAAACCGGAGAGGGGCCGCGCGATGATCCAGGCGCGCGTCTTCTCCCAGAAGGGCAGGGCGCTCGTCACGATGTCGCGCATGACGCCCTTCGGGATGACGGCATAGGCCTCGGTGAACACCGCCCGGTCGGTCATGATGTCGGTCTGTGGCGGATGGCCGCCGTGCGGCGCAAAATAGCTGCGGCGGGGGCGCGCCGCGCTTTCCTCGCCGGGCAGCATCTGCTCCAGCCGCAGCCGAGCGATCGTCTCCACCTCGGCCGCGGCGGCGGACAGCTCCGCCTCGCGCGAATTCGCCAGCCGTTCCTCGAAGGCGGAAAGGATCCGCGCCTTGTCGAGCCCCCTGACGGCGATGATGAAGGGGAAGCCGAATTTCGCGAGATAGGCTTCGTTCAGCTCCGTGAAGCGCGCGCGCTCCGCGTCGGTCAGCGCGTCGAGTCCGGCGGAGGCCTGCTCCGCGGTCGACTGGGCGGTGAGCCGCCGGGCGACGGCAAGCTTGCCGGCAAGGTCCGGGTGGGCCTTGAGGACCGCCAGCCGGCGCTCCGCTCCCGCCACGCGGAAGACGGCGCACATGGCGCGGTGCAGCCCCCCTGCGGTGTCCTCGGCGGCGCCGATGCCGCCGTCGAAGACCGCCTCGGCGATCCACGGGGAATGCTCGAAGACGGAACCGAAGCGCTCGACGAAGCGCTCCCGCGGCATCTCGGATGGCCGTTCGCCTTCTACGTCCGCCGGACTGACGTTCATGCGCCTGCTCCTGTCCAGGACTTCCATATCCTCACGATATCGCGGATCGATGCCCGTGACTTTCAATTTTATCTTGAAGAAGCTTCCGATCCGCTGGCCTTACGCCGTCGGCCCTCCTAGGAGAGAATGCTGGGACGCGGCAAGAGGAGAAGGCAATGAGCGAGACGGACGGCTATCTGACGACCCACGTGCTGGACACCGCACGCGGCGTGCCGGCGAGCGGCATCGCGATCGAGCTCTACCGCGTGGACGGCGCCGGGCGCCGGAAGATCGCCGAGGCCGTCACCAACGGCGACGGCCGCACGGACGCCCCGCTGATCGCCAAGGGCGAGATGGCGGCCGGCATCTACGAACTGGTCTTCGCCGTCGGCGCCTATTACGGCGCCGCCGGCGGTGACCCCGCCTTCCTCGACGTCGTTCCGGTGCGCTTCGGAATTTCCGATCCGTCCGAGCACGTCCACGTGCCGCTGCTCGTGTCGGGCTACGGCTATTCCACCTACAAGGGCAGCTAGAGCGGAGGCCCCCGATGTACGAATTCGCCATTGCCTGGGAGTGGCTGGCCTTCGCGGTGCGCTGGCTGCACGTGATCACGGCGATCGCGTGGATCGGCTCGTCCTTCTATTTCATCGCGCTGGACCTCGGGCTGGTGGCCCGGCCGGGCATGCCGCACGGCGTCCACGGCGAGGAATGGCAGGTCCATGGCGGCGGCTTCTACCATATCCAGAAATACCTGGTCGCCCCGGACGCGATGCCGGAGCACCTGACTTGGTTCAAGTGGGAATCCTACGCCACCTGGCTCTCCGGCTTCGCCCTCCTGTGCCTCGTCTACTACGGCCACGCGAACCTATTCCTGATCGACCGCAGCGTGCTCGACGTCTCGGCTCCGGTGGCGATCCTCATCTCGCTCGCCTCGATCGGCATCGGCTGGCTGGTCTACGACCTCCTGTGCAAGTCGCCGGTCGGCCGCCACACCACCGGGCTGATGCTGCTCCTCTACGTCATGCTGGTCGCCATGGCCTGGGGCTACACCGAGCTCTTCACCGGTCGCGCCGCCTTCCTGCATCTCGGCGCCTTCACCGCGACGATCATGACGGCGAACGTCTTCCGCATCATCATCCCGAACCAGAAGATCGTCGTCGCCGACCTCAAGGCCGGCCGCACGCCCGATCCCAAGCTCGGCGCCCAGGCCAAGCAGCGTTCTCTGCACAACAACTACCTGACGCTGCCCGTCATCTTCCTGATGCTGTCGAACCACGAGCCGCTGGCCTTCGCCACCCGGTACAACTGGATCATCGCCTCGCTCGTCTTCCTGATGGGCGTCACGATCCGCCACTGGTTCAACTCCCGCCACGCCCGCAAGGGCAAGCCGACCTGGACCTGGCTCGCCACGGTGATCATCTTCATCGTCATCGCCTGGCTGTCGACCGCGCCCCAGATCTTCTCCGGCGGCGCCGGGGAGAAGGCCGCCGCCCCCGCCTTCCGGGAGTTCGCCGGCGATCCGCATTTCAAGAAGGTGTCCGAGACGATCAAGACGCGCTGCTCCATGTGCCACGCCGAGGAGCCCGTCTGGGACGGCATCCGGCGCGCGCCCCGCGGCGTGCTCCTGGAGACCGACGCCGAGATCGCCGCCCACGCCGAGCCGATCTACATCGCCGCCGGCCGCTCCAGCTTCATGCCGCCGGCCAACGTCACGCACATCACGCCGGAGGAACGCGCCCTCATCGTCGCCTGGTACCAAAGCGCGGTGAACGGCGGCGGCAAGTGAGGCGCGGGGCTGGAGCGCTTTTAGGAAAAACGGATTTCCGCGCAGCCGGGGCTCATCGGAGCTCGGTTTCTCGATCGACCCGAAAAATCCGCTTGCGGTAACATCTGGTGGATTGGCAACCGTCTTTCGGAAGCCTAACTTCCGGACTCGAATAACTTCGGAGGCACCTCATGCAGGACCGCAGCCTGTCCAGACTCGTCGAGCTTGCAAAAGGCGTTCACATGACCGACGAGCAGCGCAACGAGCAGCGCAACAGCTTCGTCTACGGCAACACCAAGATTGAGAACGGAAGCGTGACCCGCGAACTCGTGGAGGAAATCTCGCGGCGTGTGCCGCGCGAAGCGTCCTGACGGCGGGTAAAGGGATGGCCGTCGATCACGACACCCAACGCGAGATCGAAAACGGCTTTCGTCAATACGACCTGACGCTCAATGTCATCCGGTACTATCTGGAACCCGAAAGGCCGTTCGCCCTTCGGGTTCCTTTGATTTTGGACCTCCAAAAAGAAGCCGTGGCCGGCATCGAGGCGGAGCCGGGCGAAATTCGCAGGAATTCAGTCGGCATCCACGAAAGCGCACACACGCCGCCCCCGCCGCATCTGGTGCCGATGCACCTGACCGAATTTTGCGACTACATCAACGACAACTGGCACGAGCGAACCGCATTCTATCTTTCCGCCTACGCGATGTGGCGTCTGAACTGGATCCACCCGTTCACCGACGGCAACGGGCGCACGTCCAGAGCGCTTTCCTACGCGCTTCTATGCATCAAGCTTGGATACATCCTTCCCGGGACCCCGACGATTCCCCAGCAGATCGAGGCGGACAACAGCCACTATATCCTTGCTCTGGAAGGAGCGGACCTCGCTGCACGCGGCGGGGGAGAAGACGTCGGCGAGATGGAAAGGATGATTCGCGCGATGCTGGCGAAGCAGCTCGTATCCGTCATCGATCAGGCAAACGGCGACGCGCCGGCCCGACGGGACTGAATGTTCGGCCCGGCACTCAGGCCTCCCCGGCGGTTTCCGTCGCCCGCAGCACTTCGGAGCGGATGTCCTCGGTCAGGCGGATCTTCAGTTCGGAGAATTCCGGGCTCGTCTTGATGCGGTAGTCGCGCGGATGCGGCAGGTCGACCGGGGTGTCGGACTTGATGCGGCCCGGACGCGCGCTCATGACGACGACGCGCGAAGCCATGAAGATCGCCTCGTCGATGTCGTGCGTGACGAAGAGGACCGTCTTGCGCTTGCGCTCCCAGATCGACAGGAGCAACTCCTGCATGAGGCCGCGCGTCTGGTTGTCCAGCGCGCCGAAGGGTTCGTCGAGCAGCAGGATCTCCGGGTCGTTGGCGAGCGCGCGGGCGATCGCCGTGCGCTGCTGCATGCCGCCGGACAGTTGCTTCGGCCAGTGGGTCTCGAAGCCCCTCAGCCCGACGAGCTCGACGAACGAGGCGACCGTCTCGCGTCGTTCCCGCTCGGGCACGCCCTTCTCGCGCAGGCCGAAGGCGATGTTCTCGGCAACCGTCAGCCACGGAAAGAGCGTGTAGGACTGGAAGACCATGCCCCTGTCCGGCCCGGGAGCCGTCACCGGCCTGCCGTCGAGCTGCACGCGGCCCTCGCTCGGGCTGTCGAGGCCGGCGACGATCCTGAGGAGCGTCGACTTCCCGCATCCGGAGGGGCCGAGGATGGTGATGAAGTCGTTCTCCTCCACCGAGAGGTCGACGGGCGTCAGCGCGCGCACGGGGTTGCCTCTTCCGGTGGACGCGAACACCCGCCCGACGCCTTCGATCGACAGTTTCGTCACGCGAGGCTCCACGGAAACAGCCAGCGGTTGACCGCCTTGAAGGAGGTATCGGAGATCAGCCCGATGAGGCCGATGACGATGATGCCGAAGATGATCTGGCCGGTGGCGAGCCGCGACTGGCTGTTGATGATCATGTAGCCGATGCCCGACGACGACCCGATCAGCTCGGCGACGATCACGTAGGTCCAGGCCCAGCCGAGCACCAGGCGGAGCGTTTCGGCGATGGCCGGCGCGTTGGCGGGCACGATGACCCGCCGCACGATGCCCCGGCTCGTCGAGCCGAGCGTATAGGCCGCCTCCACCAGGTCGCGCCGGGTGCCGCCGACGGAGACGGCGATCATCAGCGTCAGCTGGAAGACCGAGCCGAGGAAGATGACCAGGAGCTTCTCCACTTCCCCGACGCCCGCCCACAGGATGAGCAGCGGTATGAACGCCGACGCCGGCAGGTAGCGGCAGAACGAGACGAACGGCTCGAACAGCGCTTCGAGCGGCTTCCACGCTCCCATCAGTATGCCGAGCGGCACCGCGACGATCGCCGCCAGCGTGAAACCGCCCACCACCCGCCAGATGGTGATGGCGATGTCGAGCATGAAATTGTCCTCGACGATCAGCCGCCAGCCGTCGCGGAGCATGCTGATCGGGTCGGCGAGGAAGATGTGCGAGACGTAGCCGCCGAGGGTGATCCACATCCAGAAGGCGACGAAGATGCAGAAGAAGCCGATGCCGAGCGCGATGCGCAGGGCAGGCGGGGTCGGTTGAAGCGGGCGCGCCATGAATCTGTCCGTCTCTATCCCGCTTCCAGGGAAAGTGGAAACCGGTTTTCCGTCCGGAAGCACGTAAAAACAAGGAGATAGAGCGTGTCCGCAATTCCGTGAAGCGCGGACAGGCTCTAAAGGCGCGGGCGGCACGGGTGGCCGCCCGCCGATGCGGCTACTGGGCGACGGCGGAGGAATCGGCCAGCGTCGAGACGTCCGGCTCCTTGTCGATCAGGCCCATCTTCTTGAGGAGTTTGCCCGCGGTTTCGGAGAAATCCTGGAAGCGCTTGGTGAAGAACTCCTTGTTTTCGTCGCGTCCGGCCCAGCGCAGGTACTTGGCCGAATCCTCGAATTCCTTGGCCGACTGCTTCACGTCCGCTCCCATGATCTTGTAGGCCTCCTGCGGATCCTTCGCGATCAGGTCGAGCGCGTCGAAATAGCCGTCGGCGAGGCCCTTCGCCGCGTCGGGATGCGCCTTGAGGAACTCGGGCGTGCAGCCGACCGTGTCGAGCACCATCGGATAGTCGAGCGTGGTCGTCAGGATGTGGCCCTGGTCGGGCTTGTCGCGAACCGAGGAAAGATAGGGCTCGTAGGTGACGGCGGCGTCGTTCTGTCCCGCGAGGAACGCCTGCGCGGCGGCGTCCGGCTCCAGGTTGACCACATGCACGTCCTTGGTCGTCATGCCGTTCTTGTCGAGCACCCAGGCGAGCAGGAAGAAGGGCGACGTGCCCGGCGCAGAGGCGGCGACGGTCTTGCCCTTCAGGTCGGCAACCGTCTTGATGCCGTTGCGCGCCACGATCCCGTCGGCGCCGTAGGACTTGTCGAGCTGGAAGATCTGCTTCGTCTTCACGCCGCTCGCATTCCACACGATCCAGGTCTCGACGGTCGTCGCGGCGCACTGCAGGCTGCCGCTTGCGATTGCCAGCGGGCGGCTCGCCTGCGGTACCTTCTTCAGCGTCACGTCGAGGCCGTGCTTCTTGAAGAAGCCCTTCTCCTTGGCGAGCGTCAGCGGTCCGAAGCCGGTCCATCCGCTGATGCCGATCGTCACCGGCACGTCCGCCGCACGGGCGCCCGACGCGATCCCGGCAGCCCCGAGCGCGGAAATTGTCAATGCAACGATCCAGGATTTCATAGCCACCTCACAAGCTGGATTTATCACTGTTCCCTCGAAGACGGATGCTAAGCAGAAGATGGGCAAATGTATATACAAGATTTGCCCTCTCGCCGCCGCCAGGACGTCGCACGCTTTCCGCCTCCCGGCGGGACGAAAGGCCGCAACGTGCTGGATAAAGAGGATCGACTCCGGTCGCCTGTGGCGCTTGCGGGTTGCCGAGGCCCGGCGCTCGGCCTCCATGCTCGCCGGACCTCTGCCGCACCTCCCGATGGGCGCGGCAACTATCGGCGAAAGGACCGGCGAAGTCGACCGGCCGCGCCGCGGTCGCCCTGTGGAAAAGGGGTATAACCCGAGGCATCTTCCGCGTCGGAGGCCGCGGCTCTAGTCCTCGCCGTCCGCCCGCGCCGTGCGCAGGTTCTGCGCGTAGACGTTGATGATCAGCGCCGCCAGCAGGATGAGCCCGCGGATGAGGATCTTCAGGAAGCTGTCGATCTCGACGTGGTCCAGGCCGTTGTTGAGCACGCCGAGCACGCAGAGCCCGATGATCGTGTTGCCGATGCCGCCGCGACCGCCGAAGAGGCTCGTTCCGCCGACGACGACCGCGGCGATCGCGTCGAGGAGGTAGCCGTCGAACTCGTTCTGCTGGGCGCTGCCGAAATGGGCGACCCCCAGCATGCCCGCGACGCCGGCGCAGAAGGCCGAGATCACCAGCACGGCGGCGAGGATGCGCTTGACGTTGACGCCCGAATATTCCGCCGCCTCGCGGTTCCCGCCCACCATGTAGATGTAGCGGCCGAAACGCGTGTAGGTCAGCACCACATGGCCGACCAGGAGGAAGACGGCGAGCACGATGACGATCCACGGAACGCCGCCGATCGTGCCCGATCCGAGCTCCTTCACGAGGTCCGGCACCGCATAGACGATCTGCCCGCGCACGAGAAGCGCGCAGATGCCGGCCGCGATCTGCATCATGGCGAGCGTCATGATGAAGGACGGAATGCCGATGATCGTCAGCCCGAATGCGTTGACGAGCCCGAGCGCGAGGCTGGCGACGACCGCGAGCAGGATCGCCACTCCGCCGGGAAGCGGGATGTTGTCGATGTTCACGTAGGATTGCTGCGCGGTGAAATAGGCGACCGCGATGCCGGTGGCGTTGGCGATCGCGGCAAAGGACAGGTCGATCTCCGCGCAGAGAATGACGAAGGTCAGCCCCACCGCCATGATGCCGGCGACGGAGATCTGCGTCAGGATGTTCGCCGCGTTGTCGAGCGTGGCGAAGGACGGGCTCGCGATCGAGAAGAACAAGAGCAGCGCGATGAGCGTCGCGAACGGCGCGATGTTGCGCATCTGGTTGCGCAGGAACGTCCTGCCGCGCGAATGCCGTTTGCCGAGCGCGGGCCGGGCGGGAATGTTCATCGGGCTGTCCTCTCAGGCGACATCGAGCAGGCCGTCCTTGCTGATCGTTTCATCGGCGAATTCACGGACGATCCGTCCCCTCTTCATCACCAGGATACGGTCGGCGAGCGAAAGCACGGTCTCCGGCTCCGCCGACACCACGATGATCGCGAGGCCCTCGTCGCGCAGCGTCCGGACGATCTTGACGACGTCGTCCTTCGCGCCGACGTCCATGCCCCGGGTCGGTTCGTTCAGTATGAGCACGCGCGGCCGGTAGGCCAGCCACTTGGCGAGCGCCACCTTCTGCTGGTTGCCGCCGGAAAGGTTGGCGAGCAGGTTGGTCACGTTCGCCGGGCGGATGTTGAGCGAGACCGTCTGCTCCTCGGCCATCGCCTTCTCGACCCGAGGCCGCAGCCACAGCCGGGCGATCCGGCCGAGCGTCGAGATCGAGATGTTCTTGAAGACCGGCTCCTGGTAGAAGAGCATGGATCTCCGGCTCTCCGGAACCAGGGCTATGCCGGCGCGCCGCGCCGCCGCCGTGTGCCTGAGGTCGAGCGTCTTCCCGTCGATCGACAGGGAGCCGCCGTCCGGCTTGATCTTCCCGAAGAGGGCGCGCGACAGCTCGATCTGGCCGCAGCCCATGAAGCCGTAGATCCCGAGCACTTCCCCGGCGCGGGCTTCCAGCGAGATGCGCGAGAAGGCGCGCCCGTAGCTCAGGTCGCGCACCGAAAGGACGGCGTCGGCCTCCGGCTTGCCGCGAAGGGAGATGGCGCTCGTGTAGCTGTCCTCGAGATCCTCGTGGCCGCTGCCGATCATCTTTTCGATCACCCAGCTCTTGTCGACCGCCGAAACCCGCTCCGTCACGACCCTCCGGCCGTTGCGGAAGACCGTCACCGTGTCGGACACCGAGAGGATGTCGTCGAGGAAATGCGAGATGAAGATGATGCTGCGGCCGCTCTTGCGCACGCCCTCGAGGACGTCGAACAGCCGCCGTACCTCCGGCGGCGACAGCGCCGACGTCGGTTCGTCCAGGATGATGATGCCGGCCCCGGAAAACAGCACCCGGGCCAGTTCGATGAGCTGCTGCAGCCCGATCGGCAGGGAGCCCATGGTCGTGGCCGGATCGACGTCGATGCCGAGGTTCTTGAGCTGCGTGCGCGCACCCTCGGCCATCGCCTTCCAGTCGACGAAGCCGTGGCGGGTCGGCTGCTTGCCCAGATAGACGTTCTCCGCCACCGTCAGGTCGGGCACGACGCTCAGCTCCTGGTGCACCATGCCGATGCCGGCGTCGAGCGCGTCCCGGGCCGAGCGGAACCGGACCTCGCGGCCGTCGATCGTCATCCGGCCGTGATAGTCCGTGTGGACGCCGGCGATGATCTTCATCAGCGTCGACTTGCCGGCGCCGTTCTCGCCGACGAGGCCGTGGATTTCCCCCGCCTTCAGCTCGAAGTCGACGTCGCGCAGCGCCGCGACGCCGCCGAACGACTTTGAAATGCCCTCCAGCCGGAGGCGCGCAGTCTGCTGCTGACTATCGTCCAACGTCGCCATTCTGCCCATGACCGGTCGATGCGGGAGCGGGCTGCCCGCGGGCGGGCCCGCTCCCCGAAGGGCCTCAGATGAGGAAGTGCTGCTCCATCCAGAGCATGCCGGCGGCGTTGGACTTGGTGACCACCGGTCCGTCGGTCACGACGTTCTTCGGAATGCCGCCCTCGCCGGTCTTCTCCCCGCCGGTCACCGCCGCGACGCCGGCGACGATGGCGCCGCCGTGGATGCGGCAGGACGGGTTGCGCACCGTCGCGTACATCCGCCCGTCGGCCACCGCAGAGATCGCCGGCGGCATGGCGTCGCAACCGCCGATCTTGATGTCGGTCCGGTTGTGGGCCTTCATGACGTTGTAGGCGGCGAGCGCCATGTCGTCGTTGTGGAAGTAGGCCGCGTCGATCTGCGGGTATTTCGTCAGGTAGGTCTCCCACAGGCGCGCCGTCTTCGACACGTCCCAGTCCGCCGGCTGCGTGTCCAGCACCTTGATGTCCGGGTGCTTCTCGATGACCGACTTGAAGCCGCGTGCGCGCCCTTGCGCCCCGGTATGGCCGAGCGCGCCCTGGGTCATGATGATGTTGCCCTTGCCGCCGATCGCGTCGACGAGCGCCTGGGTCACGGAGGATCCCATGAATTCGTTGTCGGGCGCCAGGAACGAGTGGATGTTGATCTGGTCGAGCGGCGCGATCAGCGTGTCCATGTCGATGACGGGAATGCCCGCGTCGATCATCTTCTGCACCGGCTGCGTCAGCGTGCCGATGCCGAAGGCCTGGATGGCCACGAAGTCCCATTTCTGCGAGGCCATGTTGTCGATGGCGGCGCGCTGCTTGACGGCGTCGAGTTCGCCGTCGAACCAGGTCACGTCGACATTGTAGAGCTTGCCCCAGTATTCGGCCGCCTGCTTGCCCTGCGCGCACCAGGTCGCCTGCAGGCCGGCGTTCGAGAACGCCGCCTTCAGCGGCTTTTCGGAGCGGCCCACCGCCATCTCCGCCGCCATGGCCGGGCTCAGGCCGAGCCCGCCCAGAACCGCTGCTGCTCCGCCAAGCGACGCTGCGGCCAGAAAGTCGCGTCGGCTCGTGCCTTTGGAATCCGTCATGATGTCCTCCCTCAACGACCTGCCTCCCAGCAGGCGCGCAGAGTATGGCAGGCGATGCGGGGCGCGACAATATGGCAGGCCGAGCCGCCGCACGATTGCAACCCTGGGGCGGCGCCACCGCCGGAAAGCGGCTTCGCCGGCGGGCCGCGCCGGCTGGAAATTCCGCCGCAAGTGGCTGTAACATCTATATTTCGCGGGGAACGTCGAAAGGCGGGCGACCCGGGACGAAACCGGGTCGGGCCCGCCGGTGCGGCGCGAACCGTCCAATTTTTCGGCCTTAGGTTGCGCAATGCGGGGAGGCGGGACTAATGCTTTAGTCGTCACCCCGCCCTACCGTTTTCGGAGGCTGGACCCAAGGCCCGACTCAGCGCGCTCCGTAGCCGAGTTCCGCCATCCTGGCGATGACGCGCTCGATCTCCGCGTCGGGCAGCACCGGCGGCTCCCCGAGGCAGAGCGCGGCGACGTACATGTGCGCGAGCGTCTCCACCTCCACCGCGAGCCGAAACGCCGCGTCGAACGTTTGGCCGAGCGCGATCTGCCCGTGCTGGCCGAGAAGGCAGGCCTTGCGCCCGGCCAGCGCCTCGAGCGCGGCGTCGGAGAGTTCCTGCGTGCCGAAGGTCTCGTAGCGCGCGCAGCGGATCGTCGGCCCGCCGGCGACGGCGACCATGTAGTGGAAGGCCGGGATCGCCCGATGGTGCGCTGCGAGCGCGGTCGCATGGGTGGAATGGCAGTGCAGGACGACGGAGACGTCCTCGCGCGCCGCCAGGATGTCGCGGTGGAACCGCCATTCCGACGACGGCCTCCGGTCGCCCTCGCTGGAGCCGTCCGGGCGCAGCACGACGAGGTCTTCCGGCCCCATGCTCTCGTAGGGCAGGGAGGACGGCGTGATGAGAATGCCGTCCTCGCACCGCATCGAGAGGTTGCCCGAGGTGCCCTGGTTGATGCCGGACGCGTTCATCCGGCAACATGTCTCGACCATGGCCTCCCGCAGCGCCCGGTCCGCCGTCGTCGCGCCCTTCCCGCGACGCGCCTTCATGCGCTGGCCGGTCACGACGCACGCCTCGGGGCGAGCGGCAGAAGGCCCTCCCGCGATGCCTCGAGGACGCCGCGCTCGGTGATCAGCCCGGTCACGAGGCGGGCCGGCGTCACGTCGAAGGCGTAGTTCGCCGCCGGCGTCGCCTCCGGCGAGATGCGCACCTGCGTCACCGTCCCGTAGGCCGTCCGTCCCCAAACCAGCGAGACCTCGTCGCCGTCGCGCTCCTCGATCGGGATGTCCCGCACGCCGTCCGAGACCGTCCAGTCGATCGTCGGCGAGGGCAGGGCGACATAGAAGGGCACGCCGTTGTCGGCCGCCGCCAGCGCCTTCAGATAGGTCCCGATCTTGTTGCAGACGTCGCCGTTGGCGGCCGTGCGGTCGGTGCCGACCAGCACCATGTCCACCTTGCCGTGCTGCATCAGGTGGCCGCCGGCATTGTCGACGACGAGCGTGTGCGGCACGCCGTGGCCGGCCATCTCCCAGGCGGTCAGGTGGGCGCCCTGGTTGCGCGGCCGGGTTTCGTCGACATAGACGTGGAGCGGGACGCCATCGTCCGCGGCGAGGAAGATCGGTGCCGTCGCCGTGCCGTAGTCGACCGTGGCCAGCCAGCCCGCATTGCAGTGGGTGAGGATGTTGACCGGCTCGCCGGGCTTCTTCCGGGCGGCGATCTGCCGGATGATCTCGAGTCCGTTCCGGCCGATCGCCCTGTTGATCTCGACGTCCTCGCGGGCGATCTCCTCCGCCTTGCGGAAGGCCGCCTCGGCGCGCGCTGCCGGCGGCAGCGGCCGGAGCAGGCCGCGCATGGCGTCGAGCGCCCATCTGAGGTTGATCGCGGTCGGCCGCGTCGCGTTGAGCGTCGTCCAGGCCGCGTCGAGCGCCGCGTCGGACGGGTCCTCCGCCATCCGGCTGGCTACCCCGTAGGCGGCAGTCACGCCGATCAGCGGCGCCCCGCGCACCCACATGTCGCGGATGGCGGTGGCGAAATCGTCGAGGGCGGCGAGCGTGACGACGCGGAATTCGTGCGGCAGCCGGCGCTGGTCGATGATGTCGACGGAGCGGCCGTCGCCGTTCGGCCAGATGGTGGTGTAGTGCCTGCCGTCGACTTTCATGGATGGTCCTCCCCTGCAAGGACGCGCGCCAGCGCGTGAACCTCGTCGAGCCCCGCGATCCGGCGCCGGTTGACGACCAGGTGCCGTCCGAGCAGCAGCGCCGGACGCTCGCAGGATGCGCGCAGATCCTCGTCCTCGATGGTCTCGAAGTCGGCGTTGTGGGCGAGCCCGAGGATGCGGCGATGGATCTCGACCCCGGCGAAGCCGAGCATGTCCTGCCGGATGTCGTGCAGCAGATGGTCGAGCGCCTGGCGCGCGCCGAGCGGGTCTCCCTGGTCCTCGTAGAGCGAGGACGGATAGAGAATGCCCCGACGCGTGGCGAAGAGCCGCGAGAACTCGGCGCGGAACGTGCGCCAGATTTCGCCGGCCGCCTCCAGGAGCCAAGCGCGCATGTCGCTGCGCGCGCCGGCTTCCTCCTCGTGGCCCTTCTGGGAAAAATAGGCCATCCAGAAGTTGGCGAGCAGCATGCCGACGTCGAAGGCCATCGGGCCGTAGACGGCGAATTCCGGATCGATCGCCCGCGTGTCGTCGTCCGTCACCATGACGGAGCCCGTATGGAGGTCCCCGTGGAGCAGCGTCTGCGCGGAGGCCGTGAACAGGTATTTCAGGTGCTGCGCCTCCACCTTGAGGTCGCGATCCGCCCTGAGCGCCGCCACTGTCGCGTCGAGCCGCGGCGTGTGCCGGTTCAGCTCGGCTTCGAAATAGGGGTCGGTGAAGACGAGGTTCTCGGTGATGTCGCAGAGCTCGACATTGTCGGCGAAGAGCGCCATGTCCGCCTTCTTGGCCGGCGCGTCCATCGCCAGGTCGGACCCGAGAAAGAGCGTGCGCGCCGTGAAGAACCCGAGATCGGAGGCGACCCGCGGCAGCCGCCGTCCCTCGATGAAAGCACGGCGAAGGATGACGTGCGGGGTGAGGTATTCCATCGCGACGAGTGCCTGCGCCTCGTCGAAATGGTAGATCTCCGGCACCCGCCCGGGATCCCGTTGGGCCTGCCGCGACAGCGCGTGGTATTCGAAATAGGCGCGCTTCAGCGGCAGGGGCCAGCTCTCGCCCACGAGCCGCACATAGGGAAGCGCCTGCTTGACGACCACGCCGCCCCGCGGTCCCTCCACGATGAAGACCAGGTTGAGGTTGCCGTCGCCGACCTCCCGGACCGACCAGCCTGCGGGGTCGCCGCCGATCTTCTCCCGAAGCCGGTCGATCGACCCGAGGCGCCCGGGCAGGCTTTCCACCGTCAATGCTTCGAAGCCGTTCGCTTCCGCCATTCCGTCCTCCCGTTCGCGACGGCCCCGCCGGACCGCCGTACCGACATATGTCAAAGACCCGTCCACCACAACAAGCGGGGTTTCATAGCAATTCCAGGAAAAGTGGGAACCGGTTTTCCGTCCGGAATTGCGAAAAGGAAAACCCAATTCCAGGAAAAGTGGGAACCGGTTTTCCGTCCGGAATTGCGAAAAGGAAAACCCAATTCCAGGAAAAGTGGGAACCGGTTTTCCGTCCGGAATTGCGAAAGAGAAAGACTTCAAGTCCAGGAAAAAAGGCAACCGTTCTTTCGTCCGCGGTCGCGCCCGCAACGAGCCTTTCGCCGGTTAAACTGTTGGATTTATTGGCTAATCTCGCCACTATACCTGTGCGACAGAATGAAGCATAATTTATCCCGTCCACATCATTCAGTTTTCGCGATTGGCGAAAAGATGTGGCGCTTGGGAGGAGGGTAAAATGACCAGTGCAGATCATGCTGTATCCCGCCGGAAGTTCATCGGCGGGGCCGCGGTCGCGGGTGCGGCGACCATCGCCATGCCGCAGGTCTCCCGTGCCGAGACGGTGACCTTGAAGATGCAGGGCTCGTGGGGGGCCGGGGACATCTTCAACGACTACGCCCATCAGCTCGTCGACATCATCAACGATCTGGGCGAAGGCCGCCTCAAGATCGACTACCTGAACGCCGGCGCCGTGGTGAAGGCGTTCGAGGTGCAGGACGCCGTCAGCAAGGGCGTTCTCGACATGGGCCACATGGTCCCGGCCTACTGGTACGGCAAGAACCGGGCGGCGTCGCTCTGGGGCACGGGACCGTGCTTCGGCTGGGACACGCACGGCGTGCTCGCCTGGACCAACGGTCCGGGCAAGGATCTCTACGTCGAACTGACCCAGAAGATCCTCGGGCTCAACATCGTCGGATGGTTCCTGATGCCGCAATCGCCGCAGCCGCTCGGCTGGTTCAACAAGGAACCGACGTCGATCGACGACATGAAGAACCTGAAGTACCGCACGGTCGGCCTCGCGGCGAACGTCATGCAGGAGCTCGGCTGCAAGGTCACCCAGCTTCCCGGCGGCGAGATCGTGCCCGCCATGGAGAAGGGCGTCATCGACGCCTTCGAGTACAGCAACCCGACCTCCGACTTCCGCTTCGGCGCCCCCGACGTCGCGAAGGTCTACATGCTGAGCTCCTACCACCAGGCGAGCGAGTGCCTGGAAGTCGAGATGAACAAGGACAAGTGGGGATCGCTCGCCAAGGAGCAGCAGGCGATCATCACCCATGCCATCCAGGCGGCCAACTCGACCAATCTCTGGTTCGCCTTCAGCAGCTACGGCGAGTATCTGCAGAAGATCAAGGAGGCCGGCGTCTCGGTGAAAAGGACGCCGAAATCGATCCTGAGCGCCCAGCTGGACGCCTGGGACAAGGTCGTCGAGCACTACGGCAAGGATCCGTTCTTCCAGAAGGTCGTCGACAGCCAGAAGGCCTTCGCCAAGGACAAGACCTACTGCCAGATCATGATGAACAACGACTTCGCCCTGGCATACACCCACTATTACGGCAAGGAGCAGCCGCTCGATCTCTGACGTCCCGACGGACGTTCGGAAATTCGGATGGCAGGCATGATCCGGGGCGGCGCCGAGGCGCCGTCCCGATCCCGCCGCGACGGCTCATGTTGGAGGCACCTCGATGCTCGCCGTGATCGACTTCATCGATCGTATCAACACCGCCATCGGCAAGGCCTTTGGCTGGTACATCCTGATCCTGACCTTCGGCACCAGCTACGAGGTGTTCGTGCGCTACGCGCTCGACAACCCGACCGTCTGGTCCTACGACCTCTCCTACAACATGTACGGCGCGCTGTTCATCATGGCCGGCGCCTACACGCTGTCGCGCGACGCGCATGTGCGCGGCGACGTGGTCTACCGCCTGATGCCGCCGCGCGTCCAGGCGACGATAGACCTGACGCTCTACATCCTCTTCTTCTATCCGGGCGTCCTGGCCCTGACCATCGCCGGCTACGGCTACGCCGCCGCCTCCTGGCGCTATCACGAGGTCAGCGTCTACAGCCCCGCCGACATACCGATCTTCCCGCTCAAGACGCTCATCCCCGTCGCCGGCGCGGTCCTTCTCGTCCAGGGGCTCGCCGAGGTGCTGCGCTGCATCGTCTGCCTGCGCACCGGACGATGGCCGCCGCGCGGGCAGGACGTGGAGGAACTCGAGACCGCCGTGCTGCACGAGCGCGACTACGCGGCCGAACACGAGGCGGCCGGGACCGTCGCCGGGAGGACGCGGCCATGAGCGGCGGAGAAGTCGGCCTCCTGATGATCTGCCTGTTCATCGTCGTCATCCTGCTCGGGTTCCCGATCGTCTTCACGCTCATGGGCATGGCCGTGTTCTTCGGCTACTTCGCCTACGCCACGCCCGACCAGATCCATCACGTCTTCACCAACCGCATCTTCGACCTTTTGGTCCAGAACACCTTCAGCATCCTCAGCAACGACACCCTCACGGCGGTCCCGCTCTTTCTGTTCATGGGCTACGTGGTCGAGCGGGCCAACATCCTCGACCGGCTGTTCCACTCCATCCAGGTGGCCGCCCGCCGCGTCCCCGGGTCGCTGGCCGTGGCGACGCTCATCACCTGCGCCCTGTTCGCCACCGCCACGGGCATCGTCGGCGCCGTCGTCACGCTGATGGGCCTGCTGGCGTTCCCGGCGATGCTGAAGGCCGGCTACGACACCAAGCTCGCCGCGGGCGTCGTCTGCGCCGGCGGCTGCCTCGGCATCATGATCCCGCCGAGCATCCTGCTCATCCTCTACGCGGCCACGGCCGGCGAGTCCGTCGTCAAGCTCTATGCCGGGGCGTTCATTCCCGGCTTCATCCTCGCCGCGCTCTACATCGCCTATGTCGTCGGCCGGGCGATCATCAACCCGAAGCTGGCGCCGCCCCTGCCGGAGGCGGACGGCAAGATCGCGTTCTGGGACGTGATCCTCGCGCTGCTGATCTCCTTCTTTCCGCTGGCCGTGCTGATCCTCTCGGTGCTGGGCGCGATCCTCCTCGGCCTGGCGACGCCGACCGAGGCGGCGGCGGTCGGCTCGCTCGGCGCCCTCATCCTGGCGGCGGCCTACCGGGCGCTCGACTTCCAGCGCCTGAAGGAGGCCGTCTACCTGACCGCCAAGACCTCGGCGATGGTCACCTTCCTCTTCGTGGGATCGTGGACCTTCGCCTCGGTCTTCGCCTATCTCGGCGGACAGGGCCTCGTCGAGGACCTGGTGAAGAGCCTCAACATGAACCGCGTGGAGTTCCTGCTCCTCACCCAGACCATCATCTTCCTCCTCGGCTGGCCGCTGGAATGGACGGAGATCATCATCATCTTCGTGCCGATTTTCCTGCCGCTGCTGAAATACTTCAACGTCGACCCGATCGTCTTCGGCATCCTCGTGGCACTGAACATCCAGACGTCGTTCAACACCCCGCCGATGGCGATGGCCGCCTACTACCTGAAGGGCGTGGCGCCGCCGGAGGTGCGGCTGACCCAGATATTCAGCGGCTCGCTGCCCTTCGTGTTCATGGTGTTCATAACCATGGCGCTGCTATACGTCTTCCCGGAGGTCGCGTTATGGCTGCCGCGCCAGATCTATGCCAGGTGACGCCGGCCTGCGGCCCGTCTTCCCGCCAGTCGAAGGATGCTAGAGAGTGACCGGAGCACCGACCCTTTCAGAAACGATCGCCGCGCTCAGCGGTGGAACCGTCAGCGCCGAACGCGTGGTGGAGGGCTGCCTGGCGCGGATCGGCAAGGTCGACGGGGACATCGGCGCCTGGGCCTTCCTCGACCCCGACCACGCGCTGAAGCAGGCGCGCGCGCTCGACGCCGCCCGCGCCGACGGCAAGCCGGTCGGCCCGCTGCACGGCATCCCGGTGGGCGTCAAGGACATCTTCGACACCGCCGACATGCCGACGGAGGACGGCACGGTGCTGCATGCCGGCCGCAGGCCGGCGCGCGACTGCACCGTGGTTGCCCTCCTGCGCCGGGCCGGGGCCGTGATCATGGGCAAGACCGTGACCACCGAACTCGCGGCCTTCGAACCCGCCAAGACCCGCCACCCCATGGACCCGGAACGCACGCCGGGCGGCTCGTCGAGCGGCTCGGCGGCGGCGGTCGCCAGCGGCATGGTCCCGCTGGCCGTCGGTTCGCAGACCAACGGGTCCGTCATCAGGCCGGCCGCCTTCTGCGGCGTCGTCGGCCTGAAGCCGACGCGCGGCCTGATCTCCAGGCGCGGCATGCTGAACCTCTCCGGCACGCTCGACCAGGTCGGCGTCTTCGCCGGCAGCGTCGCCGATGCCGCGCTCATCGGCGAGGTGCTGGCGGACTTCGATCCCGCCGAGCCCGGCATGGCCATGCGGGCGCGACAGGAGTTCGCCCGCATCTGCGCCGAGGAGCCGCCGCTGCCGCCCCGCCTGGCCTTCGTGCGCTCGCCCGTATGGGAGGAAGCCGAGGCCGATACCCGCGCCGCCTTCGCCGAACTCGTCGAGGTGCTGGGCGAAAGCGTCGACGCCGTCGAGCTGCCGTCCGCCTTCGGCGAGGCGATCGACCTGCACCGCGCCATCCACGACGCCGAGCTGGCGGTGAGCCTTTCGCCCGAATACGACAGGGGCCGCGAGCGCCTGAGCGCCGGCCTTCGCGGCATCGTCGAACGCGGCCTGAAGCTGCCGGCCTCCGACTACATCCGTGCGGTCGCCCGAATCCCCGTGCTGAACCGCAGCCTCGACGAGATCTTCGACCGCTACGACGCGATCCTGACGCCAGCCGTCCCGGGCGAGGCGCCGCCGCTTGCCACGACCGGAAATCCGGTATTCTGCACCATTTGGACGCTTCTCGGCACGCCGGCGCTGACGCTGCCGCTCCTCGGCGGCGACGACGGACTGCCGATCGGCGTCCAGCTCGTTGGAAAGACGGGCGACGACGCGAGGCTCCTGCGCACCGCGCGCTGGCTCACGGGACGTCTCGCCGCCGAAGCCGGCTGACTTACGGTCGCCGGTCGCCCGGCCGGTCCCCGCGCATGTCGTCGTAGAAGGAATAGACCATCAGCCCCAGGCAGACGACGACGATGATCGAGAGGGGGAGTTCCCGCACCTCGTAGGCGAAATAGCCGACGAAGGCGATTGCGCCGAGGGCGCCGATGGCGTTCGCTAGAAGGTTCATGGGCGTTCGACCCTTGCGGCTCCTCTGCCGATGCCGCCGATTTAAGCACGCCGCGGCCCCGGCGGCAACGGTGGCGGCAACGGCTTTGCCGGGCGGAGCGGCCCGCGCACATGCGGAAACGATCTTTACACCGGCGCCCGATTGATGCTGACTGCCGGCAGCCCCCGCATCGCGGGGGCGAGCGGTCCCGGGCGCCCGTCCGGAAGGATGGAGATCGAGCCATGGCCGGAACGCCCCGGATTTCGCTGCTGCTCTCGGACGTCGACGGTACGCTCGTCGACGAGAACAAGGCGCTGACGGACCGCACGGTCGCCGCCGTCGCCGCCCTGCGCGAGGCGAACGTCCTGTTCGCCGTCACCAGCGCCCGGCCGCCGCGGGGCATGCAGTGGATCATCGACGAACTCGGCCTCGAGGCGCCCACCGCGGGCTTCAACGGCGGGCTCTACGTCGATGCCGACATGACGGTCCTCGAAGAGAGGTCGCTCCTGCCGGACATCGCCGCCCAGGCGGCGGACACGATCCGCAGCCACGGGCTCGACGTCTGGGTGTTCCGCGGCCACGACTGGCTCGTGTCCGATCCCGAAGGCGCCTATGTCGACCACGAGGCCCGGACCGTGCGCTTCGGGCCGATGGTCGTCGGGGACGTCACGGCGGATCTCTCGGGGATCGCCAAGATGGTCGGCGTCAGCGACGATTTCCGCCGGGTGGAGGAGGCGGAACGGGCCGCCGCGAAGGCCTTCGGCGACCGCACCACGGTGGCGCGTTCGCAGGCCTACTATCTGGACGTCACCCACGCCGACGCCAACAAGGGCGCCGTCGTCGACTACCTGTCCTCCGCCCTCGGCATCCCCGCGCAGGAGATCGCGACCATCGGCGACCAGTTCAACGACGTGCGGATGTTCAAGCGCTCCGGCTTCAGCATCGCCATGGGCAACGCCCCGGACGCCGTCAAGGCGGAGGCCTCGGTCTCGACCGCGTCGAACCGCGACGACGGCTTCGCCGAGGCGGTGGAGCGCTTCGTCCTCGGCGCGGACAGGCCTTAGAGCGCTTCCAGGAAAAGCGGGAACCGGTTTCCCGTCCGGAAGCGCGGACAGGCTCTAAGTGCCCCTCCGGAGACCGCGGTCGAACCCGCCTCAATCGGTTCGGCAGTAGACATAGATGCAGTGGCACGGCTCGTCGTCCGCCGCCAGGCACGCATGCTTCATGCTGCCGTCGAAATGGATGCTGTCCCCCGGCAGGAGGATGACCTCCGCGTATCCTTCCGAATGAAAGGCGAGGCGGCCGGAAACGACGTAGAGGAAATCCTCCGTCGGATGGCTGTTCCACGGGCCGAACTCGGAAAGATCGGAGCATGTGAAGCTGACGAAGCAGGGTTGGAACCCCCGGTTCTTCAGTTGCGGCGCCAGTGGCGACAGCCGCGTGGCGTGGTCCTCGACGACCGGCGCCGGAGTGCCTCTCGTGACGATCATGCGCCCGGCCGGGCGCAACGCATGGTCCTCCGGCTGCAGGAGCTCCGTCAGCTCCGTGCCGAGCCCCCGGGCGACCTTGAGCAGGAGTTCGAAGGTCGGCGAGAGGAGGCCGTTCTCGATCTTCGAAAGGGTCGAACGGGCGAAGCCGCCGCGCTCGGCGAGATCCGCCTGGCTGAGATCCTGCTCGATCCTCATGAGCTTGATGCGCCGGGAAAGCGCCTTTCGATCGATATTCTCGCCGGTCATCCGATTGTCCCCCGTTGGATCGCGCCATCTGCCGATGATTGACGACAAAGCGTTCCTATAATAACAATTTGCCGAGCTTGCGAAAAGTCCGGACAAGGAGCATCCGATGGAAATGTCGAAGTCCCTGGCTCTCTTCGAGCGCGCGACGAAGGTCATGGTGGAGGGCGTTTCGTCGGCCTCCCGCGGCCCGTCGACATTCGGCCGGGCTCCCCAATACATGGATCGCGGCGAGGGCAAATATCTCTACGACGTCGACGGCAACCGGTACCTGGACTGGATGATGGCCTACGGCGCGCTTCCTCTCGGCCACGGGCACCCGGCCGTGGTCGAGGCCGTCACGGAAGCCGTGGCCGGCGGCACCCACACCGCCACGGCGCTGGAGGTGGAGGTCGATCTCGCCGAGATGCTGGTCGGCATGCTCCCGCACGTCGACAAGATCCGCTTCGCCAATACCGGCACCGAGGCGGTGATGGCCGCCGTGCGGCTGGCGCGGGGCCATACCGGCCGCCGGAAGCTCGTGAAGTTCGAGGGTCACTACCACGGCTGGTGGGACGCGGTGATGCTGAGTTCCAACGCCCAGAAGCCGTTGTCGCTGGGCCACCCGTCCGATCCGATCCGAATTCCCGATTCGTCGGGCCTGACGCCCGGCAGCTGGGAGGATACGGTCGTCGTCCCCTGGAACGATTTCGATGCCCTGGAGCGCGCGATGGCGCTCCACGGCCGCGACGCCGCCTGCGTCGTCACCGAAGGCGTCATGTCGAATTTCGGCGTCATCGCGCCAAAGGACGGCTATCTTCTTCGCATGCAGGAGCTGTGCCGCGAATACGGCGCGCTTTTCTACGTGGACGAAACCGTGACCGGTTTCCGGTTGGCGCCCGGCGGCGCGACCGAGCTCTACGGCCTGTCGCCGGACCTCGTCACCTACGGCAAGGCGCTGGGGGGCGGGATGCCGGTCGCGGCCATCGGCGGCCGCGCCGACGTGATGGACGGCCTCGAATGGGGCAAGGTCCTGCACTTCGGGACGCACAATGCCGGCCGCCTGTCGCTGATGGTCGCCAGGGCGACGCTGAAGACCATGACGGCGAACGACAATGCGGGCTTTCGCCACAACGCCGAATTGGGTATCCGGCTCGCCGATGCCGTCCGAAGCGTCCTGCGAAGCCAGAACAAGCACGCGGCGATCTGCCAGAACGTGACGTCGATGTTCCAGATCTTCTTCACCGAGGAGGAGGAAATCGCCGACTATCGCCAGTATTGCCGCTCCGTCGATGCCACCAAGTTCCGCGATTTCGCCCTCAGGCTGATGGAGAAGGGGATCTATATGAGCCCGGCGTCGACGCTGCACTCGCTTCCCTCCATCGTGCACGACGACGACGACGTGGCCTTCACCGCCGAGGCGATCGCCCAGGTGCTGGCCGAATGGGAGTGAGGCGCGCCGAGCGTCAGGTTCCGAAGACGTCGAGGACGTCCGCCACCAGATGGCCGAGAACGTCGGATTCGTAGCCGCCTTCCTGGACGATCACGGTCGGCAATCCGATGTCGCGCACGCGTTCCGCCATCGCCGTGAACGCGCGTCGGGTCACGGAATGGCGGCCGTGCCTGTCGTGTTCCGAAGCGTCGACGCCGAGAGCGAGGACGAGCGCGTCCGGCTCGTAGTCGCCGACCGCGGCGATCGCACGGGCCAGCGCGTCGAGATACTGGTCGTCGCCCGCTCCGAAGTCGAAGGTCAAATTGAGGTTGAACCCCGTCCCTTCACCCGCTCCCCGCTCGTCGGGATACCCGGTGAAGAAGGGGTAGAAATTGCTTGGATGGGAGTGGATCGAGGCCGTGAAGACGTCCGCCCGGTCGTAGAAGATCTGCTGGGTCCCGTTGCCGTGATGCACGTCCACGTCCAGGATCGCGACCTTGGCGAAGGATCGGCGCAATTCCTCGGCCGCGATCGCCGAATTGTTCAGGTAGCAGAAGCCCATCGCGCGCCCGCTTTGGGCATGGTGGCCGGGAGGTCGGCACAGGGCGTAATGGGTTCCCTCGCCCCGCCCGGTAAGCCGTGCCGCCTGGATGGCGGCCTGGGCGGCCGCATAGGAGGCGGTCCAGGTGCCCTCTACGATCTCGGCAGCCATGTCGGCCATGTACCAGCCGATTTCGCCGACGATGAAGCCCGGCTTTTGCGCGTAGGTCTCGTAGGGGAAGACGTTCGGCAACATGTTGCAGCCCGTGCCGAACGGCGTGCCCTCGCCGAATTCCGCGGTCCAGCGGTCGAACGCCTCGCGCAGGAACGCCACATAGCCGGCGTCGTGCACGGCAAGGATCGGCTCCAGGCCGAAATCGGCGGGTTCCCTCATCGGCTTCCCGCGCGCCTCGAGGGTGCGCACGATCCGTTCGGCGCGTGACACCGATTCCTCGCTGGCGGCGATGCGCCCGAGCCTGACGAAATGCGTATCCCTGTGCGCAAGCTGGGCGTCCGACCAGTAGACTGTCATCGATATGTCCTCGTGCGAAACGATGTCTGTCCGTCAGCCCTGCGAGACGCACCAGTAAAGGACCGCTTCGTCGCGTTTCGACGGATTGCGCGAATAGAACCGCTGCGAAAGATCGAGGGCATAGCTGTCTCCTTCCTCCAGGACATGCCGCACGCCGTCGATCCACAACTCCAGCCGGCCGCTGAGAAGGATGCCGACCTCCCTGCCGGCCCGTCTCATGGAGATGTCCTTCGTTTCCGCTCCGGGTGCGTAGGTCGATTGCATGAATTCGATGCCTTCGCCCAGGCGCGGCGAGAGAACCTCGATCCGGATGCCGTCGTTCAGCATCCAGCGGCGGTTCCCGGCGCGCACGACGTTCTCCGCCTCGGCGGGGCTTTCGTTCTGGTTGCGGTCGAAGAACCAGGAAACCGGGACCTGGAAGACGTCCGCTATGGCGTAGACGTCCTTCAAGGTCGGCTGCGTCATTCCGCGTTCGACCTCGCTGATGAAGCCGATCGAGCGCTGGATTTCCGCCGCGAGCTTGGCGAGCGTCAGGTGGCGGCTCTTGCGCAGCTCCCTGATCGAGGGGCCGATTCCGGCCAGCGAATCCCCCCTCCGCTTCTCCGGCTCGGTATCCACCCCGGCGTCCTTCGGTTTGGACGACAACGCCATCTTCTCTTCTTTCTCTCGATCGCGACGAACCCGGCGACCGGTCGCGCGCTTCTCTTCGATTTTTGCCGAGCCTAAGAGAAAAGGACATGAAATTTCAATCAAAAATTTTCGTGAAAAGTCTCTATTGCTATTTCGTGAAATTTGAAAGAGGCTATTTCATGAGCGGTATGGGTCGAGGAATGCCCATATGCGCTCCCGCTCTCGGTTGCACGGCGACGAAGCGGCAGGAAAACAGGGGACAGGTCTACAAAAAGAAAGGTTTCGACATGAAATCGCAAAGACATCGGATGCCGGAATTGCGCCGCGACATCGCCGCTCGGCATGGCCCGGTCGCACGATGCGCCGCGACGCTGGCGGTCTGCCTGCTGACGGCCGCCACGCTCGCCGCCGGGTCGTCCTACGCCCAGGCCGCGGGAAAGAAGCCCTTCGGCGACTGCGTCGTCGCGAAGAATCCGCCCATTCACAAATTGCAGCCCGTTCATCCGGGCGCGCTCACGGTCGCGGCCTCCTTCCCCTATCCCGAGGGCTACAGGGGCAACACGCTCGACACGATCGACGGCGGCTACATGTACTGCCTCGACGCAGCCATCGCCAACCGGGCCGGCCTGGACAAGATAAACCTCGTCAACGCGACCTTCGAATCGCTCGTGACGGCGAAGACCTCGGACTTCGACATCGCGGTCTGGGACATCATAGATACGGCGAAGCGCCGCAAGGTCGTCGACTTCGCCGCCCCTTACGGCTTCTACGAGACGGGTGTCCTCGCCAAGGCGGGATCGAAGATCGACAAGCACAGCATCAAGAAGGCCACCGTCGGCGTCCTCGCAGGTTCGACGACGCTCCATTTCGTGCAGGAGAAGCTCAAGCCGAAGACGGTTCGGGCTTTCGCCAACGACCAGGACATGTTCAATTCCCTGCTGTCCGGCGGAATCGATGTCGCGATGAACGACATCCCGATCGTCATGCCGGCGGCCAAGAAGTCGAAGGGGAGACTGACGGTGATCGCTCGCTACCCGGAATCGGCCGGCGCCGTGGCCCCGCTGCTTCCCAAAGGCTCCCCGAACGTCGAGCCGGTCAGCCAGATCATCAAGGACATGAAGAAGGACGGCTCGCTCCACGCGATCATGGCCAAGTGGCTCTATCCGCTGCTCGGCGGCGACCCGAACAAGGTTCCCGTGTGGAAGTCGTCTGAATGAGTCTTCGCTCGTTTCCGAGCACCGACAGGGGCGCCGACGGCGATTTCGCATCGCCGGCGGCGCCCCTTCCCACGTCGGGATTTCTCAAGGCCGCCTGCACGACCGCCCTGTTCGCGATGGTCTTGCTCTACCTGTTCGTCGACGTGCTCGGCCACGGGCTGGGGCCGACCGGCGTCGCGTTTCTGGCCGCGCTCGGCGTCGTCCTGCTCCTTCCGCTCTGGGCCGCCTATCTGGGCCGGCGCCGGAGCCGCATCGCTTGGGCCGGCAACGCCCATGTCGAGGCCCGCGTCCTTGCGGCCAGGTCCCGGCGCATGTCGATCTCCTCGCTCGGCCTGAGCGTCTTCGTCGCCATCGCGTCGCTGATAGGGCTCCTGATCTTCCTGAACGACGGAGCGGTGCAGAAGACGTTCTTCGACCTCGGGTTCATGGCGGAGAGCACGGGCGACGTTCTCAGAGCGCTTTCGGTCAATATCGAGATCGCGGTATCCGCGCAGATCATCGCGATGATATTCGGCCTGCTCCTCGCCGTCGGCCGGCTTCTCCCGGCCCGGGGATTCTGGCCGATCCGCTTCCTGGCCATCGCCTATATCGACGCGTTTCGCGGAATCCCCGCCGTCGTGCTGATCTACCTCGTCTGCTTCGGCGTTCCGCTGACCGGCGTTCCCATCCTGAGCGGCGGATCCGTCACGCTCTACGCGATCGTCGCCCTGTCGATGACCTACAGCGCCTACAACGCCGAACTCTATCGCGCCGGCATCGAGGCGATCGGATCCGAGCAGCGCATCTCGGCGGAGTCCCTCGGGCTGACGCAGGCCGACGTGTTGCGGTTCGTGATCTTTCCCCAGATGATCCAGAACATCATGCCGCCCATGCTCAATCTCTTCATCGCCCTCCAGAAGGACACGGCACTGGTCATCGTCGTCGGCATCATCGACGCCTTCAGCCAGGCCAAGATCTATTCGGCGACCAACTTCAACCTCTCCTCCGTCACGATGGTCTGCATCATCTTCCTCCTGTTGACGTTTCCCCAGACGCGTCTGCTCGACTATCTGATGGAGCGGACCCGCAGGAACAGGGTTTAGGACGCGCGCATGCAGGCGGAATGCATCAGGCTCAATTCGGTGCTCAAGCGCTACGGCGCCACCACGGTGCTCGATCACGTCGACATGACGGTGATGCGCCACGACGTCGTGACGCTGATCGGCGCTTCCGGATCGGGCAAGTCCACCCTGCTGCGCTGCATCAACGGCCTGGAAGCGATCCAGGGCGGCGAGATCCTCTTTCGCGGCGACGTCGTTTCGGGCGAAGGCATCGATCTGGTCGCCCTGCGCCGCCGGATCGGCATCGTCTTCCAGAGTTACAATCTCTTCCCGCATATGACCGTCCTGCAGAACTGCGTCCTGACCCCCATGCGATCGGGCAAGGCGAGCAAGGCCGAGGCCCGCGAGGAGGCGCACGCCATGCTGGCGCGTGTCGGGCTGAAGGACAGGGCCCACGCCTATCCGGGGCAGCTCTCCGGCGGCCAGCAGCAGCGGGTCGCCATCGCCAGGGCCATGCTGATGCGTCCCGAGGTGCTGCTGCTCGACGAGATCACGTCCGCCCTCGACCCGGAACTCATGCTCGAGGTCCTCGACCTCGTGCGCGAACTGGCGGGCGGGGGGATGACGATGCTCATGACCACGCACGAAATGGCCTTCGCCCAGGAAGTCTCCTCGAGGGTCTGCTTCCTGCACCGGGGATCGATCCTGGAGCAGGGGCCGCCGTCCAAGATCTTCTCGTCGCCTTCGACGCCGGAACTGAAATCCTTCCTGGGGCGCCTTCACGAGGTCGGGCGGACCTGACACGCGGACAGATGCTCGCCGACGGCCCGCGGCAGCGATGGTCGGCCGGCCGTCAGGTTTGCCGGGCCGTCGGGCCGAGCGTCGCGATCGCCGCATTCCTCCGCCCGACGGCTCTCGCGGCGTAGGCGAGCCCGAACGATGCGGCGACGCACCAGACCGCCATCCAGACGAGCTGCGTCGGCAGCGAGACGCCCCAATCTATCAGCACGCCCGTGATCCCCGGACCCAACGCCGACGACAGCACCATCCCCGAGACCGTGATCGCCCGGATCCCGCCCAGGTTCGCGAGCCCGTACACCTCCGGCCAAAACGCCCCGAGGAGCGTCATGGTGAAGCCGTTGCTGACACCGAGGAGGAGCATGAACAGATAGACGCCCCACAAGGGCGTGATCAGCGCCACCGCCATCGCGGCGACGGCGAGCGGCATCAGGAAGAACGGCAGGAGCTTCAGCGACCCGTAGCGGTCGATCATGGCGCCGCAGACGAAGCCGAAGACGACCGTCGATACGGACATGACCGGGAAGGCGACGGCGAACGCCATCGGATCGTAGCCCCTGTGCAGGATGAGATAGCCCTCCTGGAAGAAGATCGACGTGCCGATGAAGGCCGGCGCCAGCGTGCCGGCGAGGATCAGGTAGAGGACCGGGTCGCGCAGAACCTCGCCGCGCGTCCAGTCGCGCACGGTGGCTTCACGGCTCGATCCGGCCTCCTTGGCCTGCGGTATGCGCTCGACCCGGATCAGCGCGACGATCAGCGGAAGGCCGACGAGGAGGAGCGAGACCGCCGAGGCGACCCAGGCCGTCCGCCAGCCTCCGGTCGCCCGTTCGACGAGCACGACGAGGGCCGGAAGGATCGCCGATCCGGCCTGTTGGCCGGGCACGATCAGCGACATCGCGCGGCCGCGATTGGCGACGAACCAGCGGCCGATCTCCGTGAAGGCGGTCTCCGTCATCATGCCCTGGCCGAACAGGCGCAGGAGATAGATCGCGACGGTCAGCACCAGCACGTTCGGGGCGACCGCTATGAGCAGGCAGGCGCCGGCGAGCGCCGGCATCGAAAAGAGCACGACCTTCCAGCCCGGCATCAGGTCGAGCGTGCGGCCGAGCCAGGGCAGCGTGGTCGCGCTCGCCAGCGTCGCCACCATGTACACGCCGCCGAACGCGCCGCCCGACAGCCCGAAGGTCGCCCTGAGGTCGTTGCCGAACAGACCGATGAAAAAGGTCTGGCCGAACGAGGAGAACATCGTGAGCAGGAAGCCGCCGGCGAGCCAGCGGGCATTGTCGCGGAGAAAGCGCCCGTTCGAGCGCACGAAATCAAGCATGAAACTCTGCGATGGATGGCGTGAAACGGAGAAAGGTCCCGGCGCGGGACGACCGGCGGGACCTTACTCCGGGGGCGCGGATATGTCGATGGTGCCGCCGGCGTTCACCTGAGGACCAGGATCACCCCGGACACGAACGCGAAGGCGAGCACGATGGACATGAGGATGCGCGCGTCGATGCGGCCGTGGGCAGCCCG
>CAWIQE010000036.1:0-351989 GCA_963838155.1 uncultured Alphaproteobacteria bacterium
CCCGGCGGCGATCACGGATAGAGGCGCGTCTTCACGATCGCGATCGCGGGCTGGGTTTCGTTCTCGAGGCTCGTCCAGCCCTGTTCGATCACCGTCAGCATGGCGTCCGCCGCGGCCTGCGCCTTGCCTTCGGTGACGGCCTCGGCGATGGCGAGGTGCTGGCTATGGGCGCGCTGCAGTGCCTGCAGCCCGTCCGTCGGCGCGCTCAGGCTGAACGATGCGGCGAGGGCGGTACCGATCAGGGCGCCGATCGAATTCATCATCGGGTTGGCCGAGGCCTCGATGATGCCGAGGTGGAACTGCAGGTCGATCTCGGTGAACCGGTTGCGGTCGAGGCCGGCATTCAGCATCTCGTCGGCTAGAAAACGAAGCCGCTCGGCCTGGCTGTCGGTCCGCCTGAGGGCGGCGAGGGCGGCCGCGACCGGCTCGATCGACTGGCGCATTTCGAACAGCCGGCTGACGAAATGCTGGTCGACGCCGGCCTCCAGCTGCCAGCCGAGCAGTTCCTCGTCCAGGAGGTTCCAGCTGTCCTCCTCGCGCACCCAGTAGCCGACCCGCGTGCGCGCGGCCACCATGCCCTTCGCCTCGAGCGTCTTCAGGGCCTCGCGCAGCGCCGTGTTCGACACCCCGAAGCGGCGCATCAGGACATCCTTGCCGGGCAGGGTCTTGCCCACCGGAAACTCGCCGGCGACGATCCCCATGCCGATGCCGCGCAGGACGACCTTGAAGGCCCCGCGGCGGCGCGCCCCGTCGCGGGTCCGGTATGCAAGGCCGGATGCGTCCGGTCCGCTTGCGCTCATCTCGTCTCCCTCGAGCGTTGGTCCCGCTCTACCTCATTGTTCCTACGCGCTTCCGGACGGAAAACCGGTTTCCGCTCTTCCTGGAAGCGCTCTAGTGGCGCGATCCTAACAGATGGTACCATCTGTTAGGAAAAATCGCCCCACCAGATCAATAGCTTGTGGGCTGACTTTTCCAAACGGATGGGTACCATCCGTTTGGGTCAGACCACTAGGGGAAGGCCTGCGCATTGTCCCCGGACGCGGCTGCGCCACGGGCACGCAGCGCCGCCCGGCGGCTCCGGTACTTCACCAGCTGCTGGTCCGCCATCACGCCGATCAGGATCACCGCGCCCATCACGGCGAAGTTCAGCGAACTCGGTATGCCGAGCAGGTTGACGAGGTTCTGCAGCACCTGCAGCAGGATGGTGCCGAGCACGATGCCGAAGACGGAACCTTCGCCGCCGCGCAGCGAGCAGCCGCCGAGAACCGCCGCGGCGATCGCGTAGAGCTCGTAGAACGTGCCGTGCGAGGCCGGGGAGATCGAGCGCGTATACATGGCGAAATAGATCGAGGAGAGGCCCGACAGCCCGCCGAGGATGATGTATGTGGCGGCGATCACGCGCTGGCTCTTGATGCCCGAATAGCGCGCCGCCTCCTCGTTTCGACCGACGGCGAAGAGATGCCGCCCGAAGACCGACCGATGCAGCACCACGCCCATCACGATCGCGATGACCGCGAACATGACGAAGGTCAGCGGCACGCCGTAGACCCGCCCCGTCGTCAGGAATTCGAGCGAGGGAAAGCTCTGCCCGAAGGCGAAGCCGGCCGTGCCGTCGTCGGTGTACCAGCGCGCGATCCCGCGATAGAGCAGGAGCCCGCAGAGCGTCACGATGAAGGGCTGCATCTTCAGCCGGGTGATCAGGAAGCCGTGGACGGCCCCGAGCGCCGTCCCGGCCAGTATGATGATCGCGACGGCGACGGCCCAGTTCAGCTGGTAGGTCGTCAGGAGGTCGATGAAGATGACCCCGAGCAGGGCGAACATCGACCCGACGGAGAGGTCGATGCCGCCGGTGATGATGACGAAGCCCTGGCCGATCGAGAATATGCCGAACAGCCCCACGAGGTTGGCCGTGTTCGACAGGTTGATCGGCGAGATGAAGCGCGGGTTCAGATACGCGACGATCCCGGCGATGACGACGAGAAGCAGGAGAAGACCGAGATCTTTCTTCAGCATGGCAGCGCCTCTTCCTGGTGCTGGAGATTGTGGCCCACGGCCAGTTGCATGACGGCCTCCTCGCTGAACCGGTCGCGCGCGAGCATGCCCGCGATCCGGCCCTCGTGCATGACGGCGATCCGGTCGCTCACGCCGATGACTTCCTCGAGGTCGCTCGAAATCATGAGGACGCCCACCCCGCGGTCGGCGAGGCCGCGCATCAGGGCGTAGATCTCGCTCTTCGAGCCGACGTCGATGCCGCGCGTCGGTTCGTCGAAGATCAGCACCCGCGGCTGCATGGACAGCCATTTCGCCAGCACGACCTTCTGCTGGTTGCCGCCGGAGAGGCTGCCGGCGATCGTCGCGACGGACGGCGCCTTGATGCGCAGCGAGCGGCTCTGCTCGTCGGCGCATTTCTCTTCCAGCGCCGGCCTGACGAGCCCCGAGCGGGTGAACGCCCTGAGGTTGGCGAGGCAGATGTTGTCCGCGATCGTGTCCTCCAGGATCAGCCCGGACTGCTTGCGGTCCTCCGGAACGAGGTAGATCCCGTGCCGGATCGCGTCGGCCGGCTCCTTTACGGAGATCTCTTCCCCGTCGAGGAAGATCCGGCCTCCCGTCGGCCGGTCGATCCCGAAAACGGCGCGCGCCAGCTCCGTCCGGCCCGCGCCGATGAGCCCGGCCAGGCCGACGATCTCGCCGCGCTTCAGCGTCAGGTCCACGGCCCGGTCCGGAAACGCCGCGCTGCCGAATTGGTCGAGGCGAAGCAGATCGTCTCCGAGCGGCGCGGCGGGCGGCGTGTAGAGCGATTTCAGGTCGCGTCCGATCATCAGCCGGATCATCGCGTCGTGCTCGATCTCGCCGCGTGCGAGACGGCCGGTGACGCGCCCGTCCCGCAGCACCACGACCCGGTCGGCGCACTCGGCGACCTCGTTCAGGCGATGCGAGATGAAGATGACGGCCACCCCGGACTGCTTGAGGTCCGCGATCACGCCCAGGAGCCTGCGCGTCTCCGAGATGGTCAGGCTCGACGTCGGCTCGTCCATGATCACGACGCGCGCGTCGAGCGACAGCGACTTGGTGATCTCCAGCAGTTGGCGCTGGGCGATGGAGAGCCCGGCGACCGGCGTGTCGGGCCTGAAATCGGCGCCGATCCGTTCGAGCAGCGGCTCCACCGTCTCGTGGAGCCGCTTGCGGTCGACGAGGCCGAAGAGCCCCTTGCGCGGCTCGCGGCCGATGAAGACGTTCGCCGCCACGTCGAGATTGTCGAAGAGATTGAGTTCCTGGTGGACGAAGGCGATGCCGGAGGCCTGCGCCTCCTCCACGCTGAGGGCCGCGCGCTCCGTGCCGTCGAGGCGGATGCGACCCGACGTCGGGGCGATGACGCCGCCGAGGATCTTCATCAGCGTCGACTTGCCGGCGCCGTTCTCGCCGATCAGGCCGACGACCTCGCCGGGGCTGACGGCCAGGCTGACGTCCGAGAGCGCCTGCACGCCCGGATAGGCCTTCGAAACGCTTTCAAGGGCGATGATGGGCTGCAAGCGCGGCCTCCCACGTGCCGGGAACGAAAAGAATTGCGGTCACGCCCGCGCGGCCGGCCCCGGCGCATTCGGCGCCGAAGCCGGTCGCAGGCGTGGCGGGCGTCAGCCCTTGCCCTGCATCTTGGCGAGTTCCTTGGCGTATTCGTCGACGCTCGACTTGTCGACGACCTTGGTGGGGATGATGATCAGCCCGTCCTTGGGGATGAACGACTTGTCGCCCTTCAGGATCTTGGCCATGTCCTTCATGCCCTCGTAGCCCCAGAGATAGGGCTGCTGGACGACCGTGCCGACGACCGTGCCCTCCTTGATGCCGCCGAGCGTGATCGGGTCGTCGTCGAATCCGGTGACCGTGATCTTGCCGAGCTGCCCGGCTTCCTTCAGCGCCTGGTAGATCTGCGGGATGTTGTAGGAATAGATCCCGAGCATGCAGTTCACCTCGGGATGGGCCGTCAGCGTGTCCTCGACGTTGCGCTTGGCGCGCGCCTGGTCGATGTCGTCGGCGCGGACGTCGACGATCTCGATCTTGGTGTCCTTGATCACGTCCTTGATGCCCTCGATCCGCTCGCGGGCGTTGTCGGCGCCGGGCAGGCCGACGAAGGCCATGCACTTGCCGCCGTCGGGCATCGCCTTCTTGAGGATCTCCCCGACCTGCTTGCCGGCCTCGACGTTGCTCGATCCGATATAGGCGACCCGGCCGCTCTTCGCCGCGTCGCTGTCGGTGGTGAGCAGCAGGGTCTGCTTGGCGACCTTGGCCAGGGCGTCCGTCTCGGTCTTCGGATCGACCGCGCTGACCATGATGCCGGAAACGCCGGCCGCGACGAGATCGTCGAGAAGGCGCTGCTGGATGGCGGCGGCGGACTGCGACGGATACTTGAACTCCAGCTTGAAGTCGGGAAGTTCCGTCTGCGCCTTCTTCACGCCGGCCTCGGCCGCCTTCCAGAAGTCGGACGCGCCGTTGGCCACGAAGACCAGCGTTTTCTTGTCGGCCGCCTGAGATGCGACGCTCGAAATGGCGAGCGCCAGCGCTGCGCCCAGAATGACTGCACGTTTCATGATGTTCCTCCATAGACGGAATGACCGCGCAGGCGCGCGTCTTCCTCCTCCGAACGGGCCGCCGCGGCTGTCGCATGGCGACGCCGGGCGAACTCGCGGCGAGCATAGAAGCACAGTCCAATATTCATATCAATCGATATTAATATGATTATTTGATCGCTCCCGGACGATCCGGCGGGGAGGGGTCGCGCGCCGCACGGCAAAACGCCGAATCCGCATTCGGCCGCATCGGAATCCATATTCCACTTTTACGGGAAAGGATTTAAGTTGCAGAGGCAGACGAGCATTTCAGGTAGACTTCGACCCAAAATCTCGCTCCCTCGGGGTCTTCCGCGCGCTCGGCGACGAGTGCACGGACGAGAGCCTCGCTGCCCGCGAGGTCCGTGTAGATGCAATCCAGATTGTGGCTTGCGTCGCCAACGAGGTCGGCGGTCTTCAACTCCCTCACCTGGGAGCGACGGATGTTGAGCATGTCGCGGACTCTCATGGGCGCGAAGTTATGCTGAAAATTTCAGAGCGATCCATTCCCCCATATCGGGGGGAGCGGCTTGCGCAACTTGTACTATTAGTGGCATTAACATAACAACCGAAATTTTTTTGGCGGCAATCCATCGGGGTACGATGACGGAAGGCGCTATCATGAAAGAGCTTGTACATCCGGCCGGCTTCTCGAGCGTCTACGACGCCGTGCGGGAGGCTGCCAGCGTCGAGACCGCCATCCACTGCATCAGGGACCATTACGGCGTCGATCACGCGACCTATCACCTGGCCCGGACGATCTCGGGAGGGGCGGACTCCCCCTGCGTGCGCAGCACCTACCCGGCCAAATGGCTGACGCGCTACCTGATCAAGGGCTACGTCCTCATCGACCCGGTGGTGCTCAAGGCGCTCGAGCGCCAGCTGCCGTTCGACTGGCGGGAGCTGGAGCCGACGACCGCCGCCCTCGGTCTCATGCAGGATGCCATGGCGCACGGCCTCGGCAAGTGCGGCTACACGATCCCGATCACGGACAAGAAGCAGCGCAAGGCCCTCTTCTCCGTCAACGCGTCGACGGGCGAGGACGAATGGACGACCTTCGTCGAGACCCATGCGGCGGGGCTCGCGGAGCTGGCGCATTGCCTGCACCGCAAGGTCCTCGTCGAGCTCTACGGCGAGGAGGATCCGGTCCCGGGCCTGACGATGCGCGAGATCGAATGCCTGACCTGGACGGCCCAGGGCAAGGACGACAAGTCGATCTCCATCCTCCTCGGCCTGTCGGTCCACACCACCCGCGGCTATCTCAAGAGCGCCCGCTACAAGCTCGACTGCGCGACGCTCTCCCAAGCGGTCGCCAAGGCGATCAAGCTGCGCGTCATCTCGCCCTGACCCCAGATATGGTGGGGTCCATATTGAGGGCCCCATATCCGTCGCCCCACCTGGCGGAATTTTCCCGAGCTCTCCAATCGTCGATCCTCCGGTCGTTGACAAACGTTGGAGGGCAACATGTTCATTACCGTACAGGCAGACGAATACCACCGTTACGCGGAACTTCTCGTGGAGATGTTCCGGCTCAGGAAGCGCGTTTTTCTCGACGAACTGGGCTGGGACGTCGCGGCGGTCAACGACGAAGAACGCGACGTCTACGACAATATGGGACCGGTCTATCTCCTGTGGTGCAGCAACGACTGCAGGACGCTCTACGCATCCATGCGGCTGATGCCGACCACCGGGCCGACCCTTCTCTATGACGTCTTCCGGAACACGTTTCCGAGGGACATCGAACTTTCGGCGCCGGGCACCTGGGAAGCCACGCGCTGCTGCGTCGACAAGGAGACGATCGCCCGCGATTTCCCGCACATCGACCTCGTTCGCGCCTTCTGCCTCCTGTCGCTGGCGGGAGCCGAGTGCGCCCAGTCCCACGGCATTTCCAGCGTGGTGGCGAACTACGAGCCGCACATGGCCCGGGTCTACAGCCGCGCCGGTCTCCAGATCGAGGAAATCGGCCGTGCCGACGGCTACGGCAAGCTGCCCGTCTGCTGCGGCCACTTCCCGATCTCGCGGGAGATCGTCGAACGCTGCCGCTCGGTCCTCCAGCTCACACGGCCTCTGACCCAGAAGCCGTTCTGGCCCCGCCAGCAGGACCTCGCCGGCGCCGCATGAGGCCCGAGGCCACGGCCCATCCCGCAGCCGACATGGAAGGACTGCCGAGCGTCATTTTTTGATTGAATTTCATAAAAGACATGAAAGAGGAAAGGTTTTTAGATGCGATACGTTCTTTTTTCCTCCTGTTCGAAAATTCTCGATTTCCTGTTGGGTGATTTCGCGGCCGCATGCCGGCCGGCCTTGAAGTCATTCGGCCCCCTCGCGAATTGCACGACGGGCCGCAGGGCCCGTCTTCGGGACGGGATCCGCGCCGCTCTCGCAGGCACGGCCCTCCGGCTGCCGTCCCGACGTCCGGCCTGCGTCCGTCGCCCGAAGGCGGCCGACGGTCCGAGGGTCCGGGCGTCGCGACGGGTCGATGTCCGCGACGAAACCAGGGAGCGGCCGTCGCCGCGCTCCTGGCGGTTGAAGCGTGCCTCCCGCTTTTTCGGCGAGCCGTGGGGGAAAGGGGCGGTCGCCTGCGCCGGCAGAACCGTGCTGGACCGCACCGTCGTTCCGCAAGCGCGCGGGAAAGGAGCCGTCGGCACCTGCGCTCGACAGCCCCGGTTCGTCGTGCCGCCCCTGCCGCCACGCCCCTTTCCCGCGCCGAGGAGGGAGGGACCGAGGCGGCCGGAAGACGCCTATGCCCCGACCGGTGCCCCGACCGGCAGCCGTCCTGGCTGTCCCGCGCCGTGGCGGGACAGGCCGCGCGGCGACGCGCCCGGTTCGCATGGCGATCGCCTGGCGCCGGTGGTGGTCGGCATGGATGGGCGGTCGGCCCGCAATCGCGACGACGTTGCGACCTTTCCCCATCGCGGTCGCGCCTGGCGCCCGCACGACCCGGCGCCGGCCGGAAACGTGACGATCTTCCCGCGGTCCGGCACGCCGTCCGCAGCGGCGCATCGGAGCGGTTCCACGGTGGGAACGGCCATCGTGCCGTTCGTGCACGACCTCCGCGCCGACGCGCCGAGCCCCGCCCGCCCGCCTTCCCCGTCCGGCAATCTCCAGCCGGCGGGGGCGGGCGGGCGGAACGGGACGAAGGTCCCCGCAGAGCTCATTCAATTCAAGCCCCGAACGAAGTGGGGCGGCCCGAAACGTCCGCTGCTGCCCGCTCCTGCACGACGCACCGAAGGTGACGAAAAGGCGCCCGTCCCCGATTGCCACTTCTGGCCGGGCCTCGCCCCGCCGATCCTGTTTCCGCTGGTCGGAGCCGTATCGGTGGTCGCGCCGGCCGCTCCGCGCCACGGCGACGTCGCCGTCGCCCTCCGCTTCATGCCGGAGGCGATGCGATGCCGGGAGCGGAACGGGCTCTGCGAGAAGCGCGGGCAGGGCCGCGGACCCTGCAGCCGTTGTCCGCGACGGATCGTGCGCAGGAACGATTGACGGGCGGAGCGGGCCGGGCGGCCGTTCGCTCGGCCGCCCGTCCGGAAGCGCGTAAAGGCGATGTGGTGCAGCCACGCCCGCGACAGGGGACGTGGCTCCAGTCGCGAACGCAGGTCAGAAATCGAGATCGGCTCGAATATCTGCGAGAAGGTCGTCCAGGCTCGTCTTCGAAGCCTCCTTCGCGGGACCGCCGTCTTCGACGTCGCTCCCGGAGTCGCAATCGTCGTCGATCAGTCGGCGGAGGTCGGCGAGGTCGGCGTCCACGGCGTCCCGGCTGCGATGGAGGTCCGATCCTCGGGAAAGGAAGAACGTCTCGGCGGGCACGATATCGTCGGCCTCATCCCCATCGTCCCCCCAATTCCGATCGCAATCGAGTTCCGATGCGGTAACGTCCGGAACCACGTCGTGCTCCTTCCCAACCGGGTCTCCCTCGTCCAAAATGGTCACCGTTGGTTTGGCGGGCATGTATTCGGTCTCTTCTTGAAACGTCACGCGACGCTTTGGCGCCTCCTCCTTCTCCTCCGTCGTCTCCTTCTCCGGGGCCCGCTTCGGCTTCCTCGCCAGCCGAAGGGTCTGGGCGGCGGACTGAAGGGATAGGCTGAGATTGCGCGTCGACGTGACGCGCCGGAAACCGTCGGACAGGGCGCGGGACCCCGTGCGGGCCGGCATCATCAGGCTCCTGCCGCTCTGGGTCCGCTCCAGGCCTCTCAGCAGACGATTTGCGGATTGCATTGAAATTCGCGGCCCGCCGCCGGAACCGCCTACACTACGGCTGCTCATTTAAAAATCCTTTCGCAAAGCAATAGGCATCCGTTCGGGACGGAAGCCGATGGGCAGAGTTTCGTTTTTGCTACTTTACGCGCCCGGCCTTCCGGGCATCGACGCACTGCATCCATACCGCATCCGGGCGGGGGCGGCTGTCGCGTTTGGTACACCGACCGGCGCTTTGGGCACGTCCGCGTTTCCCGGGGATCGCGGAATTGCTCCATCCCGTTGTCCTGGCGCACTGCCGGACGGAAACCCGGGTCCGCTTTCCCTGGAACTGCTCGAACCGTTCCGCAGCGCAAGAAAGGGACCGGCAGACGCCAACCGGCGGCTGCACGGCGAAGACGCACGCGGAAAGGGAGAAGTTGACAGCTGTCAACTTTGCGTTCGGCTGTCGATGTTGCGTTCGAACGGTCGGGCAGGCCTGTTACTGGACGGCAGCTTCGGACCGGCCGGAAAGGGCACCGGGTCGACCGCGGCCCACTTCAGAGGCCCGGCGGAACGGCACGCTCGAGGACCCTGCTGAACCGGCCATCTCGGCAGGGAAAGAAGCCACCGACGCACGATGGCGCCGGTGGCTTCCGAATATGCGGGGTCTTGGTCGGCTTCAAGCCAACAACCCTATCTCCTCATCCGGTCCTATGGGCCGGCAAAGGCGCTAATCCACATTCGCATTTTTTGGCTGATGTTGTTCCCTTTCGGTACTGACATCTTTTACTGAGAACGCGCTGACTTGCAGCATTCGTTTAAATCTATCGAGCGCAGCCTCACTATTGGCCGCTTTTACAACATCACCATTGGCGCGCGCGATGACGACTTTACTGAAATCGTCGATTTGTTTTCTGATTTTTTCCTCAGTATTATTTTCTTTGAAAATGGGTTCGACGTTTTCATGTAATGGTTCTTTAGGATTATCTACAACGCTGACGCCATTGGCTATCGTCTGCAATACCTTCTGGAATTCCAATATGTTTCGCTGCGCGCAATTGGAAAGGCTTTGATCCTTAGAGGCAGTAGCAATTGCCGGATTGATAGTACGAAGAAACAAAAAATCGCTGATAGTTTTAGACTTTGCCTTTTCCTTCAGATCAACCGCAGCGTCGCTTTGATCGATCGCATCCAGGGCAACCGCTAAAGCGTCACAGAGGTCTTGCGGAACTTTGGCTGCTGCCGCGGCCGTCGATTCTGGGTCGGTTCCAAAGAGTTTTGCGCTGACCGCCTCCAAATTGTCGACGGCGGCCTTCGTCGAAGCATTTTCGTCGGCAACTTCCGCGTCCTCACCATAACCGACAAAGTTACCCCCGCTTGGATATGAGCCTTTGCGGAAAGCGAGAATGGGCGTTCCGGTGAACGTCTCAATGATAGTGTCCCGCAAACTTTCGCGCATCGGCGCTCCGAAAATTGAGGCCGTTGCGGAAACCGACTGGTTGCCACGCAAAAAGTTATTTGCCGCTCTATTGTCTAGGTTTTTGGCACTGGCAAAATGAGAAATCCCGGCATGAACCGAGGCCAGCATCACATCTTTTGGAGGTGCGACCGATGAGTTGCTGTGCCAATCGCCTTCGAAGTCATATTCGGATAGCGGCTTGAATTTTTCCGCCGAATTCGTGGAATTGGCTCCTTTCGCACGGTCTCGTGCCATCTTCCGTTCGTTCGCGGCATTTTTGTTACCAGTAGGCTTGAGAGCGATAGATTCGGATTTTGATGACGAGAAGAAATCCCGGATCTTTCGACGAAGTCCACTGGTCCTGGCCGGAGCCATCGCCGGGCTTGTCTTTCCCACGCTACCGCCGCCGACGTTCGGCAGCTTGGAAACGAAGCTGGCCCGTAGCTTTCCGAAGCGGCTGGATTTCTTTTCGCCCTGGGCTTCAGCCCCGGGAAACCGAAATATATGAGAGTGTAGTATTCTGTTAGAGTCACCCATGATAATATTAATCCTTTATTTGAAATATATTCTGAAATCTATACTCTTTACACCCGAACGCTGAAATCGTTGTCTGAGCTCGCGAGGCCTTCGCCGGTGGTTTCTTCTGCTGCGGCCTTTCGGGCGTCTTCGGAATTCCAGTAGAACGCATGCTTGATGAAATCGGTGAAGCGGGTCTCGAGGATCGCGGCGTCGAGGCCGGCGGATTCGAGGCGCTGGCAGAGCACGAAATCGCCGTCGCCCGGCTGCAGCGCCAGGCGGGCCGCGCCGGTGCCCTCGCCGAGGTGGTTGGCGGTGAGCAGGTAGCGCAGCAGCTTCGGGTCGCTTTCGTCGCCGATCTCCTCGATCGGGCTCCAGAGCTCCATCGTCTTGTCGTCGATGCGCGCGACGTTGACGGGCATCGAACTGTCGAAGAGCAGGCTCAGATTGCCGTCGGCGTCGAAGGCGAGGTCGGTGAGGCCGACGAGGCGGCCGAGTTCGGCGATGGCCTGATCGATGTCTTTCATTGGTGCAGTCTCCCCTGTTGGACGTCTGGATGGACGTCGAAAAGCGAATGTCAACCTTTTGCTTAACCCGGATCGCCGGAACCGCCTGTCACGAACGACACAGGCAACCCCAGTTTGCCCCGGCCGCGCACGCCGCAGTTCGGCCGGCCCCGTGTTCTCCGTCCGGGGCCGGGCGATGGCGCTCCGTCGCGCGGTTTCCCTCGTCGGTCGTCCGTCCCGAGGGCAGGCGAGGACCGGCCGCGGCCTGCGGAGGATGCAACGGCCGTCGCCGGGCGCGCGGAACAGGCGGGACCGAACCCGAGGGTGGCGATGGGAAGGGGCGGACGATGGCCGGGATGACGATCGCCGCGTCGCCGACGACCGCCGGCGGGCGGAGCCGGTGCGGAGGCGGGAGAACTGCGGGCTCGTCGGCCTGCGGCCCGGAGTCGTCCCCCGGGCCGCATGGCGTCGTTCACGCCGAGCAGCAGACCGCCGCCCCGGCGACGGTCGCGCGCTGGCTTTCGTTCAGAGCGCTTCCAGGAAAAGTGGAAACCGGTTTTCCGTCCGGAAGCGCGTCAAAACAATGAGGTAGAGTGTGTCCGCGATTCCGTGAAGCGCGGACGCGCTCTAGTTCTCTTCCTTCTTGCCAGAAAGGCGCTCGGCCAGATCGCTCACCGTTCCAGCGTCGAGCTTGCCCACCGTCCGCTGGACCGACGAGACCGGTGTGCCGTCAACAGTGTTCAAGAGGGCTTTTGTCAGATTTGCCCTGCGTGTGCTGACATCGTCGTCGTCGTCGAAGTCGTCGTCTTCGTCATTGTCGTATTTGTCGAACAGGTCGTCTTGACTGGTGATGACTGTATTCTTTTCGGTGTCCGTGGACACGTCTTTGGCCGTCACATCGGTCTCGGTCTCCTCGACGACCGAGGACTCCTCGGTGTCCGAAGGTAACGCCGACATGTCGTGAAGTGATGCAATTTCCGAATTCAATTTCCTCTTCAATACGTTTAATTCACCAATCGACATTTCCTCGATCGATTTGTCTAACTCGTAACTGACAAAATTCTTTTTTATAAGCGCGTTTACTTCCGCCAATAGCCTATTTCTATCAGCCTTGAGTTTCATCGTCTTTTCGGGTGACAGGGCCGCGAAAGGAACCGAAGCGGCGCTCTCGTTCCGCGGCGGAAGATCCGGGATTCGGGAAGGAAGGCCGGGGACGGTTTCCGAAGAGTCGGGCTTGTACGGCGTGAAGCTCGGCGCATTTCGCCTGGCCTCCAGTTCCTCTTTCCGTTTAGCAACGAACTCGGGGTCCTTGCCAAGCTGGCTGGGAAGAAGTGAGATCATATTGTCTCCCACTTCTTCCTCGGTGATTTTCCCGCGAGGCGTCCCCGCGGCCGCCACGACTTCGGCGTACATTGGACCGCCGGGCACGACTTCGGCAGTTTGAGGTATCGCTATCGAATTTGCGGACTGATTTGCCGCCTCAAGCTTGCCTTTCAAACATTCAAGCTCTTTAAAGGACAGTGTGTTCAGGAATTCATCACCTTTTGCAAGGGTTTGCTCTAAAATAAGATCACTTTTGCAATTATTTGGCGTAAGCAAGTCTTTACAGACGACGATTAGAGCGGTTCGTTCTTCATCTCTTGCAAGCAATGCTTCCAAAAAGCACACCAAAGGTTGCGCATTTTTATCAATTTTATATTCTTCTAGAATTTGAGATGATGTATCAACTGTGCTTTGTTCGTCTTTAAACTCTTTTTGAAGGAGTTTAATCGCCTCATCGAACTCATCTTTTGCTAGATGGCCTACGACTCTATCCGAAATTGCCACAAGTGTTGTTGGCTCTTCGGCATTGGTATTGTTGTTTTTTTCGACCATGGAATTGCCGCTTGGCTGGATCGCTGGCGGCTGCTGCGGCACGTTGATTTTGGTCATCGCGAGGATCTTCGCCGCGGCCCAGTTCTTGATCGCCTCCAGGACTGCACGGAGCGTCGCGCCGATCCCGCCGCCGGGGGCGGCCGCCTGGGCCTTGACCTGCTGCACGACGTGGGAACCGAGTACCAGAGGTCTGTATTTGTGTGAGTTCTCTGAATTATTCGAATAACGTCTGTCTTTTTCAAAAAAGACCTTTGCAGACTGTTCGAGAAATTCGGAGGTGGCAAGGAATGACTATGGAAAACACGAGTTGGGATCGGCTGGTCGAGGAGCTTTCGAGACACGAAAGGATCGCCGCGGCCGAGATGAACGGCCCCGATCTCCTGCTGCGCGCCGGCGGCGAGGTGATCCGCGTCACGAGCGACCGGGACCACGGCCGCACGGTGGTATGGGCGGTGGTCCAGCAAGTGCCGGGCGGCGCCATGGCGGTCGCGGCCAAGGCCGCGCTCGATTTCAACGTGACGTGCTGCGCGAGCATCCCGACGACCATGGGCCTCTTCGTCGAGAAGAGCGTCCTGCTCCTCGGCCGGAGCATCGAGCTCGCGGAGCCGGGCGCGGAGGAGGTCGTCAGCCAGGCGTTCGCGCTGGTCGGGCTTCTCGAAAAGGCGCGGGCGTTCGTGGATGCTGCACTGGCGCCGGACTTCGGGCACTCGGCCCAGTTCGCCGAGCCCCACGCCTCGATGGTCAGGGCATGAAGACGGAAATGGGAGGAAATCGCTTGTCGATCCATCTTGAAAAATTCCGTTCCGCGGTCTGCGGCTATCTGGAAAACAACGGAATAATCGTCGACAGGTCGGACATTTCGGACGACGTCGTGATCCAGGCGCAGGGCAAGATAGTCCAGCTGCGTCTCGTCGAGGACGCGACGATGCTCGTTTCCACGATCGTCTATTTCAACATGATGGGAGAGGAGGACGTCGACAATACACTGATTTCCGAATTCAACGCGTGCCAGCTGTTCAAGGGCGGATACCGCCTGATGATCGAGCCGCAATCGAAGTCCATATATATCGAGCAGGGGCTCAATAGCGGAAAATACGACGCCGAGAACCTTTCCTCGAAACTCTATGATTTTGTAAAGAGATCCATCGTATGCACGCGATCTTACATAGAAAAAACCAAAGAAAATAATGATAATACTAATAGTTTATCGATAAATAATATTTAATTTAAGAATTGGAGAAATAAAATGAGTAGAATTTTTAGTACTGGAAAAACAGTAGCAGTAAATCAACAAAATGACGCAATTAATAAAGGTAAAAAAAGCAATTTTAGTGAAAATGATAAAGGAGTGTCATCGGGTGAATTTTCAAATGGATCAACAATAAATATCGACTATGAAGACTCGTTGAGAAATATCGTTTCTGACTCAGAATACAACGAAAAATCTGAATCCAGTTTTGGGTCAAGTAAGGCAGAAAAAGAAAATAAGAATAAGTCCATAGATGATAATAAATATTATTTGGATAGTGATAGTAGCGATATATATGACGAATACGGTAATGTAAAAAAGGAAAAAGAAAAAGTTGATAACACTGATACGGAAGAAACGTTTTCAACTGAAAAAGGACGACAATTTTACTGACGACGATTTTAATACTGAAACTAGTTCCACCGAGTATGATTCCGATTATGAGGGGCCAGGTAACTATCGATTAAGCAGTCGAATGCAGGAGTTTTACGAGAGCGGGACGGCTAGTCAAGCGCCAACTTACTATGTTAAATCGGGGACTTCATCCTTTGACGACGACATCCAGGACGATGTTCAATCGGAGTCGTCGTCCTATGAGGAAGACATCGAGACAGGACCGGTTACGCGGAAGGACAGCCTGGAGTCGAAGGCACTCGCGGAGCTCCTGAACCCCAAAAACTGCATGCTGCCGCTCGGCCGTTGCCCGGGAGCTGGTGGCTGCGTTATTGCCTGGCTCAACCTATCCGAGACGATGAAGAGCGGAGTGGCGGGCCTGTGTTCGACCACTTTGACATTCGGCCTCCGGCCGCTCGTCCAGACGGCCGTCGCTTCCGCACTCGGCGCGGCTGCCGCCCCGGCCCTTGTGACCTCCCTGACCAGTGCGATCGTGAGCGGCATTTTCGTGGGCCTCATTCACTCGACGGTCTCGGCCGCCGTTTCAGGCATCGTCAACGGCTTCTTGGCGACGGACACCCACCCGTTGGAGAAAGATGCCGGCTACTGGAAGAAGTTTGCAGCCGAAGTCGGCTCCGTAGATGCAGTCGTCTTCGCGAACTTCGTCGCAGCCTACGCAACGCGCGGCGCCATCGTGGAAGAGCATGCCGTCGAGAATGTATGGAATCTCGTTACTGCGACGGCAGGTGCATCCATTGGTGCCGGATTCATGTCGGGGGCGATGACGAATGTGGTGCAGCAGGCTTTGGTCAGATATACGGAGGTATACGGGACCAAGCCCGCTCCCGATATCAAGGGCAAGAAGCTGGAGTTCCTCAAGACAACGGTCAAGAACGTTTGGGTCGCCAACGGCCTCGAGGGGTTCGGGAAGAACATTGTCGGAAAGATGGTCGGTGCTGCCACGGGCATGGTCGCGGCAACGTATATCGGTGGTGCGAACCCCACCGATATCGACGCCAGCCTGATGGGTGGAGGAGCCATGGCCGGCTTTCTGACGGCGTGGTTCCTCGGCATTCGCGGCGGGCAGTTAGCGGGGCATGCCTCGGACGACATCGAGATGCCGAGCGTTTCCGAAATAGCGCAAAACACGAGGATTCTTCCCGGCTGACGCCATTTCGGGTGCGGGACCTGTCCCCGCACCCCCCTCCGGCCGCCCCGACAAGGCGGCCGCCGAGAATTCGAACGGACCGGCCCGGTCCTCGTCGGGGCCGGTATCCGACCCGCGGGGGACTGCCCCGGACGCCTGCCGCAGCGTCCCATGCAGTTCCCTGCGGGTTTTTTTCGTTCCCTCCGCCGCGCGGCGGCCCTTGCTTCGCCCGTGCGGGCGCGAATAAGGTCGGGCCGATCCGCGGCAATCGTCGGACTGCCGTCGGAGCACGATGAGGACTTGACCATGCGCACGATCGATCCCGCCCGCTCGACCCTCCTGATGATCGACATGCAGCAGCGGCTGGTGCCGGCGATCGACGATCGGGAGGCCCTCGTCGCGACCATCCGCCGCCTGCTCGACGCCGCGCGGCTTCTCGGTGTGCCCGCCGTCGCCACCGAACAGTATCGAAAGGGCCTCGGCCCGACGATCGAAGAGCTTGCGATCGACCGCGCGGACGTTCTCGAAAAGACCGAGTTCGACGCCGGCCGCAACCCCGGCTTCGCCCGTCTCCTGCCGGGCGAGCGGCCCGACCTCGTCCTCGTCGGCTGCGAGGCGCATGTCTGCGTGCTGCAGACGGCGCTCGGCCTGCTCGACGGCAAGCGGAAGGTCTATGTCGTCGCCGACGGCACGGGCTCGCGCGCCCCGGAGAACAAGGCCGCCGGCCTCGACCGCATGCGCCGCCACGGTGCCGAGATCGTCACTTCCGAGATGGTGCTGTTCGAATGGCTGGGCGGCAAGGAAAACCCGCATTTCAAGGATGTGGCCGCGCTCGTCCGCTGAACCCGCCAGAGGCCGCCGCGAGCCGCCCGCCGCCTCATCCGGTGCCCGGGATCTGCGCCTTCAGGTAGTCGACCACCGCGTCGCGCTCCTCCGCCGTCAGCACCTCGGCATCGAACAGTTCCAGGCAGCGCATGCCCTCGATCGCCAGGAAGGCGGCGATCGCCGGCAGCGGATCGCCGCTTTGCTCGCGAAAGCGGTCGACGATGTCCTTCTGGAAGCGGCGGATCGGATCGATGAATTCCGGGTTCTCCGCGATGGCCGCGAGAATGCCAGAGGGCGGCGGCCCCTTACGGCAGCATTCCTCCCGATAGGCCTCCAGATAGGCGCGCGCGCAGGCGTTCGCCCGCGTCTCGTCCGCCTCCGCCGCATCCATGATCGTCCGCCTCAGGCTTCGGACGTGGTCTTCCACCATCGCCTCCAGCAGCTTGGCCTTGCTCGGAAAATGGTATAGGAGACCGCCTTTCGAGACCCCGGCGCGGGCGGCGACGGCCTCGAGCGACATGTGCGACGTGCCCTGGTCCTTCACGATTTCCGTGGCCGCGGCCAGGATGCGCTCGCGCACGGGCGGCAGGCTGGTTTCGTTCATCGGCATCCTCCTGCCGGCCGATGCCGGCTCCGTCCGCATCATTGACATTACCGTCCGGCCGGTACAGTAATTTGTCAAGCACCTTATGGCTGCCTTGCGGGGGGCAGCCGCCGACGGACGCTCGCCACGGGAAACGAGAGCATGATCAAACGCTTCATAATCGCGATCGTCCTGCTGGCCCTCGTGTGCGGCGGGATCGTCGGCTTCAACATGTTTCGCGCCAACGCGATCAAGCAGTATTTCGCCACCATGAAGCAGCCGGCGGCGACGGTGTCGACCGTCACCGTCAGCCCGCAGACCTGGACGCCCGGCATCGACGCCGTCGGCACGGTCAGCGCCCGCCAGGGCGTCGATACCGCCGTGGAGACGAGCGGAACGGTCAAGACCATCAATTTCAAGGCGAACCAGCACGTCGAAAAGGACGATCTCCTCGTCCAGCTCGACGACGAGGTCGAACGCGCCGACCTCTCCTCGGCCAAATCAGCCCTGAAGCTCGCCGGCGAGAACCTGAAGCGGTCGCAGCAGCTCGCCGAGCGCGGCATCAGCGCGACCTCCAGCCTCGAGAACGCCCAAGCCCTCGAGACGCAGGCCCAGTCGCGGGTCGAGAAGCTGAAGGCCGTCCTGGACCAGAAGCAGCTGCGCGCACCCTTCTCCGGCACGATCGGCATTCCCAAGATCGATGTCGGGCAATATCTGACGGCCGGGACGGCGGTGGCCACGCTTCAGTCGCTGGAGACGATGCGCGTCGACTTCACGGTGCCCGAGCAGGAATTCCCGAACCTGAAGCTCGGGCAGGCCGTGAAGGTCGGCTTCAGCGCCGACAAGCTCGACTATGCCGGCCAGATCATCGGCATCAACCCGAAGATCGACCCGACGAGCCGGCTCGTCTCCGTGCGCGGCCTCATCGACAATTCCAGCGGCGACCTCCAGCCGGGCCAGTTCGTGCGCGTGCGCGTCGAGCTGCCGGACGAGCACGACGTCATCGCCCTGCCGCAGACCGCGGTGGTCACCAGCCTCTACGGCGATTTCGTCTTCGTCGTCGGCCATGCCTCCGACGGAGCGGACGCCAGGAAGGCCGCCTCGGACAAGACGGCGGACGCCGGCAAGTCGGGCGGGGAGGGGGCCTCCGGCAAGCCGGCGGACAAGAAATCGGGAGACGACCTCGTCGTGCACCAGGTCTTCGTCAAGCTCGGCCGCAACAACGGGCAGCGCGTCGAGATCACGAAGGGCGTCAAGGCCGGCGACGTCGTCGTGACCGCGGGCCAGAACCGCCTCTCCAACGGAATGGCCGTCACGATCGACAATTCCGTGAACCCGGCGAAGACGGGCAACGAAGAGGCCGGACTGTGAGCGTTTCGGAACTCTTCATCAAGCGACCGGTCCTGTCGACGGTCGTCGCGCTGCTGCTGTTGCTCTTGGGCTTCCAGGGCATCGTCAGCCTCGCCGTGCGCCAGTATCCCGAGGTCGAGGAAACGGCGATCACCATCACCACCGCCTATCCCGGCGCCAGCGCCGACCTCATCCAGGGCTTCATCACCGCGCCCATCGCGCGCGCCGTCTCGACCACCGAGAACGTCGACTACGTGACCTCGCAGAGCGCCACGTCCGCCAGCACCGTCACGGTGCACATGAAGCTCGGCTCGAACCCCGACGCGGCGCTCACGGAGGTCATCTCCAAGGTCAACCAGGTGCGCGGCAACCTGCCGGCCGACGCCAAGGACCCGGTGATCGTCAAGGGCACCGGCCGCCAGTTCGCCATCATGTACCTGGCCGTCCAGAACCCGAACATGACGCCGGAGCAGATCACCGAATACCTGAAACGCGTCATCAGCCCGCGCATGTCGACCATCGAGGGCGTCGCCCAGGTGCAGATCATCGGCGAGAAGAACTTCTCGATGCGCATCTGGCTCGACCCGACGCGCATGGCCGCCCACGAGGTGACCGCGCCCGAGGTGCTCGCGGCGATCAAGTCCTCGAACTTCCTCGCCGCGCCCGGCAAGACCGAGAACGAATACGTCGCCCGCGCGATCACGCTGAAGTCGACCCTCCAGACGCCCGAAAGCTTCGGTGCCCTGCCGGTCCGCGCCAGCGGGGACAGCGTCGTGCGCCTGCGCGACATCGCGCGCATCGAACTCGGGGCGGCGGACGACAACACCGTCGTCACCTTCAACGGCAAGCCCGGCACCTTCCTCGGCATCTTCCCGACGCCCGCCGCCAACCCGCTCGACACGGCCTCCGGCGTCATCCAGCAGTTGCCCTCCATCCAGGCCTCGCTGCCGCAGGGCATGCACATCACCATGGTCTACGACGCCACCGACCAGATCAGCGCGTCGATCCACGAGGTGTTCAAGACGATCGCCGAGGCCGTCGCCATCGTGGTGGTCGTCATCCTGCTGTTCCTCGGCTCGTTCCGCTCCGTGCTGATGCCGATCGTCACCATACCGCTGTCCCTGATCGGCGTGTGCTTCTTCCTCTGGACGATGGGCTATTCCATCAACCTCCTGTCGCTGCTCGCCATGGTGCTGGCGATCGGCCTCGTCGTCGACGACGCGATCGTCGTGGTGGAGAACATCCACCGCCACATCGAGGAGGGCATGGAGCCGATGCATGCGGCGTTCACCGGCATGCGCGAGATTTCGACCGCCATCCTGGCGATGACCATCACGCTGGCGGCGGTCTTCGCGCCGCTCGGCTTCACCGGCGGCCTGACGGGCGCGCTGTTCCGGGAATTCGCGTTCACGCTGGCCGGCGCCGTCGTGATCTCGGGCCTCGTCGCCCTGACCATCACGCCGACCATGGCCGGCCGCATCCTCAAGCATACCGACAGCCGCTTCCAGCGCATCGTCGACCGGACCTTCGAGCGCACGGAGAAGCGCTACGAGAGGCTCGTCTCGGGATCGCTGAAATACCGGCCCGTCACGCTGCTCATCGTCTTCGGCCTCCTCGCCGTCACCGTCTTCATGTTCTTCAACACCAACAGCGAACTGGCGCCGGACGAGGACCAGGGCGCGCTCTTCGCGGTGGTCAACGCGCCGCGCTACGCGACGACGGACTACACCCAGATGTACGCGACCGAGCTCGGCAAGGTCACCGAAGGCATCCCGGAGGTGAAGACCCGCTTCTCGGTCGTCGGCCTCGACGGAGGGACCAATTCCGGCTTCTACGTCTGGGCTCTGAAGAACTGGTCCGACCGGACGCGCTCGCAGAAGCAGCTCCAGCAGGAGATCCAGGGCAAGATATCGAAGGTCGCCGGCGTGCAGTCCTTCGTCTTCGCCCCGCCGACCCTGCCCGGCACCGGCGGCGGCCTGCCGATCTCGGTCGTCATCCAGTCCACCGGCGACCCGGCCGCCGTCTACCGCGTCGCCGACGCGGTCAAGAAGAAGGCCGAGGCCTCGGGCAAGTTCATCGTCGTCCAGAACTCCCTGAACTTCGATTCGCCCGAGGTGACGGTGACGATCGACCGCGATCGCGCCGCCGCGCTCGACGTGCCCGTCAGCGACATCGGAACCACGCTCGGACTGCTCGTCGGCGGCGGCTCCATCGGGCAGTTCGACCGCGATTCCAACAGCTACGACATCATCACGCAGGTGCCCCAGAGGGACCGCGCCAACCCCGAGAACCTGAAGAAGTACTACGTCCGCTCGGCCTCCGGCGCCATGGTGCCCCTGTCGGCGCTGGTCGACATCCGGACCAACGCGGCGCCCGCCTCGATCGAGCAGTTCAACCAGCTGAACTCGGCGACCGTCAGCGCGCTGCCCCTGCCCGGGGTGACGACCGGCACCGGCCTGCAGACGATCGTCGACATCGCGCGGCCGATGCTGCCGGACTCGTTCTTCCTCGACTATTCCGGACAGTCGCGGCTGGAGGTGGAGCAGGGCAACACGATCCTCGTCGCCTTCATCCTCGCCGTCGTGGTGATCTATCTGGTGCTGGCCGCCCAGTTCGAGAGCTTCCGCGATCCGTTCATCATCATGATGTCGGTGCCGCTGTCGATCTTCGGCGCCGTCCTGCCGCTCAACATCGGCCTCGGCACGCTCAACATCTACACCCAGATCGGGCTCATCACCCTTATCGGCCTGGTGACCAAGCACGGCATCCTCATCGTCGAGTTCGCCAACCAGCAGCGCGCCGCCCACGGCATGTCGAAGTTCGACGCCGTCGTCGCCGCGACGACGGTGCGCCTCAGGCCGATCCTGATGACGACCGCAGCCATGGCGATCGGCGTGGTGCCGCTGATCGTCGCTCAGGGCGCCGGCGCGGCGGCGCGCTATTCCATGGGCCTGGTGATCTTCTCCGGAATTCTCGTCGGCACCTGCTTCACCCTCTTCGTGGTGCCGATGTTCTACACTCTGATCGCCGAATCGGAGGACGCCTTCGCCAGGCGGCGCGAGCGCATGCGCCGAAACGACGAGGCGAGCCGCCCCGACGCCGACGAGGCCGACGCCGGCGAGCCCCAGCCGGCGGAGTAGCCGGCGGCGCCCGCATGCCTCCGGCAGCGCTCCGGCCGGCGGGGGTTTCACTTTTCCCTGAATTGCTCTATAGCGCTTCCAGGAAAAGTGGAAAGCGGTTTTCCGTCCGGAAGCGCGTAAAAACAATGAGATAGAGCCCTTCGGGAAAGGGCTTCATTGCCCGGGCGGTGGTCGCGAGAAGCCGGAGGATTGCCATGTTCGTGAGCTGCGGGGACGCTCTCTTCGATCTGTTCGCCCTCCCGATGACGGAAGTGGGCACGATCGCAGTCGAGGGACGCGTCGGCGGGTCGCCGCTCAACGTCGCCGTCGGCCTGGCAAGGCTCGGCAACCCGACCGGCTACCTCGCCAAGAACTCCACCGACGTCTTCGGCCAGCGCATCGCCGGCTTCCTGAAGGAAAACGGCGTCTCCACCGACTTCCTCATTCCCTCCATCCGCAACAGCACGCTGGCGATCGTAGGCATGCGGCCCGACGGCTCGGCCGACTACGGCTTCTACACCGCCGAGACGGCCGACCGGTCGATGACCAAGGCGGAACTGCCCGGACAGCTGCCGAAGGCGGTGGAGTGCCTGCATGTCGGGTCCTATTCGACCGTGACCGAACCCACCGCGTCGAGCCTGCTCGCGCTGGTGCGCCGGGAATCCGGCCAGCGCTACGTGTCCTACGATCCGAACGTGCGCACCAGCATCGAGCCCGATCTCGACCTCTGGCGTCATCAGGTCGACCAGTTTTCCCGCGCCGCGCACTTCGTCAAGGCGAGCGACGAGGACGTGAAGCTGCTCTATCCGGGCAAGCCGGTGGAGACCTTCGCAGCCGACTGCATCGGCCGCGGCGCCGACCTCGTGTTCGTGACGCGCGGGCCCGAGGGCGCCCTCGGCTTCTCGGCGGACGGCAGGAGCGCCCGGGCGGCCGGCATCCCGGTGACGGTGGTCGACACCGTCGGCGCGGGCGACACCTTCCAGGCGGCAAGCCTCCACTGGCTGGCGGCCTCGGGCATCCTCTCCGCCAGGACCTCGGCCGGAGCCGACCTCGAGGCGCTTATGGAGTTCGCCATCGCGGCCGCCGCCGTCACGTGCTCGCGCCGGGGGGCGGACCTGCCGCGCCTGGACGAGGTGCACGCGATGTCGGCCGGGGCCCGGCCATGACGCCGTCGCCCGGACGCCTGCGCTTCTTCCTCGACAGCGCCGACCGGCACGATTGGGAACGGGCCGCCCGCGGCGGCTGGATGGCCGGCGTCACCACAAATCCCGTCATCCTCGACCGGGCCGGGCTCGACTGTTCGCTCGCCACCGCCCGCGAGCTCGTGGAACGGGCCGAGGACCTCGGCTTCGAAGAACTCCACCTCCAAAGCTGGGGCGCCGGCGCGGATCTCCTCGGCGACCACGGACGGGCGCTCGCCTCCCTGTCCCCGATCGTCACCGTCAAGATGCCGGCCACCGACGATGGCGTTTTCGCCGCGCGCCTGATCAAGGGGGAGGGTTACAGGATCACGCTCACGGCCTGCTACACGGTGCGCCAGGCGGCGGTCGCCAGCCGCCTCGGCTTCGACTACGTCGCACCCTATTACGGCCGGATGCTCGACGCCGGCATCGACGCCGACCGGCGCCTCGACGGCATGATGGCGGCCGTGGAGGGCAGCGGCCTGCGCGTCCTGGTCGCAAGCCTGCGGACGGGCGAGCAGGTCGACCGGCTGCTCGCGCGCGGCTTCGACACCTTCACGCTCGCCCCGCCGCTCGCCCGGGACATGCTGGCCGACGCCGGTTCGCTGGCCGCCGTCTCCGATTTCGAGAAGGCGGCCGCGCTGAGCCACGGCGGCAAGCCCGCTCAGCCGGCTTAAGCATTCCGCAAGGCCGCGCCGCTAGGGTTCCGGCATCGTCGGGTCCGGGAAGTCGTCATCACGCATGGGCGGGGAAAAACAGAAGCGAGCAGGGCGCAAGCTTTCGCTGCGGACGGCGTTCGCGGCGGGCGGCCTCCTTCTCCTCACCGCGACGGCGGCCGCCGCCTGGTTCTCCGGCGGTGCCGATCTCATTCTCGACCGCAAATCCGGCATATACGGCGTCGACTGCAAGCTGCTCGACAGCGTCGCCTTCCATGAGGGCCGCGAACTCTGGGTCCGGCAATACATCTCCGTCGGGGAAGCCGGCCCGGCCGAACGGCTGCGCACCGCCCTCAGGGTCGCCGCCCACGCCGCCGCCGACAAGCGGGCCGACCTCGTCCTCGTCGTCGCGGTCGACCGGAACGGCCCGAGCGTACGCGCGCTGATGCGCGACAGCGCCGTCGGCGCAAGGGTGGTCTACGCCCCCCATCCCGGCCGGGTCGCCGGCGTCGGCGCCCCGCTCGACGCCCGCTACGTCGACGCGGCCCCCACGGACGCCGGCGCGTTCTACGGCAAGGCGGTGCGCCCGCCGCCCGCCGACCTCGAAAAGATGATGGCGGCGATGCCGAAGCCCTATGGCTGCAAGACGCCGGAGGAGACCGCCAAGCCGGTCGAAGCGTCCGCCCACGCCAAAAAGAAGCCGGCTCACCACTAGAGCCTGTCCGCGTCTCGCGATATCGCCGGCAGGCTCGACTTCATTGCCTTTGCGCGCTTTCGGACGGAAGTCCGGTTTTCCGGTTTTCCAGGAAGCGCCCTAGTCCTGCTCGCTGCGCGTCTTGCGGGCGGGAAACAGGATCACGTCGCGGATCGAGGGCGAGTCGGTGAGCAGCATGATCAGCCGGTCGAGGCCGATGCCGAGGCCGCCGGCGGGCGGCATGCCGTGGTCCATGGCTTCCAGGAAGTCCTCGTCGAGCACCCGCATCTCCTCGCCGCGCGCCTGTGCCTGCTCGACCTGCTCCACCATGCGGCGGCGCTGCTCGACCGGGTCGTTCAGCTCGGAGAACGCGTTGCAGATTTCCCAGCCGTTCACATAGGTCTCGAAGCGCTCGACGAGGCGCGGCTCGCCCGGCACCTCCTTGGCGAAGGGCGAGATGTCCTTCGGGAAGTTGATGACGTGGGAGGGCTGGATCAGGCCGGCCTCCACCTTCTCCTCGAAGGCGAGCGCCAGCGCCTCGCCCCACGTCGCGTCGGGTTCGATCTCCAGCCCGATGGAGCGGGCCGCCTCGCGCGCCTCCGCGTCGCCGGAGATCGCCAGGAAGTCGACGCCGGTCGCCTCCTTCACCGCGTCCGGCATCGGCACCCGCCGGAACGGTGCGCTGAAATCGATGGTCTTGTCGCCGAATGCCACCTCAGTGGTGCCGTGCAGCGTCACGGCGAGGTGCGAGAACATCCGCTCCACGAGATCCATGATGTCCTCGTAGTCGGCGAAGGCCCAATAGCATTCCAGCATGGTGAATTCGGGATTGTGCCGCGTCGACACCCCCTCGTTGCGGAAATTGCGGTTGACCTCGAACACCTTGTCGACCAGCCCGCTGACCAGGACGCGCTTCAGGTAGAGTTCCGGCGCGATGCGCAGGTACATGTCCATCTTCAGCGTGTTGTGGTGCGTCCTGAAGGGATCGGCCGTCGCGCCGCCGTAGATCGGGTGCAGCATCGGCGTCTCCACCTCGGTGAAGCCGTCGTCCTCCATGAAGCGGCGCACGCCCGAGATGATCCGGCTGCGGTTCCGGAATCGGATGCGCGCGTCCTCGTTGCTCATGATGTCGAGATAGCGCTTGCGGTAGCGCGTCTCGACGTCGGCGAGCCCGTGGTACTTCTCCGGCATCGGCTTCAGCGCCTTGGTCAGCATGACGATCTCGTGGGTGTTGACCGTCAGTTCGCCGCGCTTGGTGCGGCGCACCGCGCCGGTGACGCCGACGATGTCGCCGAGGTCGATCAGCGGCAGCAGCTCGCGCGCCTTTTCGGAGGCGAAGTCCTTGTGGGTGAAGACCTGGATCTTGCCGCTGGCGTCGTGGAGATCCATGAACATCCCGGAATTGCGCGAGGAGTGCACGCGGCCGGCGACGGTGACGATGTCCCCCGTCTCCGTCTCGGGCGCGATGTCGGCGTATCTCTCCGCCAGCTCGCCGTTGGAGACGGTGCGGTGGAAATGCGCCGGATAGACGGTGTCCAGCATGTCGCGCAGGCGCGCCAGTTTCTGCTCGCGCACCTCGGTGGCGTTCGAGGAGAGGGCGGATGGATCGGTCTTGGCGGTCATCGGGGCCTTCCGGTGTTCTTCGTTCTTGCTGGCGAGGTCAGTTCGGGGCGCTGGCCGCGTCGAGCACGGCGATCGCCGCCTTGATCCGCTGGCGAACCACGGCGCGGCCGAGGAGCGCCATGGAATCGAACAGCGGCAGCGAGCGCGCGCTGCCCGAAACCGCGACGAAGAGCGGCGGCAGGAGCACGCGGAGTTTCCGGCCGGTCGTCTCGGCGAGCGCGCGCAGCTCCGCCTCGATGGCCTCGACGGTCCAGTCCGGCAGCTTTTCCAGCTCCGGCAGCACCGTTTCCAGGATCTCCAGGCAGTCGGCGGGCGTCGTCTTCTTGATGCCGGCGAAGGCCTCGGCCGTCACGCCGGCGTCGGCCCTGAAGAGGAAGGCGACCAGGTCGGGGAGGTCGCCGAGCTTCGTGATGCGCGACTGCGAGAGCGTCAGCGCCTCCTTCAGCTTGCCGCCCTCCGATGCCCAGCCGAGCACGCGCTTCAGGAACTCCGCCTCGCTCAGCGCCTCGCGCATCCAGCGCCCGTTCAGCCATTCGAGCTTCTGGATGTCGAACACGGCGCCGGCCTTCGACAAATTGTGCGGGTCGAACTTCGCCGCGAGGGCGTCCATGTCCATCATCTCCTCGCCCTCGCCGATCTGGATGAAGAGCAGGCCGAGGAAGTTCATCAGCGCCTCGGGCAGGTAGCCCTGCGCCGAATAGTAGGAGATCGAGGTCGGGTTCTTCCGCTTCGACAGCTTCGACCGGTCGGCGTTGCGCATCAGCGGCAGGTGGATGAATTCCGGCTTCTTCCAGCCGAGATAGTCGTAGAGGAGGATGTGCTTCGGCGTGGAGGACACCCATTCCTCGCCGCGCGCCACATGGGTGATCTTCATCAGGTGGTCGTCGACGACGTTGGCCATGTGGTAGGTGGGCATGCCGTCGGCCTTCATGACGACCTGCATGTCGACCGAGTCCCACGGGATCTCGACCTCGCCATAGACCCAGTCGGTGAAGCGGCACGCGCCTTCGGACGGGATCTTCATGCGCACCACCGGCGTTTCGCCGGCGGCCTCGCGCGCGCCGATCTCCTCGGCCGTCAGGTTCAGGCAGTGCCCGTCGTAGCGCGGCGGCTCGCCGCGGGCGCGCTGGCCCTCGCGCATCTCCTCCAGCCGCTCCGGCGTGCAGAAGCACTTGAAGGCGTGGCCGCGGTCGAGAAGCGCCTGGACGTGCTCGCCGTAGAGATGCTTGCGCTCGCTCTGGCGGTAGGGCCCGTAGGGCCCCCCGACGTCCGGGCCCTCGGCCCAGTCGAGCCCGGTCCAGCGCAGCGCGTCGAGCACCTTCCCCTCGTATTCGCGCGTCGAGCGGGTGGCGTCCGTGTCCTCGATCCTGAGGATGAACGTGCCCCCCGTATGACGGGCGAAGAGGTAGTTGAAGAGGGCGGTATAGGCGGTGCCGACATGCGGTTCGCCGGTTGGCGAGGGCGCGATGCGCACGCGGGTTTCAGTCTCAGCCATTGGTCTCGGTCGTCCGGTCCTTGCTGGCGCGCCGCCAGGACGGAGATGCCGTTCCGTGAGCGAAACAGGCAGCGCCCGCCCCGTGGCTGCACCCGATGAATTCATGCCGAAATGCCGGCGAACCCGGCCTTCGCTAACCGCTCGCGCGTGGCCGCCATAGGCCACATTAGACCCCGGGCGTCAAGGGAGGCGGCCCGGCCGACTACCCCGCCAGCGCCTTCCTGACCTCCGGGGCGACCCGCGTGCCGAAAAGCTCGATTGCCTTCATCATCTTGCCGTGATCGATGACGCCGATCGCCATCTGCAGGAGGAAGCGGTCGAGGCCGCCGAAGATCTCGTGATGGGCGAGGATCTTGTCGGTCATCTCGGCTGGACTGCCGAGGAAGATCGCCCCCGCGGGCCCGCACATCTGGTCGAAATGGGCCCGCGTCATCGCCGGGAAGCCGCGCTCCCGGCCGATGCGGTTCATCACCTCCGCCTGCGGCAGGTAGAAGGTGTCGATCGCCTCCTGCCGCGTCGCGGCGACGAAGCCGTGGACGCTGATCCCCGTCTTCATCCGTGCCGGATCGTGGTCGGGCCGCGCCTCGCTCGCCTGCCGGTAGACGTCGACGAGCGGCGCGAACCGCCGCGGCTCCCCGCCGATGATCGCCAGGATCAGCGGGTGGTTGAGGCGCGCGGCGCGCAGCACCGAATCCGGCGTGCCGCCGCCGGCGATCCAGAGGGGCAGGGAGCCGCCGACCGGCCGCGGATAGACCCCGCGCCCGTCAACCCGGGGGGTGTGCCGGCCGCCGGGCCAGGACAGGCGCTCGCCCCGGTTCAGCTCGATCAGCATGTCGAGCTTCTCGGAGAAGAGCGTCTCGTAGTCCTCCAGGTCGTAGCCGAAGAGCGGGAAGGATTCGATGAACGAGCCGCGCCCGGCGATGATCTCGGCGCGCCCGCCGGTCAGCCCGTCGAGGGTGGCGAATTGCTGGAAGACGCGGATCGGGTCGTCGGAGCTCAAGACCGAGACGGCGCTGGTGAGCCGGATCGCCTTCGTCCGCGTCGCCGCCGCCGCGAGCGCGACGGCCGGCGCCGAGATGGCATAGTCCGGCCGATGGTGCTCGCCGAGGCCGAAGACGTCGAGCCCGACCTGGTCGGCGAGCTCGATCTCCTCCACGAGATTGGCGAGCCGCATCGCCGCGTCGACCGTCTTGCCGCTCGTCGGATCGGTGCCGACGTCGCCGAATGTGAAAAGCCCGAGTTCCATCGTCCGATCCTTCCCGCACGAATAATCCGCCCTGAAATAGGCGCCCGCCGCAGGGGACGCCATTTCGCGTGCGGTGAACAGTGCTTCCACGTCATAACGCGGCGCAATCGTGCGGAACGGCCCGGCGGCCCCCGCCGCCGGTCGTTCGATCCGGGCGATCAGGCGGCCAGGGCCACCGGATCGTCGGCGCTGCGCAGGCCGGTCGGCACGAGCATGCCGACGGCGCCGGCGAGCGCTCCCTCGAAGAGTTCGAGCGCCAGGAAACGACCGCGCTCGAAGGGGCCGGGCATCGTCAGGCAGCCGGTGGCCTCGGTCGAGAAGCCGAAGCGGCGATAGTACGGGGCGTCGCCGACGAGGAGGATGGCGCCGTGGCCGCGGGCCCGGGCCTCGTCGATCGCATGCCGCATCAGCGCGGAGCCGATGCCGGCCGACTTCAGCGACTGGTCGACGGCGAGGGGGCCGAGCAGGAGCGCAGGCACGGGCCGGCCGTCGGCCCCGATGCCGGCAGCGACGTGCCACAGCCGCACCGTTCCCGCGAGCGCTCCCTCCGCCGTGCGCGCCAGGAAGGCGAGCCCTTCGGCGGGAAGGCGTCCGCGGCGGAGCGCCTCCGAGGACTTGGTGCGCCGCGCCGGTCCCATGACGCGGTCGAGAAGCGCTTCGCGCGCGGCGAAGTCGGTTGCGGTTTCGGTTTCGATGCGCACGGTGTCGCACCGTGCGGGGAAGTCGAGAAGAGCGGCCATCGGCCCTGTCCTTCACGTAGGAATTGGCGGAGATCGGGTGCCGCGCGCGGGAGATGGTCTCCCGCGCGCTTTCCTTCGAGACCCGTCGCTGCGAGCGGCGGTCAGATGACGTAGGATCGGAGCGGCTCGAAACCGTTGAAGGCGACCGACGCATAGGTCGTCGTGTACGCACCGGTTCCCTCGATCAGCACCTCGTCGCCGATGGTCAGCGAGATCGGCAGAGGATAGGGCGTCTTCTCGTAGAGCACGTCCGCCGAATCGCAGGTCGGTCCGGCCAGCACGCAGGGCTCCATGGCGTCGCCGTCGCGCTCCGTGCGGATCGGGTAGCGGATCGCCTCGTCCATCGTCTCGGCGAGGCCGCCGAACTTGCCGATGTCGAGGAAGACCCAGCGCACGGCGTCGTTGTCGGACTTCCTCGACACGAGAACCACTTCCGCCTTTATGACGCCGGCATTGCCGACCATGCCGCGGCCGGGCTCGATGATCGTCTCGGGCAGCTGGTTGCCGAAGTGCTTGACCAGCGCCTGGAAGATCGCCTGTCCGTAGGCCTGGGCGGTGGGGACGTCCTTCAGGTACTTCGTCGGGAAGCCGCCGCCCATGTTGACCATCTTCAGGACGATGCCCTGCTGGGCCAGCTTGTCGAAGACGTAGCGGGCATCCGCGATCGCCGCGTCCCAGGCGTCGAGAACGGTCATCTGCGAGCCGACATGGAACGACACGCCGTGCGAGACGAGGCCGAGCTGGTGGGCGTAGACGAGCACGTCCACCGCCATCTGCGGTACGCAGCCGAACTTGCGCGACAGCGGCCATTCCGCGCCCTCGCCATTGGTCAGCACGCGGCAGAAGACCCGGGCGCCGGGCGCGGCGCGGGAGACCTTCTCCACTTCCTCGTGGCTGTCGACGGCGAAGAGGGACACGCCGAGCGCATGGGCGCGCGCGATGTCGCGTTCCTTCTTGATGGTGTTGCCGAAGGAGATGCGCTCCGGCGTCGCGCCGGCTTCGAGCGCAAGCTCGATCTCCCGCACGGAGGCGGTGTCGAAATTGGAGCCGAGGCCGGCCAGCAGCTTCAGGATTTCAGGCGCGGGGTTCGCCTTCACCGCGTAGAAGATGCGGCTGTCGGGCAGCGCCTTCTCGAAGGCGCTGTAATTGGAGGCGACGACGTCCAGGTCGACGACGAGGCAGGGACCCTCGGGACGGCGGGTGCGGATGAAGTCGAGGATGCGATCGGTGGCCATCGGGGTTCTTCCCATTCCATGACCGGCCGGAGCCGGATGACAAAGGGCGTCGGACCATGCGAATGGAACCAGCCGGTGGAGACCCCGGAACCATGCGAACGCTCGACGCGACGATTGGACGAACGCCGCTCCGGGCGTCTGTCCGCTTTGTCTGCCTTGGATTGGATGGGAGATCCCAACCGCACTTTCGGCAATGAAGGTGTGCCTCTTCAGTAACCCCGGCTGTTGGATAGCCGGCAGACACCAGAAAGGCCCGCACCGTCGTTGCTTCAAGATGTCCTCGCTTCGTCCGGTTGGCCGGGGAAACGACTGGAGGGGTTAGTTCCAGGTACCTTACCGAGTTCCTCACCATATCGAGGGTTCGGCGGACACCCACAGGCACGTGCGACTTTGGGCAAGCGAGAGATAAGGAATCCGGCTCGCGCAATCAAGCGGTTTTTTCCGGAAAGCCTTGAAAAATTCATGCATTGAACGGAAGCTCCGCATCGTTCAGGAATCGGAAACGAAATGATGCCCGCAGACCCCTTCCGCGCCTTCACCGCCCATGCCCCGCTCACCGCTTCTCGAGGCGGATCGCCGGCCGGTCCGCTGGCCGGCCGCACGCTCGCCGTCAAGGACATCTTCGACGTCGCCGGCATGAAGACCGGCTGCGGCCTGCCCGACAAGCTGGACGAGGCGCCCGTCGCCGACGTGACGGCGAGCGCGATCCAGCGCCTGGTCGACGCCGGTGCCGGGATCGTCGGCAAGACGACCTGCGACGAACTCTGCTTCTCGCTGATGGGCAACAACAACTTCTATCCGCGCCCGGTCAACCCGCGGGCGCCGGAGCGCTTCACCGGCGGCTCGTCGGCCGGGTCCGTGGCGGCCGTCGCCGGCGGCCTCGCCGATATCGCCATCGGCTCGGACACGGGCGGCTCGGTGCGCGCGCCGGCCGCCTTCTGCGGGCTCGTGGGCCTGCGCACCACGCAGGCGCTGATCCCGCTCGACCACGCCATGCAGCTCGCCCCGAGCCTCGACACCTTCGGATGGTTCGCCGCCGACGTCGATCTCTACGCCGCGGTCGGCGACATCCTCCTGCCGAAGAGCGCCCACCGCTTCTCCCGGCTCTTCCGCATGCCGGACCTCGACCGGTTGACAGCTGTCAACTCGTCCGCGGCATACGAGGCGATGCTGGCGACCGTCGCCGCCCGTTTCGGCGCGCCGGCAACGATGGAGATCGCCGCCCTCGACGTCGACGACCGCTATCGCTGCTTCCGCTCGATCCAGGCCCACGAGGCCTGGGCGACGCACGGCGCCTGGGTGGCGCGGCCGGGCCGGCGCATGTCGCAGGCGGTCCGCGAGCGGTTCCTCTACGGCGGCACCATCTCCGTCGACGCCTATGCCGAGGCGTGGAAAAACCGTCTCGCCGTGTCGCGCGAGCTGGAGGATCGCCTCGGCGACGACGGCCTGCTCGTGCTGCCGACGGTTCCCGCGGCCGCGCCGCGTGCCGACTGCGACGACGCGACCGAGCACGCCTACCGGGCGCGGGCGCTGCGGCTGCTCTGCATCGCAGGGCTGGCCGGCATGCCGCAGATCACCGTGCCGCTCGGCTCCGACGAGGGGGCACCCTTCGGCATCTCGCTGATCGGACCGCGCTTCAGCGACCGCGCGCTGATCGACGTCGCCCGCCGGCTCCTCGAGGCGGAAGACTGATCCGATGGACACCCTGACCCGCATGCGTGCCTTCATCGACGTGGTGGAGGCGGAAGGCTTCTCCGCCGCGGCGCGGAAGGTGGGGCGCTCCAAGGCGCTGCTGTCGAAATATGTGCGCGAACTCGAGGACGAGCTCGGCGCGCTCCTGCTCAACCGCACGACGCGCCAGCTGTCGCTGACCGAGGCCGGGCACACCTATTTCCGCACCGCCTCCGACATCCTCAAGGAAATCGACAATCTCGCCGACCTCGTCCGCGAGAACAGCGCCGACCTCAAGGGCCGGCTCCGGGTCTCCGCGCCGCGCACCTTCGTCGACGCCGAGATCGGACGCTCGCTCGTCGATTTCGGCGCCGCCCACCCGGACCTCGTGCTGGAGGTGCGCGCCGACGACCGGTTCGTCGACCTGGTGGAGGAGGGGCTCGACGCCGCCATCCGCATCACCAGCCTCGAGGATTCCGGCCTGATCGCCCGCAAGCTCGGCCCGTTCCGGCTGGACGTCTGCGCCACGCCGGCCTTCGTCGAGGCGTTCGGGCCCTTCGCCCATCCCTCCGACCTTGCCCGGGTGCCCTGCATCGTCGACACGAACAGCCGCACGCTCAACAACTGGCGCTTCGAGGAAGCCGGCGACCGCAGCCGCTTCACCGTCAGCGTCACGAGCCGCATCGAGGTCAACAGCCCGATCGCCTCGATGCGCGCCGCCGCGGCGGGGCTCGGCGTGGCGCTGGTGCCGGATTTCGTCGCCCGCGAACGGATCGAAGCGGGCGAACTCGTTTCGATCCTCACCGACTTCACACCGACGGACCGGGGCATCTACGCCATCTACCCGCACCGGCGCTACCTGCCGGCCAAGGTGCGCGCCTTCGTCGACTACCTGTCCGACTGGTTCAAGAAGAACGCCTGACCCGGTTGCCCCGCCGGTTGCCCCGCCGGCCTGCGAAAAGGCGCCGCGCCGCTCTCCGCACGCGGAAAGGCCCCGGCGGGAAGCGCTCGCCGGGGCCTTTCTTGGGGTTCGGCCGCGGCCGCCGCTACTTGATGACCGGCGGCTGGCTCAGGTCGAAATCCGGGGCCGGCGGTGTTCCGGGCGGGCCGGAGGGCAACTGGAGACCGCCGCCGGGCAGCGACAGGCCGCCCCCGCCGAGCGGCGGCAGCACGATCCGCTCGCTGGACGGTTTCGCCTCCATGTCCTTGTAGTGCGTCACCATTCTCGGGAAGGCGAGGCAGAGGCAGAACATGATCACCTGGATCGTCACGAACGGCACCGCGCCCCAGTAGATCTGCGAGGTCTTCACCGGCGCCAGCTTCTGCCCCGTCACCTTGTCGAGGTAGGGTTCGCGCGGGGCGACCGAGCGCAGGTAGAAGAGCGAGAAGCCGAAGGGCGGGTGCATGAAGCTCGTCTGCAGATTGATGCTGAGCAGCACGCCGAACCAGATGAGGTCGATGCCGAGCTTCTCGGCGACGGGCGCCAGCAGCGGCACGATGATGAACGCCAGCTCGAAGAAGTCGAGGAAGAAGGCCAGCACGAAGACGAGCAGGTTGACGACGATCAGGAAGCCGATCTCCCCGCCCGGCGCGGCGCTCAGGAGATGCTCGACCCAGATGTGGCCGTTGACGCCGTAGAAGGTCAGCGAGAAGACGCGCGCGCCGATGAGGATGAACATGACGAAGGCGGAGAGCCGGGTCGTCGACGCGAGCGCCTGGCTGACGATGTCGAGCGACAGCCGCCGCTTGGCCAGCGCCAGCACCAGCGCGCCGACCGCGCCCATCGCCCCGCCCTCGGTCGGCGTCGCGATGCCGAGGAAGATGGTGCCGAGCACCAGGAAGATGAGTGCCAGCGGCGGGATCAGCACGATGATGACCTGCTGCGTCAGCCGGGACAGGATCTTGAGATCGAACCGGGCGTTGGCGAGCGCCACGGCATAGCCGACGAGCACGCCCGTCGTGACGCCCCAGATGCCGGCGTTGCCGCTGCCCTGCGCGTCGTAATAGGCCGTCGCGCCGTAGGAGATGGCGGCGATGACGACGATCATCGCGAACAGGGAGACGATCCCGGAGCCGAGCGTGCGGGACTCCGCCGGCAGCGCCGGGGCCGATTTCGGGAAGAAGATGGTGAGCAGCGTGATGTAGCCGAGGTAGAGCCCGGTCAGGATCAGGCCCGGAATGAGCGCACCCTCGTACATGTCGCCGACGGAACGGCCGAGCTGGTCGGCCATGACGATCAGCACGAGCGAGGGCGGGATGATCTGCGCCAGAGTGCCGGACGCCGCGATGATGCCCGTCGCCACGCGCCGGTCGTAGCCGTAGCGCAGCATGATCGGCAGCGAGATCAGCCCCATGGAGATGACCGAGGCGGCGACGACGCCGGTGGTGGCCGCCAGGATGGCGCCGACGAGCACGACCGCGTAGCCGATGCCGCCGCGTACCGGCCCGAAGAGCTGCCCGACCGTCTCCAGCAGGTCCTCCGCCATCCCCGAGCGTTCGAGAATGACCCCCATGAAGGTGAAGAACGGAATGGCGAGCAGGGTCTCGTTGGAGAGGATGCCCCACAGCCGCTCGGGGATCGCGCCGAGCAGCGGCCAGAAGAGCGTGATCGTGTGATGCGAGAAGGGCGCCAGCTCGACGCCGACGAAGAAGAAGAGCAGCCCGTTGGCCGCGAGCGCAAAGGCGACCGGATAGCCGAGGAGGAGGAAGATCACCAGGGATCCGAACATGATCGGCGCCATGTTCTGGGCGATGAATTCAGCCATTGACCACGTCCTCCGCATGCTCGTCGGCTTCGTCGACGGAATGGCTGCTCTTGAAGGCGTAGGGGTCGTCGATCAGGCCGCGCATGATGGCGATCCGCTTGATGATTTCGGAAAACGCCTGCGCGGTCAGCTGGATGAACCCGACGAGCATCAGCGCCTTGGCCGGCCACAGGATAAGGCCGCCCGCATTCGGCGACAGCTCGCCGCTCGTGAAGGAGCGCAGGACGTAGGGGCCGAGCAGCCAGAGCATCAGCAGGCAGAAGGGCAGGAGGAAGAAGACGTGCCCGAACAGGTCGATGAGGTCCTGCGTGCGCTTCGAGCGGCTGCCGAACCAGATGTCGATGCGGATGTGCTCGTTCTTCTGAAGCGTGTTGGCCGAGGCCATCAGGAAGACGGCGGCGAACAGGTACCACTGCAGTTCCAGCCAGGCGTTCGAGGACATGTCGAAGACCTTGCGAACGGTCGCGTTCACCGCGCTGACCAGGATCGCGGCCAGCACCAGCCAGGACACGTATTTGGCTATGAACTCGTTGATCCGGTCGATCAGCCGGCTCAGTGCGAGCAGGAACGTCATCTCGATATGCCCTCCCTCGACGCGCGAAACGCTTGTGCAGCTTTTCCCCGGAGGTTGTCTTCGCGCCAATCCGAATTTATTCGTGAAACGTCATTATCAACAAATTACGCAATTGCAACGCGAGCCGGCCCCTTCGGGACGATCCGCGAAGCCCGCCGCGCGCAACCCGCCGACGCCGCCCGGACACCAGGCCCCCGGCCGCACGGCCCGACGGCATTCCGGCCGGCCGGTCGCATCGGACCGGGCCGACGAACCGCGGCGTAGCGGCGACATCTCCGCATCCGTCCCCGGCATCGTACTCCACCCCGAAGCCGCCGTCAGTTCCGGGTTCGCATGACACCCCGGTTCGAATGACGCCCCGGTACGAATGACGCCCCGGGACCGCATCGCGCCGGCCAACGTTTCGCCACCGCGACGGCCGCGCGCACTGCCGGAGCGCCGGGGCCGAGCCGTCCCGTCTCGAGACGCCTGCAGCCGCCGCCGCCGGGCCTGGCCCGCGCCGCCCGCCCGTGTAGCGCCCACCCGAAGGCAGCCCCGAGGCCAGCGTCACGGTCCCGGAAATTGCGCACGCCCCGGAAGCAGCATCACGCCCCGAAAGAGCATCACGCCCCCGAAACCGCACCACGTCCCCGAAACCGCATCACGCCCCGGAAACCCAATCGGCCTCCGGCGCCGCATCGGCCTCCGAAGCACCATCGCTCCGTCAAACCGCCGCTCCAGAAGCCGCTGCACACGAACCGCGCAGGCCAGGGCTCGCATGACCCGCGCCGTCCGTCATCCGTGCCCGGCCGGGAAATGCCCGGCCGGGGTTGTCGTCCGCCGTCGGCTTCAGCCCTTCTGGGCGAGCTTGCCGGCGCGCTGCTGGATCATCATGAAGGTGTCGTAGGTGTTCTCGGCCACCTGCCACCACAGATAGGCGTCGTTCATATACGCCATCTGGCTGTCGTGGATCTTCTTGAAGTCCGGGTTGCTGCCGCTCATCTCGGCATAGGTCGACTGCGCCGCGTCGAAGGACGCCTCGAGGATCTCCTTGCTGAAGGGACGCAGCACCGCGCCCTTGGAGACGAGACGCTTGAGCGCCGGCGGGTTCTTGTAGTCGTAGCTCGCCATCATGTCGGTGTTGGCGGCTTCGCAGGCCGAGGTGAGGGCGGCCTGGTAGGCTTTCGGGAGGCTGGCCCACTTGTCCTTGTTGATCAGCGCATGCAGCGCCGGGCCGCCTTCCCACCAGCCGGGATAGTAGTAGTATTTCGCGACCTTGTAGAAGCCGAGCTTCTCGTCGTCGTAGGGACCGACCCACTCCGTGGCGTCGAGCGTGCCCTTCTCGAGCGACGGGTAGATGTCGCCGCCGGCGATCTGCTGCGGCACCACGCCGAGCTTCGAGATGACCTTGCCGCCGAAGCCGCCGATGCGCATCTTCAGGCCCTTGAGGTCGTCGAGCGAGTTGATCTCCTTGCGGTACCAGCCGCCCATCTGGACGCCGGTGTTGCCGCAGGGCAGGCCATAGATGCCGTTCTTGCCGAAGAACTCGTTCATCAGGTCGTTGCCGCCGCCGAAATAGAACCACGCGTTCATCTGGCGGGCATTGAGGCTGAACGGAACGGCCGTGGCCAGCGCCCAGGTCGGGTCCTTGCCCCAGTAGTAGTAGCAGGCCGTGTGGCACATCTCGACCGTGCCGTTGGCGGTGGAGTCCATCGCCTGCAGCCCCGGGACGATCTCGCCGCTGGCGAAGACCTGGATGTCGAAATTGCCGTCCGTGGCGTCCCGGACGTAGTTGGCCATGGTCTCGGCCGCGCCGTAGATCGTGTCCAGCGCCTTCGGGAACGAAGAGGTGCAGCGCCAGCTGATCTTCGGATTGGATTGGGCTATGGCCGGCGATGCCAGACCCGTCGCTGCGGCCGCGCCCGCGCCGGCGAGGCCGGCACGCTTGATAAATGAACGTCGGTCCATCTAGTCCTCCCAGAAAACATGCCATCCCTCCGGCTCCCGATTCGAGGGGCAGCCGACGTGGCACCGGCCGGACATAACCATGATCCCGAGAGGCTTTCAACAGAGTAGGGCCCAAAAATGCGTGCATTAAGCAAATTTTTTTCAACTATTACGAGCGCTTATCGAACAGGTCCGGAACGCCGCGCCGCCGCCGTCGCGGCCGGCCGCGCGAAGCGGCGCGGCGGGCGCTTGAAATCCGCCGGAGGTCGCGTAAATCTGGGCCATCACAGGAGCCGCCCATGACCCCCTCGATCGTCGCCATCCCCGCAGATATCCGCCGGTTCGACGGCTATGTCTGGCACGCCGCGCCCGCCCAGTACGTGGAGGCCGCAATCGAGGGTTCCGGCGCGCTGCCGTTGCTCGTGCCCGCCCTCGAGGGCGTCGCAGAAGTGGATGCGGTCCTCGACCGGGTCGACGGCGTGCTGATCAGCGGCTCGCGGACCAACGTCCACCCCTCGCTCTACGGCGCGGAGGAGACCGAGGCGCACGGGCCCTTCGACCCCGCCCGGGACGCGACGAGCCTCGAACTGATCCGCCGCGCCGTCGCCCGCGGCGTTCCGCTGCTCGCCATCTGCCGCGGCATCCAGGAGTTGAACGTCGCCCTCGGCGGCTCGCTCGACGCCGAGATCCAGGACCTGCCCGGCCGCTTCGATCACCGCAAGCCGGCGAGCGAGGACACCGACGTCTCCTTCGCGATCCGCCACGGCGTCCACGTCGTCGAGGGCTCCTGCCTCGCAGCCATCGTCGGCGCCGGCGAAGTGCCGGTGAACTCGCTTCACCGGCAGGCGATCTCGCGTCTCGCCCCGCGCCTGAAGGTCGAGGCGACGGCCGACGACGGCACCATCGAGGCCGTCTCCGTCAGCGACGCCACGGCATTCGCCCTCGGCGTCCAGTGGCATCCCGAATACTGGGTCCGGAACGACGGCCCGTCCGCCGCCATCTTCCGCGCCTTCGGCGAAGCGACCCGCGCCTACGCCCGCACCCGCCGCCTGCCGGCGGCGGCGGAATAGCGCGGCAGCAAGCGATGCGTTCCGGACGCGGATCGGCGCCCCGGTCGTCCCGTCAGTCGTTGGCCGCCGCGCTGTCCTTCGATCGGAGGATCTTCATGGCTTCCCTGTAGTTTTTCTCGGTGAGGACGGGATTCTCGGGCTTGGTTTTGACCAGGCAACAGAATCTCAAGTACTCTTTCGAGCCGTATTTGTCCTTGAGGGCTTTGTTGAGCTTTTCGACCCCTTCATAGCCGGTGAAATAAGCCTCCTTGATCAGGTTCTCGCCGTCCGGAAGCTGCCGGGCCACTTCGCGCACCACGCTCACTTCGCTGTTGTAGCCGTTCGTCAGCTCGTGGAATTTCTCCTTCAGCCGTGACTTGGGGCCATGGGACTGCCCGTCGTCTGCCGCGTCGAGTTTCGGCTGTATCTCGTCGCGATAGAAGCTGCGCGCCAGGTACTCCGTCACGCCCTCGTCGATGGCTGTCCCGAAGACACGCAGGAAGTGTCTGGCGCTGTAGGCATGATGTGCCTCGTGGACCAACGTGTTGTAGGCGAGGAAGTTGGTGAAGACGTGAACCTCTTTGCTGCCTGGCTCGAACCAGCCAGCGCGGAATTCGGTGAAGACGTGATTGCTGCCTGGCTCGAACCCGCCTGAAGCAGGGGCTTTCAATGTAAGAAACTGTTTGAAGAAATCCGCCGCTTTCTCGAATCGAACATTCCCGGCGCACGGTTCCTTGCCCGCGACGAGATCCCCGTAGCGCTCATGCATCGCCTCGTCGATCCTCGCCGGGGAGACCTCGTGCAGGCCGGTCTTCACGAAGGCCTCGATCTCCTCGCCGTCGAACACGTCCTTGAACAGATCTACGGTGAGTTTGCCGCTGTTGAGGGCCGCGGCGACGCGATGTCGCTTGTTTTCGACCGGAGCGCTCGTGCCGGCCGCCGAATTGAAAAACTCCAGGAACTTCGACGCGCTCTTGTCGTAGATGTCCTTCGATTTATCGCGACCGAAGCGGGTGCCGACCTGATTGGCGATCTTGTCCTTCCGCGTGGCCACGCGCCACTTGCCCTTCTTGAAGATCACCGCGCGGTCGTTGTCCGCCGACGAAATGCGCGCGTAGCGGCGAAGGGACACCTGCGGTTGCTTGCCGGGGTCGGAGGCAACGGAGGCGCCCAGGTTCCAGTGGCGCGGTCTGAGAAAATTGCCGCGCTTTTGGATGTGGGCGGGTCGTCCGCGGTGAACCTCGATCGCGGTTCTTGCTCCGGCTAAAAGCCTGGCTCCCTTCGGCATTTGAAATTCCTTTATTGAAAATCCGCATCGGGCGTCCAGCTTAAGGCATCGGCGCCGCAGCTCCTGTCGCGAACATGACAGCACCGTCGATTTCGGGGGCGGGATCGCGCGGCGCCCTCTCGGGGCGGCGGCTTCCGGACGACCGCGAGAGGGGAAGCGGCGAAAGGAGCGCCTCCGGCACGCCCGGCTCGTCCGGGAAGACGTCGAGGCCGGCCGCCGCGACGGTGCCGTCCTTCGATTTGAGTATCGCCACCGCTTTTCCGTACCTTTTCCCGTCAAGGTTGACGAGCGCTTCCGTTCCTTCGCGGATCGCTCCAAGCGGCGGGGGCGGTTTTCGGATGTCGGGGAAGCTGCCGGCCCTTGGGAGAGGACGGGCCGGCGAGGGCGCGGCCCCGGCGGGGCGCGCGGGCATGCGCGTCGGCGCTATTTCCGGGTCAGCTCCAGGCTCTCGCGAACCGGCGTCAGCGCATGGCCGTCGCGGAACCAGGAGGCGAGATTGTCGACGAGCAGGTTCGCCATGGCGATCCGGGTGTGTTCGGACGCCGAGGCGACATGCGGCAGGAGGCAGGCGTTCGGCAGCGAAAGGAGCGCCTCCGGCACGTTCGGCTCGTCCGGGAAGACGTCGAGGCCGGCCGCCGCGATGGTGCCGTCCTTCAGCGCCCGGGCGAGCGCGTCGCAATCGACGGTGGAGCCGCGGCCGACGTTGATCACCACGCCCTCGGGACCGAGCGCGGCCAGCACGGCGCCGTCGACGGCATTTTCCGTCGCCGCGCCGCCCGGCACGATGACGACCAGCGTGTCGACGCGCTCGGCGAGCTCCTTCAGCGACGCCGCATAGGGGTAGGGCACGTCGTCCCGCCGGTTGCGCGAATGATAGGCGACTTCCACGCCGAAACCCTCCAGCCGGCGCGCGATGGCCATGCCGATCCGCCCGAGTCCGTAGATGCCGACCTTGCGGTCCCTGAGCGTGAGCTTCGTCAGCGGGTAGGGGCCTTCCTTCGCCCACCGGCCTTCCCTCAGGTGCGCTTCGGCGCGGGGCAGCTCGCGCAGGGTATTGAGCAGGAGGCCGATCGCCGTGTCGGCCACCTCGTCGGACAGCACGTCCGGCGTGTTGGTGACGACGATGCCGCGCCGCGCCGCGTGGGCCGCGTCGATCGCATCGTAGCCGACGCCGAAATTGGAGACGATCTCGAGCTTCGGCAGGGCGTCGATGAAGTCGGCCGCGATCGCCGTGGATGAGGCGACGCCGCGCACCGTGCCGGCGAGCTCGGGCGTCACCAGCGCCGGGTCCGACCGGTCGATCGATACGGCATCGAACTCGGCTTCGACGCGCTTGCGCGCTTGGGGATGGATCTTTCCGGGAATGAGAATCCGGGGCTTCTGGCTGGTGCTCACGGTCATTGTCCTCGCTTTCGCGCTTCTTGCGGGCGTTTCGGTTCGTGCCAGGGGAAGCCGGCTCCGGCTCCCCGGGATCAGGCGCGGTGCGGCCCCGTCGACTGGCGGATGCGCATCTCCGGCTTGACCAGGTGCAGGCCGTTTGGTTCGGACGAACCGTTCAATTTGTCAAGGAGCGCGCGCGCCGCGGCACGGCCGACGTCGGCCTGTCCGTTCCACACCGTCGTCAGCGAGGGGGTGGCGATGGAGGCCTCCTCCAGGTCGTCGTAGCCGGTCACGGAGATGTCCCGGCCGGGCACCAGCCCGGCGCGGGCGATGCCGTTCATCAGGCCGATCGCCACGAGATCGTTCCAGCAGACCGCCGCCGTCGGCTTCTGTGGCATCGAGAGGAAGTTGACGGCGGCCTCGAAGCCGCCCTGCTTGGTGCGCGGGCCGGGGATCCGGAGGTCGGGATCGACCTGCATGCCCGCCTTCCTGAGCGCCTCCACGTAGCCGCGATAGCGGTCGCGGCCGGTGGAGGTCTGGTCCGTTCCGCCGACCATCGCGATGGCGGTGTGGCCGAGGCCGATCAGATGGTTGGTGGCGAGCGCGATGCCGTGGGCGTCGTCGCCGCGGAAGGTCGGGACGTCGACGTGGTCGACGGCGCGCGCCACGAGGATCGCCGGCATGCCGTTCTCCTCGGCGAGCCGGATGTCCTCCGCCGGGGTGCCGATCGCCGGCGACATGATCACGCCGTCGCCGCCGAGCTGCAGCAGCGTCTCGATGAAGTTGCGCTGCTTCTCCACCGAATCGTAGTGGTTCGACAGGATGAAGGTCTGACGGTTGCGGTCGAGCTCGCTTTCGATGGCGCGCAGGATCTCGGCGTAGAAGGGGTTCATGATGTCGTTCACGACGACCCCGATGATGCCGGACCGCGACGTCCTGAGGCTCGCCGCGCGGCGGTTGTAGATGTAGCCGAGCGCGCGCGCCTTCTCCTTGATCTTCTCCCGCGTCGCGTCGGCCACCAGCGGGCTGTCGCGCAGGGCGAGCGACACCGTGGCCGTTGAGACGCCGAGCGTCTCGGCGATGGTCGACAGCTTTATCTTCTGCGCCACGTAACCCTCTGGTCCTCCGCCGTTTCGGCGTTCCCCCGATCGGCTTAAAGTCTTTAATTAAACATTTGAAAGCGCGCTTGCAATCAGCTTCCGGTTTCCTCGACCATATCCGCGCCCTCGCTGGAATGCAGGTTCCGTTCGACCTTTCTCAACAGTTTGAGGAGGGTCTTGACATCCTTGCCGCTCAGGCCGTCGACGGCGATCGCCTCGCTCGTCCGCACGGCGTCGCGGATCGCGGCGATGGCGCGATGCCCGTCGTCCGTCAGGCGGACATGCGCCAGGCGGCCGTCGGTGCGCGAGGAGTCCTTGCGCACGAACCCCCGTTCGGCGAGCCGGTTGACCGTCTTCGTCACCGTGGGCGCGCGCACGCCGAGGCGGGCGGCGATCTGCGAGGGCGTCTGGCCGTCCTCGGCGTCGAGCGCCAGCATCAGCGCGTCCTGTCCGGCATAGAGGCCGGAGGCGGCGAGGCGACGCGCGAGCACGCTCCGGCTGGACCGCGCCGCCAGGCCGATCGCGCCGAAGAGGTCGGGCTGCCGCTCCTCCCCGCTCTTCCGCTTCTTGCCGCCGTTCCTGTTCTTTTTCGCCATCGGGCCGCCTTCGCCGCCGCGCCGGCGCCGTCTCCGTCGCCCTTTCGGGCTGGCCAGGCGGTGCCGCGCGGGGATACAGTTCGCCGGCTCATGATACACCACCGGCGCATCGAGGTCATATGTCCGGAAAAGAGGAAGAAGAGGCCGTGACCGACGACGGAACCGTGGCGATCCTCCCCCTCGGCGCGCACGAGCAGCACGGCCCCCATCTGCCGCTCGAGACCGACGCCGTCATCGCCGGGGCGATCGCCGGACGGCTGGCCAGCGCCTTCAGGCGGACGCATTCCGCTGAAGATCCTGCCGGTGGAGCGCGTCGGCTATTCGATCGAGCACGGCGACTTCGCCGGCACCCTGTCCCTCGGATACGCCGAAGCCGTCGAGCGTTGGCTGTCCCTCGCCGAGGGCCTCCACCGCGAGGGCGTGCGCCGGCTCGTCATGCTGAACGCCCACGGGGGCAATTCGCCGCTGACGACGATCGTCGCCACGGAAGCTCGCGTGCGCTTCTCCATGCTCGCAGTCGCAACGGGCTGGACGCGCTTCGGCCTGCCGGAGGGGCTGATCGCGCCCGACGCGAAGGCGATCGACATCCACGCCGGCGAGATCGAGACCTCCGTGATGCTGGCCGTCGCGCCGGAGCGCGTCGCCATGGAGCGGGCCGGCGACTTCCCCTCGTTCCAGGGGGAGCTGCTGCGCAGCAACCGCCGCCTCGCCGCCTACGGGCCGCATGCCTTCGGCTGGACGATGCGCGACCTGAACCCCGTCGGCGCGGTCGGCAACGCCGCCGCCGCCACGGCCGAGAAGGGCGAGCGCATCCTCGCCCACGCCGTGTCCGGCCTCGTCGAGCTGGTCGAGGAGGTCCACCGCTTCGACCCCCGTCGCCTCGACCGGGCCGACGCCACGGCGCACGGTTCGTGAGGGCGGCCGACCGCCCTCGCGCCGAAACCGGCGCCCCATGCTGTGGCACGAGCGGAAGGGATGGCCTATATCAGCGCCAGTAGGGAAAACGAAAGGCCAGTCATGAGCGATCAAGTACTCGAGGCCGGGACGACGACGATCCCCGTCACCGTCCTGACCGGCTATCTCGGTTCGGGCAAGACCACGCTTCTCAATCGCATCCTGTCGGAAAATCACGGCCGCCGATACGCCGTCATCGTCAACGAATTCGGCGAGATCGGCATCGACAACGACCTGATCGTGGAATCCGACGAGGAGATCTACGAGATGAACAACGGCTGCGTCTGCTGCACGGTTCGCGGCGACCTCGTGCGCGTGGTCGAGGGGCTGATGCGCCGGCCCGGCCGGTTCGACGCCATCGTGGTGGAGACCACCGGGCTCGCCGACCCGGCTCCCGTCGCGCAGACCTTCTTCATGGACGACGAGGTGCGCGCCCGCACGCGGCTCGACGCCGTCGTGGCGCTCGTCGACGCCAAGCACCTGCCCTTGCGGCTGAAGGACAGCCGCGAGGCGGAGGACCAGATCGCCTTCGCCGACGTGGTGCTGCTCAACAAGACGGACCTCGTCACGCCCGACGAGCTGGCGCGGATCGAGGCCACGGTCCGCGCGATCAACCCCTCGGCCCGCATCCACCGCACGGAGCGCGCAGGCATCGCGCTTTCCGAGGTCCTCGACCGCGGCGCCTTCGACCTGAAGCGCGCGCTCGACAACGACCCCCATTTCCTCGACCACGAGGATCCGGACCACGTCTGCGGGCCCGATTGCGACCACGATCACCACCATCACGGCCACGACCATCATCACCACGATCACGATCACGACCACCACCACCACGGGGCGGTCTCCCCGATCCACGACACCACCGTGCAGTCGGTTTCGTTGCGGGCCGGGCCGCTCGACCCGAAGAAGTTCTTCCCGTGGATCCAGAAGACGACGCAGCTCGACGGGCCGAACATCCTCCGGCTGAAGGGCATCGTCGCCTTCGCCGACGACGCGGAGCGCTACGTCGTGCAGGGCGTCCACATGATCGTCGAGGGCGACCACCAGCGCCCGTGGAAGGATGGCGAGCGGCGCGAGAGCCGCCTGGTCTTCATCGGCCGCGATCTCGACCGCGACAAGCTGGACGAGGGCTTCCGGGCCTGCGAGGCGTAGCCGACGCCATGCCGACAGTCGCGCCCCTCGATCTCGGCGGCCATTGCGTGGCCGCCGCCTTCCTCGGCGAAACGCCGGTCTTCGCGCTGGCGGACGGCACGGTCCACCGGCTTTCCGGCGGCCACGCCGCCGTCGAGGCCAACGACGGCATTGCGGCGGCGGCGGTGGACGAGGCCGGCGCGGCCCTGCTGTGCGGCGGCGAGGACGGCCGCCTCACGCGGGTGGATGCGGAGGGATCGGTCACCGAACTCGCCGCGATCGGCCGCAAGTGGATCGCCGCCGTGGCCGCCGGGCCGCGCGGAGCGGCAGGCTTTTCGGCCGGCCGGGAGGCGCATGTGCGGCTTGCCGACGGTACGCTGAAGACCCTCGCCGAGGCGCGCACGGTCGAGGGCATCGCCTTCGCGCCGAAGGGCATGCGCGTCGCGCTCGCCCGCTACAACGGCGTCGCCCTTCATTGGGTCTCCACCTCCGGCGCGCCGGTCGAACTCGAATGGAAGGGGGCGCACACCGGCGTCGTCTTCTCGCCCGACGGCCGCTTCGTCGTCTCCACCATGCAGGAAAACGCCCTCCACGGCTGGAAGCTGGACGGCAAGGCGGGCGAGAGCCGCCACATGCGCATGTCCGGCTATCCCGCCAAGGTGAAGTCGCTGTCCTGGTCCGCCAAGGGCCGCTGGCTCGCCTCCTCCGGGCGCCCCGGCGGCGATCGTCTGGCCGTTCCACGGCAAGGACGGCCCGATGGGCAAGGCGCCGCTCGAACTCGGCACCCGCGGCGACCAGATGGTCGCCTGCGTCGCCTGCCATCCCGGCGAGGACGTCGTCGCCGTCGGCTATGCGGACGGCATGATCCTCGCCGCCCGCTTCGCCGACGCGAAGGAGGTGCTGCTCAGGCGCCCGGGGAGGGGAGCGATCTCGTCCATGGCGTGGAGCGGCGACGGCCGCCGCCTCGTCTTCGGTTCCGAAGCCGGCGACTGCGGGGTCGTCGACCTCGCCGGATAGCGCGCTTTCAGGAAAAGTGGAAACCGGTTTTCCGTCCGGATGCGCTCCAGCCTCTGCCTTCACCCTCGCCCTCACCGCCGTCACCCTCGCCCTCACCGTCGTCACCCTCGCCCTCACCGCCGTCACCCTCGCCCCCACCGCCGTCATCCTCGCCCTCACCGTCGTCATCCTCGGGCTTGTCCCGAGGATCTGCAGTCGGCGCCGCATCCCCGGCGGGCGTTGGTGGATCCTCGCCACAAGGGCGAGGATGACGGAGCGAGGGGAAGACGAGGGTGCGAATGGAGGCGCGCTTCCAGGAAAAGTGGAAACCGGTTTTCCGTCCGGAAGCGCTCCAGCCTCCGCCTTCACCCTCACCCCCACCGTCGTCACCCCCCACCGTCGTCATCCTCGCCCTCACCGTCGTCATCCTCGGGCTTGTCCCGAGGATCTGCAGTCGGCGCCGCATCCCCGGCGGGCGTTGGTGGATCCTCGCCACAAGGGCGAGGATGACGGAGCGAGACGAGGGTGCGACTGGAGGCGCGCTTCCAGGAAAAGTGGACACCGGTTTTCCGTCCGGAAGCGCTCCAGCCTCCGCCTTCACCCTCACCCCCACCGTCGTCACCCTCACCCCCACCGTCATCCTCGGGCTTGTCCCGAGGATCTACAGTCGGCGCCGCATCCCCGGCGGGCGTTGGTGGATCCTCGCCACAAGGGCGAGGATGACGGAGCGAGACGAGGGTGCGACTGGAGGCGCGCTTCCAGGAAAAGCGGACACCGGTTTTCCGTCCGGAAGCGCTCCAGCCTCCGCCGTCATCCTCGCCCCCACCGTCGTCACCGTCACCCCCACCGTCGTCACCGTCACCCTCACCGCCGTCATCCTCACCCCCACCGTCATCCTCGGGCTTGTCCCGAGGATCTACAGTCGGCGCCGCATCCCCGGCGGGCGTTGGTGGATCCTCGCCACAAGGGCGAGGATGACGGAGCGAGGGGAAGACGCGGGTAAAGACAAAGATATAGAGCGTGTCCGCGCCGTGCAGCGCGGACGGGCTCTAGGCCCGATCCGCGCTGCGCTGGACTTGGCGCCGTCCGGCCGGACGGAAGAGCGGCCTTTTCATTAAATTGCAAACATCCGGATTAACGCGGTTCCCACGAAGACTTGCTAGTCTGCCCTTCGAGCCCGGCGCCGATCCGCCGGGACCGGTCGGGACAGGGCACAGATGAACGTGAAGCAAGAATCCAGGAGCATGAGCATCCTCTACAAGGTGGCCGGTGCCATGCACCAGATGGGCATCGTCGGCCTTCCGAGGAACTACGAGCTCGTCTACGAGGCGATGTCCGGCACGCGTCCGGAGCTGACCCGCGACTTCCTCGCGCTTGGCGACGGGCGGTCGCAGGCCGCGCTCGACGAACTCGGCCGCAAGTACCTTCCGCACCATCACGAGCACGACGTCCTCGCGCGCTCCTCCTCCACCGTCCGCGAGGAACTGGAGAGTTTCATGCGGCTCGTCCGCCACGAGACCTCGTCGCTGCGCTATTTCGGCAATCTGCTCGACGAGGCGTCGAAGACCCTGACCGCCGCGCCCCGCGCCGAGCCGGCCGCCGTCGGCGACGCCGTGCGGACGATCGCCGCGGCCACCGCGCAGAAGATCAGCGAGGGCGAGGAGATCGTCGACGAGGCCACGGAGCAGTCGTCGCGGCTGGAGAAGGTCGTGGGCGACCTGCAGGCCTTCGAGCAGCGCAAATATGTCGACACGCTGACGGGCCTCGCCAACCGCCGCGCCTTCAATCGCAAGCTGATCGAGCTCTACGAGGGCGATACGCCCGGCCTGACGGGCATAGCGATCTGCGACATGGACAATTTCTCCGCGATCAACCAGCGGCACAACACGACCGTGGGAGACAAGTTCATCCGCCACGTCGCCCGTATCGTCGAGCGCCACGTCGACGGCACCTTCATGGCGGCCCGCACCGGCGGCGGACAGTTCGGCTTCATCTTCGACCGTACGGAGGAGGGCGGCATCGTCCGGCTGTGCGAGCAGATCCGCGTCGCCGTCGCCATGACGCCGCTCGTCAATGCCCTCAACAACGTCTCGCTCGGGCATACGACGCTGTCCTTCGGCATCTGCATGCAGGAGAACGCCGGCGACGTCGCGAGCATCGTCGAGAACGCGACCGCCGCCATGCGCGCCGCGAAGTCCGCCGGCCGCAACCGGACCCAGGTCTACGCGTCCGCGACCGCCCGTCCGGCCAGGGGCAACGACTGGATGCTCTACAGGGTCTGACACGAAAACCGGTTTGCGCTTTTCCTGGAAGAGCTCCGGGGCGCGCGGATCGCGGCTACCAGCCGCCTCCGCCTCCGCCACCTCCGCCGCCGCCGGAAAATCCGCCGCCGCTTGAAAAGCCCGAGGACGAGCTCTTCGGCGCCGGAAGGGCTGCGGTGAAGCTGTCCGACATGGTCCCGGCGAGGCCGCCCATCCGCTCGCCGATGGAGGCGGCGTCGAAGGGGCCCCCGTGGTACCAGGCGGGCTGGTAGGCGTAGCCGGCGGCGAGCGCGCCGGCGGCGGCCGCGGAGGCGAGCCACGCCTCGAACGCCCGCGACCAGGGCTTCTCGACACCGAGCGCGACCGCATAGGGCAGCAGCGTTTCGAAATGCTCCGGCGACATGTGCGGCGCGCCGGCCATGTTCATCCGGTCCTTCTCCGCGACGGTGAGGTAGCGCTGCAGCCCCTCGATCTCGTCGGTGCGCTTCCGGCCGAGCGGCGTCGGCGCGCCCATCAGGAAGAAGAAGAGCAGGTTGACGAGGACGAGCGTGACCATCGACCCGACCAGCAGCGGGTCGTGGACCGCCGACAGCAGCCCGCTCGCGGAGAAGATGCCGACATTGGTGAGCGCGATGGCGACGAAGAACGCCACGAAGGCGAGCCGGATCTTGCCGCCGAGCCCCGAGCGCGCGGACCGGGCGAGGGTGATGGAGAAGACCGTCAGGATGAAGCCGCCGACGAGCGCCGGGAACAGGATCTGCATCGAGTCGGCGGACAGGTTGCCGAGGAAGACCGTGGCGAGGAGCGTCGCGACGGAGAGCACGACGCCTGCGGCGATCCAGCCGTAATTGTGCCGGTAGAAGACGGCGCGGTGCTCCTTCTCCATGGCGCTGCGGAAGGACGAACCGACGGCGGCGACCTTCTCGCCCTCGCTCCGGTCGAGCGTGAGCCTGCCGCCGTAATAGTCCAGCTTGCCGAGAAGCGCGGCCTCGCCGACGGGGAAGCGGACGCCCTTTTTCGGCTCGTCCGTGCGCGACAGGGTGACCGTCTCGCCGACGTCCAGCCGGAGATAGCCCTTCACCGAGAGGGCGATCGCCGCCGCCGACAGCGCCGGGAAGCCCTGTCGCTTCAGGCCGCGGTTCCAGATGTAGTTCGTCAGCGCCGGCGAAACGCCCTCCGGCGGCTCCCAGCGCGGCACGGCGATGCCCTTCGGCGGATCGCGGCCGACGCGCAGCCAGGCGAAGAGGTAGTAGCCGAAGACGAGGACGAGGCCGCCGGCGGCGATGATCGTGCCGAGATGGTCGCGCAGGTACCAGGCGAGGCGCTGGGACTCCGTCGGCGGACGGACGAAGCCCTTCGGAAAGCTCACGGCCACGGTCAGCCCCTCGCGGGCGCCGAGCGGCTTCGTCGTGCGGAAGGTGACGGCGTTGCCGTCGTCCGACAGGCTCGCCGTGGCGTCGCCGGCGCGCGAGCCGTAATGTCCCGTGTAGGCGGCGGTCTTTTGTGCCCGGGCGCCGGGCGGCAGGCGGACCGTCGCCACGGCCTCGTCGATCGGGAACATCCACTCCGTGCCGGTGGCGTTCCAGACGAGCTCGTCATGGTCGTCGAAGAAGCGGATCTGCCGGTCCGTGCGGTATTCCAGCCGGTAGGTGTGGGTGCCGGGCGCGACGACGGTATCGCGGCTGCCGAGCCAGACGCGCACCATGTCGGCGTTTCTCTCCACCCGCGCCTTTTCGGGCTGGCCGTCGCGGCTCGCCGAGACGAGTTCGAAGGAATTGCGGGCGATGGCGCCGCTCCTGTCCTCGAAGCGGATGGGGAAGTCGCGGTAGATGCCGTGGCGGATGTTGCGGCCCTCGGCGTTGACGCGGATCGTCTCCGTCACCGCGAGCGAGCCGTCGGCGGCGACCGCGACGTCGCTCCGGTAGAGCCGGATCGCCTCCTCGGCGCTGGCCGGGCCCGCCGCCGCGAAGAGCGCGAGGAAGCAGCAGGACGGTGGCAATGACGCGCCGCAGCATTCAGAAGCTGACCTTCGGCGTCGCGCGGTCCGCCGGGTCGTCGAGCTCGAAATAGTCGACCGCGGTGAAGCCGAACCGGCCGGCGACGAGGTTGGAGGGGAAGCTCTCGACCTTGACGTTCAGCTCGCGCGCCGAACCGTTGTAGTAGCGCCGCGACATCTGGATCTCGCCCTCGAGCCGCTCCAGCGACCCCTGGAGCTCGCGGAAATTCTCGTTCGCCTTGAGGTCGGGATAGGCCTCAGCCACCGCCATGAGCCGCCCGAGCGCCTGTCCGAGCTGGCCCTCCGCCGCGGCGCGGCCGGCTACGTCTCCGGGGGCCACGCGGGACGCGCGCGTGCGCATCTCGGTGACCTCGGCGAGCGTGTCCTTTTCGTGGGCGGCGTAGCCCTTCACCGTCTCCACGAGGTTCGGGACGAGGTCGGCGCGCCGCTTGAGCTGGACGTCGATGCCGCTCCAGGCCTCGCGCACCATCTGGCGCGAGCGCACGAGCCCGTTATAGGCGACGATCGCATAGAGCACCGCCGCGACGATGATCGCGGCCACCACGATAAGGACTGTCAACTCGCTCCCCTCCCGCGCTTGAGGACGCGGACGTTACCCCGAAGGGCGGACATTGTCACGGCCGACGGTCTCTCGGCCCCGCCCCTTGGCCCGCCCCGTTGCCTGCTCGTTCCGGCCGCACGAAGGCGCGGCGCTCGGCTTCCGCCTCCTCGCGGCAGAAGCATCCCTCCACATGGTCGTTGACGAGCCCCATGGCCTGCATGAAGGCGTAGACCGTGGTCGGGCCGACGAAGGTCCAGCCCCGCTTCTTCAGCTCCTTCGAAACGGCCTTCGACGCCTCGGTCGTCGGATTGGCCGCCAGGTGCGCCCGGTCGACGACGGCAGGCCGCGCCTCGGGTGGCGGCTCGTGCGCCCAGAACCAGGCGGCGAGCGAGCCGAATTCGGCGCGCATCTCCAGGGCGCGGTGGGCGTTGTTGACGGTCGAGACGATCTTGCCGCGGTGGCGCACGATCCCCGCGTCGGCCAGAAGGCGGGCGACGTCGTCCTCGCCGAAGCGCGCCACCTTCTCGAAATCGAAGCCGGCGAACGCCCTGCGGAAATTCTCGCGCTTGCGCAGGATCGTCAGCCAGGAGAGCCCCGACTGGAAACCCTCGAGGCAGATCTTCTCGAAGAGCCGGACGTCGTCGGCGACGGGCCGGCCCCATTCGCGGTCGTGGTAGCGGGTGTATTCCGGCAAATTGGCATGCCAGAAGCAGCGCTGCCGGCCGTCCGGTCCCTCGAGCAGTCCGTCGTCCAAGCCCGCGTCCTCCGAAGCGTCGACGCCGCCCTGCCGGCTTAACGGCGCCTTAACCGCATTTTTCAATCCGGCGATAACCCTCATTCGATCTTTAGGCGGGAATCGGCGCCCGCAAAAGCCGCATTCACCCATTCGGAACCGTTTTCCCGCCATTTTCCCGCCAGTTCCACGCCACATCCGGCCGGCCCGGCGCCGTCCTGTGCCATTACGGGGTACCGTTCCATGCACCTGAAGACCCTCCTCATCTCCGCCGTCGTCGCGGCGACGATCGCGGCGCCGGCGATGGCGGGAAGCCGTTACGGCGCGCGGCCGCCGATCGTGCTGAGCCCGGACCTGACGGCGCCCTGGGTGATCCAGCTGCAGGGCCCGGAGGCGGCCCGGCGCTACCGGCGCGGCTCGCAGGCAAGCGGCGCCGGCCAGGCGCGCGGGCACCTGCCGGTGACGAGCCGCGAGCAGATGGCGCAGATCATGCGGGCCTCGCCGGCGCAGCTCGCCGCCATCCCGCGCGGGGAGGACCCCCGCGTCATGCACATGGATCCGGTCTACCTGCCGCGCATCGTCGCCTACCGCACCGGCGAGCCGGCCGGCACGATCGTCATCGATACGCGGTCGAAATTCCTCTACCTGGTCATGGGCCACGGCATGGCGCGGCGCTACGGCGTCGGCGTCGGCAAGCCGGGCTTCGGCTGGAGCGGCACGCACCGCGTCACGCGCAAGGCCGAGTGGCCCGGCTGGACGCCGCCGAAGGAGATGATCGCGCGCGAGGCGGCGAGGGGCCACTACCTGCCGGTGCACATGGCGGGCGGGCCGAACAATCCGCTGGGCGCGCGGGCGCTCTATCTCGGCTCGACGCTCTACCGCATCCACGGCACCAACGCGCCCTGGACCATCGGCCACAACGTCTCCTCCGGCTGCATCCGCATGCGCAACGAGGACGTCCTCGACCTCTACGACCGGGTGCACGTGGGTACCAAGGTGGTCGTCACCGGCCGGTGAGCCCCGGCGATTTCCGTTTCCGCCCCGACCGGAGGCGGTACTTGCAACCCGACGTCCGATCGGCCACCCTCGCGCCTGGAGGGACACGCCGGAGAAGGGGAAACGAACCATGCGCATGATCCACGCAACGCTCTTCGGCGCCGCGCTGCTGGCCGGCGTCCTCGCCTTCGCCTCGGCGGCGGACGCGCGCCCGGCGAGGCCTGCCGTCCCCGCTTCCCAGGTCGTGCAGGCCGCCACGAAGCAGGTGCCGCAAAAATACATGCGCGCCAAGGTCCGCCTCAGGACCAGCGAGCCGGCCGGCACGATCATCGTCAACACCCGCACCAAGTATCTCTATTACGTCCAGGGCGACGGCCGCGCCGTACGCTACGGCGTCGGCGTCGGCCGCGAGGGCTTCGGATGGTCGGGCGTCATGCATGTCGGGCGCAAGCAGGAGTGGCCGAGCTGGACGCCGCCGGCGCAGATGGTCGTGCGCGAACGCCGCCAGGGCCACAACATCCCGCTCTTCGTGAAGGGCGGCCCCAACAATCCGCTCGGCGCGCGCGCCCTCTACCTCTACCGCAACGGGCACAATTCGATGTTCCGCATCCACGGCACCAACCAGCCCTGGTCCATCGGCCGGAACATGTCCTCCGGCTGCATCCGCATGATGAACCGCGACGTCGAGGATCTGTACCGCCGTGCCCACGTCGGCACCAGGGTCGTCGTCATCGGCCCCGGCAGCCGCCGGGGCGACGTGGAATACACCGACAACGGCGTCGACATCCTCCACACCATCTTCGGCGGCTGAGCGTCGCCCCGCGATGCGGCGGCCGCCCCGCGATGCGGTGGGGTGGGATTCAGGGGGCGGACGACAGGTCGCGTCCGGGCAAGGCGATTGCGCCGTGGCGGAAGACCGGCTATCTCCCTCGGATGGAACCGAACGCATCCGACCGGACCGAGGACGGCGTCGGCGTGCTGGTGGCGGCGCTCTACCGGTTCGCCCGGCTGCCCGGGCATGCGGGGCTCCGCGCGCCCCTGGAGGCGCTCTGCCGCCGCAACGGCGTGCGCGGGACGCTGCTGCTCGCCGCCGAAGGAATCAACGGCACGATCGCGGGTCCCGACGAAGGCGTCCGGGCCGTCCTCGATTTCCTTCGCGCGCAGCCGGAGCTCGCCGGGCTCGAGCACAAGGAGAGCCGCGCCGCGGGGATGCCCTTCCTGCGCATGAAGGTGCGCCTGAAGAAGGAAATCGTCACCATGGGCGTCGAGGGTATCGACCCCGCGGCCACCGCCGGCACCTATGTCGACCCGGCCGAGTGGAACGCGCTGATTTCCGATCCGGACACGATCGTCATCGACACCCGCAACGACTACGAGGTCGCCATCGGCACCTTCCGGGGGGCCGTCGACCCCGGCACGAAGAGCTTCCGCGAATTCCCCGGCTGGGTGCGCCGGCAGCGCGGCCTCTCGCAACGTCCCCGCATCGCCATGTTCTGCACCGGCGGCATACGCTGCGAGAAGGCGACGGCGTTCATGAAGGCCGAGGGCTTCGAGGACGTCTTCCATCTGAAGGGCGGCATCCTGAAATATCTCGAGGACGTGCCCGAGGGCGAGAGCCTCTGGGAAGGCGCGTGCTTCGTGTTCGACGAGCGCGTCTCCGTGACGCACGGACTGGCGGAGGGCGAGCACGCGCTCTGCCGCGCCTGCCGGCATCCGCTCGACGCCGCCGACCGGGCGTCGGACCTCTTCGAGGACGGCGTCTCCTGCCCCCGCTGCCACGACCTGCGCAGCGAGGCCGACCGGGCGAGATACCGCCAGCGCCAACGCCAGATCGAGCTCGCCGGACGCCGCGGCAAGCGGCATCTGGGCGGCTGACGGGCCATGCGGCACGAAGGCGGCTCGGACACGGTCCTCATCGTCGGCGGGGGTATCATCGGCGTCACCGTCGCCGCGCATCTGGCGGAGACGGGGCGGCAGGTCACGCTGGTCGACCGCAAGGGCATCGCCCTCGAGGCCAGCTACGGCAACGCCGCCGCGCTGGCCTTCTCCGACATCCTTCCGATGGCCTCGCCGGGGATCATCAGGAAGGCGCCGAAATGGCTTTTCGACCCTGTCGGGCCGTTGACGATCCGGCCGAGCTACCTGCCGAAGATCGTCCCCTGGCTCTACCGCTTCTGGCGCGCCAGCGGCGCCCGGACCTATGCGGAGACGACCCGTGCCCAGGGCGAGATGATGGCGCTCGGCCGCCAGGAGGCCGTCGCCTTCTACGAGCGCATCGGCATCGGCGGCATGGTCCGCCACGACGGTTCGCTCGAACTCTACCAGAGCGAGGCCGAGTTCGCCGAAAGCCTCGAGGGCTGGGCCGCCTGCAAGCGCGCCGGCATCGCCTTCCATCACCTGCAGCGCGGGGAGATCGCCGATTACCAGCCGGGCCTCTCGCGCGATTTCGTGGCCGCCACCTTCGTGCCGGACTGGAAGACGGTCTCCGAGCCGCACGACCTGGCCGCCGCCGTCTGGCGCCACGCCGAGCGCCAGGGCGCCGTCTACCGCCACGGCGAGGTGGAGCGCCTGTCGCGCAGCCCTTCCGGCCGCGCCGAGGCGACGATGCGGGGCGGCGGCACCATCGCCGCCGACCGGATCGTCATCGCCGCCGGCGCATGGTCGCACCGGCTGGTGCGCACCATCAGCCGGCTGGCCATCCCGCTCGAAACCGAGCGCGGCTACAACACCACGCTGCCGCCGGGCGCCGGCGACATCCGCCGGCAGCTCGTCTTTCCCGGCCACGGCTTCGTGGTGACGCCGCTTGCCACGGGGGTGCGCGTCGGCGGCGCGGTGGAACTGGCCGGCCTCGACCTGCCGCCGAACTTCGACCGGTCGAAGGCGATGCTCGCCAAGGCGAAGCGCTTCCTGCCCGACCTCGACACCGAAGGCGGGACGGAATGGATGGGCTTCCGCCCGTCGCTGCCGGACACGCGACCGGCGATCGGTGCCTTGCCCGGCGCCGAGGACGTCATCTGCGCCTTCGGCCACGGGCATCTGGGCCTGACCCAGTCGGTGGCGACGGCCATCATCGTCAGGGCGCTCGTCGAAGACGCCCGCCCGCCCATCGACCTCGCGCCCTATCGTCCCGACCGTTTCTGAAGGGAGCCCGACATGTCCCGCCACACCTTCTTCTGCATCGACGGCCACACCTGCGGCAATCCCGTGCGCGTGGTCACCGGCGGCGCGCCGCAGCTTGCCGGCCGCTCGATGATCGAAAGGCGCGCCCATTTCATGGCGGAGTACGACTGGATCCGCACCGGGCTGATGTTCGAGCCGCGCGGCCACGACGTCATGTCCGGGACCATCCTCTATCCGCCGACGCGGGAGGATTGCGACATTGCCTTCCTCTACATCGAGACGTCGGGCTGCCTGCCGATGTGCGGCCACGGCACGATCGGCACCGTCACCTTCATCCTCGAGCAGGGACTGGTGCGGCCGAAGACGCCGGGCGTCCTCAACATCGACACGCCCGCCGGCAAGGTGGTCGCGCGCTATCGCGAGGAGGGCGAGCGGATCGCCGAGGTGCGGCTGACCAACGTCCCGGCCTTCGTCCACGCCACCGGCCTCTCCGCCGACGTGCCGGGCCTCGGGCCGCTGACTGTGGACGTCGCCTATGGCGGCAATTTCTACGCCATCGTCGAGCCGCAGGCCGCCTTCGGCGACATCGCCGACGTCTCGGCGCTCGACCTGATCCGCTGGAGCCCGCTTCTCAGGCGCGACCTCAACGAGCGCTACGACTTCGTCCATCCGGAGCAGCCGCAGATCAGTGGCCTGCGCCACGTCCTTTGGACCGGCAAGCCGACCCGTCCGGAAGCGACCGCGCGCAACGCCGTCTTCTACGGCGAAAAGGCGATCGACCGCTCCCCCTGCGGCACCGGCACGTCGGCGCGGATGGCGCAGTGGGCCGCCCGCGGCGACCTTGCCGAAGGCGAGGACTTCGTCCACGAGAGCATCATAGGCTCGCTGTTCCACGGCCGCATCGAGGGCCGCGCGACCGTCGGCGGCCGCGACGCCATCGTCCCCTCGATCGCGGGATGGGCCGTCGTCACCGGGTTCAACACCATCTTCATCGACGGTCGCGACCCCTTCGCGGCCGGCTTCACGCTGCCCTGAAGGAGCCCGGACGGAAAACCGGTTCCCGCTTTTCCTGGAATTGAGTTTTTGCCTGGCGCAATTCCGGACGGAAAACCGGTTCCCACTTTTCCTGGAATTGCTTTTAGCGAGAGGCGACCTGCGTCGGCAGGTGCGAGAGGTCGGGCACGACGACCATCCTGTCGATCTTGCCGTTCTTGAAGGCCCTCAGGAATTTCGCATAGTTGCGGAAGACGACGCAGCCGTTCGACTCGCCCGGGCGCCCGCGCAGCATGTAGGTGTGCGCCAGGAATCCGTCGCGGCCGAACTTGTTCCGTCCGTCGGCCGGCAGCATGCGCACGGCCTCGACGCCGTGGAAGAGATGCTCGCGCATGCTGAGATTGTAGACGTTCGGCGGCGTCGGGCCGCGCATCTTCTCGTCGGCGTAGCGCGGATTGTCCGTCATCTGGCCCATGCCCGAATGCGCTTCGAGCTTCTCGCCGTTCGGAAGATAGACGGTCGCATCCTTGATCGAGTACACCGCGACGCCGCTGCCGACACCCGGCAGATGCGACCGGCCGGAGCCGAAGAGGCGGCCGAGGAACCCGCCGTCGCTGTCGCTCTTCGTCGTTTCGGGCGACGCGTAGGCCAGTTCGTAGCGCTGCGATGCGGGCTGCGGGCCGCGCGTCGGGCCGGCCGGGGCCGGCGGTTGCGGACCCCGTGTCGGCCGGCTGCTGGCGGTCTCCGTGCGAACGGCGCGCTGCGGCCGCAGGGTGGGCAGCGGCGCGCTCTGCGGCAGCATGGGTCCGTCGTTCGTCTCCAGCGCGGCCATCGCCGTCGGCGCGGGCGCGGTATCGGCCGGCGCGGCCTCCAGTGCGGCGGTGCGGACCGGCCGGATCTTCGGCAGCGGAATCTCCAGCGCCTGCTGCGGCTCGGGCGCCGTCGGAGCCTTCGCCGGCGGCACTGGCGCCGCATCCGCGACCGTGGGCATTGCCGGAACGTTCGCCGGCACGGGCACCGCATCGGCGACCGCGGGCGGTGCCGGCCGGAGGCCGGGCACGGCGCTCGGAACCGCGGGCTCCAGGCTCGCCGTCTTCACCGGCGGGCCGGCCTCGGGCAAGGGCGTCGCCGAGGCGACGGCGGCGGGCGGCCGTGCCGCCTCGAGATTGCGGATGAGTTCCCTGGAGGGCCGCGGCTCGGCGAGCGCGAGGCGCGTCGAACGGCCGATGCCGATGTCCCTGAGCCCCGACGACCCGTTCGCGACGGCCGCCTGGACCGCGCTCCGGCCGGCGAGGCGACCCGAGCGCTCGACGGAGACGGCACCCAGGCCGTCCGGCAGCCATGACGGCGATCCGAGCTCCGCCGTCGGCGTTCCGGTCACTGCCGGCGCGGGAAGCGCAGCGGCTGCGACCGTCTTCGCCGGCAGAGCGGCCTTCGACCGGTTTGCGGGCAGGCGGCCGCCTCTCCAGGCGGTCGCCGCGCTCCGCATCTGCGTCGCCGCGCTCGCCATCACGCCGCCCCAGCTGGAGTGGCGGAAGGCGTCGCGATGCATGAGCGTGAAGATTGCCGTCGTGGAAAGCGCCGCAGCCAGGCCGACGCCGATGATTTTCGTGTATGGGCTGGACGCGCCGGCGGGCGCTGGTCTCGCCCCCCAATCGTCCGATGCCATGCCGTCAAAGCATATCTCGGTCAACTCTGAACCCTACCCGAACGGCCCTTGCGGCCGTCCATACCGTGAGTACCCCCGACGATCCGCGGGCCTCTCGCCCGCCGGTCGCTGCGATGCTTCACCGAGTCTCGACGAACTTGGTAACCAAGTCCTTTACGGGTTGCCGATTCTTGCGGATTCGTCCCCCGGCCGCCTTCGCGGCGGCTCTTTTCGGGACAGTGACGCCTCATTGTGCCGTCACTTCCGTCAATCGACGATTGACCCCGACCCGACTTTCATATCCGCCGGCCGCCCCGGCGGAGTGTGTCCTTGAGGACACGTTTTCAATATATTTCTCACACTCTTAATGCCCTCTCGCCGGTAGTTCAACCCCGTTCGGGCCGCAAGGCGGGGCGAAGTCGCGGCCTTGGGGCCCGATTCCGTCCTGCCGGAACCGTCCCGGGCCGGGACACGCTTCATCTGCTTGCCGCTCCGCCATGCATCCGCTAGTGGTCTGACCCAAACGGATGGTCCCCATCCGTTTGGAAAAGTCAGCCCACACGCTATTGATCTGGTGGGGCGATCTTTCCTAACAGATGATACCATCCGTTAGGATCGCACCACTAGGACGGCGCAACGGATCTCCCGAGTTTCAGATGGCAGCGAACGGCGGAAAAGAATGAGCGAGAAGAAGAAGAAGAAGAAGCAGCCGAGGCCGAAGGCCCGCCTTCCGCGCGGCTTCGCCGACCGTCAGGCGAACGACATCCGCGGCGCCGACGAGATGATGGCGACGATCCGTGCCGTCTACGAGCGCTACGGCTTCGATCCCGTCGAGACGCCGATGATCGAGTACACCGACGCGCTCGGCAAGTTCCTGCCCGACCAGGACCGGCCGAACGAGGGCGTCTTCTCCCTTCAGGACGACGACGAGCAGTGGATGAGCCTGCGCTACGACCTGACGGCGCCGCTTGCCCGCCACGTCGCCGAAAACGTCAACACGATCCAGCTTCCCTTCCGCACCTACCGTGCCGGCTGGGTCTTCCGCAACGAGAAGCCCGGTCCCGGCCGCTTCCGCCAGTTCATGCAGTTCGACGCCGACACCGTCGGCGCCCCGGGCGTCCAGGCCGACGCCGAGATGTGCATGATGATGGCCGACACGATGGAGGCGCTCGGCATCGCGCGCGGCGACTACGTGATCCGCGTCAACAACCGCAAGGTCCTCGACGGCGTCATGGAAGCCATCGGCATCGGCGGCGACGAGCACGCCGCGAAGCGGCTGACGGTGCTGCGGGCGATCGACAAGCTCGACAAGTTCGGCGTCGAGGGCGTCCGCCAACTGCTGGGCGAGGGACGCAAGGACGAGAGCGGGGATTTCACCAAAGGGGCGGGGCTGAACAGCGAGCAGGCGCAGTTCGTCCTCAACGTTGTCTCAAACGACCGCTTCGTCGAGGGCGAGGGCGAAATGGCGCTGGACGAGGCGTCCCAAGACACCGCGGGCTTCGGGGAAGGGTTCTCCGAACTCGACCTGATGCGGAATGTCTTTCATGCCTGTGGCTACGGCGAGGATCGCATCCGCATCGACTCCTCCGTCGTCCGCGGCCTCGAATACTACACCGGCCCCGTCTACGAGGCCGAGCTTCTCTTCGAGATCCCCAACGAGAAGGGCGAGATCGTGCGCTTCGGCTCGGTGGGCGGCGGCGGGCGCTACGACGGCCTCGTCAAGCGCTTCACCGGCCAGGACGTGCCGGCGACGGGCTTCTCGATCGGCGTGTCGCGGCTGGCGACGGCCTTGAAGAACCTCGGCAAGCTCGGGCGCGACGAGGTGCTCGCCCCGGTCGTCGTCTGCGTCATGGACCGCGATACCGCGAGCCTCGGCCGCTACCAGCGCTTCACCCAGGAGCTCAGGAACGCCGGCATCCGCGCCGAGATGTACCAGGGCAATCCGAAGAACTTCGGCAACCAGCTCAAATATGCCGACCGGCGCGGCGCGCCCCTGGCGATCATCCAGGGCGGCGACGAGCGCGCCCGCGGCGAGGTGCAGATCAAGGATCTCGTCGAGGGCAAGCGCCTGTCCTCCGAGATCGACGACAACGTCACATGGCGCGAGAGCCGGCCGGCCCAGGTGTCGGTGCCGGAGGCCGAGCTGGTCGCCAAGGTGCGCGAGCTCATGGAACGGCAGGCCGAAGACCGCCGGAGGGCCGCCGGCGGCTGACCCGGTGCGGGCGGGACGTCCGGTTTCCTGGAAGCGCTCTACCGGACCAGGTAGGGGTCGAGGGCGGCCGAAATGGTCTCGCCGGACAGCTGTGCCGTGCAGTCGCTGCGGAACTTGCTGTGGCCCGTCAGGGTGACCGTCTGGGCGACGAGCCTGATGCAGTCGCCGGAAGACGTCGATCCGTCGCCCGAATAGCTGAGCGAGGTCGAGGCGGGCAGGTAGACGATGCCCGTCAGGTCGGAATTGCTCGAGCCGTTGATCGTCGCCGCCGAGGCGTTGTCCCGCTCGGCGACGAAGGAGAATCCGGCCCAGTCTCCGGTCGTGGCCGGCGAGATCTCGAAATCGGCGGTTCCGTTGATGCTCACCGAAGCGCCGTTCATCAGGAAGAACGTCACCCCGAGGGCCGTGAGGTCGGCCTTGGCGTTGAGCTTGAAGGCACCGCCGTCGATGATGTAATTGCCGGGCTGCATGACGGTATCGCCCTGGATCGTCAGCCCGTTCTTGTAGGTGCCGGGAACGAGCGTCGTCACGCCGGTCGTCTTGTCGGCGGCCGGGATGCTCGTGCCCGTGGTGGCCGGCGTCGGCATCGTCCGGTCGCCGAAGGGATCCCTGAGCGGGGCGATGCCGGCTCTCGGCTGCCCGCAGGTGAGGTCGGTGGCGGCCGTGCTGGCGTTGACCCCGCCGACCGCGAACATGCAGTCGGCCTTGAGGGAACTGTTGGAATCGACATAGGCCGACTCGCCGTTCGCCGAATCGGACATCACGATGCAGCCGGTCATGTCGGTGTTGGCGCCGCCGGCATTGTTGAAGGCGCGCTTGATGGACGGGGAGAGCGCCAGCACGCAGGCCTGGCTCGCCGTGTTTCGCCGCGCGACGCTCGTCCGCTCGATCTGGAACGGCAGATGGAGGGTGAAGACGGGGTTGAAGGGGAAGGTGTAGCTCGCCGTCGCGGTGTAGGCGCTGGCGGTCTTGTCGACGGTCAGGTCGAAGCCGGTGGCCAGGGCCTGCGCGGTGAGCGGCTCGCCGGTGTTCTTCGAGAAATTGGACTTGAAGAAATCGGCCGCGATGACCTTGGCGTCGTTCTCGGTGCCGCCGATGGAATATTTGCGGACGGCGGCGAGCGCGGCCGTGTCGAGCGCGCGCTGCGTTCCCTCGGCGACGCGGTAGGCGTTGCCCATGTCGACCGAAAGGGCCGCAGCGAGAAGCAGCGGCGTTGCGATGATGGCCGAGAGAATGGCGAAGTTGCCCGACTTGTCTCGGTGAAACCTCGGCGATCTCGGCGTGTTCGTGACCATTCTGTCTTACCCCCTGGAGCGGACCGCAGCGACAGGCCGGAACGGACTGGGCGGCCGCGAATTCTAGGAAAAAAACATTGAAGCCGAATTTCAGCCTTCGCTCACATTTTAGATAATTGGCGCGAATGATTAATATTTCTTATCGCCCTGGTTGCGGAGGGCTCGGTCCCGTCGGCGTCTGCGGCGCGCCGCCTTCGCTTCGCCGCTTTCGCTTCGCCGTTGTCTTCCGGCCGTGCCTTGGGCTATAGCGCGGTCGAACCTTTCGCCGCACGCCGCTCATAGCCAAGCACGAGGACCGCCAGTCCGCCAGATGCCCCTGATCGATCTCCCCGATTTCGCCGCGGACCTGCAGGCCGCGCTCGCCGCGCTCGGCGCGGAGGCGGTGGGCGTGCCGGTGATCCAGCCGGCCGAGCCGTTTCTCGACACCGCCGGCGAAGAGCTGCGCCGGCGCATATTCATGACCGAAAGCGAGACCGGCGAGAGCCTCTGCCTTCGCCCGGAATTCACCATCCCGGTCTGTCTCGGCCACATCGAGACGGCGTCCGGCACGCCGAAGCGCTATTCCTATCTCGGCACCGTCTTCCGCCAGCGCCGCGACGGCCCGAGCGAGTTCTACCAGGCCGGCATCGAGGATCTCGGCCACGCCGACGAGGCCCAGGCCGATGCGCGCGCCATCGGCGACGCGCTCTCCGTCCTCGGGCGGCTCCTTCCGGAAGGGGACCTGTCGGTCGTCGTCGGCGACCAGGCCGTGTTCGAGGCGGTCGTCGCCGCGCTCGGCCTGCCTGCCGGCTGGCAGAAGCGCCTGGTCCACGCCTTCGGCAATCCCGACGTGCTGCGGGCCAGTCTCGCGCGTCTCGCCGGCCCCGGCGCCGGTTCCGGCGCCTCCGTCGGCCCGCTCGACGCCGAGGGAGAGGCGGAACTCGCCGCCCGCATCGAACGGACCATGGCCGAAACCGGATATTCGGCCCATGTCGGCCGCACCCCGGCCGAGATCGCCCGGAGGCTGCGGGAAAAGGCCGAACTCGCCCGCGACCCGCCTCGACGCGGGAATGCTCGAGGTGCTGGAGGAATTCCTCGCGCTCGACGTCGCGCTCGCCGAAGCGCCCTCCGCGCTCGCCCGCTTCGCCGCCGCCGCCGGCCTGTCGCTCGGGGAGGCCCTGCGCGCCTTCGACGCGCGCGTCGCTGCGCTCGAGGCCGACGGCACGCGGCTCTCGGGCATCCGCTATCGCTCGGCCTTCGGCCGGCCGCTCGACTATTACACGGGCCTCGTCTTCGAGGTCAGGGGAAAGGGCGGCACGGTGCTGGCCGGCGGCGGCCGCTACGACCGGCTGCTCACGCTGCTCGGCGCAGGCCGGCCGATCCCCGCCATCGGCTTTTCGCTGTGGCTGGACAGGATCGCGGCGGCGAGGAGAGACGCATGACGATCACCGTCGGCCTGCCGTCCAAGGGACGCATGAAGGACGAGGCCCTGGCCGCATTCCAAGGCGCCGGCTTCGCGATCAGCCAGATCGGCAGCGAGCGCTCCTACCGCGGCCGGGTGGACGGGATGGACGACGTCGAGGTCGCCTTCCTCTCCGCCTCCGAGATCGCCCGCGAACTCGGGCGCGGCGGCATCGATTTCGGCATCACCGGGGAAGACCTCGTGCGCGAGGGCCTGGCCGATTGCGACCGCCGGGTGGAGATCTGCGCCCGGCTCGGCTTCGGCCGCGCCGACGTCGTGGTCGCCGTCCCGGAGGTCTGGCTGGACGTGGAAACCATGGCCGATCTCGGCGACGTCGCCGCCGATTTTCGCAGCCGCCACCACCGGCGGCTAGCCATCGCGACGAAATACTGGCGCCTGACGCAGCAGTTCTTCTCCGCCACCAACGGCATCCAGCTCTATCGCATCGTCGAGAGCCTCGGCGCCACCGAGGGGGCGCCGGCCTCCGGCTCCGCCGACATCATCGTCGACATCACCTCGACCGGCTCGACGCTCAAGGCCAACCACCTGAAAATTCTGGAAGACGGCGTCATCCTGAGGTCGGAAGCCTGCCTGATGCGCGCAAGGAAGCCGGAACACGAGGGCGACCCCGCGGTCGCCCGCATCCTGTCCGCCCTTCGGGCCTAGAGCGTGTCCGCGTTTCACGGAATCGCGGACACGCTCTATCTCTTTGTCTTTGCGCGCTTCCGAACGGAAAACCGGTTTCCACTTTTCCTGGAAGCGCTCTGAAGCGGAACCCGCCTATCGGGCCAGCGCCGGTTCCGGCGCGCCGCGGAGCGCGTCGATCGACAGCCGCCCCGGGCCGGTCGCGCCGAGCACGAGAAGCCCGCCGGCGATCGCAAGGTCCTTCATGAAGGCCTGCTGGTTGACCATCTGCATCATGGCGTCGCCGCCCTGGCCGAAATGGCCGAGATAGCCTGCCACCGCGCTGAAGACGGCCACGACGAGGGCCGCCGGCACGGTCATGAAGCCGAAGCAGTATCGCAAGGCCGCCCAAGAGCTCCACCGCGATCACCGGCCAGATGACCAGCGACGGCGCCGGCAGCCCGAGGCTTGAGAAATAACCGATCGTGCCGGACACGGCGGTGATCTTGCCGAAGCCGGCAAGAATGAAGATGGCGGACAGGAGGACCCGTCCGGCAAGCAGCATGACGCTTCTGGGCATCGAGAGGAACTCCGATTGATCAGAGCCTCAATCTGCCATCGCCTCACCGTATAATAAAGATGAACGAGAATAAACTTTCCGTTCAATAAAAGTGAACGAAAGGCCGCTCCTCCCTCACCGGGGCGAAATCATCGTCTCCGGCCGTACGATGCGGTCGTAGTCCTCTTCCGTGACGTGGCCGCTCCTGATCGCCTCCTCGCGCAGCGTGCTGCCGTTCTTGTGCGCGGTCTTGGCGATCTTGGCGGCGTTGTCGTAGCCGATCGACGGGGCGAGGGCGGTGACGAGCATCAGGGAGCGCTCGGTCAGCTGCCGGATATGCGCCTCGTTCGCCTCGATGCCGGCCACGCAGTTGTCGGCGAACGAGACCATGGAGTCGGCGAGCAGCTCGACCGACTGCAGGACGTTGTAGGCGATCACCGGCTTGAAGACGTTCAGCTCGAACTGCCCCTGCGAAGCGGCGATCGAGACGGTGGTCTGGTTGCCCATCACCTGGGTCGCGACCATCGTCAGGGCTTCCGCCTGCGTCGGGTTGACCTTGCCCGGCATGATCGACGAGCCGGGTTCGTTTTCGGGCAGCGACAGCTCGCCGAGGCCGGAGCGCGGGCCCGAGCCGAGGAAGCGGATGTCGTTGCCGATCTTGAAGAGGTCGGCGGCCAGGGCGTTCAGGCTGCCGTGGAAATTGTTGAGCGCGCCGTGCGAGGCGAGCGCCTCGAACTTGTTCGCCGCCGTGCGGAACGGCAGGCCGGTGATGTCCGCGACCGCGGCGGCGAAGTCCCGGTCGAACCCGACCGGGGCGTTGAGGCCCGTGCCGACGGCGGTGCCGCCCTGCGCCAGGGCGAAGACGTCCTCCAGCGCCCGCTCGATGCGGACCTTCCCGAGTTCGAGCGCGGCCGCGTAGCCGGAGAATTCCTGGCCGAGCGTCAGCGGCGTCGCGTCCTGGGTGTGCGTCCGGCCGATCTTGACGATGTCCTTCCACTGCCGGGACTTCTCCTCGATCGCCGCCCGCAGGTGGTCGACGGCAGGAAGGAGCCTCGCCGTCGTTTCCATCCCGGTCGCGATGTGCATCGCCGTCGGGAAGGTGTCGTTCGACGACTGGCTCATGTTGACGTGGTCGTTCGGGTGGACAGGCTGCTTCGAGCCCATCTCGCCGCCGAGCATCTCGATAGCCCGGTTCGAGATCACCTCGTTGGCGTTCATGTTGGACTGCGTGCCGGACCCGGTCTGCCAGACGACCAGGGGGAAGTGCTCGTCGAGCTTGCCGGCGATGACTTCCTCCGCCGCGGCGACGATGGCGTCGGCCAGCCCGTCGTCGAGCTTGCCCAGGCGGCGGTTGACCGTGGCGGCCGCCTTCTTGACGATGCCGAGCGCGTGGATCAGCGGCAGCGGCATCCGCTCGCCGCCGATGCGGAAATTGCCGCGCGACCGTTCGCTCTGCGCGCCCCAATAGCGGTCGGCCGCCACCTCGATCGGGCCGAACGTATCGGTTTCCGTCCTGGTCGTCGTCATGTCGTCTCGTCTCCTCGTCCGCTGCAACGGCGCGCACCCGCCTGCCGCACGTCGCCGCACGGTCCCGGCAGGCCCTGGCCCCTTCGAACGAACCCTATAGGGCCCGTGCCCGCATTTGACCAGCCACCGCCGACGGCGGTGGGCCTAAAGGTGGGGGAAGATGAAGACGCCGCTGAAGGTTCCGCGGCGGTGGGTGTCGTGCCCGTCCGAGCGGCCGATGCAGTAGACCGACTGGCCGGCCTTGCCGTGTCCTGCGATGACCGTGGTGAAGGAGAAGCGCATCGGCTCGCCGGCGGCGCGCTCGAACAGGTCGATCAGGCGGCAGCGGTCCGCCGGGTCGAAGGTCTGGATCAGGGTCAGGAGCCCGCAGCCGCCGATACCGCCGATGCCGAGGATCTGGCGCGTCGTCGCCCCGAGCCGGAACAGTCCGGACTCCAGGCTGCCCGTCCATTCTTCGATGGCGCAATATTGCCCGAGTTCGCCGGCGATGTCGGTGCCGGCCTTTTCGGATTCACGCGGCGCAGGCATCGGCCCGCCTCTGGCGAAAATATGTGCTGCGATCGTCGGCGCTTTGGCCGATGCGTGAGAAAGTCTGCATGTCGCCCCCCAAGAGCGTCATTGCCGCGTCTGCGTGTCGATACGGGACGGTGACCCGATTCGGATCAACCAAGAATTGAGCCTTCCGGAAACCGTCCCGGAACGGGACAGGCCCGTCTTTTCACTGAGCCATTGATTCCATTGAAAAGTCCGTCCGACTCTAGGACGAATTCTTGCATGGATGACGTGTAAAAACAATCGTAAGGACAATACGAGGTTAACGCCGCGCCGGCCGAAACGCGCCGCGATCGCGGGCACGAACGAAAAAAGGGGCGGCCGTCGCCGGCCGCCCCCGCTTCCTCGGAAAGCTTTCGAGCCTTCCTTACATCATGCCCATGCCGCCCATGTCGGGCATGCCGCCGCCGGGGCCTCCGGCCGGAGCGTCCTTCTTCGGAAGCTCGGCGACCATCGCCTCGGTGGTGACGAGCAGGCCGGCCACCGATGCGGCATCCTGCAGCGCCGTGCGCACGACCTTCACCGGGTCGACGATGCCCATGGCGATCATGTCGCCATATTCGCCGGTCTGGGCGTTGTAGCCGAAGTTGTCGTCGTTCTTCTCGAGGATCTTGCCGACGACGATGGAAGCCTCGTCGCCCGCGTTCTCCACGATCTGGCGAGCCGGCTGCTGCAGCGCGCGCTTGACGATGGCGACGCCGGCGTCCTGGTCGGCATTCTTGCCCTTGACCTTGAGTTCGGCCGAGGCCCTGAGGAGAGCGACGCCGCCGCCCGGCACGATGCCTTCCTGCACGGCCGCGCGGGTGGCGTTCAGCGCATCGTCGATGCGGTCCTTCTTCTCCTTCACCTCGATCTCGGTCGAGCCGCCGACGCGGATCACCGCGACGCCGCCCGCAAGCTTGGCCAGGCGCTCCTGGAGCTTCTCGCGGTCGTAGTCGGAGGTGGTCTCCTCGATCTGCGCCTTGATCTGGGCGACGCGGCCCTCGATCTCGTCCTTCTTGCCGGCGCCGTCGACGATCGTCGTGTTCTCCTTGGAGATCGACACCTTCTTGGCCTGGCCGAGCATGTCGAGCGTGACGTTCTCGAGCTTGATGCCGAGATCCTCGGAGATCACCTGGCCGCCGGTGAGGATCGCGATGTCCTCAAGCATGGCCTTGCGGCGGTCGCCGAAGCCCGGAGCCTTGACGGCGGCGATCTTGAGGCCGCCGCGCAGCTTGTTGACGACCAGCGTGGCGAGCGCCTCGCCCTCGACGTCCTCGGCGATGATCAGGAGCGGCTTGTTCGACTGGACGACCGACTCCAGCACCGGCAGCATGGCCTGGAGGTTCGAGAGCTTCTTCTCGTGGAGAAGGATGTAGCAGTCGTCGAGATCGGCGACCATCTTCTCGGAGTTGGTCACGAAATAGGGCGACAGGTAGCCGCGGTCGAACTGCATGCCCTCGACGACCTCGAGCTCGGTCTCGGCGGTCTTGGCTTCCTCGACCGTGATGACGCCCTCGTTGCCGACCTTCTGCATGGCGGCGGCGATGTCCTTGCCGACCTGCTCCTCGCCATTGGCCGAAATCGTGCCGACCTGCGCGACCTCGTCGGAGGTCGAGATCTTCTTGGCCTTCTTGGCGAGCTGCTCGACGACGTCCTTGACGGCAAGGTCGATGCCGCGCTTCAGGTCCATCGGGTTCATGCCGGCCGCGACGGCCTTGTTGCCTTCGCGGATGATCGAGGCGGCGAGAACCGTCGCGGTCGTCGTGCCGTCGCCGGCGACGTCGTTGGTCTTCGAGGCGACCTCGCGCACCATCTGCGCGCCCATGTTCTCGAACTTGTCCTCGAGCTCGATCTCCTTGGCGACCGAAACGCCGTCCTTGGTGATGCGCGGCGCGCCGAACGACTTGTCGATGACGACGTTGCGGCCCTTCGGACCGAGCGTCACCTTCACCGCATCGGCCAGAACGTCGACGCCGTGCAGCATCTTTTCGCGGGCCGTGCGGCCGAATTTCACTTCTTTAGCAGCCATGATTTGTAACTCCCGGGCTTTTCGCCCTCAGTTGATCAGCTTTTCGTGGATTGGCCGGTCGGCCGTCAGCCGACGACGCCCATGATGTCGGATTCCTTCATGATCAGAAGGTCCTCGCCATCGAGCTTGACCTCGGTGCCCGACCACTTGCCGAAGAGCACCCGGTCGCCTGCCTTGACGTCCAGCGGGACGACCTTGCCGCTTTCGTCGCGGGCGCCCGAACCGACGGCGATGATCTCGCCTTCCTGCGGCTTCTCCTTGGCGGTGTCGGGGATGATGATGCCGCCCTTGGTCTTCTCCTCGGACTCGACCCTGCGAACCACGACGCGGTCGTGGAGCGGGCGAAATTTGGTGCTTGCCATTGTCTTTACCCTCGATCGGATGACATATGCGGGGCGAGCGGCCCCTGCGAATGGTTGCTGGCACTCCCTAGCGGCGAGTGCTAACGGCGGCGAGATAAGGGTGGCGTCCGGACAAGTCAAGGATGGCGCCGGCAAAAGTCGTTGTGCGCCGCAACATCGCCGAGGGGCCCGCCGGGGCTTGTAATCCGGCCCGGCCTGCGCGATGTGAGCCGAACGACCGACGACATCCAGCGGAAAGACGAACCGAACGATGATGGCCCGCGCAAGAAACCTCGCCGAGGCGAGCCCGGACTACGACGTCATCCTCAGCGACGTATGGGGCGTGGTGCACAACGGCGCGCGCTCCTACCCGGCCGCCTGCGCCGCGCTCGCCGCCGAGCGCGCGGCGGGACGCACGGTGGTCCTCGTGACGAATTCGCCCCGCCGATGGAAGAGCGTCGTCGCCCAGATGCGCTCGCTCGGCGTGCCCGACGATGCCTACGACCGGATCGTCACCTCCGGCGACGTGACGCGCCACCTCGTCGAGGCGGGCCCGCGCCGGGTCTTCTTCATCGGCGCCGAGCGCGAGCACGAGCTCTTCGCCGATCTCGACATCGAGCTGGCCGGCGAGGACGAGGCCGACGTGATCCTGTGCACCAGCCCCTACGACGACGACGTCGAGGGGCCGGACGACTATCGCGACCTTCTCGCCCGGCTGAAGGCGCGCGAGCTGCCTTTCGTCTGCGCCAATCCCGACATCATGGTCGAGCGCGGCGACCGGCTCGTCTATTGCGCCGGGGCGCTCGCGGCCGTCTACGCCGAACTCGGCGGCACGACCCTGATCGCGGGCAAGCCCCACCGCCCGATCTACGAGGCCGCCATGGAGGAAGCCGCCGCCCGGCGCGGGCCGTTCGACCGCTCCCGCGTCCTGGCCATCGGCGACGGCCTCGCCACCGACGTGAAGGGCGCGCAGGATTTCGGGCTCGACGTGCTCTACGTCGCCAGCGGCATCCACGCCCGCCATTATGGCGGGAACGGCACCGTTGATGAGAAGCGGCTCTCCGCCTATCTCCGGGAGCATGACGCCCGCCCGCGCTACTGGATTGAGCACCTTGTCTGAGCGACGGCCCGATCGCTGCGCCTTCGCCGTCTCGCTCCGGGACTGCGGCGATGCCGATTGAGCGGATCGTTCCGGACGGCCCGATCCCCGAGACGCTTCGCCATGCGGTCGTGGCGATCGGCAATTTCGACGGCGTCCACCGCGGCCACCAGTCGGTGCTGGAGGCGGCGCTGCAGGCCGCGCGCGACACCGGCCGCTGCGCCTCGGTGCTGACCTTCGAGCCCCATCCGCGCTCCGTCTTCCGTCCCGACGCGCCCGTCTTCCGCCTCACGCCGGCGCCCCTCAGGGCCCGGCTCCTGCAAGCGCTCGGCTTCGAGGGCGTGATCGAGCAGCCGTTCTCCCGCGCCTTCTCGCAACGCTCGGCCGACGATTTCGTCAGGCGGATCCTCACGGACGACCTCGCCGTCGCCCATGTGGTGACGGGCGTCGATTTCCATTTCGGCCACGGCCGCGAGGGCGGCCCCGCCTTCCTGATCGCCGCCGGCGAGCGCCTGGGCTTCGGCGTCACGCTCGTCGACCCGTTCCGCGACGAGAACGCCGAAATCGTCTCGTCGAGCCGCATCCGCGCGCTGCTCGAAGCCGGACGCGTCGTCGAGGCCGCCGGCCTCCTCGGCTACCGCTTCACCGTCGAGGCGGCCGTCGCCGGCGGCAAGCGCCTCGGCCGCACCCTCGGCTACCCGACGGCCAACATGTCCATGCCGGCGGAATTCGACCTCGCGCCCGGCATCTACGCCGTGCGCCTGCGCCGCGCCGACGGCACGCTGCGCGACGGCGTGGCGAGCTTCGGCCGCCGACCGACCGTCGACGCCGACGGGGCGCTGCTGCTCGAGACCTATGTCTTCGACTTCTCCGGCGACCTCTACGGCGAAACCTGCGCCGTCTCCTTCTTCGGCCGGCTGCGCGACGAGGCGAAGTTCGACGGGCTGGAGGCCCTGAAGGAGCAGATGCGGCGGGACGAAGCCGAGGCGAGGGCGCTTCTGGGCGGCGTCGTGCCGCTCTCCCCGCTCGACCGGGCCGTGTGCTTCTGAACCGCCCTGCCGTCCGGAATGGCGGCTCCGCGGCGCCGTGAGGCGCGGACGGGTCCATTCGGCCGTGTTGCCAGCTCCGCCGGCCTGCCGTAACGATTGCAGGCGGGGCGGTCCGGTCGAAGGCGTTTGGCAGTGGAGCGGTTCTTTCTGGCGCGGGAGGTGGTCCTCACGCTCGTCGTGTTCGTCCTGCTCGTCGCGAGCGCGGTGGCCGGCGTGTTCCTGCGCGCGCGCCTTCCCGCACCCCATCGGGGGCAGGAGACCTTCGACTTCCTCCGCGCCGTGACGGCGCTGCTCGTCACCTTCGTCGCCCTGGTGATGAGCCTGCTGCTCGCCTCGGAGCTCAATTCCTACAGCTCGGCCTTCCGCGACCGCGCCCACTACGCCTCCACTCTCGCCGAGCTCGACGCCTGCATGCGCAACTACGGCGCCGGGCTGGAAGAGGAGCGGCGCCGGCTGCACGGCTACACGGCGGCGGTCATTGCCAGCACCTGGCCGCGCGAGCCGAAGCCGACGGGCGTCGACTACCCCGATCCGTCGAAATTCCCGCTCGTCGGGGAGGTGCCGACGCTCGCGGGGATCATGAACGCGATCGGCGTCGCCATCGCCGGCCTGCAGCCGTCCGACCCGTTGCACGCGAACCTCGCCCGCCGCTGCGGGGAGGTCTTTTCCACGGTCATGGCGGCGCGCTGGAGCGTGATCGAGGACGCCCACCGCGCGCTCTCCACGCCCTTTGCCGGCGTGCTGATCTTCTGGCTGATGCTGGTCTTCCTGAGCTTCGGCATGCAGGCCCCGCAGAACCCGCCGGCCGCCGTCATCATCGTCATCGCCGTGGTTTCGGTGGCGAGCGTCATGTTCGTGCTGCTCGATCTCGATCTTCCCTATGGCGGTCTGTTCGGAATTCCCAGCACGTCGATGCGCCTCGCCCTTTCCGATATGCTTCGATGACGGCCTTTGTCCTTTTCAGGCCGGAAAAAAATGTCTAAGGAACGCCTCGATATGAGACCGATCCGGCCGATGCGTCTTCCGCGAATTATCGGCCCGGCCTTCGCCGCGCTCTGAGGGGCCGGGAAGGTCCGGGAGCGACTGGCGTTCGTGACCACGCCTTTTCCGATCTGCATGTCCATCAGCCCGCGCGGCGCCCGCATGCGCCCAACCGATTGCCGAACCATGACCGACACCGCCGAGACGCTCGACTATTCCAAGACCCTGTACCTGCCGCAGACGGACTTTCCGATGCGCGCCGGCCTGCCGAAGAAGGAGCCGGAGCTCGTCGCCCGGTGGCAGGAGATGGATCTCTACGGCAAGCTGCGCGCCGACGCGGCCGGCCGGCCGAAATTCGTCCTCCACGACGGCCCGCCCTATGCCAACGGCAACATCCATATCGGCCACGCGCTGAACAAGATCCTCAAGGACGTCATCACGCGCTCCTTCCAGATGCGCGGCTACGATTCCAACTACGTGCCCGGCTGGGACTGCCACGGCCTGCCGATCGAATGGAAGATCGAGGAGCTCTACCGCGCCAAGGGCCTCGACAAGGACCAGGTGCCGATCAACGAGTTCCGGCAGGAGTGCCGCGAGTTCGCCCAGACCTGGATCGCCGTCCAGACCGGTGAGTTCCAGCGCCTCGGCATCGAGGGCGACTTCAAGAACCCCTACACGACGATGAACTTCCACGCCGAGGCGCGCATCGCCGGCGAACTCCTGAAATTCGCCATGTCCGGCCAGCTCTACCGGGGTTCGAAGCCGATCATGTGGTCGGTGGTCGAGAAGACCGCGCTCGCCGAAGCCGAGGTCGAGTACCAGGACTACGAGAGCGACACGGTGTGGGTGAAGTTTCCGGTCACCGCCGGCGTGCCGGCGCTCGACGGCGCCTTCGTCGTCATCTGGACCACCACCCCATGGACGATCCCCGGCAACCGGGCGATCGCCTTCTCGCCGCGCATCGCCTACGGCCTCTACGAGGTCACGGCCGCGGAGAACGACTTCGGCCCGAGGCCCGGCGAGAAGCTGGTCTTCGCCGACGCGCTCGCCGAGGAATCCTTCGCCAAGGCGAAGCTCGAATTCAAGCGCCTGCGGACCGTGACGGCGGACGAGCTTGCCGGCATCACCTGCGCGCACCCGCTGAAGGGCCTCGGCGGCGGCTACGAATTCGCCGTGCCGCTCATCTCGGGCGACCACGTCACCGACGACGCCGGCACCGGCTTCGTCCACACCGCCCCCGGCCACGGGCGCGAGGACTTCGACGCCTGGATGGACCGCGCTCGCGAGCTCGAGGCCCGCGGCATCTCCGCCGAGATCCCCTTCACCGTCGACGACGACGGCTTCTACACCGCCGACGCGCCGGGCTTCGGCCCCGACGCGCCGGAGGGCGCCGCCCGCGTCATCGACGACAAGGGAAAGAAGGGCGACGCCAACAAGCGCGTCATCGCCGCCCTGATCGACCGGCACATGCTCTTCGCCCGCGGCCGGCTGAAGCACACCTACCCGCATTCGTGGCGGTCGAAGAAGCCGATCATCTTCCGCAATACCCCCCAGTGGTTCGCCCACATGGACAAGGACCTCGCCGGCTTCGGCCTCGGTTCTTCCCCCACGACCGCCGCAGGCGGCAAGCCCGACCGGGCGTCGGCCGGCCAGGCCGCCCCCGCGGAGCGAAGCCGCGCCAGCGGCGACAGCGTGACCGCCGATCCCGCCGCAGGCGGCAAGCCCGACCGGGCGTCGGCCGGCCAGGCCGCCCCCGCGGAGCGAAGCCGCGCCAGCGGCGACAGCGTGACCGCCGATCCCGCCGCAGGCGGCAAGCCCGACCGGGCGTCGGCCGGCCAGGCCGCCCCCGCGGAGCGAAGCCGCGCCAGCGGCGACAGCGTGAGCGCAAGCAACGACACACTTCGCTCGCGTGCGTTGAGGGCGATCGACGCCACCCGCTTCGTTCCCGCCGCAGGGCAGAACCGGCTGCGCGGCATGATCGCGGACCGGCCGGACTGGGTCCTGTCGCGCCAGCGCGCCTGGGGCGTGCCGATCTGCATCTTCGCCGACGATCACGGCGGGATCCTGAAGGACGAGGCCGTCAACGCCCGCATCCTCGAGGCGTTCGAGGCGGAGGGCGCGGATGCCTGGTTCGCCGCGGGCGCCAAGGAGCGCTTCCTCGGCAACGACCACGACCCGGACGCGTGGCACCAGGTCATGGACATCCTCGACGTCTGGTTCGACTCGGGCTCGACGCACACCTTCACGCTGGAGGATCGGCCGGATCTCAAATGGCCGGCCGACGTCTACCTGGAGGGCTCCGACCAGCACCGCGGCTGGTTCCACTCCTCGCTGCTCGAAAGCTGCGCCACGCGCGGCCGCGCGCCCTACGACACCGTCGTCACCCATGGGTTCACCATGGACGAGAAGGGCGAGAAGATGTCGAAGTCGAAGGGCAACACCGTCACCCCGCAGGAGGTGATGGGCTCGTCCGGCGCCGACATCCTGCGGCTCTGGGTGATGACGACCGACTACGGCGAGGACCAGCGTCTCGGCAAGGCGATCATCCAGACCAATGTCGACGCCTACCGCAAGCTCCGGAACACCGTGCGCTGGATGCTCGGCACGCTCGCCCACGACGAAGGCGAGACGGTGCCCGTCGAAGGCATGCCGGAACTGGAACGCCTGATGCTCCACCGGCTGGTCGAGCTCGACCGGATCGTGCGCAAGGGCTACGACGATTTCGACTTCAAGCGCATATCGCGGCACCTGATCGACTTCGCCAATATCGAGCTTTCGGCGTTCTATTTCGACATCCGCAAGGACGCGCTCTACTGCGACGCCCCGTCGAGCCCGCGCCGCAAGGCGGCCCTGCAGGTGATCCGCCAGATCTTCGACTGCCTCGTCGCATGGCTCGCCCCGATGCTGCCGTTCACCATGGAGGAAGCGTGGCTTTCGCGCGATCCGGAGGCGGTCTCGGTCCATCTCCAGCAGTTCCCGGAGGTGCCGGCCGGCTGGCGCGACGATGCGCTCGCCGCCAAGTGGAAGAAGATCCGCACGGTCCGCCGGGTCGTCACGGGCGCGCTGGAGGTCGAGCGCCGCGAGAAGCGAATAGGATCGTCGCTGGAGGCGGCCCCGATCGTCTATGTCGGGCGGGACTACGAGACCCTGTTCGAGTTGCTGGACGCCGACGAGATCTTCATCACCTCGGGTGCCGAGATCAGGGAGACCGCCTCCACGTGTGGGCTCGAACACACCGATATCGACGATCCGTCCGCCTGTTTCGTCGACGAATCGGTCGGGGGCGACGTGGCCGTGAAGGTCCGGTTCGCCACCGAACTGGGATTGCGCAAATGCGCCCGCTCGTGGCGATACACCGCCGATGTCGGTTCCGACCCCGACTATCCGGACGTATCGGCGCGAGACGCCGATGCGCTGAAAAAACGCGCCGAACTCGACCGGCTTTGAGACACAATCTCGCTGCCGCAGATTGCGGCAGCCGCATTGTTTCGCTAGAAGCGGTCAAGAAATGGCCGGAATTGTCGGTCAGTGGACCTCGGGGTTCGCTCCGCGCAAACGCCGGTCGGGCGGGAAAGACTGGATGACCGTGACGCCAAACTATCGCTACGCAACCGCTTCGGTCGCTCTTCTAGCGGCCGCAACCATGCTTTCAGGGTGCATGGGCGATCCGACCTACGGGACCGGACAGACGCAGAGCTCGCACCTCGTCGAGGACCTCGGCCAGATGGCCTCGCTGCCGAAGAACAAGGCCTCGGACCTGAAGTACCAGCCGCGTCCCGCGCTCGTGCAGCCGCCGAAGAACGAGGCGGGCAAGCTGCCGCCGCCGCAGACGAACATCGCCACGACGGACAATCCGGAATGGCCCAAGTCGCCCGAGCAGATCCGCAAGGAGATGGTCGCACGCGTCGACGAGGAGACCGGCAACGGCAAGGATCTGCCGCTCGGCGCGTCGCCGCGCTCGTTTGACACCGGCGGCCAGAACGTCATCACCGACAAGCGGACCAAGGAGTTCCGCCAAGCGCTCGCCGTGGAAAAGGGCAACTATTCCGGCCGCAAGTTCCTGAGCGACCCGCCCGCGGACCTCAAGACGCCGGCCGCCTCCGCCCCGACCGACGAACTCGGCAAGCCGGAGAAGCAGAAGGAACGCGAGCGCATCGCCGCCGCCAAGAAGAAGGGATCCGGCAAGAGCTGGTGGCCTTTCTGAACCGCGTCGAAAGCCGCCGGAGCCGGTTTTCCCCCGAAATCGCGTGACATCTAAAGCGCTTCCAGGAAAAGTGGGAACCGGTTTTCCGTCCGGAAGCGCGAGAGGAAAAGACGCGCTTCCAGGAAAAGTGGGAACCGGTTTTCCGTCCGGAAGCGCGAGAGGAAAAGACGCGCTTCCAGGAAAAGTGGGAACCGGTTTTCCGTCCGGAAGCGCGCGAAAACAATGAGGTAAAGCCTGTTCGCGATTCCGTGAAAAGTGGACTGGCTCTAGCGCTCCTCGTCGGTCCCGGCGGACCGGCGCCGCGCTTCGAAGAAGTCGGTGAGAAGCGCCGCCGCCGCCCGCTCCCCGATGCCGCCATAGACCTCGGGCGCGTGATGGCAGGTCGGCTGGCCGAAAAGGCGCACGCCGCTGACGACGGCCCCTCCCTTCGGGTCTTCCGCGCCGAAATAGAGGCGGCGAATGCGGGAAAAGGAGATCGCGGCCGCACACATCGCGCAGGGTTCGAGGGTGACGTAGAGATCGGCACCGGTGAGGCGCTCCTGCCCGAGGGCCGAGGCGGCCTGGCGGATGGCGGCGATCTCGGCATGGGCGGTCACGTCGTTGGTCTCGCGCGTGCGGTTGCCCTGCCGCGCGACGACGGCTCCGTCGAGGACGACGACGGCGCCCACCGGAACCTCGCCGCGCTCGCCCGCGCGGCGGGCCTCCTGGAGCGCGAGATCCATGAAGCTCACCGCATCCGCCACGCCATTTCCTCTTAACGCGTCTTCCGCGACCTGATAGGACAGCCGCAAAAGGCAGGCAAACAGCAAATGACATCCGAAGACAAGTCGAAACGCCCGCGCAAGGAGCCGGGCGGGCGAAGCGGGCGCCCCGCAGCCACGCGGGAGACCGCCGCCGCACCGGCCGCGCCGGAGCGCATCGCCAAGCTTCTCGCCCGCGCCGGGGTCGCCTCGCGCCGCGAGGCAGAGCGCATGGTCATGGACGGGCGGGTCAGCCTCAACGGCAAGGTGCTCGACACCCCGGCGGTGACGGCGACGCTCGCCGACCGGATCGAGGTCGACGGCCGGCCGATCCGGGGCATCGAGCGGACGCGGCTCTGGCTCTACTACAAGCCGGTCGGCCTCGTGACCACCAACAGCGACCCGGAAGGCCGCCCCACCGTCTTCGACAGGCTGCCCGCGGACCTGCCGCGCGTGCTCTCGGTCGGCCGCCTCGACATCAACACGGAAGGGCTCCTGCTCCTGACCAACGACGGCGGGCTCGCGCGTGTCCTGGAACTGCCGGCGACCGGCTGGCTGAGGCGCTACCGGGTGCGCGCCCACGGCACCGTCGACCAGGCCGCTCTCGATCGCCTCAGGGAGGGCATCGCCGTCGACGGCGTCCTCTACGGCGCCATCGATGCGACGCTCGATCGCGTCCAGGGCAGCAACGCCTGGATCACCATGGCCCTGCGCGAGGGCAAGAACCGCGAGATCAAGAACGTGCTCGGCGCGCTCGGCCTGTCCGTCAACCGGCTGATCCGCCTGTCCTACGGCCCCTTCCAGCTCGCCGATCTCGCCGAGGGCGAGGTGCGCGAGATCCGCGGCCGCACGCTTCGGGACCAGCTCGGCCCGCGGCTCGTCGCCGAGGCGGGCGCCAATTTCGAGGCGCCGGTGTTCGACGACGTCGCGGCCGTCCCCGAGGTCGTAGAAGAGCCCGCGCCCTCCCGCGGCCAGGCGAAACCCGAGCCCAAGCCCCGCGCCGGCCGTGACCGGCCGAAGGAGAATCCGCGTGACCGGCCGAAGGAGAATCCGCGTGACCGGCCGAAGGAGAACCCGCGTGATCGGGCCCTCTCGCGGCTTTCGACCCGCCGCGACGACAAGGCCGGCCGGGAAAAGCCGAAGGGCCATCCCCCGCGCCGCAGCCGCGCCTCCAATGTCTGGATGGCTCCGGGCGCGCGGCCGGTGAACCCCAAGAAGGCCGCCGCCGCGTCCGCCCCGGCGGACGAAAAGCCGCGCAGGGCGTCGCGCCGCCCGGCCCCGAACGCCGAGAGCTTCGACAAGACGGTCCGCAAGGACGGCGATCGCAAGCCGCCGCGTCCCGAGCGCGGGGCGGGCAGGCCGCCGCGCCGCGCGGGCGAGCACGACGCTTCGGCCCGGCCCGGCGGCTCCCGCGACAAACCCGCCAGGCCCGACAAGCCCGGCAAGACCGCCAGGCCCGCAAGGTCCGACAAACCCGGCAGGCCGGCCGGCACCGGCAAGGCGGCGGACGCGCGGGGCGGGAAGCCTGCTTCGAAGCGGACCGGCGACGGGAAGCCGGGCTTCGGCAGGAAGACCGAGAAGGGACCCGCGACCGGCCGCCCGCCGCGCGGTGGGGCCAGGGGCAAGGGAGCGCCGCGCGGTGCGGATCGTCGGCGGTGAGTTCCGCGGGCGCCCGCTCGCCGCGCCGAGGAGCGGTGCGATCCGCCCGACGGCCGACCGTACGCGCGAGAGCCTCTTCAACATCCTGACCCATCGCTACCCCGAGGCGCTCGCCGGCGCCCGGATGCTCGAACTCTTCGCCGGCACCGGCGCCGTCGGCTTCGAGGCGCTGTCGCGCGGCGCGGCGAGCGTGCTCTTCGTCGAGACGAGCGTCGAGGGCAGGGGACTCCTGCGCAGGAACATGGAGGCGCTCGGCCTGGAGGGGCGCGCGAAGATCTTCCGCCGGGACGCCACCGCCCTCGGCGGCGCCGGCACGATCGCCCCCTTCGGCATCCTCTTCGCCGATCCCCCCTATGGAACCGGCGCCGGCGCGAAGGCCCTCGCGGCGGCCGCCTCCGGCGGCTGGCTGGTGCCCGGCGCCCTGGCGATCCTCGAGGAACGCGCCGACGTCGCGCCCGACTGCGGGGCGGACTTCGAACCCGTCGAGGAACGCCTCTTCGGCGACACGCGGATGTGGTTCTACCGGTTCCGGCCCGCTTGAGGGCCGGGCCGCTTCCTGCACGCTTCTAGAGCGCTTCCAGGAAAAGTGGAAACCGGTTTTCCGTTCGGAAGCGCGCAAAGACAAAGACTTAGAGCGTGTCCGCGATTCCGTGAAACGTGGAAACGCTCTAGGGTCAGGTCGCTTCCGGCCCGCTTTTAGGGTCAGGTCGCTTCCGGCTCCGGCTCGCGGGCCTCGGCCTTCCCGTCGGCGCCGCCGGCGGCGCGCGGCCGAGGCTTGATCAGCGGTTCCGGCGTGACCGGCTTGCTCAAGAGCATGTCGGTGCCGGCATAGATGCCCTCGCTCGCCTGCAGCAGCAGCCGCTCCTCGTCGCGCCTGCGCATGTCCTCGCCGATCTCGTAGGCGATGGTCTCCTCCACCCCGAGCGCCTCGAGCGTCCTGCGGCCGAAGAGCAGGCCGGACTCGAAGGTCTCCCGCAGCTCGTAGTCGACGCCGCGCTTGCGCAGCGCCAGGGTGTGCACCCTGTCGTAGGAGCGCACGTAGAGCCGGGCCGTCGGGTATTCCGTCTGGATGAGATCGACGATGCGGTCCGTGACCGCCTTCCTCTGCGTGCAGATAGCGACGACCTTGGCCCGCTGGATGCCGGCGGCCTCGAGCACGTCCTTGCGCGTGCCGTCGCCGAAATAGATGCGGAAGCCGAAGCGCATCGCCTGGCGCACGCGGTCGGCCGAATGGTCGATGACGGTCACGCTCGACCCGCCGGCGAGCAGGATCTGGCAGGCGATCTGCCCGAAGCGGGAAAACCCGATCATCATCACGTCGGCGCCGGCGCCGGCGAAGTCCTCCTCCAACTCCTCCTCCGCCTCGTCCCTGAGGAGATACCGCGAGAGCGCCGCGACGGCGGGGGTCAGTGCCATGGTCAGCGTCACGACGGCGATGAGCAGCGAGGCCGTCGCGGCCGGGAATATGCCGACCGCGGCCGCGGCGGTGAAGAGCACGAACCCGAACTCGCCGCCCTGCGGCAGGATGGAGGCGATGCGCACGCTGTCGTTGTGGCTCGAGCCGAAGAGCCGGCAGGCGAGGTAGATGACGAGCACCTTGCCGAGCATCACCACCGGTACCGCGAGGAGGATGACGAGCCAGTTGTCGAGGATCACGCTCAGGTCGAGCGACAGTCCGACGCCCATGAAGAACAGCCCGAGCAGGATGCCGCGGAAGGGCTCGATGTCCGCCTCGAGCTCGTGCCGGTAGGAGGACTCGGCAAGCAGCACGCCGGCAAGGAACGAGCCCATCGCCATGGACAGCCCGGCGAGTTGCATGAGCATGGCCGACGCGAGCACCACGAAGAGCGCCGCCGCGATCATCGCTTCGCGCGCCCCGGTGCGCGCGATGACCTGGAAGAGCGGATTGAGCAGGTATCGCCCCGCGAGCACGAGCGCGGCGATGGCGGCGAGCGCCACGGCGAAATGCATCGTCGGCGAGCCGGTGTCCTCGCCGAAAGGCGCAAGCAGGGGAATGAGGGCGAGAAGCGGCACGATGGCGAGGTCCTGCAGCAGCAGGATGGAGAAGGCCCGCCGCCCGTGGGCGGTGTTCATGTCGCCGTCCGCCTCGAGGATCTGCATGGCGAAGGCGGTCGACGACAGCGCCAGGCCGAAGCCCGTCACGGCGGCCGCGTTGGCCTTCAGCCCCGCCAGGGCGATGCCGAGCCCGGTGAGCAGGAGCCCGGTCGCGACCACCTGCAGCGAGCCGAGCCCGAAGATGTCGCGGCGCATCTGCCAAAGCCGCGAGGGCTTCAGCTCCAGCCCGATGACGAACAGGAGGAACACGACGCCGAGTTCGGCGAATTCGAGGATCGCCTTGCCGTCGGCGATCACCCTGAGCAGCGGTCCGATGACCACGCCCGCCGCCAGGTAGCCGAGCACGGTGCCGAGCCCGATCTTCTTGAACAGTGGAGCCGCGATCACCGCCCCGCCGAGGAGCACGAGCGCTTCGGTATAGAGTGACGCACCGCCTGCGGTCATGGAACGCCTTTCGCTTTCGCCGGAATGATAGGCCGCCGGTAAGGGATAATGCCGTCGCGGCCTTGATGAGAAGACGGCCGCACAATAAATGGTGCGGCAAGGAAAGGCCATTCCCATGTCCGATACCATCGATGCAGACGACCTCGCCGCGCGCGCGCGGCAACTGATCGACCACGCGAGGAAGGCGGGCGCCGACCAGGCCGACGCGGTCGTCGTGCGCGGCCGTTCGAAATCGGTGTCCGTGCGCCTCGGCAAGGTCGAGGGCACGGAGGCGTCCGAAGGCGACGACTTCTCCCTGAGGGTCTTCGTCGGAAAGCGCGTCGCCAGCGTCTCCGCCAATGCCGGCTACGACGCGCAAGCGCTCGCCGAACGCGCCGTGGCCATGGCGCGGGTCTCGCCGGAGGATCCCTTCGCCATGCTCGCCGACCCCGGGCGGCTGGCGCGCGAGTTCCCGGACCTGGAACAGTTCGACCCCACCGAGGTCGACGCCGATGCGCTCACCGAGGCGGCGCTCGCCGCCGAAGCCGCGGCCATGGATGTCGACGGGGTCACCAATTCGACCGGCGCCGGCGCGTCCGCCGGAATGGGCGGTCTCGTGCTGGTCACCTCGCACGGCTTCGCCGGCTCCTACATGGCCACCCGGTTCGGCCGTTCCGTCAGCGTCATCGCCGGCGAGGGAACCAAGATGGAGCGCGACTACGATTTCGACAGCCGCATCCATTACGCCGACCTCGACGCGCCCGAGACCATCGGCCGGTCGGCCGGAGAGCGGGCGGTCCGGCGCGTCAACCCGCGCAAGGCCGATACCGGCACCGGCATCACGGTCGTCCTCGACCCGCGCGTCGCCCGCGGTTTCGTCGGCCACCTCGCCGGCGCCATCAACGGCATGTCGATCGTGCGCAAGACGAGTTTCCTCCGCGACCGCATGGGCAAGCCGGTGATGAGCCCCGGCATCACCGTCACCGACGCCCCGATGATCGTGCGCGGCCCGGCCTCGCGTCCCTTCGACGGCGAAGGCGTGCAGGGCGAGACGCTGGACATGGTGGAGGACGGCGTGCTGCGGCACTGGTTCCTGTCCACCGGCGTCGCGCGCGAACTGGGCCTGGAGACCAACGGCCGCGGCGTGCGGGGCGGCTCGACGATCTCGCCCTCCTCGACCAACCTGGCGCTCGAGCCGGGCGCGGTCTCGCCGCAGGACCTGATCGCCGGCGTCGGCACCGGTTTCTACGTCACCGAGGTCATCGGGCAGGGGGTCGACATGGTGTCCGGCGACTACAGCCGCGGTGCATCCGGCTTCTGGATCGAGAACGGCGAACTCGGCTATCCCGTTTCGGAGGTCACGATTGCCTCCAACCTGAAGGACATGTTCATGCGCGTGACGCCGGCCGACGACATCGACCGCAAGTTCGCCACCGCAGCCCCGACGCTCGCCATCGAAGGCGTGACGCTTGCCGGACGCTGACCGCCCGCCGGACGCCGCCGGCGACCTGGCGCTGATCCGCGCGGCGGCGGAGGAAGCCGGCAGGCTTTGCCTCGACTATTTCCGGCGCGACCCCGACGTCTGGTACAAGCAGCACGGCCGCTCGCCCGTCAGCGAGGCCGACATCGCCGTCGACGGCCTGCTCCGGCAGAGACTTGCAGCCGCCCGCCCCACCTATGGCTGGCTCTCCGAGGAGAGCGGGAGCGACGACGACCGGATCGGCCGCGACACCCTCTTCGTCGTCGACCCGATCGACGGCACGCGCAGCTTCATCGCCGGCGGCGAGGTGTGGTGCGTCAGCGTCGCCGTCGTCCACCGCGGCACCAGCGTCGCCGGCGTGCTGGTGGCGCCGGCCACGGGCGAGGTCTTCGCCGCCCACGCTCACGGCCCGGCGGAGAAGAACGGCCGCGCGATCTCGGTCGCCGGCCCGCCCGGGGACGGCGGCCGCATCCTGCTGGCGGCTCCGGCGCGCCTGGCCGACGGCCTGCCGGACGACCTGAGGTCTTGCGCCTCCGTCGGCCACGTCCCGTCTTTGGCCTATCGCCTGGCCATGGTCGCCGACGGCCGCCTGCACGCGACCCTCGTCCGCGAAAACGCCAACGATTGGGACGTGGCGGCCGCCGACGTGATCCTCCGCAGGGCCGGCGGGTCTCTCCTGGAGCGCGACGGGACGCCGGTGGCCTACAACCGGCCCGATACCCGCCACGGCGTGCTGATGGCCGGTTCCGGCGCCATTCTGCCCCGGCTGACGGCGGCGCTCGCGGGAATTTTCGGGCATTGACCTTTGCCGCGAATTGCCGCAAACCCCGATCGGCCCGAAGTATTCGAGGGAGTCCATGCATGGCGGACGAGAAACCGAAACAGCTCCTGCACCTCGTCTTCGGCGGAGAGCTCGAGGATCCTGCCGAGTTGGAATTCCGGAACCTGGACGAGCTCGACATCGTCGGCATCTTCCCGAACTACAATGCGGCGCTCGCGGCCTGGAAGTCGAAGGCCCAGATGACGGTCGACAACGCCCACATGCGCTATTTCATCGTCCACATGCACAGGCTCCTCGATCCGGAGACCGGCGAGAAGCGCGGCGACTGACGTGGCGGTGCGCCGTGCGGTTGCGACCATGAGCGACAGTCGTCGGACCGAGGGCGGGGGGCCGGCAGGGCGTCCGCGGTTCCGCCTGCGCAACGCCGGCAAGGCGCTGCTTCGTTCCGACGCATTCCAGGCCGTCGCCGCCCGCGTCCTGCACGCGCTCGGACGCTTCGTCTACGTCTCCAACCCGCCGGTCGCCGCCTCCCACGACATGCTGGACCGGATCGCCGGTCACGAGCCCGTCATCATCGCCCTCTGGCACGGCCAGCAGATGCTCGTCCAGTTCACCCGGCCCGAGAGCGAGCCGGTCGCCGGCCTCGTCTCGAAGAGCGCCGACGCGGAGATCAATGCCCGCGTGCTCGCGCTCTCCGGCAACGAGGTCGTGCGCGGTTCCGGCGGCCGGGATCGCGGCGCCACCCACCGCAAGGGCGGCGTCCGGGCGCTGATCGCGCTGCGGGACGCCCTGCGCCGCGGCCGGCACGTCGTGATGATCGCCGATATCTCGAAGGGCGCGCCGCGCCAGGCGGGCGAGGGGGTCGTGCACCTGGCGAAATTCTCCGGCCGGCCCATCGTTCCCATGGCGCTCGCCACGAGCCGCCATTATGTCGTCGAACGAGCGTGGGACAGGATGACGATCAACCTGCCCTTCGGACGGCGTTGCCTGCGTCTCGGCGCTCCGATCTACGTGCCCGCCGATGCCGCCGACGAGGACATCGCCGAATTCAGACGGAAAGTGACCGAGGAATTGAACCGGGTGACGACCGATGCCTACCGCCTCGCGGAGGGGCGCGAATGAGCCAGCTCTATGCACGGTTGGCTCTCGGAGGCTACCGCTGGGCGGGAGCGCTGCTCTATCCGTTCCTAGGTTCCTACCTCGCCTACCGCACCGCCCGCGGCAAGGAGGACCGCGCCCGCCGCGCCGAGCGCTACGGCCGCGCCAGCGAGCGACGGCCCGACGGCCCGGTGGTCTGGTTCCATGCGGCGAGCGTCGGCGAGACGAACGCCGTCGTCGGCCTGATCGAATCGGTCGCCGACCGCGGCGTCTCCATCGTGCTGACCACCGGCACCGTCACCTCCGCCGGCATCGCCGCCAAGCGCCTTGCCGGCCGCGTCGTCCATCAATACGTGCCGCTGGACTTCAAGCCGGCGGTTTCGCGCTTCCTCGAACACTGGAAGCCGGACCTCGCGGTCATCGCCGAATCCGAGATCTGGCCGACGACCATCCTCGAACTCGGCCGCCGGCGGATTCCGCAGGTTCTTGTGAACGGCCGCCTCTCCGACCGCTCCTTCCGCAGCTGGCACAAGCGTCCCCACCTCGCCGCAGCCCTCTTCGAAGGCCTTTCGCACGTCGCCGCCCAGTCGGAGACCGATGCCGAGCGCTTTCGCGCCCTCGGGGCCCACTCCGTCAGCGTTTCGGGCAATCTGAAGGCCGATGTCGAGGCGCCCGGCTGCAACCGCCAGGACCTGATGCGCCTGCGCCAGCTCATCGGCGGGCGCCGCGTCTGGGCGGCGATCTCGACCTTCGAGGGCGAGGAGAGTGCCGCCGCCACCGTCCACCTCACGCTGAAGGAGGAGCAGCCGGACCTCCTGACCGTCGTCGTCCCCCGCCATCCCGAACGCGGCGACGCAATCGAGCGCATGATGCGGCTGCAGGGGCTGAACGTGGCCCGGCGCTCCCTCGGCGACCCGATCACCGCCGAGACGGACATTCTCCTCGGCGACACCATCGGCGAGATGGGCCTCTATTTGAGGCTGACGGACATCGCCTTCGTCGGACGCTCGCTCACCGCCGAGGGCGGCCAGAACCCGCTGGAGCCGGCCATGCTCGGCTGCGCCGTGCTGTCCGGCCGCAATGTCGGCAATTTCCGGGAGACCTACCGCAACCTGGTCGACGCGGGCGCCGCCAAGATCGTCAAGGACGCCCCGATGTTGGCCCGCGGCGTCGGCTATCTCATGTCGAACGAGGCTGCGCGAAAGGCGATGTGCGAGGCGGCGGCCGCAACCGTGCAATCCATGCGCGGAGCGCTGCCGCTGACGGTCGCCGCGCTCGATCCCTACATTACCCCGCTGACCGTCGAGGCCCGCCTCCGTCCCTCCGACCCGGTCGTGCGGACCGCCGGCGGATGATTTCCGAGGCCCCTCCCTTCTGGTGGTCGGAGCGGGCGTGGCAGGGGGTGGCGCTTTCTCCGTTCGGATGGGTCTACGGCCGCGTCGCGCGCTGGCGGCTGGAAAAGGCGCCGCGCGCGCGCCTCGACCTCCCGGTGATCTGCGTCGGCAATTTCACCGTCGGCGGGGCCGGCAAGACACCGACGGCGCTCGCCCTCGGAGCCGCGGCCAAGCGGCGCGGGATGAAGCCCGGCTTCCTGTCGCGCGGCCACGGCGGCCGTGCCGAGGGACCGACGCTCGTCGACCCGCAGCGTCACGGCGCCGCCGAGGTGGGAGACGAGCCGCTGCTGCTCGCCGCCCTCGCACCGACCGTCGTCGCGCGCGACCGGCTCGCCGGCGCCGGGCGGCTCGTCTCGGAGGGCGTCGACCTGATCGTGATGGACGACGGCTTCCAGAGCGCGCGGCTGCATTTCGACTACGCGCTTCTCGTCGTCGACGGTCGCCGCGGCCTCGGAAACGGCCGGCTCGTCCCGGCCGGTCCGGTGCGGGCGCCCGTTCTCGACCAGCTGCGCCACGCGACCGCCCTGCTCAAGATCGGCGAGGGCGCGCCGGCCGACCGCGTCGTGCGGCTGGCCGCGCGGGCCGCGAAGCCGATCCACCGGGCGGACCTCGTACCGCGCGATGCCGGCGCCTTCGCCGGCCGGCCCGTGCTGGCCTTCGCCGCCATCGGCGATCCAGAGAAATTCTTCGCGACGGCGAGGGCCGTCGGTGCCGAGCTGCGCCATGTCCGCGCCTTCCCCGACCACCATGCATTCTCCGCCGAAGAGGCGCGAGACCTACTCGACCTGGCGCGAAAGGAGGGACTCGGCCTCCTGACCACGGAAAAGGACATGGTGCGGCTTCGAGGTTCCCACGCGGCCGCCGATCTCGCCGCCGCCGCCGAGGCGCTCGCGGTCGACCTCGTCTTCTCCGAGCCCACGGCCCCGGATCAGATCATCGACGCGGCCACGGCCGCATTCCGCCGCAGGCGGCGCGGCTGAACCGTCAGTCCGGACGCTTCGGCAAGCCCCCCGCCGCCTTCTCCGCGGCGAACGACGCCTCGACGTCCAGATAGGGTTCCTGGCGCGCCACGCTCCAGTATTTGAGCTCGTCGAGCGGGATGCGCTCGCCGGTGACCGCGCACACGACATGCGTTCCCGGCAGGATGACCTGGAAGTCTCCGTCGAGATAGCGCACCTTCGCCTGGCGGGACCCCGGGCCTTCGAAACGGTTCATGTCGGTTTTCTCCTCAAGCGTTCCGTCCTCGAACGGGCAGACAAAACCACGTTTCCGGCAAAGTGGAAACCGGTTCTCCGCCTAGCGTCGGCCGAAAAGGCGCTCGATGTCGTTCAGTTTCAGCTCGATATAGGTCGGCCGGCCGTGATTGCACTGTCCCGACCCCGGCGTCGCTTCCATCTGTCTCAGCAGCGCGTTCATTTCCTCGCCCCGCAGACGACGGCCCGAACGCACCGAACCGTGGCAGGCCATGGTCGCGGCGACGTGGTCCAGCCTGGCGGCGAGCCCCGAGGCGTCGTTCCACTCGGCGATCTCGTCGGCCAGCTGGCGCACGAGCCCGGCGGCATCGAGCTGGCCGAGCATCGCCGGGGTCTCGCGCACGGCGACCGCGCCGGGGCCGAAGCGCTCCACCGAGAGACCGAGGCGCGCCAGGTCGTCCGCATGGCGCATGAGCCGGTCGCAATCCTCCTCCGGCATGTCGACGATATCCGGAACCAGCAACGCCTGCGAGGGGACCCGGCCGGCATGCAGCGCCGCCTTCATGGTCTGGTAGACGAGCCGCTCGTGCGCGGCGTGCTGGTCCACGATGACGAGCCCGTCCTCCGTCTGCGCGACGATGTAGTTCTCGTGAAGCTGGGCCCGCGCCGCGCCGAGCGGATGGCGCGCATGGCCGGCGTCCTCGGCCTCCTCGGATCGCCCGGACGGAAAGGCGGCCGTCTCGAACGCCGCCTGCGCTCCCTCCGAGAATCCGCCGGCCGCGTGGACCGGCGCGCGCTCCAGGGGACGGAACGGCGAGGTGCGCGCGTCGTAGTCCGCCGCCGTCGCGGCACGGTAGGGCTGGCCCGGCTGCGCGCCGCCGCCGCCGCTGCGGAAAGCCTCCGCCATGCCGCTCGCGCCGAGGCTGGAGGCGCGGTCGCCGTCGCGTGCGAGTGCCTGGCGGATCGCCCCGACGATCAGGCCGCGCACGAGCCCCGGGTCGCGGAAGCGCACGTCGGCCTTGGCGGGATGGACGTTGACGTCCACGAGCGCGGGATCGAGCTCGATCGCCAGCACCGCGACGGGGTAGCGTCCGCGCGGCATCGTGTCGGAATAGGCCCCCCTGAGCGCCGACCACACGAGCTTGTCCTGCACCGGCCGGCCGTTGACGAAGGCGTACTGGTGGAGCGAGTTCGCGCGGTTGAACGTCGGCAGGCCGCAAAAGCCCGTCAGCCTCACCTCCTCGCGCTCCGCGGCGATCTCGATGGCGTTGTCGACGAAGTCGCGGCCGAGCACCTGGCCGATCCGCGCCAGCCGGTCGGAGCCCGTTGCCGGATAGTCCAGGGTCGAGCGGTCGCTGCCCGACAGGACGAAGCGGATCCCGGGAAAGGCGATCGCCATCCGCTTGACGACCTCCGCGATCGCCCCCGCCTCCGCGCGCTCGCCCTTCATGAACTTCAGCCGGGCGGGCGTGGCGAAGAACAGGTCGCGCACCTCGACCACCGTTCCCGGATTGCAGGCGGCCGGGCGGACGGCTTCAGCAACCCCCGCGGCAAGGCGAATCTCGTGGCCGCCCGAGCCGTCGCGCCTCCGGCTTTTGACCGACAGCCGCGCAACCGATCCGATCGAGGGCAGGGCCTCGCCGCGGAAACCGAGCGACCGGATGTCGACGAGGCTGTCGACGATTTTCGAGGTGCAGTGCCGCTTCACTGCAAGCGCGAGATCCTCCGGCGACATGCCCGAGCCGTCGTCGACGACGCGGACGAGCGCCTTGCCGCCTCCGGCCGTGGCGATCTCGATGCGCGTCGCGCCCGCGTCGATGGCGTTTTCGACGAGTTCCTTCACGGCGCTCGCCGGACGTTCGATGACCTCGCCGGCGGCGATCTGGTTGACGAGCGTTTCGGAGAGCTGGCGAACGGGCATGCCGACATCTTCGCGGATTCGCGGCTGCGAGAAAAGAGAGGTTCGCCGCCCGTCCACCTGGTTCTCGCTGCCGGCCGAACCGCCGACACCCCCTCTTCTCGCCCCCCGGCGCTATCAGAACATTAAGACTTTCCCGGCACTGTGCGATCCCGGTGGTGAGGTTAAAAAAAGAAGAGTGAAGGGCAAGGACAGGGATGTCTTCCGCTGCCGACTACAACACGATGGGGCGCTCGGACCTCGAGGCGATGGCGTTCACCGATCCCCTGACCGGGCTCGGCAACCGTCGCCGCCTGCGCGAACGGATCGAGAAGCTCGCCGCCGAGCGGGCGGACGATCCCGCGCCGTTCACGATGGGCGTCGCCAATCTCGACAGTTTCAAGCCGATCAACGATCTCTTCGGCCATCACGCCGGAAACGACATCCTGAGCCAGGTCGGCCACCGGCTGCGCGCCTGCATGCCGGAGGGTGCCTCCGTCACGCGCCTGGAAGGCGACGAATTCGCGTTCGTGCTGCCGCTCGTCTTCGAGCGCAAGGGCGCCGAACGCATCGGCCAGATGTTCAAGGAGGTGCTCTCGGCGCCCTACGATCTCGGCGATCGCAACGTGCGCCTCTCGGCCTCCTTCGGCTTTGCGGTCTATCCCTTCGCCGGCGAGAGCTTTTCGGAGCTGATGAAAAGCGCCGATACGGCCCTCTATCGCTCCAAGCGGCGCGGGCGCGGGCAGATCACGGTCTATTCCGAGGAGATCGCCGCCGAGATGAAGCGCGCCACCCAGCTGGAGCAGGCGCTCCGGCGCGCCATCATCGCCGACGACGTCGACGTCAAGTTCCAGCCGATCGTCGATCTCGAAGACGGCCGGGTGCTGGGGTTCGAGGCGCTGGCGCGCTGGTGCGATTCGGAACTGGGGCCCGTCTCGCCGAGCCTCTTCATCCCGCTCGCCGAAGAGCGTGCCTTCATAGACCTCCTGACCGAGGTATTGCTGAAGAAGGCGGCGCGGGCGGCCATTTCCTGGCCGGACGATCTCTTCCTCTCCTTCAACCTTAGCTCCGCGCAGCTGATGGATCCGGCGACGAGCTTCAACATTCTCGCCATCCTCAACCGCGTCGGCTTCAACCCGCGCCGGCTGGAGCTGGAGATCACCGAGACGGCGATGATGAGCGATCCGGAGACGGCGCAGAAGATCGTCAACGAGCTGAGGGCCGTGGGCGTGCGCGTTTCGCTGGACGACTTCGGCACCGGCCAGTCGAGCCTCGGCCGGCTGCGCGATTTTTCCTTCGACAAGGTCAAGATCGACCGGGCCTTCGTCAGCGAGATCACCACCGACCGCCCGTCGGAGCACATCATCAAGGCGATCCTCGCCATGTGCGAGGGTCTCGACCTGAAGGTGGTCGCCGAAGGCATCGAGGAGGAGGCGCAGGCCGCCAAGCTGCGGTCCCTCGGCTGCCGCACCGGCCAGGGCTATCTCTACGGCCGGCCGATGAGCGCCGAAGATGCCTCCGAGCTGATCGCGAAGAGCCGCTACGACGGCGCCGGCCTGCGCGCCAAGCGCGCCTGAATCACCCGCCGGCCGCGACAGGCGCCTCCGCCGCGTCCCGCCGGCCCTCCGCAATCAGCCAGTCGCGCACCTTCGCGGCGTGATCGGACAGTGTTCGCGTCTTCGGCCAGATGACGTGGAAGGCGTCCCCGCTCGCGAGCGCGTGGTCGCAAAGCCTGACGAGCAGGCGGCTTTCGACCATCCGGCCGATCAGGTGATGCCAGCCGAGCGCCACGCCCTGGCCCTCCATCGCCGCCTGGATGACCAGCACGTAGTCGTTGATCGAAAGCCCGCGATTGGCCGTCGCCGCGTTGATGCCGGCGCTTCGGAACCATGTCGCCCAGTCCGCGGCCTTGCGCACGGGCTCTTCCAGGTGGATGAGCCGGTGCCGCGTCAGGTGGGCGACGCTTTCCGGCATGCCGTAGCGCTCGACATAGCTCGGGCTCGCCACGGGATAGATCAGCTCGGGCGCGATTTGCGCGGCCCGGTAGCCCGGCCAGTCCTCCGGATTTCCGCCGCGGATGCCGAGCGGTATGGGCTCGTTCACGAGGTCGAGGTCGCGATCCGCGGTCTGTATCCTGAGGTCGACGTCCGGCAGGTCCTCGCGAAGCTTGTAGAGCCGCGGAAGCATCCACATCGAGGCGAACGCCGTCGAGGCGGCGAGCGTCACGTGCGCCTCGCGTGCCCGCGCGCGCAGATCCTCCGCCGATCTGCGTATGTGCGACAGGCCGAGCGTGACGTCGGCATGGAAGCGCTCGCCCGCCTCCGTCAGGCCGATCGAGCGGTGGCCGCGGCGAAAGAGCGCCACGCCGAGCTGCCGCTCCAGCGTCCGCACGGCGTAGGAAACGGCCGCCTGCGTCATGGCCAGCTCCTCGGCCGCCCGGGTGAAGCTGCCGTGCCGTCCGGCCGCTTCGAAGACGATGAGGGTGCCGGCCGAAGGCAGCAGGGCGCGAAGGTTCTGCATAAGTCCAGTTTATACGAGGCACGAGAATTTTCCAGCCTCACAAAGGTCCCTGCGAGGCGTAGTCTCGACCGTGGAACGGTGGAGGCGAGACATGGGCGAAGCGACGCTTACCGAGCGCGAGCCGGCGACCGGCCGCAGGCGCGACCGCGGCGGGCGCGGCGCGCGCCGGGAGGGCAGGGACGCGGCCTCGGGCGTGCCCTATATCGTGCGCGGCATCCCGCCCTACGATATCCTCGGCGAGGAGAGCCTCCTCCGCATCGAGGCGACGGCCGACCGGATCCTGGCGGAGATCGGCATCGAGTTTCGCGGCGATCCGCCTTCCCTCGATCTCTGGCGCCGGGCGGGCGCGCGGGTCGACGGCGAGCTGGTGCGCTTCGAGCCCGGCATGCTGCGCGAGATTCTGAAGAGCGCGCCGGCGACCTTCGTCCAGCATGCCCGCAACCCCGCGCGCTCCGTCGAGATCGGCGGCAAGACCGTCGTCTTCTCGCCGGCCTACGGCTCGCCCTTCGTCATGGATCTCGACAAGGGACGCCGCTACGGAACGCTCGAGGATTTCCGCAATTTCATCAAGCTGGCTTATGCGAGCCCCTGGCTGCACCACTCCGGCGGCACCATCTGCGAGCCCGTCGACGTGCCGGTGAACAAGCGCCACCTCGACATGGTCTATTCCCACATCCGCTATTCGGACCGCGCCTTCATGGGCTCCGTCACGGCCGAGGACCGCGCCGAGGATTCCATCGAGATGGCGCGCATCCTCTTCGGCCCGGACTTCGTGGACGAGAACTGCGTCATCCTCGGCAACGTCAACGTCAACTCGCCGCTCGTCTGGGACGCCACGATGACGACGTCGCTGCGCGCCTATGCCCGGGCCAACCAGGCGGCGGTGATCGTGCCCTTCATCCTCGGCGGCGCCATGGGGCCGGTCACCACCGCCGGCGCGATCGCCCAGTCGCTGGCGGAGACCATGGCCGGCTGCGCGCTGACCCAGCTCGAGCGCCGGGGCGCCCCGGTGATCTTCGGCAATTTCCTCTCGTCGATGTCGCTGCGTTCCGGCTCTCCGACCTTCGGCACCCCGGAGCCCGCCGCGGGCAGCCTCGTCGTCGGCCAGCTGGCGCGCCGCCTCGGCCTGCCGCTCAGATGCGCCGGCAATTTCTCGAATTCGAAGCTCCCGGACGCGCAGGCGATGAACGAAGGCACCATGTCGATGCTTTCGGCGATCCACTGCGGCGCCAACTTCATCCTCCATTCGGCCGGCTTCCTCGACGGGCTGCTCGCCATGTCCTACGAGAAGTTCGTCATGGACGCCGATTTCTGCGGCGCGCTCCACTCCTACCTGGCCGGAGTCGCGGTCGACGACAACGCGCTGGCGCTCGACGCCTTCCGCGAGGTCGGTCCGGGGAAGCACTTCCTCGGCTGCGCCCACACCATGGCGAACTACCGCTCCGCCTTCTGGGACACCGCCGTCGGCGACAACGAATGCTTCGAGAAGTGGGAGGCCGCCGGTTCGCTCGACGCGGCCACCCGCGCCAACGGCGTCTGGAAGAAGACGCTCGCCGAATACGAGGCCCCGCCGCTCGACGCCGGAACGGACGAGGCGCTGCGGGATTTCGTGGCGCGCCGCAAGGCCGCGACGGGGGATGCGTGGTATTGAACGGGCCGGGAAGGCTGGTATCTCTCTAGACTAGCCTCGGCCCCTGTAGGGCGGCACGCCGGTGTCCGGTATCCAGGCGCCCTCGGGCGGCGCACCTGTCTGCCAGAAGACGTCGATCGGGATCCCGCCGCGCGGGTACCAGTACCCGGCGATCCTCAGCCATGTGGGCCGCGTCGCCTCGACGATCCGCTGGCCGATTTGGATCGTGCAGTCTTCGTGGAACGCACCGTGGTTGCGGAACGAGACCAAGAAGAGTTTCAGCGACTTCGATTCCACCAGCAGCCCGTCGGGGGCGTAGTCGATGACGATATGGGCGAAGTCCGGCTGCCCCGTCTGCGGGCAGAGCGAGGTGAATTCCGGGCAGGTGAAGCGGACGATCGCCGGCGCCCCGCCGCCGCTCCCGGCGAAGGGCACCGTCTCCAGCACGGCCTCCTCCGGCGATGCCGGCTGCTCTGACTGTCTGCCGAGTTGCGTGAGCCCCGTGGTGTCGGTCATGGTCCGTCCCGTTCCAGCCTGTCCGCGCTTCGGAATCGCGGACACGCTCTATCTCATTGCTTTTTAAGCGCTTCCGGACGGAAAACCGGTTTCCACTTTAGCGCTCTGGAAGGTGCGGGCGTCATACCGCCTCTTATGCCGCAATGGAATGCCCGCGCCGGCGGAAACGTGCCCCAGCTCAAGGCTTGACCTTCAGGACGGCGACGCCGGAAGGCCCGAGCGTCGTCTCGCCGAGCACCGCATCGCCCTCGATGCCGAGGCCGGCGAGATCGAACGGCTCCTCGCCGTAGTTGAAGGCGAAGAGGTGGTTGCCGCTGCGGCGGATGCGCACGCCGTCCGGCAAGTGCACCGTCGGCATGTTCAGCTCCTCGGCGAGCTCCTGCAGCGTCGCCATGAGAAGCTGCCCGTCGCCCCAGCCGGCCATGTACTGGATGTGGCCCTGCCGGACGAGCGCCGGCCAGCCGTCGTCGCTTCTCAGCACCACCTTGGCGTTCGCCCCGGCGACGACGAATTCGCGCCAGAACTTGAAGGCCACGGGACCCACCGGCACCGGGCAGTCGCCCGGCAGGGTCTCCACGCGCGACACTTTCACGTCGAGAAGCTCCGCCGGCAGCCCCGGCGGCATCGCCGCGGGGATCGCGAAGTCCGCCGTCCTGGAGCCGCTGCGCGGGCCGACGAGCGCCAGCCCGCCGAAGTTTCCGAGGGCCGCCACCAGGGCGTCGCTCCAGGCGAACAGCGCCGGGATCGCCACGAGCCGGTAGCCGGAGAGGTCGGACGTCGTCGCCGGCAGGAAGTCGACGGACAGGCCAAGCTTGCGCAACGCCCTGTAGGTGTCGAAGACGACCCGGAAATAGTCGAACTCCCGGCCCTGCGGCTGGATCTCCCAGCTCCACGCCGAGGGATAGTCGAAGATGATGGCCGCGTCGGGCGGCGTCGGCGGCCCGTCGAGTGCCGGCGCGATCGCGGCGATCTCCCCGGCCACCTGCCGCGCCTCCGAAAAGCCCTCCGCCTCGACCGAGTCCGGCCGGAGCAGGCCCGCATGCATCTGCTCCTGCGCGAACGGAGCCTGCCGCCAGCGGAAATAGCTCACCACCTCCGCCCCGTGCGCGAAGGCCTCCCACGTCCAGAGCCGGACCTGGCCGGCCCGCGGCGCCGGGTTGTGGCTGCCCCAGTTCACCGGCCCGGGCTGCTGTTCCATGATCCACCACCGGCCTTTCGACGTCGCCCGGTAGAGATCGTGGTGGAATGCCTGGAAATCCGGATCGCCGGCGCGGAGGAAGCGGGCCTTCCACCCGTCGTCCTCGTCGGAGCGGTCGCTGAGGAAGCCGAGCGGGTAGGCGTCCCAGCTCGACACGTCGAGATCGGCGCCGAGCGCGAAATGATCGAAGGAAAGCGTGCGCCCCATGAAATTGTGGATAACGTCGCGGCCGGGGGAGAGCCTGCGGATGACGTCGGCCTGCAGCCGGTTGAAGGCGACGACCTGCTCGGAGGAAAAGCGGTGGAAATCCATCCGTGCGGCCGGGTTGGCCTCCGTCACCGCCAGGGCAGGCAGCTCGATCTCGTCGAAGCCGGAAACCTCCATCGACCAGAAGACGTTGCCCCAGGCGCGGTTGAGCGCCTCCGCCGAGCCGTATCGGCGCTCCAGCCAGGAGCGGAAGCCGGCGAGCGCCGCCGGCGAATAGGAGAGCACCGTTCCGTGGCAGCCATATTCGTTGTCCGTCTGCCACGCCGCCACGCCGGGGTGCTGTCCGAACCGTTCGGCGAGTGCCGTGACGATGCGGACGCATTCCTCCCGGTAGCCCTCGTGGGAGAAATCGTAGTGCCGGCGGGAGCCGAAACCGCGCACGCGCCCGTCGGCGCCGACCGGCAGCATGTCCGGCATCTCGTCGACCAGCCATTTGGGCGGCGTCGCCGTCGGCGTGCCGAGGACCACCTTGAGGCCGCGGGCGTGGAGCGTGTCGATCGCCCGCTCCAGCCAGTCGAGGCGCAGGTCGCCCCGCTTCGGCTCGAGCCGGGACCAGGCGAACTCGCCGATGCGCACGAAGACGATGCCGAGGTCCGCCATGCGCCGGGCGTCCTCCGCCCAGATGTCTTCCGGCCAGTGTTCGGGATAGTAGCAGACGCCGAGGGCGCGAGATGTCATGGCCGTCTCCGAATTTCGTGAGCGGTCCGGGACTGCGCGGCAGCCGGGACGGCTCTCCTGGATGCTGGTTCGTAAGCGGCTCCCGACGGAAGCCCGCTTCCCGCCCCGGGCGGGGCTCGCCTAGAGGATCATGCGCGGCTCCGGCCGGCCCCGCACCGGCAGGTCGAAGAGGAACGTCGCGCCCGCCAGCGGATCGGCCCGGCGCTGCGCGGCGTCCATGCCCTCGTGGGAGGTCGTCGCCAGAAGCCGGTCCGAAGCCGCGCCGACGAAGGCGGGACAGGTGACCTGCGGCGTCGGGACGTCGATCCTCTTCAGGAGCGAGCCGTCCGGCGCGTAGATGTCGATGGTGCCGCCGCCGTGGCGGGCGCAGACGACATTGCCGTCGGCGTCGACGATCGCGCCGTCCGGCTTGCCGGGCCCCGAGCCGTCGGCGAGGAAGACGGTCGGCTCGCCTTGCGGCAGGCCGGTCTCGGGGTCGAGCGCCACCCGCATGAGGTCGCCCTTCCGGGTATCGGTGAAATAGCCGGTCCCGCCGTCCGCCGAAAAACAGATGGCGTTGGGGATCGAGACGCCGGGATAAAGGCGCCGCAACGACCCTTTGAACGCATGGTAGATGCTGCCCGCGCCGTCTTCCGCGCCCTTGCCCATGGTTCCGACCCAGAGCGCGCCGCAGGGGTGCACGCGCGCGTCGTTGGACCGCGTGGCCGGGTTGTCCGCCTCGATGTCCATGTAGCGGGCCAGGGCGCCGCTGCGGATCTCGCGCACGCAGAGCCCGTCCTCGTTGACGATCACCTGCCGGTCCTTGTCGACGAGGGCCATGGCGCTCGCCATCATCGGCAGGTCGACGATCGTCGCCCGGTCCGTCGCTAAGCCGTAGGAAACGAGCTTGCGCCCGAGAATGTCGAACCACCACGCCTTGTCGTTCATGGGATCGTAGATCGGACCCTCGCCCAGCTCGAAGACCTGGTCGGAGAGGATCCTGCCGCCGAAGCCGGCCGGCGCCGAAATCATCGGTCCTCTCCGAAGACGCGGTCGTAGGCCGTGACCGCTGACTGAGCGCGCGAGGCGATTTCCTGCGCCGCCATGCCGGGCTTGTAGAGGCTGGAGCCGAGCCCGAAGGTCCGGACCCCGACGGCCGCGTAGTCGGCGAAGGACTTGTCCGAGACCCCGCCGACGGCGCCGATCACCGTCCCGGCCGGCAGCACCGCGCCGATCGCCGCGATGCCGGCGGGGCCGAGCACCCCGGCCGGGAAGAACTTCAGCGCCGAGGCGCCGGCGCCGATCGCCGTGAACGCTTCGCCGGGCGTCATCACCCCCGGCATCGTCGCCATGCCGAAGCCGCCCGCCCGCTCGATGACGGCGGGAACGGCGTTCGGGCTGACGGCGAGCCGCCCGCCGGCGTCCTGCAGCCTGTCGACCTCCTCGACCGAAAGCACGGTGCCGGCGCCGATGAGCGTTCCCTCGGGGGCGAACTGCACGGCCCGCTCCACGGAGACGAACGCATCCGGCGAGTTCAGCGGTATCTCGATCGCCTCGAAGCCGGCTTCGACCAGGACCTCGACGGCCGCCTCGATCTCGCCGGGGCCTATGCCGCGCAGGATCGCGACGAGGGACCGGCGCATGGCCGGCCAGGGGACGTGTGTCATGCGGTAAGCCTTCCCTTGTCGATCAGTCCCAGAAAGCGCGCCGCGCGCGCCAGTCCGCCACGCACGGCGTCGTCGGCGTCGATCGTCTCGGGCGCGATGCCGATCGCCGCGAGCGCCGAGCGGTAGAGCGTGCCGAGCCTGCCGGAGGCGATCAGCCGGACGGGGCCCGCATCGGCGGAAAATCCCCCGGCAATCTCGGCGCCGATCAGGAAGCCGGAGAGCCGCGCCGCGGCCTTTTCGGCTGAATCGGCAAATAGCAGTTGCGCGCCCCGTACGGAGAACATCCGGTTCGTCAGAAGCTCCGGGTTCCGGTAGGCCGCCAGAACGGCCTCGCCGAACGCCGGATCGTCCGCATCGGTCTCGGCCGTGCCGATGCTGTGCGACAGGATGGAATGCCGCGCCAGCACCGCGTAGAGCTCCCCGGTCATGAAGGTGGCGAAGCCGGTCACGCTCCCGTTTTCGAGCCGGACCCACTTCGAATGGGTCCCGGGCATGCAGTAGGAGCCGTCGGACGAAACGCCCGAAAGGGCGGCGACCGCACCGAGCAGCTGCGTCTCCTCGCCGCGCATGACGTCGGCGCGGCTCTTCGCCCGCTGGGCGATGCCGGGCAGGATCGAGACCGGCCGTCCGGCGTCCGGCGGGGCCGCGGCGCTCTTCGCGACGTCGTCGAGGCGGGCGGGGACGTCGAGGTAGCGCGCTTCCGTCCATCCCTGCCGCGAGCCCGCCATTCCGCAAATGACCACCGGCAGCAGGCCTGGCGCCCCGAGCGCGGCGAGATGCGCCTCGAGGACGCCGGAAAACGCGCCGCTCTCCAGCGCCGCCATTCCCTCCGCGCTTCGCCGCTCGGCCACGAGGCCGCCGTCCGCCGCCATCAGCCAGAGGCGGAAGCTCGACGTGCCCCAGTCCACGGCGGCGAATGCGGGTTCGGTCAAAGTATGCCTCCGTCGGCGACCAGCACCTGGGCGGTGATCATCCGGGATGCCGCCGAGGCGAAGAACAGGCAGGGCCCGGTGATGTCCCAAGGCTGGACGGCCTCCTTCACGCACTGCCGGTCGATCATCGCGGCGAGCCCTTCCTCCGTAACCCACAGCTGCTTCTGTCGTTCCGTCATCACCCAGCCCGGCGCGATCGCGTTGACGCGGATGCCGTGGACCCCGAGCTTGCCGGCGAGCCCCTTGGTCAGGCCGACGACGCCGGCCTTGGCGGCGGTGTAGGAGGGCATGTCGCCCATGTTCAGCATGTAGGAGACCGAGGTGAAGTTGACGATCGACCCGCCGCCGGCCTGCTTCATGCCCGGGATCACGGCCTGCGCGAGGAAGAACTGGTGGCGCAGATTGGTCGCCTGGTTCTCGTCCCAATAGGCCTCGCTGACGTCCTCGATCTCGTGTCGGTCGTCGCGCGCGGCATTGTTGACGAGCACGGTCGCCGGGCCGTGGGCGTCCTCGATCTCCGCCACGGCTCGTCGAAGCGCCTCGACGTCCCGCAGGTCGGCGGGCACGAAGAGCGGCCTGTGGGCGGCGTCGCGTTCGAGCCGGGCGACGAGTGCGTGGCTTTCCTTCTCGGCGATGTCGACGAAGGCGACCTTCGCCTCCTGCTGCACGAACGCCTCGGTCAGCGCCGCGCCGATTCCGGTGCCGCCGCCGCTGATCAGCACCGCGCGGTTCTTCAGGTCTGGGTAGATTGCATTCGGCATCATGGTCTTGTCTTTCCTTCGGTGAGACGGCCTTCCACGATCCACATCCGGTCCGGGAAGGCCAGCGGCAACACGAGTCCGGACTGCATCAGCGCCCGGCCGGACAGTTCGATGCCCGAGGCTCCCGCGATCGGCGAGGCGAAGGAGGATGTCGGCGGGCGTGCGATCTCGTCCCGGTTCCAGAGGGTGAGCCGGTAGCGCGCCCCGGGGTCGAGCCCCGCCAGCCGGAGCGGGCTCGCGGTTTCGTTGCGGATCGTGGCGAGTGTCGCCGCAAGGACGAGGAACCGGCTGCCGTCGGCGGCGACGCTCATATGGGCGAGCGTCTCGTCGCCGGCCGGTTCGAGCCGGAGCTGCCGAGCTTCGTGCAGCCAGTCGCGATTGTCCTTGTAGAAGGCGGTGTAGCGCTTGAGCGTCGCTTCCTCCGAGGCGTCGAGTTCCCGGAGGTCCATCTCGAAGCCCATGTGGCCGGTCATCGCCACGCCGGCACGGAAGCTCATCGGCAGCACCCGGCCCGACGTGTGGCAGAGCCGAGGGCCGACATGGCTGCCGACGATCTCCGGCGGCAGGAAGAGCATCGCCTGGTGCTGCATCCGGAAGCGCTCGTGCGCGTCGTTGGAATCCGACAGCCAGACGCGCTGCGTATGCTGCAGGATGCCGTAGTCGAGCCGCCCGCCGCCCGACGAGCAGGATTCGATCTCGACGCCCGGATGGGCCTCCCGAAGCCGCTCCATCAGTCCGTAGACCGCTTCCGTCTGGCGGCGCAGGAGACCGTGGCCGTCCCGGTCGACGGCGAGCGTCAGGTCGCGGTTCATGTCCCATTTGAGGTAGCCGATCCGGTTTTCCGAAAGCAGCGCGTCGAGCCGTTCGAAGAGATGGCGCGCGACCGCGCCGTTGGTCAGGTCGAGCACGTGCTGGCCGCGGCCCGTCATCTGGTCGAGGCCCTCCGGCATGATGATCCAGTCGGGATGGGCGCGGGCGAGGTCGCTGTCGGCGTTGACCATCTCCGGCTCGACCCACAGCCCGAACGTCATGCCGAGGCTCTCGACATGGTCGATGAGCGGCGCCAGCCCCTCGGGAAACTTGCGGCGGTCCACGAACCAGTCGCCGAGACCGGACGTATCGTCGTCGCGCTTGCCGAACCAGCCGTCGTCGAGGACGAATCGCTCCGCCCCGATCGCCGCCGCGCGGTCCGCAAGCTCCTTCAGCTCCGCGACGTCGTGGCGGAAATAGACCGCTTCCCAGCAATTGTAGTGCACGGGCCGCGGGCGTCGCGGCTCGGCGAAGCGCACGATCCGCGCGCGCACATGCGCCTGGAACGCGCCCGCGATGCCGTTCAGGCCCGCGTCGGAATAGGCGAGGTGGACGGTGCCGGACCGCAGCGCTTCGCCGGGTTCGAGATGCGCCGCCTCGGCGATGCCCGCCTGGACCTGGCGTCGCCCGTCCGCCAGCTCCTCCGCCAGCAGCCGGTGCACCCCGGAAAAGCCGAAACTGAGCGCACGCGCCTCGCCGGCAAGGTTCGTCGTTCCCCGCTCCGGCACGATCAGCGCCGGGAAATGGTCGTGGCCGGTGCGCCCGCGGCGGCTCTGGCGGAGATGCGCGCCGCGCGAGAACGCGATGCGCCGCTCGCCGAATTCCTGCGTCCACCGGCCGGCGAACTCGATGAAGTCCGGCGCGGTCTCGGGCACCGGAAGGACCGGCGCGGCGAGCCACCGCACGTCGACCGGACCGCCCTCCGGCACGAGTTCCGCCCACGCCTCGACGACGCCGCCCCCGGGCGACGCGGCGAACTGCGCGCGGTAGGTCAGGCCGCTCCTTTCGTCATGCGCCTCGATCCTGAGCGAACCCTCGGCCGCCTCGACCCTCCGGCAGGCGAACTGCGTCAGCACCGGCCGGCCGCCGCCGTCGACGGCGTCGATGCCCGGCTGGCCCTGGAAGCCGCGGCCCTCCTCGGGACAGATCGAGAGGTCGATCGGCACGTCGAGCATGTTGTTGCCGATCGGCCGGGAAAGGGCGAGGGCGAGCTGCACGAGGTCCTCGTCGGGCGAGAGCGGCGCGCCCCAGTAGGCGACGGACGGCATGCGTCGGGCGAAGGCGGAAAGGACCAGCGTCTGGCTTGCCGTGTCGAGCCGCCAGCACTGCGGCGCCTCGTGCTTGATGTGCGTCGGCATTCGGCGACCCTAACCTTTCGTCGCTCCGAGCGTCAGTCCCGCGATGAAGTGCTTCTGCATCAGGAAGAACATGACGACCGGCGGCATGGCGGCGACGATCGCGCCGGCCGAGACGAGCTGCCAGGAGGAGACCCACTGCCCGTTGAGGGTGTAGAGGCCTGCCGTCACCGGCTGGGCGGACGCGCCCTGGGTGAGAACGAGCGCCCAGAAGTAGTCGTTCCACACGAAGGTGAAGATCAGCACCGAAAGCGCCGCGATCGCCGGCCGCATCAGCGGCAGCACGATGTAGCGGAAGATGCGGAATTCCGAGACGCCCTCCACCCGCGCCGATTCCAGCAGCTCGAACGGCAGCGCCTTGATGAAGTTGCGCATGAACAGCGTGCAGAAGCCCGTCTGGAACGCGACGTGGAAGAGCACGAGCCCGGTGACCGTGTCGTACAGGCCGAGCTTCAGCGTCAGGTCCCGCACCGGCACCATGAGGATCTGGAACGGCACGAAGTTCCCCGCCACGAAGATGAAGAAGACGACCAGGTTGCCCCGGAACCGATAGGTCGAGAGGGCGAACCCCGTAAGGCAGGACAGCGCCACCGCGCCGATCACCGCGGGAATCGTGATGCGGAACGAGTTGAAGATGTAGTGCCCCATCGGCGATTGCCGGAAGACGTCGGCGTAGTTCCAGAAGGCGAACTGGCTAGGCAGGCCGAAATAGTTGCCCGCCGCCAGGTCGCTCGCCGGCCGGAACGAGGTGACGGCGATCCCGATCAGCGGCAGGAGCCAGACGATCAGCGCGATCGGCAGCGCGATTTGGTAGGCGATGCGGCCGCCGGGGCCCGCTTTCTCGATGGGTTTGGGAAACATGGCTGCTAATCTCCCGGAACCGGCGCGAGGCTCCGGCGGACGCCCGCCGGCAGCTTCGCCCGTATCAGGCCGTAGGACGAGACGAGCCGGTGTTCGAGCTCGTCGGACCCGGTATCCTCCGGCAGGCGGACCCAGCTCTTGTGCAGGTAGCGGACGTCAACGCCGACGCCCGCCTCCTTCAGCATTTCCGCCGTCTCGACGTCGGGGCACTTCACCGAGACGCCTTCCATGCTGGCGCCGATGAGGGCGAACATCTTGCCGCCCACCTTCCAGGCGTCGTGCCCGCCGCCCCACGGATCCGATACCTCCGCGCCGGGCAGGGTGCGGCAGACCGAGGCGACGCGCTCGCGGAATTCGTCCGTCATCTCAGCCCTCCCTCTCGGTGCGGACCATCCGCCAGATGAAGCCTGTGATGAAGACCATCATGATGAGGAAGAGCACGACGGCGATCGCCGCGCCGTAGCCCATGCGGTAGCCGTATTCGGACAGCGCCTGCTCGTACATGTAGTAGGAGAGCACCCGGCTCGACCCGTAGGGACCGCCGTCGGTCATGATCGACACCAGGTCGAAGGACCGCAAGGCGCCGATGACGGTGACGACGACGGCGATGAACGTTGCCGGCCTCAGCTGCGGCAGGATGACGTACCACAGCATCCGCCAGCCCTTGGCGTTGTCGAGCCGCCCCGCCTCGACCTGGTCCGGCGAGACGTTGTTGAGGCCCGTCAGGTAGAGGATCATGCAATAGGCGATCTGCGGCCAGAGCCCGGCCGCGATGATGCCGTAGGTGACGTAGCGCGCATCCGCGAGCACCGCGATCCTGCCGAGGCCGAGCGCTTCGGTGATCTGCGGGAAGAGCCCGATATTCGGCGCGTAGAACCACGAGAAGATCAGCCCGACGACCACCTGGCTGATGACGAAGGGAAAGAAGAACAGCGACTTGTAGATGCGGATGCCGACGACGTTCTGGTTCAGGAACACCGCGATGAACAGGCCGATCGGCACGGCGAGCATGTAGAGAACGAGCCAGATGAGGTTGTTTTCCAGCGAGGTGTAGAACGCCGGATCGTGGACGAGCTCGGCGTAGTTCGCCATGCCGATCCAGACCTTCTGGCTGAGCCCGTCCCATTTGTAGAAGGAGATCCAGATCGATTCGAAGATCGGGATCACGACATAGACGAGGAACATCAGCGCGCCCGGCAGCATGAAGAGCACCGGCGCCAGTTTCCGCTGGTTGCGCCTCCAGTAGGAGGCGTTGTGCCTTGCCGTCGCGACGTGGTCGTCGGGCAGTGCTGTTGCCATCTCGGCGCTCCCTGGATCCCGGTCCGTCAAACGCGAAGGTGAGGCGCGGACGGCCCTCGTTTCGGGCCGTCCGCGCATGCCTGCCGGCTTACTTGTAGACCTGCGCTTCGACGCGATCGAGCTGCTTCAGGATCTCGTCGAGGTCGCCCGGCTGCGCCATGAAGTGCTGGAAGCCCTCCATGCCGGCCTTTGCCATGGCGGCGGGCGAGTCGCGGTCGTAGAACTGCGCCAGCCCGTGGGCGTTGGAGAGCAGCTTGAATCCGGCCTGCAGGAACTTGTCGTCGCTGACCGACGACTGGTTGTTGACCGGAAGCTGGCCGAGGATCTTGTTCATCTCCGTCTGCGTCTCGGGCTTGGCGAGGAAGGCGAGGAATTTCTTGGCGTCTTCCTTGTTCTTGGCCTGCGCCGGGATGTGGACCGTATCCGTCGGCGCGTCCTCGGCGTCCGGGATGTTGGGATCGATCGTCGGGAACTTGATGAAGCCGATCTGGTCTTCCTTGAGGCCGGCGTTCTTCATCACGTCGACGGCGAAATTGCCCATCAGGTACATCGCCGCCTTGCCTTGCGCGAAGAGCGGCACGGCGTCCTGCCAGTCGAGGGCGGCGGCGTTCTTGACGAAGTAACCCGGCTTGACGAGCTCGCCCCAGTGCTCGAACACCTTCTTCACCCGCGGATCCGAGTACTTGATCTCGCCCGAGGTGAGCTTCATGTGGAATTCGTAGCCGTTGGTCCGCAGGTCGAGATAGTCGAACCAGCCGGCCGCCGGCCAGAGCGGCTTGGTGCCGATGGCGAACGGCGTGATGCCGTCGGCCTTCAGCTTCTTGCAGGCGGCGATGAGCTCGTCCCAGGTCTTCGGCGGCTCGATGCCTTCCTTCTTGAAGATGTCGACGCGATAGTAGATGCCCCACTGGTAGTAGGTGTAGGGCACGCCCCACTGCTTGCCGTCGATCGTCATGGAGGGAAGGGCGGACTTCAGCTGCTTGTCGAGGCCGTTGTCCTTCCACACGTCGGAGACGTCGGCGAAGAGGTTGGCCTTGACGAAGGGCGCCATGCGGTTGCCGGCATACCAGTTGGCCAGGTCCGGCGCATCCGCGGTGAGGAAGTTGCGGATCGCGCTCTTGTAGCCCTCGTGGTCGAACTTGTTCCACTTGACCTTGATGTCCGGATTGGCCTTCTGGAACGCGTCGATGAGGTACTGGAACGCCTTCTGCGGCGCCGGGTCGGACGTGTCCGTGTTGAGCGTCAGGGTCCCGGCGAGCGCCGATGAGGCCATGAACGCCGTCGCGACGGCGCCGAGCGCCAGGGTCTTCAGTGAAATTCGCATCCGTTTTCCTCCCAGTTTGCGTGGAACCGACCGATCCTCGAGCTGCGCGAACGCCTTGCCTCGAGCCGGTCCGCCTCGACCCTCCCGATCGACGGACGAATACGGCCGGTGTCGTCATGCGTCCGGAACATGGCAGGTCCGTTTGTTCCGATAAATGGAACGCAATTTGACTATTCAGAATTATCGGACTATGGTCTCGCGAAAGTCAAGGTCCAATCGTCACCGGGACCCGGAAAGGCAAGGGAGTGGCCGACACGTTGAATCGGGAAGGGGCCCGCCACCGGGAGAAGAGGCTGCCGTCGACCGGTACCCTCGGCAAGGCCATGGAGGTGCTGGAGATCGTCGCGACGTCGCGCGAGCCGATGCGCTTCACCGACATTCTGCGCCGCACCGACCAGCCGCGCGGCACGCTCCATCGGCAGCTGAGCAATCTGATCGAGGAGGGCCTCCTCGCCGTCAATCGCGACCAGACCTATTCGCTCGGCATCCGCCTCTTGAAATTCGCCTCCCGAGCCTGGGCCGGCAACGAGTTCCGCGCCATCGCCGAACCCCATCTGAGGCGGCTGCACGAACAGACGGGCGAGACCGTGCATCTCGGCGTGCTGCGCGGGCTGGACGTGATCTATCTCGACAAGGTGGAGGGCCGGCAGGCCGTGCGCATGTACTCGCAGATCGGCAACGCCTCGCCGGTCTATTGCACCGGCGTCGGAAAGGCGGCCATGTCGTGCCTGCCGCAGCCGGAACTCGACCGGCTGCTGCCGCGCATCGTCTTCCACCGCTTCACCGAGCACACGCTGATGACGATCGACGCGCTGTCGGCCGAGCTGGCCGAGATCCGGCGCTCGGGAAACGCCTACGACCGGGAGGAGCACGAGGACGGCATCCGCTGCGTCGCCGCCCCGATCTTTTCGGCCGACCGGACCTTCCTCGGCGGCATATCGGTGACGGCGCCCGCCTATCGCGTCGGCAACGATGCGCTGGAAGGCTGGTCCGGCCTCGTGCGCGAGGCGGCGCAGGCGATCATGGAGGACATGGCGAACCGGCTGGGACCGCGCACCTGACGGGACGTCGAAGGCGCCGAAGGCGGCATTTTTAACGGCAGGCGACCCCCGGCAACGGCCGGGCCGCCGCAGAATGAGGGAGGTAGCATGTCCGGACTCGAACTGAGCGACGTCAAGAAGTCCTTCGGACAGGTCGACGTCATCCACGGCGTGGACCTGTCGATCGACAACGGGGAGTTCGTCGTCTTCGTCGGGCCGTCCGGCTGCGGGAAGTCGACGCTGCTGCGCCTGGTCGCGGGGCTGGAGGAGACCAGCGGCGGCCATATCAGCATCGGCGGAGCGGACGTCACCCATGTCGAGCCGGCAGACCGCGGCGTCGCCATGGTCTTCCAGTCCTATGCCCTCTATCCGCACATGACGGTGGAGGAGAACATGGGCTTCGGCCTGAAGATGACCGGGCACCCGAAGGAGGACATCCGCCGCCGGGTCAGGAAGGCCTCCGAGATCCTGCATCTCGAAAGCCTGCTCGCCCGCAAGCCGAAGGCGCTTTCCGGCGGCCAGCGCCAGCGCGTGGCCATCGGCCGCGCGATCGTGCGCGAGCCGCAGGTCTTCCTGTTCGACGAGCCGCTGTCCAACCTCGACGCCGAGCTGCGCGTGCAGATGCGCCTCGAGATCGCCAAGCTCCACAAGGAACTCGGCGCGACGATGATCTACGTCACCCACGACCAGGTCGAGGCGATGACGCTGGCCGACAAGATCGTCGTCCTGCGATCCGGCCGCATCGAGCAGGTCGGCTCGCCGCTCGAGCTCTACGACGACCCCGACAACGTCTTCGTCGCCGGCTTCATCGGCTCGCCCAAGATGAACTTCCTGCGCGCCGAGGTCGCCGGCTCGAACGACGGCACGCTTTCCGTCGCCCTCGGCGACTACGGCGGCACCGAGGTGCCGATGGCCGTCGCCGCCCGCCCGCCGAAGGGCAAGAGGCTGCTCCTCGGCATCCGGCCGGAACATTTCGACAGGGAAGGGGCGGTGCGCATATCGCAGCCGATCGACGTGATCGAGAATCTCGGCGGCGCGATCTACGCCTATGCGCGCTCCGACGAGGAACAGCCCCTGACGATCGAACTCGAGGATCGGGACATGGCCCGCGAAGGCGAGGTCCTGGACGCCCGCTTCGACCCCCGGCGGGCCTTCCTGTTCGATCCGGAAACCGGTCTGCGCCTGCGCTAGAGCGCTTCCAGGAAAAGTGGAAACCGGTTTTCCGTCCGGAAGCGCGTCAAAACAGAGAGATAGAGCGTGTCCGCGATTCCGTGAAGCGCGGACACGCTCTAGGGCGCCCGCCTCACGTCGAAAAGGAGAAGTCGCGGAACTGCTCGCGCAGGCCGGTCTTCCTGATCTTGCCCGTCGCCGTATGCGGGATCTCGTCCACGAAGACGATCTCGTCCGGCAGCCACCACTTGGCCACCTTGCCGCGCATGTGGTCGAGGATGGAAACGCCGTTCGCCTGCCGTCCCTCCTTCAGGACGACGACGAGCAGCGGACGCTCGTCCCATTTCGGATGGCGGATGCCGATCACCGCCGCTTCGGCGACGTCGGGATGGCCGACGGCGAGGTTTTCCAGCTCGATGGTCGAGATCCACTCGCCGCCTGACTTGATGACGTCCTTCGACCGGTCGGTGATCTCCATGTAGCCGAGCGGATCGATATGCGCGACGTCGCCGGTGTCGAACCATCCGGCCGCGTCGAACTGCTCCGCCCCGCGGTTCTTGTAATAGGAGGACGAGACGGCCGGCCCGCGCACCTTCAGCCGTCCGAAGGTCTTCCCGTCCCAGGGCAGCTCCGCGTCGGCGTCGTCGGTGATCTTCATTTCGACCCCGAAGGGCGGATAGCCCTGCTTGGCCTGCAGCCGCAGCTTCTCCTCGCCGGCGAGATGCGCATATTCCGGCTTGATGCCGCACAGCGTCCCGAGGGGGCTCATCTCCGTCATGCCCCAGGCATGGACGACCTCGACGCCGTAGCGGTCCTGGAAGGCCTTGGTGATCGCCGTCGGACAGGCCGAGCCGCCGATGACCACCCGACCGAGGTCGGGCAGCTTGCCCCCCTCCTTGTCCATGTATTCCAGCAGCATGAGCCAGACCGTCGGGACCGCGGCGGTGACCGTCACCTTTTCCCGCGTCAGCATCTCGTAGATCGACCGCCCGTCCATGCCCGGCCCGGGCAGCACCAGGGCACAGCCCGACATGGGCCCGGAAAACGCCGTCGACCATCCGTTGGCATGGAACAGCGGCACCACCGGCATCAGCCGGTCGCTCGCCCGCAGGCAGAGCATGTCGGCCGACAGAGCCGACATGGCGTGGAGCACGTTCGATCGGTGGGTGTAGACGACGCCCTTCGGATCGCCGGTCGTGCCGGACGTGTAGCACATGCCGGCGGCCGTGCGTTCGTCGAAATCGCGCCAGGCGAAGTCGTCGTCGGCCTCCGCCAGCCACTCCTCGTAGGCGACCGCGTTCGCCAGCGGCGTCTCCGGCATGTGCTCCCCGTCCGTCAGGACGACGACCCGGCGCAGCGACGGAACCTTGGGAGCGATCGCCTCGGCGATGGGCAGGAAGGTCGGGTCGACCAGCAGGATCGAGTCTTCCGCATCGTTCATGATCCAGGCGATCTGGTCGGGGAAGAGCCGCGGGTTGAGCGTATGGTAGATCGCGCCGATGCCCGTGATGCCGTACCACGCCTCCAGATGGCGCCAGGTGTTCCACGCCATCGTCGCGACGCGGTCTCCGAGAACGGTGCCGTCGGCCTCGAGCCGCTTGGCGAGCTGCAGGGCGCGCCGTCGCGTATCCCTGTAGGTCGTCCTGTGGAACGGGCCCTCGACGGAGCGCGACACCACCTCGCGGCCGCCGTGGAACCTGGCGGCATGGTCGATCACCTTGTGGCACAACAACGGCCACTCCTGCATCAGTCCCAGCATTGAATCGATCCTCCCGATCGCCCTCCGGCAGGGACCGGACGGCACCTCGGACTATGACCGCGATGGCGCCGCTTGGAAAGTCCGGCGGCAGGCCGACGGCGACCCGGAAAGAAGGAAGCCCAACCTTGCAATTTCGAAACCGATATGAAACATGACCTGAAGCGATTAGGGCATTTTCCCCTAATATCTTGTGGGATATGATGCGGCGGCAAGCACTGTCCAGGTTCGATCCGAAGGTCTTGTCCGCCCCTTCGGGGTGCGCGGGCGAGAGGCCGTTCGGGCCCCGAAGCGGATCTTGAAGGATGAAGAGCGGGCGCTCCCGGTGGATGCAATGAATGTGGCGACGATTCGCGAGCAGCGCAGCCGGGAGACCAAGGCCTTCCTGGACGAGATCGACGACCTGCAGACGCAGTTCGACATCTTCCGTCTCCTGAGGCGGATCTGCGAACTCTTCGGCTTCTCCGCCTTCATGGTTCTTCGGCTGCCGGAACCGGCGCAGAGTTCGATCGTGGCCTGTGCCGTCATCAACAACTGGCCGACGAAGATGCTGAGCAGCTACGACGCGCTGGGCCTATTGGCCAACAGCCCCGTCATCGAGCATGTCCGCGTCTCCACCACGCCGGTCATGATGTCGCTGTCCGCGCGCACGGCGGCGAGCCCCGCGTCCGAGCGCAACGCCTCGGAATCGCTCTTCCGCCGTTTCGGCTTCCTGATGGGCGTGGCGATCCCGGTGCACGACCTCAACGGCAAGCGGGGCATCGTCTGCTTCGACGGCGACCGCGACCCGCTCTGCCATTCCGAACTGCTGGAGCTCAACATGCTCGGCATCCACGTGTACGAACGCCTGTCGAGCATCGCGCGCACCGACCGGGGCGGCACCAATCCCCTGACCGCACGCGAGACCGACTGCCTGAGCTGGACCGCCGAGGGCAAGACCAGCGCCGAGATCGCCGAGATCCTCGGCCTGTCGGAGCACACCGTCAACCACTACCTGAACCGCGCGGCCAGGAAGCTCGCCACCGTCAACCGCACCCACGCGGTCGCCCGCGCGCTGAGGCGCGGCTGGATCAGTTGAACCGACCGCTCAGGAGAGCTTCGTAAGGTCCCGCCGCAGCCGGTCGCCCCCGTCGTTCAGAAGCGCATCGACCGCCTCGTGCGTCCGGCACCAGATCGGGACCGCGCGCGCCAGCAGGGCGCCGCCCTCGTCCGTCAGCTCCAGCCGGCGGCTCCGCCGGTCGGCGGCATCGGCATGCGTGGCGACGAGGCCGCGCCGCTCCAGCGGCTTCAGGTTGGCCGTCAGCGTCGTCCGGTCGAGCGCCAGCAGCGCCGCGACGTCGCCCATCTTCGGCGGCTCGGGGCGGTTGAGCGCCATCAGCAGCGAGAATTGTCCGTTGGTCAGCCCGACCGGCCTCAGGGCCTCGTCGAAGCGGCGCGCCAGCGACCGCGCGGCGCGCTGCATGTGCAGGCACAGGCAGGTGTCGCGCACGAAGAGCGTGGTCTCGAAGGGGACGGCGCGACGGTTTGACATGGTTCATATATGTTGATATCAACTCAAATGTCCAGACCGGGCCGTTCGCTGGACGGCAGTTTCCCTGGGGCGCGCGCCGGCGTTTCGCGAAATCGCGGGGCGGGCGCAGTCTCGTTGCTCTTGCGCAGTTTCGGACGGAAAGCCGGGTCCTCTGTCCTGCGATTGCGCCAACCGGCCGGGCTTTCCGGCGTCTATGGAGGTCGTCATGGCGAAGCGCGTTCTGGTTCTCGTGGGCACCAGGAAGGGTCTGTTCATACTCGAGAGCGCGGATCGCGCCGTCTGGGAGGTGAGGGGACCCTACTGCGAGACCTGGCCGGTCAACCACGCGATCGGCAACCCTGCGACTGGCGTCATCCATGCCGGCGGGGGCAATGCCTGGTTCGGCCCCGCGGTCTGGACGTCCGACGATCTGGGCCGGACCTGGAGCCATTCGAGCGACGGCCTGTCCTATGAAGCCGGCGAGGAGCCGATCAGCACCGTCTGGAGCCTCGGCGGCGCGAACGGCACGCTCTATGCGGGCGTCCAGCCGGCGGGCCTCTTCCGCAGCGACGACGCGGGAAAGACCTGGCAGCAGGTGCGCGGCCTGTCGGAGCACCCCACGCGGCCGCACTGGCAGCCGGGCGGCGCCGGGCTGATCCTGCATTCGCTGCTGGTCGACCCGGCGAACGAAAAGCGCATGTGGGTGGGCATCTCCGCCGTCGGCGTCTTCGCCAGCGAGGACGGCGGCGAGAGCTGGGAACCGCGCAACCGCGGCATCCGCAACGACTATCTACCCGAGGGCCAGCAATATCCGGAATACGGGCAGTGCGTGCATTCGATCGCGCTGGCGCCGGGCATGCCGGATCGCCTATACCAGCAGAACCACTGCGGCATGTACCGCAGCGACGACGGCGGGCGCGAGTGGGTCAGCATCGAGAACGGGCTGCCCTCCACCTTCGGCTTCCCTTGCGCCGTCCACCCGCGCGACCCCGAAACGCTGTTCCTGATCCCGCTCAACGGCGACCAGAAGGGGCGCTTCATGCCGGACGGCAAGGCGGCGGTCTGGCGCACCCGCGACTCCGGCGAGAGCTGGCAGGACCTGCGCAGCGGCCTGCCGCAGGAGAACGTCTTCTTCGGCGTCCTCCGCCAGGCGATGGCGACCGACCCGCTCGAGCCCTTCGGCCTCTATTTCGGCACCGGCTCCGGCGAGCTCTTCGCCAGCGCCGACGAGGGGGAGAGCTGGACTTGCATCGCCGAGCACCTGCCGACGGTCTCCTCCGTCGAGACGCTTGTCGTGGAGGACTGAGGCGTGGAGGGCGGCAACCGAGAGGCGGACCGGCCGGCTCCCGCGCTCGTGCGGCTGCCGGCCGTGCTGACGGGGCTTTTTCCCGGGGCCGAGCGTCGCTTCGAGGTGGAGGCGGCGACCGTCGACGAATTGATGGATGCGATCAATGCCCGCTGGCCGGGCATGCGCGACCGCATCTGCAATTCGACGCCGGCCATCCGGCAGCACATGAACGTCTTCGTCGACGGCGAGCGGTCGACCCTTGCCACGCGGATCGGGCCCGGCGCCGACGTCTTCGTCTTTACCGCGATGAGCGGCGGCTGAGGCGGCGTCCGCCGCCCGCGCCCGGTGGCAGGCCGGTCAGGCCTGCCTGCGCCGCTCGCCCGGACCCTCGCCGCCACGACGGCGTCCGCCGGACTGCGCCGGCCGGTTGCCGGCATTGCCGCCGCGCTTGTGCCCGTGGCTATCCGCGTGGGCGGCCTGCGCTCCGGCGCCGCCCTTGCGGTGCGGCCGGCGCTTTCTCTTGCGGCCGTTGCCGCCGGTATCGCCCTCGCTCGCCTCTCCGCCGGAATTCATCTGGGCGATGAGCTGGCCGAACTGCGGGTTGCGCGGGGGCGCCTTGCCGTTCTGTCCGTCCGCAGGACGCCGTCCGCGCCCGCCGCCCGGCTTGCCGTTGCCTGAGCCCCGGTTTCCACCGTTGCCGCGCTGCCCGCCGCCGCGCCCGCCCTGCGAGCGCACCGGCCGCGCCTGGTCCTGCGGCACCGCGCCGGAGGCGACCTCCACGGACAGGCCCATCAGCCGCTCGATGTCCCTGAGCAGCCGGATTTCGTCCGGCGCGCAGAAGGCGACCGCCTGTCCGGCGGCGCCGGCGCGCGCCGTACGGCCGATCCGGTGGATGTAGGCGTCCGGCACCTCGGGAAGGTCGTAGTTGTAGACGTGAGTCACGCCCGGCACGTCGATGCCGCGGGCAGCCACGTCGGTCGCCACGAGGACGCGGGTCTCGCCGGCGCGGAAGGCCTTGAGCGCGCGCTCGCGCTGGCCCTGGCTCTTGTTTCCGTGGATCGAGGTGCTGTCGAACCCGGCCTGCTTCAGCTGTTTCATCAGCTTCTCGGCACCGTGCTTGGTGCGGGCGAAGACCAGCGAAAGCGCGTCAGGATTGTCGGCGAGGGAACGGCTGAGAAGCGATGTCTTCTCGTTGCGGTCGGCGACGAAATGGACCGACTGCGAGATCCTGTCCGCCGCCTTGCCGGGAGCGGTCACCTGCACCGTCTTCGGATCGGTCAGGTAGGCGCTCGCGAGATCGGCGATCGCCTTCGGCATCGTCGCGGAAAAGAGCATCGTCTGCCGCTTGGCGGGCACCAGCTTCACGATCTTCTTAAGGTCGTGGATGAAGCCGAGGTCGAGCATCTGGTCGGCCTCGTCGAGGACGAGCCGCTCGGCCCTGTCGAGGAAGAGCGCCTTGCGGTCGATCAGGTCGAGGAGCCGCCCGGGGGTCGAGACGAGGATGTCCAGCCCGCGCGCCAGCATCTTGGACTGCATGTTGATGGAGGCGCCGCCGACGACGGTGCCGACGGTGAGCGGCGTGCGCCGCACGAAGCTCTTCAGGTTGACGGAGATCTGGTTCGCCAGCTCGCGCGTCGGCGCCAGGATGAGCGTGCGCACCCGGCGCGGCTCCGGCCGTCCGCCCGCGGCGATGAGGGCGTCGGCGATCGGCAGGCCGAACGCGGCCGTCTTGCCGGTGCCGGTCTGCGCCAGCCCGATCAGGTCGTGGCCGGCCAGCAGAAGCGGGATCGCCTGCGCCTGGATCGGGGTGGGCTGCTCGAATCCGAGCGACGAAAGGGTCTTCAGGATCTGGCCGCTGAGACCCAGCGTGTCGAATGTGGTCAATTCAATGCCTTTCGGGGCGCCGGCGAACGTCCCTTCGCACCATGCGAAGCGGCTTCGGTCCGGCGTCAAGAACCCCGCGTGAAATGGGAACTTGCTGTTGGAAAAATGCTTTCCGAGCGTCCGGCGACGGGTGCCGCCTTCTGTTTGTGCGCTCCGAACTTCTTCGCAGTTGGGCCCGCTGGCCCCTGCCGGGCACGCTCACGCGGCGGCCGGAAGATGAAAGCATTCCGCATGTCGGCGTTTCGCGGCGCAATGTCAAGCGAATGTTGCGAAGCGGACGACCGCCTCCGCCTGCCGGACCGGCTCAAGCGGTCGACTTGATCCGCTCCCGCGCCGCCGCTGCGAGGAAGGCGGAGCGGGTCAATCCCTGACGCCGCGCGGCTTCGTCGATGCCGAAAAGCAGACCTGCGTCGATGGAAATATTGACGCGGGCGGAGCGGCCCGTCTCGAGAACGAGGGGAACGGTGGCGATCATCCCGTTCCTCCCGAGCCCGTACTCACGCGCATCGAGGAGCTCCATGTAGCTTCGTGGGCGCGGCGCTTCGCGCCCTTCGGAGATTTCATGCGCAACCCAGTCCGAAAGAGCCTCGATCGCGTTGTCGACCACCTCCTCCTCCGTTTCGCCCATGGCCGTGCAGCCGGGCGCATCCGGAAAATAGGCGCCGTACATCCCGTCTTCCTGGTCGATCACCGCTATGTATCGCGACATTGCCTGCCTCCGTCTTGCCGGCAGCTATTTTGCCCATCCCGCCGCTTTCGCTATCGACCGGGCCACTCCGGCGGTAACGACCTTGTGTCGCGGGACCATGATGGCCGGCTGGCCGACCTTGCGGTACTTATCGTGCTTGGATCCACCGACCATCTCCCAGCCATCATATTCGAGACGAGCCTTGATTTTTTTGGTGCTGGTCTCGTACTGCATGAAAAGCCGCTAAGTGAGTATATATTTACACAACCAAGAAAAAAAGGTCAAGCGCAGATGCGCAAAATATTACACAAAAGAATCAGTCCGCAACAGCCCCGCCAGCAGGCGGGGCCGTTTTCGTCTCGCTATTCCACCACCCGAACCGCGCCATGGGCGGCGCTCGTCGCGAAGGCCGCGTAGGAGCGGAGCGCCTTCGACACCTTGCGCGTGCGGTTCTCGGTCGGCTTCCAGCCGGTCTTGTCCTTCTCGGCCTTGCGCCGCGCCAGCTCCGCGTCGTCGACGGCGAGCCGGATCGTGCGGTTGGGGATGTCGATCTCGATCGTGTCGCCTTCCTCGACGAGCCCGATATAGCCGCCCTGCGCCGCTTCCGGCGACACGTGTCCGATGGACAGGCCCGAGGTGCCGCCCGAGAAGCGGCCGTCTGTCACCAGCGCGCAGGCCTTTCCGAGGCCCTTCGACTTCAGGTAGCTCGTCGGGTAGAGCATCTCCTGCATGCCGGGCCCGCCCTTCGGCCCCTCGTAGCGGATGATCACGACGTCGCCGGCGTTGATCTTGTTCGTCAGGATGGCGCTGGCAGCCGTGTCCTGGCTCTCGAAGACGCGCGCCGGACCGGCGAATTTCAGGATGCTGTCGTCGACGCCCGCCGTCTTCACCACGCAGCCGTCCGGCGCCAGATTGCCCTTCAGCACGGCGAGCCCGCCGTCCTTGGAGAAGGCGTGCTCGAGGTCGCGGATGACCCCGCCGGCGCGGTCGATGTCGAGATCGTCCCAGCGCGCTTCCTGGCTGAACGCCACCTGGGTCGGGATGCCCCCGGGCGCGGCGCGGTAGAACTGGCGCACGGTCTCGCTGTTCGACTGCGCGACGTCCCAGTGCGCCAGCGCCTTGCCGATGGTCTCGGTATGTACGGTCGGCTGGTCGCGGTTGATCAGCCCGGCGCGGTCGAGCTCGCCGAGGATGGCCATGATGCCGCCGGCGCGGTGCACGTCCTCGACATGCACGTCGGGAACCGAAGGCGCGACCTTGCACAGGCACGGCACCTTGCGCGACAGCCGGTCGATGTCGTCCATGGTGAAGTCGATCTCGCCCTCCTTCGCCGCGGCGAGGATGTGGAGCACCGTGTTGGTCGAGCCGCCCATGGCGATGTCGAGCGCCATGGCGTTCTCGAACGACTCCTTGGAGGCGACGTTGCGCGGAAGAACCGAGGCGTCCTCCTGCTCGTAGTAGCGCCGCGCGAGGTCGACGACGAGGTGCCCGGCCTCGACGAACAGCCGCCTGCGGTCGGCATGGGTGGCGAGCGTCGAGCCGTTGCCGGGCAGCGACAGGCCGAGCGCCTCCGTCAGGCAGTTCATCGAGTTGGCCGTGAACATGCCGGAGCAGGAGCCGCAGGTCGGGCAGGCGGAGCGCTCCATGACCTGCACGTCCTCGTCCGACACCCGCTCGTCGCCGGCGGCCACCATCGCGTCGATCAGGTCGATCGACTTCTCCTTGCCCTGCAGCACCACCTTGCCGGCCTCCATCGGGCCGCCCGAGACGAAGACGGCCGGGATGTTCAGCCGCATCGCCGCCAGCAGCATGCCGGGGGTGATCTTGTCGCAGTTGGAGATGCACACCATCGCGTCGGCGCAGTGCGCGTTCACCATGTACTCGACGGAATCGGCGATCAGCTCGCGCGACGGCAGCGAGTAGAGCATGCCGTCGTGGCCCATGGCGATGCCGTCGTCGACCGCGATCGTGTTGAACTCCTTGGCGACGCCGCCGGCCTTCTCGACTTCCCGGGCGACGAGTTGGCCGAGGTCCTTGAGGTGCACGTGGCCCGGCACGAACTGTGTGAAGGAGTTGACGACGGCGATGATCGGCTTGCCGAAGTCGCCGTCCTTCATCCCGGTGGCGCGCCAGAGGCCGCGCGCGCCGGCCATGTTGCGTCCGTGCGTGGTCGTGCGAGAGCGATAGGTAGGCATGAGCGTATGTCCCGTTGATCGGCTGCGGCGCCGCTTGACCGGCGGCCGCCTCGTCGGGGATCCGTGCCGGATCCCCTTCTTCGTCGCTCCCTGATAACGAAAAATCGCCGGCGCGTCACGCCCCGACTGACGGCGCGTCCGGTCAGCCGGCGACATGTCCCTTGACGGCGTTGGAACGGGCCGACACCGTCACCCGCCCGTCTGCGTCCGCCGCAAGCCGCTCGCGCGTGCCGGCTTTCGCCCGGTCCCGGTCCGCCGGCGAGAGGGCGGCGACCGTGGCGTCGAGATTGCCGACATTCAGGGTGTTCGTCCAGTAGTCGTCGAACGACTCGAAGGTCCGCGTCACGGTGATCTCGCGCGTCTCGATCCGCTCGAGCCCCCCGTCGCTCCACAGTCCGGCGAGCCTGTCCATGTGCGCCGCCCATTCGTTCGGCGGCTGCCGGTAGGCGATGCCCATCTCCCGCAGCTGCGCGTGAACGGCCGCCATCGGAAGCCCCCCGGCGGGGGCGTTCCACATATGCGCGCACACGAGGCCGCCGGGCCGCACCACGCGGACCATCTCCGCGATCCCCTTGGCCGGCTCGGGCACGAAGGCCACCACCAGCGACATGGCGGCGGCGTCGAACCGGTCGTCCTCGAAGGGCAGCGCCATGGCGTCGCCCTGCTCGAAGACGGCGAGCCCGGCCGCCGGCCGGGTGCGCGCGAAGGCGAGTTGCGCCTCCGAAGGATCGATGCCGCGCACCTCGGCCGGTGCGCAGCGGTCGACGATCTGTTGGGTGAATGCGCCGGTCCCGCATCCGACGTCGAGCCAGGCGAGGTTCGGCCGCTGCGCGAGCCAGTCGAGGAACACCTCCCCGACCAGGCCGCTCCAGACCCCCATCATCGTCTCATACGCTGCCCCGTCTCCGAAACGGATATGGTCTTCGCTCATGGACTTGTCCTCCCGGCCGCAATGCCCGCGGCCTGCAACGGTATCACCCATCCCCGCCCTGCGGCAAATTGTCCGGGCGTCAGAAGTCCGTCGGCACCCCGCCCTCGGCCTTGCGCCGCGCGACGAACGCCTCAAGTTCCTCGTCGATCGCCGGATCGAGCGGCGGGCGCTCGTAGGCGGCCAGCGCCTCCTTGTAGACGCGGTTGGCGTGGTCGAAGGTCGTCGGCTGTCCCGCCAGGCTCCAGCTCTCGAAATTGCGCCAGTCCGACAGCATCGGCGAATAGAAGGCCGTCTCGTAGCGCGCCAGCGTGTGCGCCGTCCCGAAATAGTGGCCGCCCGGGCCGACGTCGCGGATCGCCTCCAGCGCCAGGTCGTCGGGGCCGGTCTCGAGGGGCTGCAGGAACTCGGCCACCATCTGCAGCAGGTCGACGTCGAGCACGAACTTCTCGAAGGATGTCGTCAGCCCGCCCTCCATCCATCCGGCCGCATGCTTGACGAAGTTGCCGCCGGCCTGCGTCACCGCCCAGAGCGACATCATGGACTCGTAGGCGGCCTGCGCGTCGAGCGTGTTGGCGGCGCAGGTGTTGGACGTCCGGTAGGGCAGCCGGTACCGGCGCGCGAGCTGGCCGCCGGCGATCACCGCCTTCATGTATTCCGGCGTTCCGAAGGCCGGCGCCCCGGTCTTCATGTCGACGTTCGAGGTGAAGCCGCCATAGACGACCGGCGCGCCCTTCCTCACGATCTGCGTGAAGGCGATCCCGGCGAGCGCCTCGGCGTTCTGCTGGACGAGCGCGCCGGCGAGCGTCACCGGCGCCATCGCGCCAGCCAGCGTGAAGGGCGTGATGACGACGACCTGGTTGCGCGACGACATCTCGACGATCCCCTGCAGCATCGGATTGTCGTAGCGCAGCGGCGACGAGGCGTTGATGATCGTCATCAGCGACGGCTCCGCCTCGAGCCGTTCGGCGGTGATGCCGCGGCCGATCCTGACGATGTCGAGCGCGTCGAGGTTGCGGCCCCTGCCGAGCGAATAGGCGTGGAACGGCTTGTCGGTCATCCGGACGATGTCGGCCAGGCAGTCGAGATGGCGCACCGAGGGATGGATGTCCGTCGGCTCCACCGGATAGCCGCCGGTGACGTGGATGACGTCGTAGGACTGGACGAGCTTCAGGAGGTTGCGGAAGTCCTCGCGGTTGCCGGTGCGCCGGCCGTGGTCCCGGTCGCTGCAATAGGGCGCGCTCGCGACCGCCGAGTTGACGACGTGATTGCCGCCCATGACGACGTTGCGGTCCGGATTGCGGGCGAACATCTCGAATTCCGCCGGCGCGGAGGCGATCGCCTCCATGATCAGCCCGCGGTCGAAACGCACCCGCGTTCCGCCCGCCTCGACGTCGGCGCCCGCCGCCTTCAGCCTGTCGCGGGCTTCGTCGAGCAGGAAATCCATGCCGATCTCCTCCAGCACGCCGAGGGACGCCTCGTGGATCGCCTCCAGGCCCTCCGCGTCGACGACCTCGCTGCGGGCGAGGTTGTTCAGCACCCTGCGGTATTTCGCCTGGCCGCTGCCGGACCGGCGCGGGCGGCCCCGTTCGGCGCTGCGGCCCCCCTGGCGGCGCTTGCGATGCGCGTCCCCGGCGGTGTTCTCGATGGCGGCGGGCAAGATCTTGTCCATTTCGCTCATGGCATGTCCAATCCTGGCTTCGTCGGTCCGGCCCTGTCGCGGCCGGTCCTATGTCATCTTCGTCGCGGCGAGGCGGTCCTCGTCGAGGGTCAGGCCGAGCCCCGGCGTCTCCGGCGGGACGAGCAGGCCGTCGGCCGAAACGTCGAGCGGTTCGGCCAGCATGAAGTCGCGCCGCCCGGGCGACCAGTCGGGCGGGTCGAAGGGAAATTCGATGAAGGGCGCCGCCGCGACGCCGGCCGTCAGGTGCAGATTGGCCATGACGCCGATGCCGTTCGTCCAGGTGTGCGGCGTGAAGGAGAGCCCAGCCGCTTCCGCCTGCGCGGCGATGCGGGAAAGCCCGGTGATCCCGCCGACCAGCGCCGCGTCCGGCTGCAGCACGTCGAGCGCGCGGTCCTCGATGAGGTCGCGGAACTCGTAGAGCTCCCGCGTCATCTCGCCGCCGGCGATCCGGACGCCCGTCATGCGGCGCAACTCCGCCATGCCGCGGCGGTCGCCCCGGTGGAGCGGCTCTTCCATCCAGTAGACGCCGAGGCGGGAGAGCTCCTGCGCCACGGCGAACGCGTCCTTCAGCGTCCACGGCGGCGCGTCGTCGAAGGACATGCGCCAGCCCTGGTTGCAGTCGACCATCAGCTCCATCCGGCCGCCGACCCGGTCGCGCACGGCCTCGAGCGCACGGATGTCGTCGCGCCAGTCGCCGCGGTGGAAGCGCACCTTCATGGCGCGGAAGCCGCGCAAAAGCATCCGTTCGGCGACGTCCGCCATCGCTTCCGGCTCGCGAAGCGCCGCCGTCGAAGCGTAGGCGGGAACGGAAGTCGAGCGGCCGCCGAGAAGCTTCCAGACCGGCTGGCCGGCAATCTTGCCGGCGAGGTCCCAGAGCGCCAGGTCCAGCGGCCAGCAGCGGCCGTAGTGGAACTGGATGTTCGAGAGGATCCGGCCGTGCCGTTCCAGCCGCATCGGATCCTCGCCGACGAAAAGCTCCTCGTGGCCGGCGAAGCCCGTCATCGCGTCGCCCGAGCCGATCCCCGTCAGGCCCTCGTCGGTCCTCACCCGCACGATCGTCGCGTCGAAATGGGGACGCGGCCGGAAATCCCAGCTCGGGCGGAACGCCGGCTCGAGCGACAGGCGGTGATGGCTGATCTCTATCCCGGTGATCTTCATGGGCGGTCCAGCATTCCTCAGCGAAAGGCGAGCACGAGCTCGGCGATCTCGGCCAGATCGCCGTCGGCGACCTCGCGGGCCGTCGAGGCGCGCATCGCCCGGTTTTCGGTCTTCGCCATCTGCGCGGTGAGCGCCGGCGCCGTCAGCCGCTCGTCGTCGCGGGGCAGCGGATCGACCGGCAGGGCGCGCACGAAGTCGGCGAACGCCGCCGGCAGGTCGCCCGGCCTGACGCCGAACGCGTCGGCGACGCCTGCGAAGCGCGCCTCCTCGCCCTCCATTACCCAGCCGAGCGTCGCCGCCATGGCGAGCGCGACCGCCCGCCCGTGATGGACCGGGGCGAGACTTCCGAGCGCATGTCCGGCGCAGTGCGCCAGCGCCGTCCCGGCATTGTCGATCGCGATCCCCGCATGGCAGGCCGCAAGCAGCATGGCGCCGCGCGCATCGAGGTCGTCGCCGCGCTCGACCGCCCGCGGCAGGTTCGCCAGCGCGAGGCGGATCGCCGCGAGGGCGTGGAGGTCGATCGCGGGATGCGCCGAAAGGTTCGTCGCCGCCTCCATCGCATGGACGATCGCGTCGAGCCCCGTGGCCGCGGTCAGGTGCGGCGGCAGGCCGACGGTGACCTCGGGATCCAGGACGATGAGATCCGGCTTGAGGGCCGGCGCGTAGTACCAGTACTTGACGCCGCGCTCGCACGACAGGATCGAGACGCTCGTCGCCTCCGATCCGGTGCCGGCGGTCGTCGGGACCGCGACGAGCGGCAGCCGGCCGCCCCCCAGATCCTCCGCCGCGAGCCGGTATCGCGTCAGCGGTCCGTCGTTCAGCACGCCGGCCGCGGCGACCTTGGCCGCGTCGAGGGCCGAGCCTCCGCCGAGCGCCACGACGGCCCCGCAGCCGCACTCGACCGATTTCCGGATCGCCGCCTCGACCTGCGCTTCCTTCGGATCGGAGCCGACGGCGGTAAAGGCGACGGGCTCGAAGCCGGCCGCCGCGAGCGCGGTCTCCGCCGCCTCGACGAATCCGAAGGGCGCCAGCCCGGGATCGGCCACGAGCAGCACCGCGCCGCCGGGCTCCGCCACCTCGCAGAGCGCCGTGCCGAGCGAGCGCAGCGCGCCCGCTTCGAAATGGATTGCCGGAACGCGGGCGAGACGGAACGACTGCAAGCAGCACCCAATGGGTTCGAAGGGGTCGCGGGTTCGAAGGGGTCGCCCGGCGGCCGGACGGGCAACCAACCTCCGACAGTCGCGCAGAACGTGCGGATTGGCAAGGTCCGTTTTCGCCGCGCCGAACCTCGTCGGGGCACCGCTTGCCGCGGCGCGGGCGCGCGCAAACCCAAATTTGGGAAATCGACTTCCAAGTCCCGTTCGATTCGCTATGATCCCGGCAACTTTCGGCTTTTCGGGCCGAAGGGACATGACCAAACGGGAAACGGCCGGGAAAATCCGGCGAGACCAAGGGGAGACCTCTCATCATGTTGCCAAAACTCAAGACCGCGCTGATCGCGGGCGTCGCCGTTGCCGCACTGACCCAGGCGGGCTTCGCCGCGGACGTCAAGATCGGCGTTCTCGGTGGCATCACCGGCCCGATCGAAAGCCTCGCGCCGCCCATCGTCGACGGCGCCAAATTCGCCATGCAGCAGGTCAACGACGACGGCGGCCTCTGGAAGTCCGGCGACAAGCTCGTTGCCGACGTCGGCGACACGACCTGCGCCGACGCGACCAAGGCCGCCGACGCCGGCGACCGGGCCGTCAACGTCGACAAGGTCGTCGCCATCGTCGGCGCCATGTGCTCGGGCGCGACCATCGCCGTCGCCAACAACGCCGCGATTCCGGCCGGCGTGGCGATGATCTCCCCGGCGTCCACGTCGCCGGCGCTGACCGGCCTCAAGGACAAGGACCTCGTCTTCCGCACGGTGACGTCGGACGCCTACCAGGGCCAGGTTCTCGCCCATCTCGTGATGTCGAAGGGGGCCAAGTCGGTGGCCGTCACCTACGTCAACAACGACTACGGCAAGGGCTTCGCCGACGCCTTCGACAAGGCCTTCAAGGATGCCGGCGGGACGGTGACCGCCTCCCAGGCGCACGAGGACGGCAAGGCCGACTACCGCTCCGAGATCGGCAACCTCTCGGCGTCCGGCGCCGATGCGCTGGTCGTGCTCGCCTATGCCAACGGTTCGGGACAGACGATCCTGCGCCAGGCGCTGGAAGGCGGCGATTTCCAGACCTTCTTCGGCGGCGACGGCATGGTCGCGGACTCGCTCGTCAAGGACGTGCCGGGCGCGGTCGGCAAGATCACCTTCACCAAGCCGAGCACGCCGGACGCCCCGGGCCTCAAGGAATACGAGGACGCCATGAAGAAGGCCGGGCTGAAGGCCAACGGAACCTTCGTTCCGAACGCCTACGACGCCGCCTTCATCCTGGCCATGGCGCTGGAAAAGGCCGGCAGCGCCGACCGCGCCAAGGTCGCCTCGGCGATCCGCGAGGTAACGGGCGGAAAGGGCGAAGCCATCCTGCCCGGCGAATGGAAGAAGGCCAAGGAGATGATCGACGCCGGAAAGGACGTTTACTATTCGGGTGCGACGGGCAACATCGAGTTCGACAAGAACGGCGACGTCGCCGGCGTCTACGACGAGGTCGAGCTGACCGAGAACGGCATCAAGGACAACGGCCAGATCAAGATGCAGTAAGCTTCCGCCTTCCGCCCGGCCGGCGCACTGCGACAATATCCGCCCTTGCCGCGCCGGGCGAAGGCTGAAAGACCTCGGCCTTCGAAAGGAAGCGGCGGGAGCCGGTCGTGCATGGGTGATGGCGACGAGTTGAGGAGGCGCAACCGCGTGGTGGCGGGAGCCGCGGCCGGCATCGTCGTCGTCATGGGCGGCCTCGTCGCGCTGTCGCCGGCCTTCTACCGGGTCTTCTCCGCCTATATCGGTTACGGCGGATCGCTGCCGCGCTCGTCGAAAGTCCGGCGACTCGGGGAAGCGGGCGCCGGCAAGGACGTGACGGTCCGCTTCGACACCAACGTCGCCGCGGGCCTCGCGGTCGACTTTGCGCCCGACGTGCCGTCGCTCGCCACCGAGATCGGCCGCCCCACCGAATTCCACTACGACGTCGTCAACCGGTCCGCCGCGCCGGTCGTCCTGCGTTTCGCCTTCGACGTGGCTCCGGCCTGGGCCGCGCCCTACGTCTTCAGGGCGACGGCCTCGCTGCATCCGATCGAGCGGCTGGAGCCCGGCGAGCATGCGCGGGTGCCGATGGTCTTCTATGTCGACCGCCGCATACTGAAGGACCGGCTGGCCGCCCGGGTCGACGAGATCACGCTCTCCTACACACTGTTCCGGCAGAAGGGCATGTCCGACGGCGCGCTGCTGTCGGTCGGCGACCTCGCCACGCGTTCCGAACGCTTCGAACGCGAACTGAAAAGAAGCGGTGCCGCGAAATTCGCCAACGACGCGCCGTCCGACTGACGGCGGCCGCGAAAAAGGCCGCGGCCGCCGTGAGGGAGCGGCCGCGGCCTGAAGAGGCCGGCTGGGGGAGAACGTCCGCCGGCTCTCCGGTTCAGGCGCGCACCTCCTGGCGCTGGAACGAGATGTAGCCGAGCGTGAAGACCAGCACGGTTCCCGCGACGAGGCCCGAGAAGTCCGGCCAGACGAGCCTCAGGCTCTCCGCGAAAGGCAGGGGTGCGCCCATCAGCGCGCCCTGCATCTGGCTGCGGAAGAGCAGCCCGAACGAGCGCGTCGACGGATGCAGGATCCCCGTCAGCATCTCCCCGTAGAGCACGCTCGGCGAAAGCCGGGCGATGTTGTGCTGCAGGTCGATCTGCGCCACCGCCGTCATCGGGTCGAGCGGATCGACCGGCACGAGGGCACCGGCGACGAGCGGCGCGATCATCTGCCAGAAGACGGCAAAGACCAGCCAGAGCGTCAGCGCCGCCAGCGCCGCCGTCGCCGGGGAGCGGAAGACGCTGGAGAACCAGAGCGCCAGCGCCAGCCAGATCGTGCAGTAGGCGAGAGAGATCACCAGGAAGGCGATGCCGCGGGCGATCTCCTCGCCGCTTGGCGGTACGCCGAGCATCAGGATGCCGAGCCCGGTGACCAGCAGCCAAAGCGTGACGATGCAGATCGCCAGCACGATCATGCCGCCGAGGAACTTGCCGGCGAGCAGCGCGTCCCGGTAGATCGGCTGCGACAGGATGCGGCTCATGGTGCGCCGCTGGTATTCGCCGTTGACCGCGTCGAAGCCGAGCGCGATCGCCACCAGCGGCAGCAGGAAGCCGAGGAAGCCCGCGAAGGAGGGAAGGGGGCTCTTCGCCGTGGTGAAGAGCCGCAGGAATAGGAAGGGATCGGCCCCGATGCTCTGCTTGATGTCGCCGATCGCCGCATAGGTCGCGCCGACCGCCGTCAGCACCACGAGCAGCATCACGAAATGCATCCGCGCGCTCGTCATGTGGTCGGCGGCTTCCTTGAAGGCCACGGTGGACACGCCGCGCCAGGGAGAACCTTCACGCCGCATCGCGCACCTCCTCGTAGTAGCGGGCATAGACGTCCTCGAGCGTCGGGCGGTGCATGGTGAGCCGGACGAGGTTCCCGCCCCGCTCCGTCACGCGGCGCGCGACCTGCGGGCGGACGTCCGCCCCGGCGTGGAGATGGAAGAGCCGTTCGCCCGCCGGCTCGACGCGCCCGACGGCCTCGATGTCGGAGAACGCCGTGGCCGGATCGATGCCGGAGGCTTCCAGCTCGATGACGAAGGTCCCGCCCATGACGTGAGAGCGCAGGTCGTCGACGTCCCCCGTCAGCCCGATCCGGCCCCTGTGGATGAGGGCCACGCGGTCGCAGATCGTCTCCACCAGGGACAGCATGTGCGAGGAGAGCAGGATCGTCCGCCCGTCGTCGCGCAATTGCCGGATCAGGCCGAGAAGCTCGGCCGTCGACTGCGGGTCCAGCCCGTTCGTGGGCTCGTCAAGGATCGCCACCCGGCAATCCTTGACGAGCACCTCGGCCAGCCCCAGCCGCTGGTTCATGCCGTGCGAGAAGCCGCCGACCGCCCGGTCGGCGCTCTCCGTCAGCCGCACGCGCCGCAGGGCGTCGGCGATGCGGTCGTCCGCCTCGGCCCTGTCCAGGCCCATCAGCCGCGCCGTGTAGCGCAGGTTCTCGCGGGCCGTCATGGTTTCGTAGAAGCCGACCGAATCGGGCAGGTAGCCGACCGCCCTCTTGACCGCGAGCGGCTGGCGCAGCGGGTCGAGGCCCATCACGCCGACGTCTCCGGAGGTCGGTTCCGTCAGTCCGAGCAGTACGAGGATCATCGTCGTCTTGCCGGATCCGTTCGGGCCGAGCAGGCCGAACACCTCTCCGGGGTTCACGGTGAGATCAAGCCCGGCGACCGCATCGACGGCGCCGTAACGCTTGACGAGGTTCCTGACCTCGATGACGGGCCCGCTCATCTGCGGCCGTACCTGCGCACGCCGACGGCCATGACCACGAGGGCGGCGGCGATCACGCCGAGACCCGTCGCGCCCCACAGCGTCGAGGTCTCGACCGTCACGCGGAACTGCGCGTCGTCGCTCGTGCCCTTGCCGCTCGCCCTGACGTCGAGCATGTAGTCGCCGGCGACCGCCTTGTCGGAGGGCGTGACGTGGACGGAGACCTGCGCCTTGCCGTTCGGCGCGATCGAGGGCAGCGTCTTCGGTTCCGTCTCGATCTTCCAGCCCGAGGGGGGATTGGCGGTGACCTTGACGTTCTCGGCCGCCTTGCTGCCGTTGTTCAGCACGGTGAAGGTGAAGTCGCGCTCCTTGCCGGCCGTCGCGCTGCCGGAGAGCCGGCCGTTCGGGCCCGCAAGGCCGATCTTCGCGGCGCCCTCGATGTCGAGCCGCACGGGAGCGGTGGCGCTGGCGACGGCGGACTGGGCGGCGAGCTGCACCTTGTAGTGCCCCGCGGCCGCGTCGTCGGGCGGCGTCACCTTCGCCTTGATCGTCTTCGACGCGCCGGCCTTCAGCGGGATGCTGGCGATCTGCTGCGAATTGTAGCCCTGGGTGAACGTGACCTCGAAGCCGTCCGGCGCCTTGGCCGAAAGGTTGACGACGGTGTCCTTGAGGCTGTCGTTCTTGAGGTCCGCCTCGTAGCTGAAGGAGGTCTTGGCGGTGCCCTGGAGCTCGGGAAGCTTCGGATCCAGCTCGAGGCGCGCCGCCTTCGCCGCGGTGAGCTTCAGCTCGATCGGCAGCGTCAGCGTCTGCGAGCCGGCCTTGCCGACGATCCGGAAGTCGTAGCTGCCCGCCTTGGCGTCCTTGGGCGGCGTCAGCTTCAGCGAGAAGCTCTTGCCGGCGTCCGTGTCCACCATCGCGGCAGAGACGTCGGATCCCCCTCCGACGAACTCGGATTTCCAGCCGGACGGCACGCCGTCCACCGAAAGCGCCACGCGCTGCGGCGGCAGCGCCTTGTTCTGGAGGTTGAGATCGATGTTGACGGAACTGCCGACGTCCGCGCTGCGGCTCGGGAACCCCGTGGTGAGCCAGAGCCCCCTCAGCTTGTCCGGCTGCGTCGTCGCGCTGCCCCCGGCGCCGTCCGCGGTCTGCGCCAGGACCGGCACCGCAAGCAATGCCGAGGCCCCCGCGATCACGATTGCCGATAGCAGTCTTCGCCCATGAAACATATGTGTCTCCCGCGACCTAAAACCAGTGTTTTCAGGCGCTTCCCGAATGACCCGAGAAAGTCGGAAGCGCCGGCAGGAGCCAAAAACGGTCCGGAATGTGGCCAAAATGCGGAAATAATATTACAAGCCCGTAAGGTGGCCCGAACGAATTGTCGCGCCCCTCGCGAGGGGCGCTTCACGTTGTCGCGGCGGCCGCCTCAGTGCCGGGCCTGGGGCTCCGGCAGGATGCCGCGGGGCGCGTAGCGCAGCACGAGCGTGATGGTCAGTCCGACGACGAACACCCGCATCTGCAGGGCGCGGCTGTCGAGGTCTGACGGCGGGTTCCAACCGACCCATTCGTGGCCGTAATATGCCGCCAGGTGGAAGAGCCACAGCGCGACCGGCTGCGAGATGGTCCAGACGATGTAGACGAAGACTGCGCCGAAGATCGCCCCGCGATTGTTCCCCGCCCCGCCGAGGATGACCATGACCCAGACCAGGAAGGTGTGGTTGAGGTCGAGAAAGGCGGAGGGATCGTAGATCTGGGCGAAATGAATGAGCATCGCCCCGCCGATCCCCATCGGGATGCAGCCCAGCACGAAGATTTCGAGCCGCCGCCGGGTCACGTCCTTGCCCATGGCTTCGGCGGCGTCCTCGTTGTCGCGGATGGCCCGCATCATGCGGCCCCAGGGCGCGTAGTAGGCGCGCTGCAGGAGCAGGTAGATCAGCGCCATGACCACGGCGACGGCGATCAGGTACATCGAGCGGGCGAAGAGAAAGTCGCCGTTCGAGACGGTCGGCGTCGGCCAGGGCAGGGGCGAGACCGTCAGCGTGCCGCGGGTCAACCAGTCGGCGTTCTTGAGGAACGTCTTGATGATCTGCGCGATGCCGAGTGTCGCGATGGCGAGATAGTCCGACCTCAGTCCCAGGCAGATCTTGCCCACCGCCCAGGCGATCGCGGCGGCGACCGCGCCCGCGGCCGCCCAGCCGATCGGCACCGGCAGCCCGAGACCGCCCATCCAGCCGCTGGCGCCCTCGATCGCGTGCGACATGCGAGTCATGTGCGCGGAGACGACGACGAACGAGACGATGATGACGACCGCGACGATGACACCCTTCAGCCGGCGCCCGATGCCGATCGCGTCGGCCCTGTTCGCCACGTAGATCGCCCCGCCGCACAGCGCCAGCTTGAGAACGAGGAGGGCCGCCAGCTCCGGCCCGCCCGATGCCCAGAACTTCGGGTTGGCCGGGAACGACACCAGCATCGAGGTCGCGGCGCCTGCGGCGATGAACCCCATGACGCCGACGTTGAAGAGGCCCGCATAGCCCCACTGGATCGTCAGCCCGAGCGTCAGCACGGCATAGCAGGCCGCCTCGACCAGGACGCGCACCGAATAGACGCTGCCCTGGCTCAGGAAGACGGCGAGGACGATGAGGGCGAGCGCCGAAAAGGCCAGGAGATCGCGGCGCCCGTCCCCGGCGGGGCCCCGTGCCGGCTGCGTGGACGTCTCCGCCATCTCTAGAAGACCTTTCCCTTGAAGATGCCCGTCGGGCGGTAGATGAGGACGACGATCAGGATGAGGAACGGAATCATCAGCTTGTACTCCGTCGGCACCAGCGCGAGGTTGGCCGGCAGGTCGAACCACAGCACCGGCTTCAGCGGGCGCAGCAGGATCGACCAGTTGAAGACGGCGAGCGATTCGCACATGCCGACCAGGAACCCGCCGGCGATCGCCCCGTAGGGCTGGCCGATGCCGCCGACGATCGTCGCCGCGAAGATCGGCAGCAGGATGTTGAACGACAGGTCCGGCTTGAGCGCGACGTCCATGGAGAGCAGCGTGCCCGCCGCGCAGGCCAGCGCGCCGGCGATGATCCAGGTCGCCCAGACCACGTGCTGGGTATTGATGCCGGTGATCCGCGCGAGGTCCGGATTGTCCGAGACGGCCCGCATCGCCTTGCCGAGGCGGGTGCGCGTCAGGAAATAGTGCAGCCCGACCACCGCGACGGCGGTGAACGCGAAGAGGATGACCTGCGGTTCGGTGAGCACGATCGGCCGGTGCGCGTCGGGAAGGCGGAAGTAGAAGATCGCCTTGCCCCGGTCGATGAACATGTTGCGCGACTGGACGCCGGCGAACAGGCGTATGACCCCCTGCAGCATCAGCGTGACGCCGACCGACGCCATGACCAGCACGACCGGCCGGGCACCGGCGTCGCGCAAGGGCTTGTAGAAGACCTTGTCGAGGCCGATGGCGATCGCCGCCGTCAGCGCCATGGCGGGAAACATGCCGATGAAGACGAGGGCCAGCGGCGAATGGAAGCCGGAGGCCTTGATGAGCGCGGCGAGGATCAGCGAGACGAACGCCCCCATCGTCATCATGTCGCCATGGGCGAAATGGGCGAAGCGCAAAATGCCGAAGACGAGCGTGACGCCGATGGCGCCGAGCGCGTAGATGGAGCCGATGATCAGCCCGGCGATCAGCCCGTTGTCGATGAAGAAGACGAGATCGTTCAAACGCTTTGCCTCATTTCCCCTTTTGCCGGCACCGCTTTCCCCGCGCCGGCCGCCGCGTCAGCCCCCCAGGAAACTGCGCGCGACCTCCGGATTGTCGAGAAGGTTTCGCCCCGTGTCCGTGTAGGAGTTCCGCCCGTTGGCCAGCACGAAGCCCTTGTGCGCGATCGCCAGCGCCTGCTTCGCGTTCTGCTCCACCATCGCGACGGTCACGCCGGTCGCGTTGATGGCCAGCACCCGGTCGAAGATCACCGACATGAACATCGGCGACAGGCCCGCCGTCGGCTCGTCGAGCAGGATCAGCTTCGGCTCGATCATCATCGCCCGCCCGAAGGCCACCATCTGCCGCTGCCCGCCCGACAGTTCGCCCGCCGGCTGCCGCCGCTTGCCCTTCAGGTCCGGGAAGATCTCGTAGACGTTGTCCATGACCGCGGAATAGTCGTCGCGGCGCGTATAGGCGCCCATCTCCAGGTTTTCCTGGACGGACAGCGACGGGAAGACGTTCGATTCCTGCGGCACGAAGGCGATCCGGTGGGCGGCGAGCTTTTCCGAGCGGATGCCGGTGATGTCGTTCCCCTCGAAGCGGATCGAGCCGCCCGTGACGGTGAGCATGCCGAAGATCGCCTTCAGCATGGTCGACTTGCCGGCGCCGTTCGGCCCGACGATGACGCCGATCTCGCCCGCCTCGAGCGCCATGTTGACGCCCTTGAGGATGGTCATCTGCCCGTAGCCGGCGGTGAGGTCGCTGATGTCGAGCAGGCTCATGCCGGCGCCCCCGCCGCCGGGGACGAGGGGGACGTCGTCGCGTGGCCCGTCGGGGAGCCGCCGAAATAGGCCTCGATGACCGCCTCGTTCTTCTGGATCTCGCCGATGTGCCCCTCGGCCATCACGCTGCCGGCGGCCATCACGATGACCGGATCGCAGAGCCGGGCGATGAGGTCCATGTCGTGCTCGATGACGAAGAAGGTGTATCCGAGTTCCTGGTTCAGCCGCTCGATGTTGGACGCGAGGTCGTTGAGGAGCGTGCGGTTGACGCCGGCCGCGATCTCGTCCAGCAACACCACCCTGGCGTCGGCCATCATCGTGCGGCCGAGCTCGAGCAGCTTCTTCTGGCCGCCGGAAAGATTCCCGGCGAGCTCGTTCTTCACATGCGTGATCTTGAGGAAGTCGAGCACCTCCTCGGCCTTGCGCCGGATTGCCGCCTCCTCGCGCGCGACGCGCCCCGGCTGCAGCCACGCAGACGCGAGCCGTTCGCCGCTCTGCCGCCCCGGCACCATCATCAGGTTCTCCGTGACCGTCATGTTGGAGAACTCGTGGGCGATCTGGAAGGTGCGCAGCAGGCCCCGCGAAAAGAGCGCGTGCGCCGGCAGCCCCGTCGCGTCCTCCCCGTCGACCAGGATCCTGCCCGAGGTCGGGGAGAGGTTGCCCGCGACCATGTTGAAGAGGGTCGACTTGCCCGCGCCGTTCGGTCCGATGAGGCCCGTGACCGATCCGGCCTCGACCGACAGCGAACAGTCGCTCACGGCCAGGAAGCCGCCGAAGCGCTTCGACACGCTCTGAACTTCGATGATGGCGTTCATTCGTTCCCTGCGGCGGTTTCGTCGTGCCGCCGTTCGTCTTCGTCTGTCTTTCGTCCTGTGCCCGGCAGCCGATTGCCCTCGGCCGTCTGGCGGCTCATGCATTAGCATCGGTGCCATTGCCTGTGAAGCTTTCAGGCCCTCTCCGGCCCCCCGGAGCGCACCGAATGACAGGTTTTCGCCGTCGCGCCGTCACTTTGATGACGCCGGAGCGGCATAATTCCCGCCGTTATCGCGAAAAAAAAGGGAAGTTCCCGGGTAAAACTGCAATTTTTGGTGGAAACAGCGTCGGCTGCTTTGTTAGGCTCTTGTCGGTAAAAGACAAAAAAATGGCAATGGGAGCCTCGAAATTGGCCTTTCGATGTGGTTCATTGTTAAAAAAGCAAATGACAAGGGAACAGCGATGGCAGAACAGCGAGGGGCCGAAGTCCAGTTCGACAAGGTCCAGAAAAGCTATGACGGGGAAACGCTGGTCGTTCACGAACTGAACCTCAAGATCGAGCGGGGCGAGTTTCTGACCATGCTTGGTCCGTCGGGATCGGGGAAGACGACTTGCCTGATGATGCTCGCGGGATTCGAGCCGGCCACCGCCGGGGAGATCTTCCTGAACGGGCAGCCGATCAACGACGTGCCGCCGCACAAGCGCGGCATCGGCATGGTCTTCCAGAACTACGCCCTGTTTCCGCACATGACCGTGGCGGAGAACCTGGCCTTTCCGCTGCAGGTGCGCGGCATCGACAAGGCGACCCAGCAGCAGAAGATCAGGCGGGCGCTGGAAATGGTCGAGCTGCCGCAGTTCGGCAACCGCCGGCCGGCACAGCTCTCCGGCGGGCAGCAGCAGCGCGTCGCCGTGGCGCGGGCGCTGGTGTTCGAGCCGGAACTGATCCTGATGGACGAGCCGCTCGGCGCCCTCGACAAGCAGCTGCGCGAGCAGATGCAGTACGAAATCAAGCACATCCACGAGAACCTCGGCGTCAGCGTGGTCTACGTGACCCACGACCAGACCGAGGCTCTGACCATGTCGGACCGCGTGGCGGTCTTCAACGCCGGCATCATCCAGCAGCTGTCGACGCCGGACCAGCTCTACGAAGCGCCCCAGAACTCCTTCGTGGCGCAGTTCATCGGCGAGAACAACAAGCTGACCGGCAAGGTGGAGTCCATGAACGGCTCCGTCTGCGACGTGCGGCTTGCCGACGGCACGCTCCTGAAGGCCGAGAAGGTCAACGTCGGCAGCGTCGGCGACGCGACGACGATCTCGCTGAGGCCGGAGCGCGTGGAATTCGACGACGTCGAGGGCATGGACAACGTCGTCTCCGGACGGATCGAGGAGATGATCTATCTCGGCGACCACATCCGCGTCCGGATGAACGTTGCCGGCAACCCGGAATTCGTCGTCAAGGTCCGCAACCGGGGCCAGAGACGGGCGCTCGAGGAAGGTCAAACGACGCAGATCGGCTGGGCATCCAGTGACTGCAAGGCACTGGATGCCGTGGCCTGAAAGTGTGCGGTGAACGTTTCACCGGCGCATAATAAGCCGCCGGACCAGGACGTCCGGCACCACAACCGAGGGAGAACTCGATGAAAATGAAGATGTTACTGGCAGCCGCCGTTGCAGTTGGCGGCCTGACGGCAGCGGCGGCCTACGCCGATTCCGGCACCCTCACGATCGTTTCGTGGGGCGGTGCCTATTCGATGTCGCAGCAGAAGGCTTATGACGAGCCCTTCACCAAGGCGACCGGCATCAAGATCCAGAATGTCGACAAGTCCGCCGACGGTCTTGCCGGCATCCGTTCCCAGGTCGAGGCGAACAACGTCTCGTGGAACATCGTCGACCTGCTCCAGGCCGATGCGCAGCGCGCCTGCGACGAGGGCCTGATCATGAAGATCGATCCGGACAAGTGGCTCGCGCCGGCTCCGGACGGCACGCCGGCCTCCAAGGACTTCGTCGAGGGGTCTCTCGGCGATTGCTTCATCCCGCAGATCCTCTATTCCACGCTCTTCGCCTACAACAAGACGGCGTTCCCCGACGGCGGACCGCAGAACATCCAGGACGTCTGGAACGTGGAGAAGTTCCCCGGCAAGCGGGCGCTTCAGAAGATTCCCCAGAAGAACCTGGAATGGGCCCTGATCGCCGACGGCGTACCGGCCGACAAGGTCTACGACGTTCTGGCCACCAAGGAAGGCCAGGACCAGGCGTTCAAGAGCCTGGACAAGATCAAGAAGGACGTCATCTGGTGGGATCAGGGCGCGCAGCCGCCGCAGCTTCTCGCCGACAAGGAGGCCGTCATCGCGACCGCCTACAACGGCCGCATATTCAACGCGCAGGTCGCCGAGAACCAGCCGTTCAAGACCATCTGGGATCGTGAGATGTTCGAGGTCGACGGCTGGGTCGTCCCGGTCGATCAGCCGAAGGACAAGCTGGACCTGATCAAGAAGTACCTCAGGGTCAACACCGACACCCAGCACCTCGCCGACCAGGCGAAGTACATCTCCTACGGTCCGGCACGCAAGTCGTCGGCCCCGCTCGTCGGCAAGTACGAGGACGGCAAGACGGACATGGGGCCGTACATGCCGACCAATCCCGAGAACATGAAGACCGCGTTCATGTTCAGCCCGAGCTTCTGGGCGGACTACGGCGACGCCCTGGAGGCCCGCTTCAACACCTGGCTGGCCCAGTAGTCCGAAACGCCGCGAATTCCCGGGCCGGCTTTCCGGCCGGCCCGGGGCCCTCGATGATCAACGATGGAAAAACGCTATGGTCGACGCCACGGCTGACGCAGTCCCTCCCACCCGATCCGCTCCCGAAGCGCTGAAGACGCGCGACGGCAGGTCGCTCCGGGACGCCCTGCGCAAGTCCGAACAGGTCGCCCGCCGGCGCGCCTTCTACCTGGTGCTGCCGATCCTGCTTTTCCTGCTGGTCACGTTCGCCTTTCCCCTGGTGCAGCTGATATCGCGCTCCGTCTACAACCCGGAAGTGGCGAACTTCCTTCCCAACGTTTCGAGCGCGATCTCGAGCTGGGACGGCAAGAAGATACCCGACGAAGACGTCTTCGCCGCCATGGTCGAGGACATGAAGACCGGGACCAAGAACCGGACGATCGGACGCGTCGCCGCGCAGATCAACCGCCAGCTTCCGGGCTATCGCTCGGTGATCATGGGGACGGCGCGTGAGGCCGACAAGCTGCAGCCGCCCTACCGGGAGGCGCTCCTCGCCAAGAACAAGAAATGGGGCGATCTCGACATGTGGCGCCTGATCAAGCGGTCGACCCGCGTGATCACCCCGATCTACTATATGCTCGCCATGGATCTCCACTACGATTCCCACGGCAACATTGTGCAGCAGCCGGAGAACTCGCGCGTCTACCGCCTGCTCTTCTTCCGCACCGTCTGGATGAGCGCGACCATCACCTTGATGACGATCCTCCTCGGCTATCCGATCGCCTATCTTCTCGCCAACCAGCCGCTGCGCACCGCCAATCTCTTGATGATCCTGGTGCTGCTGCCGTTCTGGACGTCGCTCCTGGTGCGCACCGCCGCCTGGATCGTGCTGCTGCAGCGCCAGGGCGTCATCAACGACATCCTCGTCTGGCTGGGAGTACTGAGCAACAACGGCCGGCTCAGCATGATCTACAACCAGTGGGGCACCATCATCGCGATGACGCACATCCTGCTGCCCTTCATGATCCTGCCGCTTTATTCGGTGATGAAGACCATACCGCCGTCCTACATGCGCGCCGCGCGCTCCATGGGCGCGAGCCAGGCCACCGCGTTCCGTCGCGTCTACATGCCGCTGACGATACCGGGACTGGCCGCCGGCGTGCTGCTCGTCTTCATCCTGGCGATCGGCTACTACATCACCCCGGCCCTGGTCGGCGGCGATTCCGGCATCTTCATCTCCAACCTCATCGCCCAGAACATGCAGTCCTCTCTGGCGAACCTGAAGCTCGGCGCCGCGCTGTCGACGATCCTGCTCCTGTTCGTGACCGTGTTCTACTACGTGTTCAACAAGCTGGTCGGCGTCGACCGCCTGAAGTTCGGCTGACGAAAGGGAACGATCCATGGCACTTCCGGCCTACGCGTCGACCGGCGAGAAGATCTGGCACTACTCCTACCTGGTGATCTGCGCCGCGATCTTCATATTCCTGATTGCGCCGATCCTGACGATCATCCCGCTCTCGTTCAATGCGGAGCCATACTTCACCTTCACCACGAAGATGCTGCATTTCGATCCGGCCGGCTATTCGCTGCGCTGGTATCACAACCTGTTCAACAGCCAGGAATGGATGTCGTCGATCCGCAATTCCTTCTTCATCGCGATTTCTTCGACCATCATATCGACGACGCTCGGGACGGTCGCTGCCGTCGGCCTCAGCCGCCGCCAGATGCCGGCGCGCGCCTTCATCACGGCGATCCTGATCTCGCCCATGGTCGTCCCGCTGATCGTCACCGGCGCGGCGCTGTTCTCCTTCTACGCCCGGCTGAACCTGACCAGCACCTTCTTCGCCATCATCATGTCGCACGTCGTGCTCGGCACGCCCTTTGTCATCATCACGGTCACGGCGGCCATGTCCGGCTTCGACCAGAGCCTGATTCGCGCGGCGCAGAACCTCGGTGCCAACCAGGTGACCACCTTCTTCAAGGTGATCCTGCCGCTGCTGCTTCCCGGCGTGATTTCCGGCGCGCTCTTCGCCTTCATGACCTCGCTCGACGAGGTGGTCGTCGTCATCTTCCTCGCCGGCCCGGCCCAGACGCCGATGACGGTGCGCATGTTCTCCGGCCTGCGCGAGAACATCAGCCCGACGATCCTCGCGATCGCGACCATCCTGGTGCTGATCTCGGTCGTCCTCCTGACGTCGCTCGAACTCCTGCGGCGCCGGTCGGAGCGCATGCGCGGCATGTCGCCCGGCTGACACGGGCCCGTGCCCGGCGAATGCCGGGCGCATTCCGCCGGCCCGCGTCCGCGTCGCCCCGGCGTGCGGAGTCGTTCGGCCCCGGCGGCGGTTGCGCCTGCTTCGCCATAAACTGTTAACCATTTCTTCAAGTTGCTCGTGTCAGGCTCGCGGCCAACCGCATTTGCGGGGGAGTTGGGGCGTAGGGGCGTGAGCGATAATCAAAAGACGAACGCGGGACCGGTTCTTCAGGCGGCGCGCGAGGAGATCGCCGGATCGGCGGATCCGGCATACATCAAGGACGGCGAACTGCGTTACGTCGCCGTCAGCGACGCCTATGCGGAGCTTTGCGGCTGCATGCCCGCCGACCTCATCGGCCGGCGCGATCCGCACTCGCCCGAAGACCGGGACCGGGACGAGAAGGAGCGCCGCTGCCTGGTGTTCGGCGGCGACCAGACCGCCGTCGCCGGAACCGCGTCGTCCGCCGGCCGCTATCGCCTGAAACTGCATCGGCTGGAGGAGATTGACGGATCGTTCTTCGTCGTCGCGCGGGCGAAGCCGGCCGCGCCCGCCCTTCCGGACGACGCCCGCGAGGCGCTGACGCCGCGCCCGCCCGGCGGCGCCGATGCCGGCGATTTCCGCGATCTCGATCTCATCAAGGCGATCGAGGCGTTCGACGAGCCCGTGGCCGTCGTCGGCGCGGACGGCCGCATCCTGTTTTCCAACGCCCGCCATCGCGAGGCCGGCCTCGCCGCCGACAGGGCCCCGGCCGCCTCGGCGCCGTCCCTGAACGTCCTGAGGGCGGTCGCCGCGCCGTCCTCGCGCACGCTCGCCGGCAACGAACTGCTCGCCGCCGCCCTCGACGAGGTCCAGGCGGGCATCGTCATCTACGACGGCAACGACGTGCTGCAGTTCGCCAACCGCCGCATGAAGGAGATGTTCGAGGGCCACGTCCCGCCGCTCGAACGGGGCACGCAACTGCGCGCGGTGCTCGAGACGATGTACGACACGCGCCTCCTCGCCGACGGCGGCACGGCCGACCGGGAGGAATGGGTGGCCGAGCGCATCCGCCTGCACCACCGCAGGGTGCACGAGACGGAGGAAAGGCTCGCCGACGGCCGCTGGATCAAGGCGATCTCGCGCCGGATCGGCAACGCGATGATCGGCATCCGGATCGACGTCACCGAAGCGAAGGAGCGCGGTTTCGAGCTCGATCGCAAGGAGGAGGAGATCGATCTCTTCAAGGCGGTCTTCGACGAGCTGCCGAATTCCACCTACGTCAAGGACGAAGCGTTCCGCCTGGTCTACGCCAACCGGGCCTATTGCGATCTCACCGGCTGGAGGATCGAGGACGTCATCGGCAAGAGCGACGTCGACCTGTTCGGCGAAGAGGGCGAAGCGCTGATGGAGGCGGACCGGAAGGTCTTCGCGACCGGCCGCATGCAGGAGCAGGAGGAAACCCTCAGCAGCCGCTCGGGCGAGCGCTTCGAACTGGTGTCGCGCAAGGCGCGGGTGACCACCGCGGACGGCCGGACCTTCCTCATCGGCACGACCGCCGACATCACCGGCCAGAAGCGCCGGCACCGGGAACTCGTCGAGGCGCGCCGCCTGGCGGACGGGATGCGGGCCGACGTGGAGAGCGTGATCGAGGCGCTCGAGATGAGCGTCGTCGTCGTCGACGCCGACAACCGGATCGAGATGATGAACGGCGCCTGCCTGCGGATTTGGGGCCAGGATGCCGGTGCCGACCTGATCGGGCAGCCGCTGCGCTGCCTGCTGGACGCCAGGCGTCACGACCATGTCCACGACGTCGCCGACGCCGATTGGGAAGACTATGTCGGGGAGCGGCTCGCGGAGATTCGCACCGGCAACGTCGCCGCCCGCGAGCTCGAGCTGATGGACGGGCGCACGCTCGTCTATTCCGTCCACAACCTGTCGTCCGACAGGCGGATGATCTGCCATTTCGACGTCTCGAGCCAGAAGGCCAGCGAGCGGCAGATCGCCGAGGCCAAGGCGGAGCTGGAGGCCACGAGCGCGACGCTGCACAAGGCCACCTCTGCGATGGCCCAGGGCCTGTGCATCTACGACAGCGAAATCCGGCTCACGAACCAGGCCTTCCACGATCTCGTCGGCCTCGGCCCCGAGGAGATCCGGCCCGGCGTACCCTTCGCCGACTTCATCGCCCGGATCGCCGAAAGCGGCGCCTATGGCGACGCGGCCGCGACGGAGCGAGCGGTCGGAAACATCCTCGCCGACGGCAACGCCGGCCGGCCGCACGTCGTCGAGCGGCGAACCTCGACCGGCCGCTGGCTGCGCATCGACGCCAAGCCGGACGGCGACGGCGCGATGATCGCCACCTACACCGATATCACGGAGGCCAGGGAGCGGGAGGAGGAGCTCAAGCGCCTTCTTCAGCGCGCGGAACTGGCCGACAAGGCGAAGTCGGAGTTCCTGGCGAACATGAGCCACGAGATCCGGACGCCGATGAACGGCGTCCTCGGCATGGCCGAGCTGCTTGCGCGCTCCAACCTCGACACGCGCCAGCGCACCTTCACGGACGTCATCGTCAAGTCCGGCAACGCCCTCCTGACGATCATCAACGACATCCTGGATTTCTCCAAGATCGACGCCGGGCGCATGGTGCTCGAAAGCGATCCCTTCGACCTGGCCGAATCGATCGCCGACGTGGCCGCGCTGGTCTCCTCGCGCGTGGCGGAAAAGGACATCGAGCTCATCGTCCGCGCCGCGCCCGACCTGCCGCAACGCGTCATCGGCGATGTCGGCCGCGTCCGCCAGATCGTCACCAACCTGCTCGGCAACGCGGCGAAGTTCACCGAGATGGGGCACGTGCTGGTCGACGTCAGCGCCGCGGTCGAGAACGAGACCGCCGCGATCGCGATCCGCGTCGAGGACACCGGGATCGGCATCCCCGCCGACAAGCTCGAGAGCATCTTCGAGAAGTTCAGCCAGGTCGACGGATCCTCGACCCGCCGCCACGAGGGCAGCGGCCTCGGCCTGTCCATCGCGTCCGGCCTCGTCGACATGATGGGCGGGCGCATAGAGGTGGGGAGCGAATACGGCAGGGGCTCGGTCTTCACCGTGCATCTCGCCCTGCCGGTCGACCGGGCGGCACCGAAGCCGAAACGGGTCCCCGTAGACGTCACCGGCGCCCGCGTTCTCGTGATCGACGACAATCCGGTCAACCGCGACATCCTGATGGAGCAGCTCGGCTCCTGGAAATTCGACGGCTGCGCGGTCGAAAGCGGCGCGGAAGGCCTCGAGGTGCTGAAGGCCGCCGACAGCATGGGAGTCGCCGTCGACCTGGTGATCCTCGACTATCACATGCCGGGCATGAACGGCGCCGAGACCGCCCTGAAGATCCGCAGCCGTCCGGAGACGGCCGGAACGCCGATCGTCATGCTGACCTCGGCGGACATCCGGCTGGAGGAGCGCGGCTTCGCCTCCTTGCGCATCGACGCCCACCTGATGAAGCCGGCGCGGTCGTCGCTCCTGCTCGAGACCATCGTCGAGACCCTGCAGAGGGCGGGCGCCCGGGCAGAAGCGGACGTCGCCCCGGCCGCGACGAACAAGCCGGCCGTCGTTTCGACCGACGGCCTCCCTGCGGCCGCCGAGCCGTCCGGGACCGGAGCCCGCTCCGCCCTCGACGTCCTCGTGGCCGAGGACAACGAGGTCAACCAGATCGTCTTCAGCCAGATCCTCGACGAGCTCGACGTGGCATATCAAATCGTCCGCAACGGCCAGGAGGCGCTCGATGCGTTCGTGGCGAAGAGCCCGCGCATGATCCTGATGGACGTCTCGATGCCGATCATGAACGGCCACGAAGCCGCGCGCGCCATCCGCAGGCACGAAACCGAGACCGGCGGCCACGTCCCGATCGTCGGCGTCACCGCCCACGCCCTCAAGGGCGACCGCGACAGATGCATCGACGCGGGCATGGACGACTACATGTCGAAGCCGATCAGCCCCGAGAAACTCGGAGAAAAGGTCCGCGGCTGGCTCGGACCCGCCCGGGCGCTGGAACGCGCCTGACGGACACCGGCAGCCCGCCGCCGCCCGAGGTGTTTCCCGGCATCGGCCGTGATAGGCTCCGGAGCCTTCCGTGCCGGCGAGGTGCGGGCGGGGAGGCTGCTATCGGGAGACGAAGCGGATGACACGAGCCGATGTACTGGAGCGCCTGGAAGGGCTGGCCGGCGCGTTCAATGCGCATGACCTCGACGGGGTCATGTCCCATTTTGCCGACAGGTGTACCCTCGACATGCCGCGGGGTCCCCACGCCTGGGGAGCGAGGGCGGAAGGCGAGGACGACGTGCGACGGCTTCTCGCGACGCGTTTCGAAGGCATTCCGGACGTGCACTACGGCAATGTCTCGCACTTCGTCGACGGCACGACCGGAATTTCGAAATGGACCCTGACGGGCACGACGCAAAAAGGCGCGAAGATCGAGGTCAATGGCTGCGACTTCTATACCTTCGACGAGGAGGGACGGGTCACGAGAAAGGACTCCTACTGGAAGATCGTCGAATGAACGGGAAGGGATGTTGACGGGTTCGCGCGCGCCGGCTTTCGGCACTTCGCGTCCCGCGCGCGACGCCCGCCCAGGGAAGCCTTGGTAAAGGTGGCAGCAGGGGTTTCGTCCGCAGGCGCGCGGGACCGGGTCGACGGGGCGCCTCCGCAAGTCCGCCGAAGGCCGAGGGGCGCCGGTCCGGCCGTTCGTCGGGCGGACGTGGTCGTCGCGGGCGCCGGGGCCTGCGGCCTGTGGTTCGTCCGCAAGGCCGCCGCCGCCGGGCTCGACGTCCTCGTCGCCGAGCGGGGCAGGGTGGGCGACGGCGCCAGCGGAGGCTTCCTCGGCGCCCTGATGCCGCACATGCCGGAGCGCTGGAACGCCAAGAAGCAGTTTCAGCTGGACGGCCTCCTCTCCCTTCCGAACGAGATCGCCGCCCTTCAGGAGGCGACCGGCATTTCCTGCGGCTACAGCCGGGTCGGCCGTCTCGTTCCGCTCGTCCGGCACGACCTCAGGAAACTGGCGCAAGAGCGCCGGTCCGACGCGTCGCTGAACTGGCGCAGCCCGACGGAAAGCTTCGGCTGGCAGGTCCTGGAGCGGCCGCCGCTCGGCGGATGGCCCGACGACGCCGTCGCCGCCCATGGCGTCGTGTTCGAGACGCTAGCGGCGCGCATGGACCCGAGACGGCTTCTGGCGGCGCTGAAGCGCGATCTCGGCCAACGGCGGAACGTCCGGCTGATCGAGGGCAACGGCGTGGCGGCCATCGATGCGGCGACCGGCACGTGCAGGCTGGACGACGGCGGCAGCGTGGCCTGTGCCAACGTCGTCGTCGCGGCGGGTGCCGGGAGTTTCCCGGTCGTCGCCGCCCTGACGGGACGTCCGGTCGCCGAAGTGGGACGCGCGGTCAAGGGACAGGCCGCACTGCTTGGCTGCGACATGCCGCCCGACACGCCGCTCGTCTACTGCGACGGCGTCTATGTCGTGCCGCATGCGGACGGCACCGTGGCCGTCGGAAGCACCAGCGAGGACGTCTTCGCTTCCCCTTGCGCGACCGACGAACGGCTCGACGATCTCCTCCTTCGCGCAAGGCGGCTCTGCCCCGTCCTTGCCGGCGCACCGGTGATCGAACGCTGGGCCGGGGTGCGTCCGCGCGCCGCCGGCCGCGAGCCGCTGGTAGGCCCGGTGACGGAAGGCTCCCGGATCGTCGCGCTCACCGGAGGCTTCCGGATCACCCTCGGCATCGCCCACCGGATGGCCGACGCCGCGCTGGATGCGATCGACGGCGGACGCCGCGTCGACCTCCCGGCGGAATTCCGGGCCGCCGAGAGACTGGCTCGGCCGCACCCAGAAGCCTGAGAATCGGGGCCGCATCCCGTTTGGCGTTCGCCCCGCTTCGTCATATTGTCACGGGAATCACCTACTGCGGTCGCAAAACGAGGATTGTTCGAAATGCGGTACGCGATCTATTTCACGCCCCCGGCCGGCGACCGTCTCGCGCATCTCGCAGCCGGCTGGCTCGGGCGCAACGCCTTCACCGGCCGGGCCATCGAGCCGCGCCCGGTCGGCCGCCTGTCCGCCGCCGACGTCGCCCATCATACCGCCGCGCCGCGCCGCTACGGCTTTCACGGCACGCTGAAGGCACCGTTCGAGCTGGCGCCGGAGACGGACGAGGCGGAACTGCTGCGCGCGATGATGCGGTTTTGCGGTACCGCCGGGCCGGTTGCGATCCCGCGCCTGCGCATCGAGCGGCTCGGCCCGTTCTTCGCCCTGACGCCGGCCGAATCCGTGGCGGGCGTGAACGCCCTTGCCGACAGGGTCGTGAGGGAGTTCGACGGCTTTCGCGCCTTCCTCGGCGAGGCGGAGATCGAGCGCCGCAACCCGGCGCGCCTCACGCGCCGGCAGCTCGCGAACCTTTACCGCTGGGGCTATCCCCACGTGGGTGAGGACTTCCGCTTCCACATGACCCTGAGCGGCCCGGTCGAGGCGGGCGAGGCCGAGGCGGTCGAGGAGGCGCTGCAGGCGTATTTCGCGCCGGCGCTCGCCGAGCCGGTGATCCTCGACAGCATCGCGCTGTTCGTCGAGCCGGCGCCGGGCGCGCCCTTCGTCGTCCACTCCCTGCACCCCCTCGGTGCCGTGTCGGCCAGGAAAAGCGCCTGACATGGGAACCGACGGGCCGGAACGGGTTCTCACCGACGCGACGATCGTGCTGCCGACGGAGATCGTGTCCGGATCCGTGTGCCTGCGCGGCGGCGTGGTTGCGGACGTCGCCGGCCCGTCGACGCTCCCCGCCGCCGAAAGCCTCGGCGGAGACTATCTCCTGCCCGGCCTCGTGGAGCTGCACACCGACCACCTGGAGGGGCACTACGCGCCGCGCCCGTCGGTGCGCTGGCATCCCGATGCCGCGGTTCTCGCCCACGACGCGCAACTCGCCTGCTCCGGCGTGACGACCGTGTTCGACGCGATCCGCCTGGGCATGGAAGACTACGCCAGGCTCGGCATCGAGGACATGCGCAAGCTCGCTGCCGCGATCGAGGCCGCCGCCGGCGACGGGCGCTTGCGGGCGGACCATTTCATACACCTGCGCTGCGAGGTGTCGACCGCCGACTGCCTGCCGGCCTTCGAGGAATTCGTCCGGCTGAAGCGCGTCCGCATGGCCTCGCTGATGGACCACGCGCCCGGCCAGCGGCAATTCAGCGATCTGGAGACCTATCGCGCCTTCTTCCGGCCGACGAGCGGCCTGTCGGAGGAAGAATTCGACCGGTTCTGCGCCGTTCGCATGGCCGAATCGGAGGCGAACGCATCGCGCAACCGCGCCGCGATCGCCGCGCGCTGCCGCGACGGGGGCATCGTCGTCGCCAGCCACGACGACGCGACCGAAGAACATGTCGATGAGGCCGCGCGCCATGGCGCGAAGGTCGCCGAGTTCCCCACGACGCTGGCCGCGGCCAGGGCGGCGCACGAAGCCGGCCTCGCGGTGCTGATGGGCGCGCCCAACATCGTGCGCGGCGGCTCGCACACCGGCAACGTCGCCGCGCGCGATCTCGCCGAGGCGGGACTGCTCGACATCCTGTCCTCCGACTACATCCCCATGAGCCTCGTGCAGGCGGCCTTCATGCTCGCAGCGACGGTCGACGGTATCGGCGGCCTGCCTGGCGCGATCCGCATGGTCTCGTCGGGCCCGGCGGCAGCCGCCGGCCTCGACGACCGCGGCGAGATCGCCGCCGGCCGGCGCGCCGACCTGGTGCGCGTGCGCCTCGACGGGGACGTGCCGGTGGTGCGCACCGTCTGGCGAGAGGGAAACCGGGTCGCATGACCGGTCTCGCCGGAGCGACGCTCGGCGCCGGCTCGCCGCCGATCGGCGGAGGCGTCTTCGTCCTCGTCGTCGGTCCGAGCGGCGCGGGCAAGGACACGCTCATACGCGCGGCCCGAACGGCATTCGATCCGTCCGACGGCGTGCTGTTCGTCCGTCGCGCCGTCACCCGTCCGGACGATCCCGCCGGAGAAGGCCACCGCGCGATGACCATGGCGGAATTCGAGGCGGCAGAACGCAGCGGCCGGTTTGCCGTCCGCTGGCGGGCCCACGGCCTCGGCTACGGCATTCCGGCCGAGGTCGACCGCCACGTCGGGTCCGGCGGCGTCGCGGTCGCCAACGGCTCGCGCGCCGCCCTGCCGCTCTTCGCCGCCCGCTATCTCCATCTGAGGGTGGTCCACGTCACGGCCCGCCCGGACATCCTGGCCGCCCGGCTTGCCGCGCGCGGGCGGGAGAGCGGCCGGGCGATCCTGGAGCGAATGCGGCGCGCCGCCGACGGCGGGCTTGCCGAACTTCCCGCCGGGACCGTGACCATCGACAATTCGGGCCCGCCCGGCGTCGCCGCGGCGCGTCTCGTCCTGGAAATCCGCCGGGCCCTCTCCGCGACGACCTGACCGAGCCGTCTCTATTTGGCGGTCCACCCGCCGTCGATGGTGACGGCGGCCCCCGTGACGGACCGGCCGGCTTCGCTCGCGAGGAACAGCGCATAGGCGGCGATGTCCTCGACCGTGACGAACTGCTTGGTCGGCTGGGCTTCCAGGATCACCTTCGTCTTGACCTCTTCCTCCGTCATGCCACGCTCCCGGGCCGTGTCCGGAATCTGGCGTTCGACGAGCGGCGTCAGCACGTAGCCGGGGCAGATCGCGTTGACCGTGATGCCGTGCTCGGCCACCTCAAGCGCCACCGTCTTGGTCAGGCCGAGAACGCCGTGCTTCGCGGCGACATAGGCCGACTTGAAGGGGGACGCGACGAGAGCGTGCGCCGAGGCGATGTTGATGATCCGGCCGTGCCCGCGGGTCTTCATGCCGGGAACGACCGCGCGGATCGTATGGAAGCTCGACGACAGGTTGATCGCGATGATCGCGTCCCATTTGTCCGCCGGGAAGGTCTCGATCTTTTCCACATGCTGGATGCCGGCGTTGTTGACGAGCACGTCGACGCCGCCGAATTCCGCCTCGGCGGTGGCGATGAGGTCGGCGATCTCGGCGGGCTTCGTCATGTCCGCCGGATGGTGGAGTATCCTGCCGCCGCCGAGATCCCGCAGCCTGCCGCACGTCCGCTCGATCTCCGCCTTGTCCCCGAATCCGTTGATGACGACATCGTGGTTCTCGCGCGCGAAGGCGCTCGCGATCCCGAGCCCGATGCCGCTCGTCGAGCCGGTGACGACCACGGTCCTGTTCGCCTGCTTTTCATTCATCCGGTTGATCCTCCTGCGGGCCGGCCATCGATTTTTTGCAATGCAATACATAGTTCGCATCCGCGAACTTGTCATGACGGGATGGCGGTTTGCCGCGCCCCGGCCCCGCCGCCCGTCTGCCGGATAAACGGCGTCCGGGGCTTGTGTTTGGCCGCGCCCTGTCGCACCTATTCGTTTTTCGAGGGAACGTGCTGCAGGGGAGGTGACAATGGCCGGCTATGTACTGGCGATCGATCAGGGAACGACGTCCAGCCGGGCCATCGTGTTCGACGGCCAAATGCGGGTGGCCGGCGTCGGCCAGCAGGAGTTCGCCCAGCACTTTCCGAAGTCCGGCTGGGTCGAGCACGATCCGGAGGAGATCTGGCAATCGGTCCTTTCGACCATTCGCGTCGCGCTCGAAAAGGCGGGGATCGAGGCAGGCGACCTCGCCGCCGTCGGCATCACCAACCAGCGCGAGACCGTGGTCGTGTGGGAGCGCGAGACCGGAAAGCCGATCCATCCGGCGATCGTCTGGCAGGACAGGCGAACGGCCAACTACTGCGCGAAGCTTCGGAAGCAGGGGCTCGAAAAGACCTTCGTCCGCAAGACCGGCCTGATCGTCGATCCCTATTTCTCCGGCACAAAGCTCTCCTGGATGCTCGCCAACGTCAAAGGCGCCCGCGCCCGCGCCGCCAAGGGCGAACTGTGCTTCGGCACCATCGACACCTGGCTGATCTGGAAGCTGACCGGCGGGCGCTCCTTCGTCACCGACGCGACCAACGCCTCGCGCACGCTGATGTACAACATCGCCGACAACGCCTGGGATCCGGACCTGCTCGAAATCCTGCGCGTTCCCGCGGCCATGCTGCCCGAGGTGCACGACTGCGCCGCCGATTTCGGCGTCACCGACCGGTCGGTCCTGGGCGCCGAGGTTCCGATCCTCGGGGTGGCCGGCGACCAGCAGGCGGCGACCATCGGCCAGGCCTGCTTCGAGCCCGGCATGTTCAAGTCGACCTACGGCACCGGCTGCTTCGCGCTCTTGAACACGGGCGCCGACATCGTGCGCTCGAAAAACCGGCTCCTGACGACCATCGCCTACCGCCTCGACGGCGAGACCACCTATGCGCTCGAAGGCTCGATCTTCATCGCCGGCGCCGCCGTCCAGTGGCTGCGCGACGGTCTCGGCCTCATCGAGCAGGCCGAGGAGAGCGGCAGGCTTGCGGCCGCGGCCGACGACGGGCAGGAGGTCTTCCTCGTGCCCGCCTTCACCGGCCTCGGCGCGCCCCACTGGGACGCCGGCGCGCGCGGCGCGATCTACGGCCTGACCCGCAACACCGGCCCGGCCGAATTCGCCCGCGCCGCCCTCGAATCGGTCTGCTTCCAGACGCGCGACCTCCTGGACGCCATGCACAGGGACTGGCGCACCGGCGAGACCGACACGGTCCTCAGGGTCGACGGCGGCATGGTGGCCTCCGACTGGACGATGCAGCGCCTCGCCGACATCCTCGACGCTCCGGTCGACCGGCCGACGATCCTCGAGACCACGGCGCTCGGTGCCGCCTGGCTCGCCGGTCAGCGCGCCGGCGTCTGGCCGGGCCGCGACGAGTTCGCCCGCTCCTGGTCGCGCGACAGGCGCTTCGAACCCGCCATGGACGCCAGGACGCGCACGCTGAGGGTGCGCGGATGGCAGAGCGCCGTGCGGCGGACGCTTTCGGGCGGCTAGTGGTCTGACCCAAACGGATGGTACCCATCCGTTTGGAAAAGTCAGCCCACAAGCTATTGATCTGGTGGGGCGATTTTTCCTAACAGATGGTGCCATCTGTTAGGATCGCACCACTAGCCCTGCTTGCGGCGGCGGTCTGTCATGCGCCTGCCAGGCTTGCCTTGCCGGCAAGCCGGTGCGATACGGCCGAAATGAGCAAAGCCGACGCCGACGTCCCGAGGTTCGTCCCGCCGCTCACCGGCATCGCGGTCGCGGGCAGCATAGCCATGGCCGTCGCCATGGGGCTCGGGCGCTTCTCCTACACGCTGATCCTGCCCGGCATGATGGACGGCCTCGGCCTTTCGGCCTCCGAAGCGGGCTGGATCGCCTCCGCCAACTATCTCGGCTACCTCGTGGGCGCCGTCGTCGCCGGCTATGGCTGGGCCGCCGGCGCCGAGCGGAAGGTCGCCGTCGGCTCCGTCGCCGCCACGGCGCTGCTCCTCCTCGCGATGCCGCTCACCACCTCCATGCCGGTCTTCCTCGCCGTCCGCTTCCTCGCCGGGGCGGCCAGCGCCTTCGTCATGGTCTTCACGACCGCGATCGTCCTCAGCCACGGCATCGCCGCCGGCAAGTCCCACGTCCAGTCGGTCCATTTCGGCGGCGTCGGAACCGGCATCGCCGTCTCCTCGGTCCTGATCGGCCTCCTCACGCTGCTCGGTGCGGGATGGCGCGGCGGCTGGTACGGCTGCTTCGTGCTCTCCACGCTCGGCCTTCTCGTCGTCCTGCGCTGGCTGCCGTCGGGGCCGGCGTCGAGCGGGGCGGAGCGCCGCGAACCGCCGCTCATCTGGACGCGTGACCTTATCGCCACCACGCTCGCCTACGGTATCTTCGGCTTCGGCTACGTGATCACCGCCACGTTCCTCGTCGCCATCGTGCGCGACGCCGGGGGCGGGGTGACGTCCGAAGCGCTCGTCTGGTGCGTGACCGGCCTCGCCGCCGCCCCCTCGGTCGCCATGTGGGCACCGGCCGGCCGCCGCATCGGCCTGGCCCGCACCTTCACGACCGGCTGCATCGTCGAGGCGGCGGGGGTGGCCGCGAGCGTGCTCGTGCCGCTGCCTGCCGGCCCGCTGGTCGGCGGCGTGCTGCTCGGCGCGACCTTCGTCATGGTCACCGCCTACGGTCTCCAGATCGGCCGCACCCTCGCGCCGGAGAGCCCGCGCAGGGCGCTGGCCGTGATGACGGCGGCCTTCGGGATCGGCCAGATCGTCGGTCCGATCGTCGCCGGCTACCTCGCCGACTGGTCCGGCTCCTTCACGCTCGCCAGCCTCGCGGCCGCGCTGGGGCTTCTCATGTCGGCCACTATCATTCTCACGGTCCGTCGCATATAGGAGTGCCTGACGCGTTCCGAGCGATTGCGGGCCGGCCGGCCGGATTGCGAAAACGTAACTTGCAATTGGCGCTCGCCGCCGTCATGGCTCCAGCCATGGTGGAATCCGACAGGCAGGACGGCGTACCGGCACGTGGGGACCCGCACCATGCGGCAGCGGTCCCGACGCACCCTGCCGGCTCCAAGCCACCGACAGGATGACTCTCCGTGTTCGAATCCTTCTTTCCCAGGCCGAAGCTCTTCTTCTCTTCGGTGCTCGCGTGGACCGCGCTCGGCATTCTCGTCTGGTACACGATCGGCGGTTCGATCGGAACGTCCCTGGGATTCCGCTTCGACACGTCGGGTGAGCCGATCGTCGGCCTTCATTACTTCTATTCGCAGTCCTTCCTCTGGTTCTACCTCTTCTTCGCCATCTGGGTCGGCCTGTTCACCGCCTTCTGGTTCCTCTATTCGCCGCATCCCTGGCAGTGGTGGTCGATCCTCGGCTCGGCCTTCATCCTCTTCACCACCTATTTCGACGTCCAGGTGTCGGTCGCCATCAACAACTGGCGCCGGCCGTTCTTCGACGATTTCCAGCAGGCGCTGAGCGGCAGCGGCAAGGTGAGCGCCTGGGATCTCTATTCGCTGATCCTCATTTTCGCCGAGATCGCGATGGTCTCGATGTTCGTCTACGTCGTCACGCGGTTCTTCGTCAGCCACTACGTCTTCCGCTGGCGCACGGCGATGAACAACTACTACATGTCCCGCTGGCAGAGCGTGCGCTACATCGAGGGCGCTTCCCAGCGCGTCCAGGAGGACACGATGCGCTTCGCGGGCATCGTCGAGGGGCTGGGCGTCTCCATCGTCTCCTCGATCATGACGCTCGTCGCCTTCCTTCCGGTGCTGTGGGAGCTGTCGAAATACGTCACCGTCCTGCCGCTCGTCGGGCACATCCCGGAGCCTCTCTTCACCGCGCTCATCTTCTGGGCGCTCTTCGGAACGGTCCTCCTGGCCGTCGTCGGGATGAAGCTGCCGGGCCTGGAGTTCCAGAACCAGCTCGTCGAGGCCGCCTACCGCAAGGAACTCGTCTATGGCGAGGACCGGGAGGACCGTGCCCAGCCGATGACGGTGTCCCAGCTCTTCTCGAACGTTCGGCACAACTATTTCCGGCTCTATTTCCACTACATGTACTTCAACGTCGCGCGCGGGCTCTACCTGCAGGCCGACAACATCTACGCCAACCTGATCCTGATCCCGACCATCGTCGCCGGCAAGATCACCATGGGCATCTGGCAGCAGATCCTCACCGCCTTCGGGCAGGTGTCGAATTCCTTCCAGTTCCTCGTCAACTCGTGGACGACGATCGTCGAGCTGATGTCGATCTACAAGCGCCTGCGCTCCTTCGAGGCGGTCTTCAAGGGGCGCGAGCTGTCGCGCTACGACCGCGACTACCTGGCAGGCAAGGGCGAATACGCGGTGCCGGCGCTGGATCCGGAACCCGGCGAGCCCGGCGGCAAGCCGGCCCACCACTTCGAGCGCTGAAACCGGTTTTCCGTCCGGGGTTCCGTGAAGCGCGGACAGGCTCCAGGCCTCAGGACGCGCAGCGCACGCACCGTTCCGCCATCGGGTCGATCGCAAGCCGGCCGTCGGGGATTTCGGCGTCGCATTCCGTGCAATGGCCGTAGTCGCCCGACCGCAGCCGCCGTTCGGCCATGTCGATGCGGGCGAGATCGTGCCGGCGGCGGCGTTCCTGCGCGGCCGCCATCGCCTGCTGCTGCATGGAGTCCATGCGCGACAGCCGCCCCACGGCCTGCTGGTCCAGCATGACGGTGGCGCGCGCCTCGGCGGACAGTTCCGACAGCGCTTCGAGCTCGGCGCGCCGCGCCGCGAGCCGCTCCCGGGCCTTATCGAGATCGATCGACATGCCCGAAATCATAAGCGCGGCGTCGGGAGGGGCAAGCCCCGGGGGCAACTCCGGACGGAAAACCGGGTTTCCACTTTTCCTGGACTTGCGGATTTCTTCCCCGCAAGTCCGGACGGAAAACCGGGTTTCCACTTTTCCTGGACTTGCTCTATGGTCCGCACCTGATGACCGGAGGGAGACGTTAGCGGCATGGGTTGGTTCGTTCTTATCTTGGGGCTGGTGCTGTTCCTCGGCATTCACTCCGCGCGCATTGTCGCGCCCGACGCGCGCATGCGCATGATCGGCGACTACGGCGACCGGGCGTGGCGGGGCATCTATTCGGCGGTGTCCCTCGTCGGCTTCGTCCTGATCGTCTGGGGCTATCACCTCGCGCACCAGACGGCGCCCGTCTACTACGTCACCACCTTCGCCATGGTGCACGTCACCGCGACCCTGATGCTGATAGCCTTCATCGTGCTGGCGAGCTTTCACATGCCGGCGGGCTGGATCCGGTCGCGGCTGAAGCATCCGATGCTGGTGGCGGTGAAGATCTGGGCCTTCGCCCATCTCCTCGTCAATGGCGACCTCGCCTCCATCGTCCTCTTCGGCAGCTTCCTCCTCTGGGCGGTCGCCGATCGCATCTCCGAGAAGCGGCGCCTCAGGGCGGGGATCACGCACGACCCGGTCTTCGTTTCCTACAGATACGACGCCATCGCCGTCGTCGTCGGCCTCGTCCTGTACGGACTCTTCGTGTGGAAGCTGCACTACTGGCTGATCGGGGTTCAGCCCTTCACGTGAGGTCCGCGACCGGGTCCCGAGGAGGCGGCGACGGCCTGCGTGTCGTAGTCGGCCGCGAATCGCAGCTCCCGCAGCGGCCGCACGGTGGCGGTCGATTGCTGGTAGAGCGGGTGGTCCTTGAAGGCCGCGAGGGCCTCCTCGTCGGCGAATTCCCCGTAGACGACGACGTCGATGTCGTTCGAAATGCGGTCGGCGCGCATGTTGCGGCTGATTTCGAAATGCAGCGAATGCGGGATCTTCGCCAGGACGGACAGGCCCTCGACGATTCCGTCGATATCCGCCTTGTCGCGCGCGCTGAAGAAGACGATGTGCCGTATCATGCTTTTGCTCTCGGTCCGGGTGGCGATGTCCGTGCGATGGCACGGCGGAGCCGCGCTTGGCAAGGCTCCCGCTGCATGCCGCAGCAGCCGCCGGGAGCGATTCTCCCGCTTTTTGGCGCACGGGACCTTACATCGGGCGCAAAATCCGCTAGAAGGCCGCAACTTCCTTCAGGCAGAAAGGGACGACAGCGTCCCGGGACAATCGTGAATGGCACATGACGAGAGCTTCTTCCGCGAGGTCAGCGAGGACCTGCGCAACGAACGGTTCAAGCAGCTCTGGGAGCGCTTCGGCGTCTTCCTGATCGCCCTCGTCGTGCTGCTCGTCGTCGGAACGGCCGCCTATGTCGGCTTCGACTACTGGCAGGGCCAGCGCGCCGCCCGCTCCGGCGACAAGTTCCTGGCCGCGCTCCAACTCGCCGACAAGAAGCCCGACGAGGCGCTCAAGGCCCTCGACGCGATCGCCAAGGACGGGACCGGCGACTACCCCGATCTCGCCCGGATGCGCGCCGCCAGCATCCTCGCGAACGAGGGCAAGAGCCAACAGGCGATCGACGCCTTCAAGGCGATCGGCGCCGACGACACCGTGCCGCTCGCCGTGCGCGATGCCGCGCGCATCCGCGCCGGCTTCCTGCTGGTCGACCACGGCACCTACGGCAACGTCGCCGATCAGGTGCAGCCTCTCGCCAGCGCCGACGATCCCTTCCGCCATTCCGCCCGCGAGGCGCTCGGACTCTCGGCATGGAAGGCGGGCGACACGAAGAACGCGAAGAAGTGGTTCGAGGAAATCGTCGCCGACAACGAGGCGCCCGGCAGCATCGCCAGCGAGGCGCACATGATGCTCGACCTGATACAGGCGGGCGACAAGCCTGAAAAGTCGTCCTGACCGCTCCGTCCGCATCCGGTTTTCCGTCCGGGAGCGCGTAAAAACAATGGGATAGGACATGCCCGCTTTTCCGTGAAGCGCGGACGGGCTCTCTAGGAATAGGCTCATGAGCTTCACCGTCGCCATCGTCGGACGACCGAATGTCGGCAAGTCGACGCTCTTCAACCGCCTTGCGGGCCGCAAGCTGGCGCTCGTCGACGACACGCCGGGCGTGACCCGCGACCGCAGGCCGGGCGATGCGCGCCTCGTCGACCTCACCTTCCAGGTCGTCGACACGGCCGGTCTGGAAGAGAGCGGGCCCGAGACGCTCGAAGGCCGCATGCGCGCCCAGACGGAGCGCGCCATCGACGAGGCCGACCTGACGCTCTTCCTGATCGACGCCAAGAGCGGGCTGACGCCGCTCGACGTCACGCTCGCAGAGGTGCTGCGCAAGCGTGGCCGGCCGGTCGTGCTCGTCGCCAACAAGGCCGAGGCGCGCGGCGCCGAGTCCGGCCTCTACGACGCCTACGCCCTCGGCCTCGGCGAACCGTGCCCGATTTCGGCCGAACACGGCGAAGGCCTGCTGGACCTGCGCGACGCCATCGTCGCGGCGATCGGCGAGGAGCGGGCCTTCCCGCCGGCGGTCGACGAGGCGGTCACCGATGTCGACGTCTCCGCGGTCGAGGCCGGCGGCGACGACGCGGAACCCGCCTACGACGCCACCAAACCCGTGCGCGTGGCGATCGTCGGGCGCCCGAACGCCGGAAAGTCGACGCTGATCAACCGGCTGCTCGGCGAGGAGCGGCTCTTGACCGGACCGGAAGCCGGGATCACGCGGGATTCCATCTCGGTGGAGCTCGACTGGAAAGGCCGCCGGATCAAGATGTTCGACACCGCCGGCCTCCGCCGCAAGGCGCGCGTCCAGGAGAAGCTGGAGAAGCTGTCGGTGGCCGACGCCCTGCGCGCCATCCGCTTCGCCGAGGTCGTGGTCGTGGTGCTGGACGCGACGATTCCCTTCGAGAAGCAGGACCTGCAGATCGCCGACCTCGTCGTGCGGGAAGGGCGCGCGGCGGTCATCGCCTTCAACAAATGGGACATGATCGAGGACCGCCAGGCGGCCCTCTCCGAGCTGCGCGAGAAGACCGAGCGGCTTCTCCCCCAGGTGCGCGGCATTCGCGCGGTTCCCGTCGCCGGCCTCACGGGCGAGGGGCTGAACCGCCTCATGCAGGCGGTCGAGGAGGTGCACCGCGTCTGGAACCGCCGCATCTCCACGGCGAAGCTCAACCGCTGGCTGGAGGCGACGCAGGCCCAGCATCCGCCCCCGGCGGTTGCAGGCCGGCGCCTGAAGCTCAAATACATGACGCAGATCAAGGCCCGCCCGCCCGGCTTCGTCATTTCCTGCACGCGGCCCGAGGCGCTGCCGGCCTCCTACACCCGCTACCTCGTCAACGGCCTGCGCGCCGACTTCGACCTCCCCGGCGTCCCGATCCGAATCGCCTATCGCAAGGGCGAGAACCCCTACGCGCCGAAGAAGAAGCGCCGGATCTACTAGCTCCTCGCGCCACCGCCGTTGGATCGCAAGGCCCGGCGCACCGCCCCGAAACAGCACGTCTTCGGCCCGTCTATCTCCTGCGATTAACCCTTCATCAAGGTTAATGGATGAGATTGAGCCCGGTTGGGTTACTTACCGGAGTTCGAGGTTTGCGTTACTGGCGGCGTCGCGATCGCGCATTCGTTGGGGGGGCTTGGCATGCCCCGGTGGTGCTCGGCATGGCCGCCTTCTTCGCCTTTCCGTCCGTCGTCGCCTATTCCGACGTCGGCAGCCTGGTCTCCGGGCGTGACAGCGGCCGCGTGCGTTGGGACGCCCATCTGACGACGGCGCCGGCCGGCTCCGTCCAGACCGCCGAAATGCCGTTCAGCGAGCCGATCCTCACGGGGTCCGTCGCGCCCTCTGCCGGCATCGTGCTGCCCGACGGCCGGCGAATCGCCTTCCAGGGCAAGATCGGCGTTTCCGGACCGTCCACGCCCGACGAGGAACGCGTGACGCGCGGCCTCAAGAAGGGGCGGGTGCTCGCCGTGGCCCCCATCCAGCCGCCGCAGGAATTCCAGGCCGGCACCATCTTCGGCAGGAAGACCTCCAGGCTCGACGACGGAAGCGCCGCCGGCCGGCGGATGGCCTTCGTCCGGTCCCGGATCGGCGGCAGGGAAGTCGAGATCGCCAGCGCCTTCTATCGCCTGAAGCCCCGGCCGACGACGGGCGTGGCGGCCATGCTCGCCGGCCTCGTCAACAATCAGCGGCCGGACATCCTGGCCACCGCCTATGCGGAGCAGGCGACGGACTATTCGCGCACCTCGCCCTTCGCCTCGATCCTCAAGAACGACGACCGGCAGGGCCGGTTCATCCCCCCGGCGCCGACCGACGACCCGGACCACGCCTGGGTGGCGACGGCCCTGCCGGCCTCCACATTCTCCGCCGCCGAACAGCGCTGCCTCGCCGCGGCGGTCTATTTCGAGGCGCGCGGCGAGCCCGTGAAGGGTCAGGCCGCGGTCGCGCAGGTCGTTCTCAACCGCGTCCGCAACCCGGCCTATCCGGCCACCGTCTGCGGCGTCGTCTACCAGAACGAGGACTGGCGCAACCGCTGCCAGTTCTCCTTCGCCTGCGACGGCGTGCGCGAGCGCATCGCCGACAAGGAACACTGGCAGATCGCGGAAAAGGTCGCCATGGCGGTGAGTGCCGGCCGCATCTGGCTGGACGACATCGGTTCCTCCACGCACTACCACGCGGTCTATGTCCACCCCCGTTGGGCGCGCAACATGAAGAAGGTCGACCGCATCGGCCGCCATGTCTTCTACGAAACCCACAATGGCGGCTGGAACTGACGCAGGCCGCGCAGGCGGCATCGGCGCGCCCGACGTCCCGCCGATTCCCGCCATATCGCAGCCGGATGGCCTCGATATTCTTAAGGTGTTGATTTCAAAACAATAAATTGAGAAGCCGAGAAGTTCGTCCCCGCCTTGACTATGCGGGGACGTAAAATTATGTTGCAGCCGACTTCGAGACGGCCGAATTTGCCGTGACCGAAACGCTTGGATGCGCGATATCATGAACGAGAAGGCGCAGAAGGGTGGTTCCGCCGGGGGCGGAGACGGTCGGGGCGGGCCGGACGGCGAGGGAGAGGGTCTGGAAGAACGCCGGCGGCGTCTTGATGCTGCGATCGCAGCCAGGAAGCCGGTACCGGGTCGTTCCGAGGGCAGGGCGAGCGAGAGTTCCGCCTATGCCCAGGCGCTGACGTTGTCGAGCGAATTCATCGGCGCTGTCGCCGTGGGGTTCGGGATCGGCTTCGGTCTGGACCACTTCCTCGGCACGAAGCCGTGGGGCATGATCGTCTTCCTGCTTCTCGGGTTCTGTGCCGGCGTGCTGAACGTCATGCGCACGGCGGGCATGGTTGCCCAGCCGCGTGTCTGGGGGAAGGGGCGAGGCCGGAAAGACGGGACGGACCGCCCGAACGGCGGTTGAAGGGGTTTAACCAGCTGCCGGACCGGCGGTGCAAACGAGCAGAGAGCGCGGCGTGGAACACAGTCCAACCGATCCGATCCACCAGTTCAACATCTTTCACATCGTCCCGATCAATGTGGGCGGACTGGATTTCTCCTTTACCAACGCGTCGCTCTTCATGGTGCTTTCGGCACTGATCGGCGGGGCGTTCTTCTACTTCAGCACCGGCAACCGCGGCCTCGTTCCGACGCGCTCGCAATCGGTGACGGAGATGTTCTACGAGTTCACCGGAAACATGGTGCGCAATTCGGCGGGCAGCGAGGCCATGCGCTTCTTCCCCTTCGTCTTCACGCTGTTCTGCTTCCTGCTGCTCGGCAATCTCCTGGGCATGTTCCCCTATTTCTACACGATCACCTCGCAGCTGATCGTCACCGGGGCCCTGGCGCTCTTCGTGATCGGCATGGTCGTCTACAACGGCTTGCGCTTTCACGGACTTCACTTCTTCAAGCTGTTCGTGCCGGAAGGCGTGCCGTGGCTGCTGCTTTTTATGGTCGTGCCGATCGAGATCCTGTCGTTCCTGTCGCGTCCGATCAGCCTCTCGATCCGACTTTTCGGCAACATGCTTGCGGGCCACATCTCGCTGAAGGTCTTCGCCGGCTTCGTCTATACGCTGACGGGCCTCGGTTTCCTCGGCACGATCGGCGCGCTCATCCCGTTGGCGCTGACCGTCGCGCTGACCGGTCTCGAATTCCTGATGGCGGCGCTGCAGGCCTACGTGTTCGCGATCCTGACGTGCCTCTATCTCAACGACGCGCTTCATCCGTCCCACTAGGCGGGGCGCAAAACAGTCCGGCGGCCCGCGGGGCCGCCAGTCATCAGCCGCAAATTCCGAATTTCAAAGGAGCAAGACATGGATCCGGAAGCAGCAAAGTACATCGGCGCAGGTCTCGCATGCATCGGCATGGGCGGTGCGGGCGTCGGCCTCGGCCACATCTTCGGCCGCTACCTCGAAGGGTCGCTTCGCAACCCGTCGGCAGCCGCCGGCCAGTTCGGCCGCCTCATCTTCGGCTTCGCCATCACCGAGGCGCTCGGCATCTTCTCGCTGCTGATCGCGCTCCTGCTCCTCTTCGCCGTCTGAGCCCTTCGGCTGGTGACCTTGTCGGCCGCGTCGCCCGCAGGCGGCGCGGCCCCTAGGGTGATGGACGCCCGTCCGGCGTCCTCGCCATTGGCATTTGGAGACGCATGATGTTCGTGACAGCGGCGTACGCCCAGTCCGATCCGACGCACGGAACGCACACCGAAACGGGTGCGGCGCCGGCCGGCGAGAAGCCCCATTTTCCGCCGTTCGACGCGCAGCTCTTTCCCTCGCAGCTGCTGTGGCTCGCGATCAGCTTCGTCATCTTCTACTACTTCGTCGAAAAGACGCTTCTGCCGCGCATCGGCGGCGTCCTGGAGACCCGCCGCGACCGGATCGCCAACGATCTGGACGAGGCCGGCCGGCTGAAGGACGAGGCCGACGCCGCCTTCGCCGCCTACGAGCAGGAACTGGCCGAGGCGCACCGCAAGGCACAGGCGATCGCCCAGGAGGCGCACGACAAGGCCAAGCAGGAGGCCGAGGCGCAGCGCGCGGAAGTCGAGGACGAACTGGCCCGCAAGACCGCCGAGGCCGAGAAGGACATCGCGCGCATCAAGTCCGAGGCGCTTGCCCAGATCGGCACCGTCGCGGAAGAGGTGAGCCAGGCGATCGTCCAGGAACTCATCGGTTCGACCGTCACCAAGGCGGAGGCCGCGAAGGCCATCGCCGCGGCCGGCAAATAGGGAGCGCCAGAGATGGACAATACATTCTGGGCCTTTGTCGCGCTCATCCTGTTCCTGGCCCTGATGGTCTACATCAAGATGCCGGGCTGGCTCGGACAGCAGCTCGACAAGCGGGCCGACGACATCCGCAAGGAGCTCGACGAGGCGCGGCGGCTTCGCGAGGAAGCACAGGGCGTGCTGGCCGACTACGAGCGCAAGCGCAAGGAAGCGGAGAACGAGGCCGTCGAAATTCGCAAGGCCGCGGAACGCGATGCCGCGACCTTCCTCGAGGAAGCCAAGGCGAAGGCCGAGGAATATGTCGCCCGTCGCCAGCAGATCGCCGAACAGAAGATCCGCCAGGCCGAGACCGACGCCGCCAACGAGGTCCGGTCCTCCGCGGTGGACCTTGCGATTGCCGCCGCCGGTCGGCTCCTCGCGGACAAGACCGACGCCAAGACCGTGAACGCGCTCTTCAAGAGTTCGATCGACGAACTGAAGACCCGCATGAACTGACGGTCCTCAGCGGACCGCCACGACGTCCGGATGCCGGGGCAACGCCCCGGCATTTCGCGTTTCCGGGGGAGCGTTTGGGGGAGCGCAAAGCCTCGACATTTCGCTTCCAGGGGCAAGGACCGGGCGATCCTCGTCCGGCCCCGCCATGTCGGGCGCCGGAGACCGCCTCTCGCATTTGCGGTTGAGCCCCGAAGCCCCGTTGCACCCTATACCTCGTCGATGTCGACGACGGTCACCTGAAGCTCCCTCAGCGGCCGGAACGACAGCCGATGCAGCGGACAGGGGCCGATCCGCGCGATCGCCGCCCGGTGCACCCGGGTGGCATAGCCGACGTGACTGTCGAAACCGTAGCCCGGGAAAAGCGGGTGCGCGCGCTGCATCATGCGGTCGCGGGTCACCTTGGCGACGATGGACGCCGCGGCGATGGAGAGGCACCGCGCGTCGCCCTTGACGATGGCCTCGGCGCGGCAGGTGAGGCCGTCCGGCAGATCGCGCCCGTCGACCAGCACATGTGCCGGGGCCACGGGGAGGGCGGCGAGGGCACGGCGCATGGCGTCGAGGCTGGCCTTGCGGATGTCCGTGCCGTCGATGCGCCGTGCCGACGACGAGGCGACGGCCACATGGGCGGTCGCCATGATCTCGATGCAGAGCGCCTCGCGCACCTCGCAGGACAGCTTCTTGGAATCGTCGAGCCCGTCTGGAATGCGCTCGGGATCGAGAATGACCGCGGCGGCGACGACCGGTCCGGCCAGGGGACCGCGGCCCACCTCGTCGAGCCCGGCGACGGGCCAGCGCCCCTCCGCCCGGGCCCGTCCCTCGAACGCGAAGTCCGGGGCCGGCAACGGGTCGTCGAATGGGAGAGAATCGGTCGAGCTGCGAGACATGACACATCTATCTCGCACGCCGGACCGATTCCCGGCAAGGCCCTCCCCGGGGGCGAAAGGGAGGACCGGGGGTGCGGCCCCTCGAGGCGGCGATGCCGCATGCGGTCGTGTCGCCGGGAGGGGCCGCGGAGCACACCCGCCTCAACGGAATGGCGGACGCGCTCCAACGCTTCGTTTCTCGACAATTCCAGGCGGCTCTCGCTGTCCCTGGAATCGTCCTACAGCAGCGAAAGCTGCATGCCCGCACCGGCCGGCGGCACGAACAGGTCGGTGCGCAGCGCCTTGCGGCCGGAATTCAGGCCGAGACGCTTCGCCGCCATCTGGAAGCGCCGCCCGAGCTGCCATGCGTAGGGTCCGGCGCCACGCATCCGCTTGCCGAATTCCGCGTCGTAGTCCTTGCCGCCGCGCATCGAGCGCACCAGCGACATCACGTGCCTGTACCGGTCCGGATAGTTGCGAAGCAGCCAGTCGCGGAACAGCGGGCTGACCTCGTGCGGCAGCCGGAGCAGAACGTAGCCGGCCTGTCCGGCGCCCGCCGCCCGGGCCGAATCGAGGATGCGCTCGATCTCGTGGTCGTTCAGCCCGGGAATGACAGGGGCGGCCATCACGCCCGTCGGAATGCCGGCCTCCGACAGCGCGCGGATCGTCTCGAGTCGCTTGGGCGGCGTGGCCGCGCGCGGCTCCATGGCGCGGGCGAGCTTTCGGTCGAGCGTCGTCACCGAGACGGCCACCCTCGCCAGCCCCCGTTCGGCCATCGGCGCGAGGATGTCGATGTCGCGCGCCACGAGCGCGGACTTCGTCACGATGCCGACCGGGTGGTTGGCGGCACTCAGCACCTCGAGGATCTGCCGCATGATCCGCCATTCCCGTTCCACCGGCTGGTAGGGATCGGTATTGGTGCCGATGGCGATCGGCCGCACCGTGTAGCCGGGCCTGGAAAGCTCCCGCTCCAAAAGGCGCGGCGCGTCCGGCTTGGCGAAGAGCTTCGCCTCGAAATCGAGCCCCGCCGAAAGGCCCATATAGGCGTGGGTCGGCCGCGCGAAGCAGTAGATGCAGCCATGCTCGCAGCCGCGATAGGGGTTGATCGATCGGTCGAAGGAGATGTCGGGCGAGGAGTTTCGGGTGATGATGGTTCGCGGCTTTTCCGTCTGAACTTCGGTCCGGAAGGGCGGCAGCTCCTCGAGCGTTTCCCAGCCGTCGTCGAAATCCTCGCGCGAGAGCACTTCGAACCGTCCCGTCATGTTGATGCCGGCACCGCGCCCGCGCCGGCGCTCGCCGTCGACGCGCGAACCGCCGATCAGCGCGTTCGCCGTCTCCGCGTCGTTGGCGGGAGCGAGCGCCGCCTGCGTGCTGTCCATGCGCCGGTTCATGATCCTCTCCGAAAAGCGCCCGATCCGCGGGCGACTTTTTTTCCTAGCACCCGCAAGAGAACGAAGCAAGAACAAAAATCAGGGTGGGCGCCTCGCTGGCGTTTCGGGCGGCATTCCTGTAGAGCTTCGCCATGGTCACAGTCTTGATGGAGTGCCGCGATCAGGAGGAGCCCCTGGCCCGCACGCTCGCCGCGTTGGTGCCCGGCGCGGTGGAAGGGCTCATTCGCGAGGTCCTGGTGCTCGACAGGGGGTCGACCGACGGCTCCGCCCGGGTCGCCGACGCCGCCGGCTGCAGCTTTCTCGAAAACACCGACCTCGCCGCGGCGCTCGCCCGCGCGCGGTCCGACTGGGTCTTTCTCGTGGAGCCGGGCGCGCGGCCCCTGTCCGGCTGGATCGAGCGGTTCGTGGATCACATGACGGCGAGCGCGGGTGCGGCGCGCCTGTCCCCGGCGTCGGATCGCCGGTCGCCGCTCTTGGCCCGCATCCGCGGCCGGGGCTTGCGCTGCGGCCTTCTCATTCGCAAGGACGAGGCGGTCTCGGCGTTGCGCAAGGGCGATACGCTGAGCCTCCTGGGGCGCCGCGTGCGGCCCCGGCGGCTCGCCTGCGAGATTGTCCCCTCGGACGGCGGCTGACCGCGGCCGCCGGGCTTCCTTCAGCTGCCCCGCTTCAGGTGCTCGTCCAGCCGCGGCATGATCTCGACGAAATTGCACGGCATGTGGCGATAGTCGAGCTGCGGTGCGAGGATGCCGTCCCAGGCGTCCCTGCAGGCGCCGGGAGAACCGGGCAGCACGAAGACGAACGTCGCGTTGACGACCCCGCCGGTGGCCCGGGACTGGATCGTGGAGGTACCGATCGCCTCGTAGGAGATCCGGTGGAAGACCGCCGAGAACCCGTCCATCCGCTTTTCGAAGAGCGGCTCCAGGGCTTCCGGCGTGACGTCCCGCCCGGTGAAGCCGGTGCCGCCGGTCGTGATGACCACGTCGACCTCCGGATTTTCCGTCCAGCCGCGCACGGTCGCGGCGATGCGTTCGCGCTCGTCGCGCACGATGGCGCGCTCGACCAGCCTGTGCCCGGCCTCCTCGATCCGCGCCGCCAGCACGTCTCCCGAGCGATCCTCCGCGAGACTGCGCGTGTCGGAGACGGTGAGCACGGCGATACCCACCGGGATAAACGGCCGCTCCGCCCTGTCAGCCGCGGCCATGGCGTCCCTCCGGATGTCCTGCAACGCCGTAGAACGTCCGGCAGTCGGCGGCGTACCAGCCGGGCTTGGAACGGCGGATCCGGTCCTTGGCCGCGCGGGCCGCCTCGGCGCCGGCAAAAATTCCGAAACAGGTCGCTCCCGAGCCCGACATCCGGGCGATGAGCGCGCCGCAGTCCTTCAGGAGCGTCTTGGCCTGGCCGATTTCCGGGGCGATCTCCTGGGCGGCGCCCTCCAGGTCGTTGCGCATCTGCGAAAGCGCCGAGACCGCGTCGCTCAGTTGCCCCCAGCGCCGCGGCATCTTCAGTGCCGCGTTGGACGGCGCCCGCAGCCGGCGGAAGACCTCCGGCGTCGAGACGGCCCGCCCCGGATTGACGACGACCATGTCGAAGGTCGGAAACGGCGCCAGCGTCCGCAGCCGCTCGCCGATGCCCTCCGCCAGAAGCGGCCGCGACGCCAGGCACATCGGCACGTCCGCCCCGATCGACCGCGCCAGGTCGTTAAGCTCCGCCGGCGTCACCGCCGCGTTCCACAGCCGCACCAGGGCCCGCAGCGTCGCGGCGGCATCGGCCGAGCCGCCGCCGATGCCGCTGGCGATCGGAAGGTTCTTCTCGAGAAAGATGGTGACCGGCGGCGCGTCGACGTCGATCTTGGCAAGATAGCGCCGCAGCACGTCGCGCGCCTTCTCGACCAGGTTCACGCCGTCGTGCGGAAGGTCCGTCGCATAAAAGCCGCTCACGCAGAGGCCGTCGCGATCCGAGGGCTGCACGCGAACCGTGTCGACGACGTTCGCGAAGGTCACGAGGCTCTGCAGCTCGTGATAGCCGTCCTCGCGCCGGCCGACGACATGGAGGGCGAGATTGATCTTGGCGGGCGCCCGTTCGATCACCGCGGTCACCGCGGACGCGTCGTTGCGTCCAAGCGGGGCGTTCGAACTCGATGATGCGCTCAACATGGCGCCGCCTCCGCCGTCAGCCGGTGTCTCCGCCTCGGATCCCTCGAAGGCCGGGACCGGAAAGGCCGGCGCGATACGCCGCGTCCGGCACCGCAAGCTCGCTCTTCTTGTCGCTGTCCGGCACGGGCGCCTTGGTCTTCGGCTGCATTCCGTTCTTCATTTCCGCTTCGATGCTGACGGGCCGGCCGTTGACCGGAGCCGGAAGCCCGTTGTCGATCTTGGCCCGGATCAGCGGGATCTGGTCCGCGTCCGGCTTGAACGTCAGCGCCCGGTTCCACTGGTAGGTGGCCTCGATCTTCCGCCCCACCTGCCAGTAGGCGTCGCCGAGATGGTCGTTGATCGTCGCGTCGCCCGGTTTTAGCTCCACCGCATGCTCGAGCTCGCCGACGGCCTTGTCGAACATGCCGAGCTTGTAATAGGCCCAGCCGAGCGAATCGACGATATAGCCGTCGTTGGGGCGGAGCGAGACGGCCTTCTTGACCATCGTCAGCCCCTCCTGCAGGTGCATGTTCCGGTCGATCCACGAATAGCCGAGATAGTTCAGCACCTGCGGCTGGTCGGGCTGGAGCTCGAGCGCCTTCTTGAAGTTCGGCTCGGCCTTCTTCCAGTCCTTCAGCCGCTCGTAGGCGATGCCGCGCTGGAAGAAGATGTTCCAGTCGGACGCCTGGGGAACCCGGCCGAGCTTCTCCACGGCGTTGTCGTAGACCTCGGCCATCGCCTTGTATTTCTTGGCGCTCGACAGAACGCTGCCCAGCGCCAGATAGGAGCGCATGTCCTTCGTGTCCATGGCGACGAGGGCGCGGAGCTGCTTCTCCGCCTCCTCGGCCTTCCCGATCTCCGAAAGGTCCAGCCCGCGCTGCAGGTCGGACAGGCGCCGCATCGGCGAATTCTTCGGGATGCCTTCGTAGATCTTGATGGCCGCCTCGGGCTTCCCGAGCAATTCGGCGATGCCGCCGAGCATGACGAGCGTCGCGGGGTTGGCGGGATCGAGCGCGGCGGAGAAGTTGAGATAGAGCGACACCACCTCCTCGGCGCCCTTGCGGTTCAGCGCGCTGCCGATCGCGAACATCACCGTCGCCGCACCCTGGGTGGCGTTGCCGACCGGCCGCTCCTGCACCTGGTTCGTCTCGATCGCCTGGCGCACCGCGTCGAGCGGCGGATAGCCGGGAGAAAATTTCTCGCCCGTCGCCACCGCGTCGAGCGCCGCCTTCTTGTTGCCGGAGGTCGCTTCCATTTCCGCGAGCGCGATCGCGGCCCGCATGTAGGTGTCGGGAGCCGTCGCTCCGCCGACCGAATCGGTGATCGCCGCCTGATAGGCGGTGCGCGCCTTGTCGTTGTGTCCGCTCGCCTGCTCCATGAGGCCGACCGTGTAGGACTTGAAGATGCCGAACCACTGCGGCCCGTCGAGCGACTGGACGGCCGCCACCGCCTGCTTCCTGTGGCCGGCGCCGAAATCCGCCCACGCCTTCAGGAGGCCGTTCATCAGCCGGTCCAGGTCGTTGTCGCCGCCGTAGCTGAAGATCTTCTGCGCCTTGTCGAACTTCTTCGTCCGGATCGCCTGGAGGCCGCGCGCGATCGCCGTGATGCGGTCGATGGCGGGATCGTCCTTCAGTTCCTCGGCAAGCGTCACGCCCCGGTCGAAGTCCCCCTTCATGAAGAGGGCGACCATGAGCCGTTCCTTGACCTCCACGTTGCCGGGCTGGAAGTCGAGCGCCCGGCGGTAGAAGTCGATGGCGGAGGCCTCGTCGTTGTCGGCATCGGCCACCCGGCCGGCGAGAAACGCCCCGGCGAAACTGTCGACCTGCATGGCGCCGAAGGCCTCCGACTTCGCCGCGGCGTCGGCCGGAGATGACAGCGCCAGCGGAACGGCGGCCACGACGAGACCGACCGCGATCCGCGCGACGATCCGGCGAAGAGTTTCATGTTGCATCTGGAAAAGCCTTTCCGATCGCGCCGCCAACGGGGCCCGACGACCTGTTATGTTCCGCACTTCCACATCAAGATGGCGTTTTTGAAGCAGAGTGTTCAAGCATTTTCGCCCCTTGCGGCGGTCTGTGCCCGAGAGCGTGGCCGACGATGCCGGCCGCGGGCCCGAAACCCTTCAGCCGACCCGCGCGACGCAGAATTCGACGACCTCGATCAATGCCGACTTGTACGCCGATTCCCGCAAGGGGGCGAGCGCATCCCGGGCGATGTTCCCGTAGTGCTCGGCCCAGGCGATGGTGTCCCTCAGGCCGCGGTGCCGCGCGATCAGGGCCGTCGCCCTGGCGAGGGCCTCGGCGTCCGTCCTGCCCTCTTCCATGGCCGACCGCCAGAACGCCCGTTCCTCCTCGTTTCCGCGGCGATAGGCGAGCACCACCGGCAGCGTGATCTTGCCTTCGCGGAAATCGTCCCCGGTGTTCTTGCCGAGATCCTCCTGCTGGCCGCCGTAGTCCAGCGCGTCGTCGACGAGCTGGAAGGCCAGGCCGAGATTGGTGCCGTAGGATTTCAGCGCTGCGCGTTCCGCCCCGCCGGCACCGGCGATGATCGGCCCGACTTCGGCCGCGGCCGAGAAGAGCGCGGCCGTCTTGGCCCGGATGACCGAGAGATACTCGTCTTCCGTCGTCTCCATGTTCTTCGAGACCGAGAGCTGCAGCACCTCGCCCTCGGCGATGACCGCCGCCGCGTTGGAGAGCACGTCGAGCGCGTCCATCGACCCGGCCTCCACCATCACGCGGAACGCCTGGCCGAGCAGGAAGTCGCCGACCAGCACGCTCGCCTGGTTCCCCCAGATCGTGCGCGCCGTCGACTTGCCGCGCCTCAGGTCGCTCTCGTCGACGACGTCGTCGTGCAGAAGCGTGGCGGTGTGCATGAACTCGACGCTCATTGCGAGCTTCACATGGGCGTCGCCCCGGTAGCCGAACATCCCCGCCGCCGCGAGCGTCAACATCGGCCTCAGGCGCTTGCCGCCCGACGATATGAGGTGGTTCGCCACCTCCGGTATCATCTCGACGTCAGACCCCGCCCTGGAGAGAATCAGGCGATTGACCTCTTCCATGTCGGCTTTCGTCAGGTCGACGAGCGGCTTGACGGACGCCTGCTGGTCTTGATTCTCTTCGAGCGGTACGACGACACCCAAGGGGGCTAAACTCCTGTTCAATGCGTTCGGGGGAGAATAGAAAGGCAGCGACGATGCGGCAAGGGCTAAACCGGCCGAACTGCGGCGGCATCCCCCGCTGCCGCGCCGCCCCGGAAAAGCAAGGGAAGTTTGCTCGATATGCAGGACCCGATATGCAGGAATTGATCCGCACCAACGACGCCGTCCTGATCTCCTTCGTCGAGAGCCTGATGAAGGAAGCGGGCATAGGGCATTTCGTCGCCGACATGAACACGTCGATCATGGAAGGGTCCCTCGGCGTGCTGCCGCGGCGGATCATGGTGGAATCGGACCGCATCGAAGAGGCTCGCCGGATCCTGACCGATGCCGGCGTCGGCGACGAGCTCCGGCCGGGGAAGGCGTGAACGGTTCCCCCGCGCCCGCGGTCGTTTGCGGCGAGACGGTCGACGCCTTCCATCGCGGGCGGTTCCACCTCGTCCAGCCGCAGGGCAGGGGCCACCGCGCCGGCATCGACGCCATGCTGCTCGCCGCGCTCGTGCCCGGCGACGCGCAAGGGGCGCTCGCCGACCTCGGCGCCGGCGCCGGCGCGGCCGGTCTCGCCGCCGCCGCGCGCGTTCCCGGCATAAGCGTGACGCTCGTCGAGCTGTCGGAAGACATGGTGCGGTTCGCCCGCCGCACGCTGGCGCTGCCCGAAAACGCCGGTCTCGCCGCCCGCGTCCGCATCCTCCAGGCCGACGTGACGCTCGCCGGCAGGGCCAGGCAGGCCGCCGGGCTCGAGGACGAAGCCTACGACCATGTCGTCATGAACCCGCCGTTCAACCATGGCGGCGACCGCAAGGCGCCCGACGCGCTGAAGGCCGCCGCCCATGCCATGCCCGACGGGCTCTTCGAAGGCTGGATACGCACCGCCGGCGCGATCGCGCGCCACGGGGCGCAATTGTCGCTGATCGCGCGGCCGCAGTCGCTGCAGGAAATCGCCGCCGCCTGCGGGCGGCGCTTCGGCGGCATCGAGGTGACGCCGCTCCACCCCCGCGCCGACGCGGACGCCATCCGCATCCTCGTCACCGCGGTCAAGGGAAGCCGCGCCCGGCTGGCCCTGCGCCCGCCGCTCGTCCTCCATGACGGCGAGGGGCACGGCTTCTCCGCCCTGGTGGACGATCTCAACAACGGCGTTTGCGCCTACCCGAGACGTCGATAGGCGGATTTCCTCCCGAAAAGGTTTGTACTTTCGCCCCATTGCGTTTCGAGACGCAGCACATACATGTTTGGATGAATTTTCCGGTCCTTCCAACTGGTCTCACTGACAGAAGCCGCAAAGGCCCCTGCGATGGCATCCTTGAAGTCCCTGGTTCCGCGCCGCTTCCGTAGGGAAGGCGTCACCATCCCCGTCGTGCGCCTGCAGGGGGCGATCATGTCGGGCGGCAACCAGTTCCGCCAGAACCTCAACCTCGCCTCCGTCGCGCCGCTTCTCGCCAAGGCCTTCGCGGACAAGCACGCGCCCGCCGTCGCGATTTCGATCAACTCGCCGGGCGGCTCGCCGGTGCAGTCGCGGCTGATCTATGCGCGCATCCGCGATCTCGCCCGCGAGAAGAACAAGCGCGTGCTGATGTTCGTCGAGGACGTGGCCGCCTCCGGCGGCTACATGATCGCCATTGCCGGCGACGAGATCATCGCCGACCCGTCCTCGATCGTCGGGTCGATCGGCGTCGTTTCCGCCGGTTTCGGCTTCCCCGACCTTCTGAAGAAGATCGGCGTGGAGCGCCGCGTCTACACGGCCGGCCGGAACAAGGCGACGCTCGATCCCTTCCAGCCGGAGAAGGAACAGGACATCGAGCACCTCAAGGCCCTCCAGCTCGAAATCCACCGCGTCTTCATCGACATGGTCCGGGAGCGGCGCGGCGACAGGCTCGCCGACGACGACTCGCTCTTCACCGGCATGTTCTGGACCGGCGCAAGGGGACGGGAGCTCGGCCTCGTCGACGAGTTCGGCGACATGCGCACCGCACTCAAGGCGCGCTATGGAGAGAAGGTCGAATTGAAGCTGATCACCCAGCCGCGCGGGCTGTTCCGCCGCCCGCTCGCCGGCGCGTTCGGCAGCGGTCCGGCGCTCGATGCCGATTTCGCCGCAGGCGTGGTCGGCGGCCTTGCTGCCGCCGCGCAGGAGCGGTTACTATGGGCGCGGTACGGATTGTGACCGGCAGCGCGGTTCGAAGGGCCGTGACGGCTGACGGGACCTGCCGTTCGGAAGGATGATGGTGGTGCCGCAGATTATTCTGATCGCCGGTTTCGGCGCACTCGCCTGGTACGGATACCAGAGCTTCCTCAAGGAGGCGGACCGGGTCAACAAGGCCGTCCGCCGCGCCGAGAAAGAGGCGGAGACCGGTGCCGTCGGCACCCTGGTGGAGGATCCGGCCACCGGCGAATACCGGGTCGCCAGGAAGGACCGCGCCTGAGCCTTGCGCCCCCCGAAGGCTTGACCCGCCGCGACGCCCGTGGCACCTGAGCGCCGTGCGGGCGGCGCGCCCGCGTTCCTCCGTTTCGGACGCCAGCCATGACGACCCCCGCCGATCGCCTGCCGGACTATCTCGACCCGCGCAAGTCCTTCCAGGGCCTGATCCTGACGCTCCAGGACTATTGGGCGCGATACGGATGCGTCATCCTCCAGCCCTACGACATGGAGGTCGGCGCCGGCACCTTCCACCCGGCGACGACGCTGCGCGCGCTCGGGCCGAAGGCCTGGAACGCCGCCTATGTGCAGCCCTCGCGCCGGCCGAAGGACGGTCGCTACGGCGAAAATCCGAACCGCCTGCAGCACTATTACCAGTACCAGGTGATCCTCAAGCCTTCGCCGCCGGACCTGCAGGAGCTCTATCTCGGCTCGCTGGAGGCGATCGGCATCGACCCGCTCCTCCACGACATCCGCTTCGTCGAGGACGACTGGGAAAGCCCGACGCTCGGCGCCTGGGGCCTCGGCTGGGAGTGCTGGTGCGACGGGATGGAAGTCTCCCAGTTCACCTATTTCCAGCAGGTTTGCGGCATCGAGTGCGCACCGGTCGCCGGCGAGCTGACCTACGGTCTGGAGCGCCTCGCCATGTACGTGCAAGGGGTCGACCGCTTTCACGACCTGAACTTCAACGGCCTCGAGGGCGACCGGAAGGTCACCTATGCCGACGTCTTCCTGCAGGCCGAGCAGGAATATTCCCGCTACAATTTCGAACTTGCGAACACCTCGGTTCTCCTGCGGCATTTCGAGGAGGCCGAGGCCGAGTGCATGGCGCTGATTTCGGCCGGCGCGCCGGAGGGGCCGGGCGCGCTGCACCGCTGCGTGTTCCCCGCCTACGACCAGTGCATCAAGGCCTCGCACGTCTTCAACCTGCTCGATGCTCGCGGGGTGATCTCCGTCACCGAGCGGCAGGGCTACATCCTGCGCGTCCGCAACCTCGCGAAGGCCTGCGGCGAGGCGTTCCTGCTGACGGATGCCGGCGGCGCCGCACTTCGGGCGGCCTGACCCCCGCGGAGGCGGCGCCGTTGCCTGGCGGGCCAAGCGCAATTGCCCCCTCCGGGATGACATTTCCGGCGGCGCTTGCTAAGTCCGCGCCGACGTCCCTCTCATTTCTTTTCCGCGTGGACCAGAATGCCCGATCTCTTGCTTGAACTTCGTTCCGAGGAAATTCCGGCGCGCATGCAGCGCAAGGCTGCCGGCGACCTGAAGAAGCTCCTCACGGACGCGCTGGTCGATGCCGGGCTGACCTACGAGGCGGCGCGCGAATACTGGACGCCGCGCCGCCTGGCGCTGGACGTCCGCGGGCTGACGGCGCGGTCGGCCGATATCCGCGAGGAGCGCAAGGGCCCCCGCACCGACGCGCCGCAAAAGGCGATCGACGGCTTCCTGCGCGCCGCGGGACTGGAATCGATCGACCAGGCCGAGGTGCGCTCCGATCCGAAGAAGGGCGATTTCTACGTGGCGGCGATCGAACGGCCCGGCCGCCGCGCCGAGGAGATCATCGCCGAGGCGATCCCCGGCATCGTGCGCACCTTTCCCTGGCCGAAGTCGATGCGATGGGGCGCCGCATCGGGCATGAAGGGCGTCCGCTACGGCGAAACCGAGGGTAGGGGGGCGGAAAGCCTGCGCTGGGTACGCCCGCTGCAGTCGATCGTCTGCACCTTCGGCCCGGAGACGGAGGAACCGGTCGTCGTCGATTTCGAGATCGACGGCGTGCGCTCCGGCAACATCACCTACGGACACCGCTTCCACGCGCCGGGGCCGATCGTCGTGCGGCGCTTCGACGACTATGCGGAGAAGCTCGACAAGGCCCGCGTCGTCATCGATCCCGAACGCCGCCGGCACATGATCGCCCACGACGCCGCGAACCTCGCCTTCGCATCCGGGCTCGAGGTGGTCGCCGACGAGGGACTGCTCGAGGAGGTCTCCGGCCTCGTCGAATGGCCGGTCGTGCTGATGGGTGCCTTCGACGAGGAATTCCTGTCGATCCCCGACGAGGTGATCCGGCTGACCATCCGCGCGCACCAGAAGTGCTTCGTCACCCGCGGCATGGACGGCGCGCTCTCCGGCCGCTTCGTCCTCGTCGCCAACGTCGCCGCCCGCGACGGCGGCCGGGAGATCGCCCTCGGAAACGGCAAGGTGGTGCGCGCGCGCCTGTCCGACGCCCTCTACTTCTGGAAGACCGACCAGGCGGACCTCCCCGATCTCGACAGGCTCGCCGCTTCGGCCGAGACCTTCGCGCTCGACCTGAAGAAGCCGCTCGACCAGCGCATGGCGAAGCTCGACCATCTCGGCGTGACCTTCCATGCGAAGCTCGGCACGCAGGGACAGCGCGTCGAGCGGATCCGCAGGCTGGCGGCGGACCTCGCCCCTGTCCTCGGCGCCGATCCCGCCCTTGCCAGGCGCGCGGCAGTGCTCGCCAAGGCCGACCTGACGAGCGAGGTCGTCGGCGAGTTTCCCGAGCTCCAGGGCGCCATGGGCCGCAAATACGCCGAGCTGCAGGGCGAGCACCCTGCAGTCGCCGCCGCCATCGAGGAGCACTACAAGCCGCTCGGCCCCACCGACTCGGTGCCGGGCGAGCCGGTATCGGTCGCTGTCGCGCTCGCCGACAAGCTCGACATGCTCGTCGGCTTCTGGGCGATCGACGAGAAGCCGACCGGCAGCAAGGACCCCTTCGCGCTGCGCCGTGCGGCGCTGGGCGTGATCCGGCTGGTGCTGGAGAACGAGGTGAAGCTGGCGTTGCTCGCCGGAATGCTGCATCCGCTTCGCGCCGTCCGGCTCCCCGCCGACGCAGCCGGGAAGGACGGCGGCGCGGACGAAGCGGCGATCCTGGCCGACCTCCTCGCCTTCTTCCACGATCGGCTCAAGGTCTATCTCCGCGACAAGGGCGCCCGCCACGATTTGATCGACGCGGTGATCTCGCCGGACTCCGACGACCTCCTCGCCGTCGTCCGCCGCGTCGAGGCTCTTTCGGACCTGCTCGGCACGCAAACCGGCCAGGACCTGCTCGCCGGCACGAGGCGTGCGGCAAACATCCTGTCGGCGGAGGAGAAGAAGGGTACCCGCATTTCCGGTCGCGTCGACCCGTCGCTGTTCGTCGAGACGGCCGAACGCGCGCTGGACGACGCGGTGAATCGGGTTGAGAAGGAAGCCGCCCAAGCGATTCGGAACGAAGACTTTTCCGGCGCGATGACTGCGCTCGCCGGCCTGCGCGCGCCGATCGACGCCTTCTTCCAGGACGTGCTCGTCAACGACCCGGACGAGACCGTGCGGGCGAACCGCCTGGCGCTCCTCGCCCGGATCCGCGCGGCGACGCTGACCGTCGCCGACTTCTCCAGGATCGTGAGCTAGTGGTCTGACCCAAACGGATGGTACCCATCCGTTTGGAAAAGTCAGCCCACAAGCTATTGATCCGGTGGGGCGATTTTTCCTAACAGATGGTACCATCTGTTAGGATCGCACCACTAGAGCGCTTCCAGGAAAAGTGGAAACCGGTTTTCCGTCCGGAAGCGCGTAAAAACAGAGAGATAGAGCGTGTCCGCGATTCCGTGAAATGCGGACAGGCTCTAGCTGTTGGTGAGCGGACGGAGCTTGAGGCTGTCGGCGTCGAGCGGCTTGACCGCCGGCTCCGCCCCGGGCTTGCCGTGCGGTGTCGCCGTTCCGTCGCCGTTGAGCGAACCGGTCGTCTCGTTGCGGTCGACGCCGGCGAGCTGGGGCGTCTGCGCCGGCTCCGGCTTCAGGGTCGGCGAGAGAAGCTGTTCCCCGGTGTCCGCAATGTCGATGCCTTCGCTCTTCAGCGCGGCGAGATCGGCTTCGGTTCCCGTCGTCACGTAGGTGACGGGCGATCCGCCGAGCCAGGCTTCCGTGCGATAGATCTTGGTCTTTCCGTCGACGGTCTTCAGCCGGATCTTTTCGCTGCCGGGCGCCAGCGTCGGCCCGGTCTGCACCGGCGCGACCTTCGGTCCCGGTACGCCGATCGAGATGATGCTGTCCGCGCCGACGGCACGGTCTGAAATCGTCGTGAAGGACCCGGCAAGGGCCGGGCCGGGCACGCTTAGCAGCGCTGCCAGCAGAACGAGTGAACGCATGACTAGTCTCCCTCAGCTCCGTTCGGGCCGCATTCTTGGCGATCGCCTCTTACGATCGCGTATGAACCTACGTTAAAATTCGAAACAAACCGGTAATTTGGGGAGAAATCCTCAAGCGGCGCCTTCGCGCTGCGCCGAAAGTCCGCGCCGGTCAACCGCCGGCGGTCTCGCGCCGGGCGGCGCGCCAGCCGATGTCGCGGCGATAGAAGCCGTCCGGCCAGTCGATCCGGGCGACCGCCTCGTAGGCCCGGGCCTGCGCGTCCGCGACCGTCGCGCCGAGCGCGGTGACGTTGAGGACGCGGCCGCCATTGGCGACGATCCCGTCGCCGGAGCGCGCCGTTCCGGCCTGGAAGACCTCCACGCCCTCTACGCCGGCGGCAGCGTCGAGGCCGGCGATCGGCGTGCCCTTCCGGTAGGAGCCCGGATACCCGTTCGCCGCCATGACGACGGTCAGCGCGGTCTCGTCGCGCCAGCGAACCTGCCTGCCGGCAAGCCGCCCGTCGGCGGCAGCCTTCAGGAGCGGCAGGAGATCGTCGGCCAGCCGGCACATCATCGCCTGGCATTCCGGGTCGCCGAAGCGGACATTGTACTCGATCAGCTGGGGCCCCTCGGCGGTGATCATCAGCCCGGCATAGAGCACGCCGGAAAAGGGCGCGCCGATTTCCGCCATGCCGCGCATCGTCGGCTCGACGATGTCGCGCATCGTCCGCTCGACCGTCTCCGGCGTCATGACGGGCGCCGGGGAATAGGCGCCCATGCCGCCCGTATTGGCGCCCGTGTCGCCTTCGCCGACCCGCTTGTGGTCCTGCGCGGTGGTCAGCGGCAGCGCCGTCTCGCCGTCGCAAAGGCAGAAGAAGCTCGCCTCCTCGCCCTCTAGGAACTCCTCCACCACCACTTCCGTCCCGGCCGCGCCGAATGTCCCGTCGAAGCAGTCCTCGATCGCCGCCAGCGCCATGTCGGTCGTCGTCGCCACGGTGACGCCCTTGCCGGCGGCGAGCCCGTCCGCCTTGACGACGATCGGCGCGCCGCGCTCCAGCACATAGGCCGTGGCGGAGGCGATGTCGGTGAAGCGCCGATAGGCGCCGGTCGGGATGCCGAAGCGCGCGCAGAGGTCCTTCGTGAAGCCCTTGGATCCCTCCAGCCGCGCCGCCGCCTGCGACGGTCCGAAGACGGAGACGCCCCCCGCCCGCAAGTCGTCCGCGAGGCCGGCGACGAGCGGCGCTTCCGGGCCGACCACCACGAGATCGATGGCCTGTTCCCGGCAGAAGGCGAGCACCGCCCCATGGTCCTCGACGGCGACGTCCGAGATGGTCGCGAACTGCGCGATGCCGGGGTTGCCCGGCGCCGCGTGCAGGCCGGTCAGGAGCGGCGACTGCACGAGCTTCCAGGCCAGCGCGTGTTCGCGGCCACCCGACCCGATCAGAAAAACCTTCATCGCCCTTCGCCCCTGCTGGAAGCCGCTGCCGCCGACCGGTTACGGCGACCCCCGGCGCGGGTCAAGGCCTTCCCGCGCGGGCGCGCCGGAGGATCGGCGATTTCCCGCGGGGGTGTTGCAATCGGCTTGACCTGTGCGCCCGGCACTGCCTACACCGTCTCCATGACCGATGCCGATGCCTCGACCGGCCGCGTGGCCGATGCGCCCTCCGGAAACTGGGTCTATCGGGCCCTGCCTCGCTCGCTGTGGCCCTATGCCCAGCTCGCCCGCTGGGACCGGCCGATCGGCTGGCAGCTTCTCATGTGGCCTTGCTGGTGGTCGGCGGCCCTCGCGGCGGACGTCGAGGCGGCGGCCGGCACGCTCCGCTGGGAGCGCTTCGTCTGGCATCTGGTGCTGTTCACGGTCGGGTCCGTCGCCATGCGCGGCGCCGGCTGCACCTACAACGATCTCGTCGACCACCGGATCGACGCGTCGGTCGCCCGCACGCGCTCGCGCCCTCTGCCGTCGGGCCGCGTCCGGCGCTGGCAGGCGAAGCTCTTCATCGGGCTGCAGGCGCTCGCCGGGCTCCTCGTCCTCCTGCAGTTCAACTGGACGGCGGTGGCGCTCGGCTTCTTTTCTCTCGCCTTCGTGGCGATCTATCCCTTTGCCAAGCGCTTCACCGACTGGCCGCAATTCTTTCTCGGGCTTGCCTTTTCCTGGGGGGCGATCGTGGGCTGGGCGGCCGCCTTCGGCTCCCTCTCGGCCGCACCGCTCATCCTCTACGCCGGCGCCATTCTCTGGACCATCGGCTACGACACGATCTACGCCCATCAGGACAAGGACGACGACGCGCTGATCGGCGTGCGGTCGACCGCGCTCCTCTTCGGCGCCCGCACCAGGGCCTGGATGATCGGGATCTACGGCATGGCCGTCGTCCTGATGGCGCTCGCCTGCCTCTCCGCCGGCGCCCCGTGGCCGGCCTATGCCGGCCTCCTCGCCGGCGGCGGCCTGATGGCCTGGCAGATCGCCGTGCTCGACATCGACGATGCGGACCAGTGCCTGGCCCTCTTCAAGTCGAACACGCGCGTCGGCCTGCTGGTCTTCGCCGGCCTCGCGCTGGCCGTCCTCGCCGCCTGAACCGCGCACCGACGAAAGAACCCGGCCGCAGGGACGGCCGGGTTCGATCGGGAGGTCTCTTTCGTCCCGGGGCCGGCCTCAGCCGGTTACGTCGCGGCCCTTTATCCTCATGCGCATGCCCAGCCGGCCGCTTGTCCGGCGCATCTGGAACCGCGGGCGGCGCTCGGCGAAGAACGCATGGTTGCGGCGCGCCTTGGCGCGGCGGATCTTGACCGGTCCGACCCGCTCCTCCAGCGGACGCGCGACGCCGTCGGCCTCCACCATCAGCATCGGGATCCCGTAGGACGCCGCCCAGGCCCGCCAGTCGGCCGCTATGTCGTCCAGGTCGTGCGCCACCAGCAGCGGCACGCAGAGCTCCGGATCGGAATGATGCAGTTCCAGCGTAACCGTCACCTCGCCGTCGCCGTGGTCCATGGCGCGCGCCGCCACGCCGAGGAAGGCGCGGGCGGGCAGGGCGATCGAAAGCGGCAGGCCGCTGGCAGGCAGCAGCTTGCGCAGGACGGCCCCCCGCCCGTCGATGGTGACGGAGATTTCTCCCGTCCCCTCGCGCGGCGCATAGGTCACCTGCTGTGGAAATTTGGCCGGATCAAGCCTGAGCGCGTTCCCAGCCCAGATGGGCTTCAAAAGCGTGTTGGACATGTTGACGCCTCTGTCTCTCTTGAGAGCCGGTTTGCCGGCCTACCCTTTTCGTCGGAACGGTGGATCCGTTCTCTGTCGATGGGTGGACCTTACGCCGGCGACGGTTCCGGCCGACTTAAGAGACGCGGTTAAGAAACCCTGACGCTGCAAATGGTTAGCAAATGGAAACCGCTAATTTTAGAGCGGCTTGGAACGCTTTGCGGGAGAATTGCCTGCATCCCCGCCCGGCGGCGGGCCGAGCGGTCCTGTTCCGTCTTGAGGCAGGGGGCGATCGCGCGGCACGGCACGCGACCGGAATCGATACGGCAGGAAAGGGCTATATGACCTTGCCGGGATTCATGATTCCCGCGGGGTCGAAGACGGACTTGATCCGCTTCATCAGGTCGATTTCGATGGGCTGGCGGATCTGCGCGAGCTCGTCGCGCTTCAGCTGGCCGATGCCGTGCTCGGCCGAGATGGAGCCGTTCATGTCGAGCACGATGCCGTGAACGATCTCGTTCATCTCGTTCCAGCGGGCGAGGAAGGCCGCGCTGTCGGCGCCGACGGGCTGGGAGATGTTGTAGTGGATGTTGCCGTCGCCGATGTGGCCGAAGGCGACGATCCGCGCCTCCGGTTCGGCCGCCAGCACGGCCTTGCCCGCGCGGTCGAGAAACTCGGGGATCGAGGCCACCGGCACCGAGACGTCGTGCTTGATCGACCCGCCCTCGGGCTTCTGCGCCCAGGACATCGCCTCGCGCATGTGCCAAAGCTCGTGCTTCTGGGCCTCGTTCTCGGCGACGACCGCGTCGCGCACCAGCCCCTTGTCGCTGGCCGCCTCGAAGAGGTGCTCCACGAGGCTGCGGGCCGCCTCGGGCGACTGCCCCGAGGAGATGTCGATGAGCGTGTACCACGGGTGCGGTTCGGCGAGCGGGTCGCGCACGTTCTCGATGTGGCGGCTCGTGAACTCGACGCCCACGCGCGGCAACAGCTCGAAACCGGTGAGGGCGGTGCCGCAGAGGTCCTCCGCCAGCCGGAACAGCGCCAGCGCGTCGGCGGGCGTCTCGACGGCGGCGAAGACGACCTCGTGCCCCTTGGGCCTGGCGAAGAGCCGCAGCACCGCCGCGGTGACGATGCCGAGGGTACCCTCCGCGCCGATGAAGAGATCGCGCAGGTCGTAGCCGGTGTTGTCCTTCTTCAGCCGCCTCAGTCCGCTCCAGATTTCCCCGGTCGGCAGCACGACCTCCAGCCCGAGACAGAGCTGGCGCATGTTGCCGTAGGCGAGCACCGCCGTGCCGCCCGCATTGGAGGATAGATTGCCGCCGATCTGGCAGGACCCCTCCGAGCCGAGCGACAGCGGGAACATCCGGTCCGCCTCGGTCGCCGCCGCCTGGATCGCGGCCAGCACGCAGCCGCTTTCGGCCACGAGCACGTTGCCGACCGGGTCGACCTCCCGGATGCGGTTGAGACGCGACAGCGCCACGACGACCTCCGAGCCGTCCGTATGCGGGGTCTGCCCGCCGACGAGGCCGGTATTGCCGCCCTGCGGGACGACGGGCGTCTTCGTCTCGGTCGCGAGCTTGAGGATCGCCGACACCTCCTCGGCCGATCCCGGCTTCAGGACGAGGGGCGTGCGGCCGTGGTAGAGCCCGCGCGGCTCCTCCAGGTGCGGTCCGATGTCGGTTTCCGACCGTAGCGCGTTGCGGTCGCCGACGATGGCGGAGAAACGGGCGATGAGATCGGGGGACAGAGGCGTCGATTCTGCGGTCATGGGCAACGGTTTACAATCCCCGTGCCCGCCCGTCGAGTGGCGCGGGGCACGGAGCGCCGTCATCCTCGGGGCGCGGCCGCCCGTGCGAGCCGGTCGTTGATCGCCTCTCCGAGCCCGCGTCGCGGTACCGGCATGACGGCGATGGTCGCCGCGCCGCAGGCGTCGGCGAGCTTGAGCGTGTCGAAGAGCCGCGCTGCCGCTTCCCTGAGGTCGCCGGAAGGGCTGAGGTCGAAGACCGCCAGCGCGTCGTCCTGCCCGGCCACCCGGCCCGGGCCGAAACGGACCAGCGCCTCGCCCGGCAGCACCTCCGTCGCACCGGGCCGGACGGCCGCGCGCGGAGCGTAATGCGAGGCCATCATGCCGGGCGCCTCGATGGCGGCGGAGGCGTGGTCGCCGCGAAGGAGGCGAAGCGCCGAGTTCCGCCTCGATCTCCTCGGCCGCCAATCCGCCGGGCCGCAGCAGCCGGGCGCCCTCGCGGCCGATCCGGACGATGGTCGACTCGAGACCGACCGCGGCGGCGCCCGCGTCGAGGATCAGCTCGATCTTCCCGCCGATGTCGGCGGCCACGTGGCCGGCGGTCGTCGGGCTGATCCCGCCGGACGTGTTGGCCGACGGCGCTGCGAGCGGCGCGCCGAAGGCGGCGATCAGCTTCCGGGAGAAGCCGGCCGGCATCCGCAGGCCGATGGTCGAAAGGCCGGCCGTGGCCAGCGGATGGACCGGGCTGCCTGGCGCAAGCGGCAGCACGAGGGTCAGCGGCCCCGGCCAGAACCGCTCCGCCAGCCGCCGCGACGCCGCGTCGAAGACCGCCAGGCGCTCGGCCATGGCGATGTCGCAGACGTGGCAGATCAGCGGATTGAACTGCGGCCGGCCCTTGACCTCGTAGATCCGCGCCACGGCCTCGGCATTCGTCGCGTCGGCGGCGAGCCCGTAGACCGTCTCGGTCGGAATGGCGACCGGCCGGCCGGCGCGAAGGACCTCGCATCCGCGGCCGAGCGCGGCGTCGAAATCCTCGCCGATCCTTATTATCTCCGCCATGTCGTCCTGTCCCCGGAAAGCCGACGATCCGCTGGAGCGTTTCCAGGAAAAGTGGAAACCGGTTTTCCGTCCGGAAGCGCGCAAAAACAAAGAGCTGGAACGTGGCCGCGATTCCGCGGCCACGCTCTAGCAGCCCCGGCCGGCGCAGGCAACGGCTGCCTTGGAGGGGGCCGCGTCGCGCTGGCCGGGATGCGGCAGCGGCAAAGGCAGCGCCGCCTTCGGGATGCCGGCGGTGGTCACGGCGTCCGTTTCGTCCGGGGGGGCCTCTTGGCGCGCGGGGACGAGGCCGCCGAAGGGCCAGAGTTCGGCCAGACGCGCCTTGCTCATCGGCACGACGTTGACGTCGATGTCGGAGAGCGTGCCGGGCACCCGGTACGGGCACCGCTTCTCGTCGCAATTGTACATGCCCGAAAACTGCCAGATGGCGTAGGAATTCCAGTTGCCCATCGGAAAGACGTTCGCGATCGACGGCTTGTAGCGGGCGTACCAGAGCGGCAGCCGCGACAGGACCGGGTAGTCGCCGGCTTCGGCGGCGATCTTCCGCGCCGTGTCGTCGTTGGTGTAGAGGATAGGGTAACGCCCGGTGCGCGCCTTGATGTGGCGCGCGAAGATCTCCGCGTCCGCGAGCGATATGTAGGTCTTGTCGTCCGCACTCTCGATGTCGAGCACCATGAGGTCGTCGGCGCCCGGCTGGGCGAAATCGAGGAAATGGTTGGCCTGGTCGATCGGAGCGCCCGGCCGGCCGACGTGATAGGCCCCCCACAGCAGGCCGCTCCCCTTCGCGAGCGTCTTGCGCGTCCGGTAGAGCTCCCGGCTGACGGCGTATTTGCGCCAGCTGGTGCGGCAGTGGGCGATCGCCGCCGCCTCGCGCATGTCGGCGCAGGAAAAGGTCGGCGGCAGGCCGTCCGACGCCTTGGCGATGAAACCGGCGATGCGCTTGTCCTGGAGAAGGGCGTCCCAGTCGATGATGTTCATCTCGTAGGCGTCGATCAGCAGCGCGTTGCCCCCGTCCTGCCACGGCCGCGCGAAGGCCGCCTCCGACGTCCTGGCGAAGGAGAGCAGGCAGAGAATCGCTGCGAGGCCGGCAATCAGATGCCCAGCTTTCATCGGCACCATTCCATTGTTGAGGTTTGGCTGCCTCTAAATGGATAACGATGCCGCCAACATGGTTAATTCTGGGTAAAATCGTGATTGCCCCGGTTCGCGCATGTTCGGGACATGTGCGCCCCGTTGATTTGTCCTGTTGGCGGGTTCCAGTCCGGCGCCGGCTGCGTATGATGCGCCGGGTTCGAGGAGGAACGTCATGTATCGTGCACCCGTCGCCGACATCGCCTTTACGCTGAAACACGTCGCCGGCCTCGCCACCGCCCTGTCGCAGGAGCGCTTCGGAGACCTTTCGGAGGATCTCGTCGACGCCATCCTCTCCGAGGCCGGGCGCTTCGCGAGCGAGGAGGTGGCGCCGCTCGCCGAGGCCGGCGATCGCCACGGCACGCCGCTGAAGGACGGGGCGGTGACGATGCCGCCCGGCTGGCGGGACCTCTACCACCGCTGGATCGAGGGCGGCTGGAACGCGCTCGGCGGGCCGGAGACCCACGGCGGGCAGGGTCTGCCGACGATGCTGGCGGCCGCGACCTTCGAAATGTGGAACTCCGCCGCGATGGCCTTCGCGCTCGGCCCCACGCTGACCGTCGCCGCCGTGGAGGCGCTGGCCAGGCACGGGTCCGACGACCTCAGGGCGCGCTATCTGGAAAAGCTCGTCTCCGGCGAATGGATGGGGACGATGAACCTCACCGAACCCCAGGCCGGCTCCGATCTCAATGCGCTCGCGACGCGCGCCGAGCCCGCCGGCGACGGCACCTACCGCCTCTTCGGCCAGAAGATCTTCATCACCTTCGGCGAGCACGACCTGACCGACAACATCGTGCACATGGTGCTCGCCCGCCTGCCGGACGCCCCGGCCGGCACCCGCGGCATCTCGCTGTTCCTCGTGCCGAAGATCCTGCCGGCGGAGGACGGCGGTCCCGGCGCGCGCAACGACGTCTTCTGCAGCGGCGTCGAGAGGAAGCTCGGCATCCACGCCTCTCCCACCTGCACGATGATCTACGGCGACGGCCGCTACGGCGATGAGCCGGGCGCCGTCGGCTGGCTCGTCGGCGAGGAGAACCGCGGCCTCGCCTGCATGTTCACCATGATGAACAACGCCCGCCTGATGGTCGGCATCCAGGGCGTCGCGATCGCCGAGGCCGCCTGCCAGAAGGCGCGCGCCTACGCGGCCGAGCGACGCCAGGGCAGGGCGCCCGGGTGGTCGGGCGACGGCATGAGCCCGATCGTCGAGCACGCCGACGTCAGGCGCACCCTTTTGACCATGATGGCGCTGACGGAAGGCGCCCGCTCCATCGCCTACGCCTGCGCCCACGCCATGGACATGGCGCGGGTCGGCGAGGGCGACGCCGCCCGGACATGGCAGGAGCGCGCCAACCTGCTGACGCCGATCGCCAAGGCGTTCCCGACCGACGTCGGCGTGGAGGTGGCCTCGCTCGGCATCCAGGTCCATGGCGGGATGGGCTTCGTCGAGGAGACGGGGGCCGCCCGCCTGCTGCGGGATTCGCGCATCGCGCCGATCTACGAGGGGACGAACGGGATCCAGGCGATCGACCTCGCCGTGCGGAAGCTGCCCTTGTCGGACGGCGCGGCCATCGCCTCCTGGCTCGCCGAGCTGCGTGCCGTCGCCGACGAGGCGTCGCGCATGAACCGGCCCGGCATGCCGGCCGCGAGCCGGCGGCTCGGCGCCGCCCTCGACGACGCGGAGGCGGCGACCGCCTTCCTGGCGAAGGCCCTGGAGGTGGGCGACATGCCGACCGTGCTCGCCGGCGCCACGCCCTATCTCCGCCTGCTCGGCCTCGCGGCGACCGGCGCCTACCTCGCCAAGGGTGCGCTGCTGGAAGAGGACGGCGACCGCCGGTCGGCGCTCTTCGCCTTCGCTGCCGGCAACCTGATCGGCGAGACGTCCGCGCTGCGCCGCGCCGTCGAGGAAGGCGCCGCGACGATCGCGGCGGCCGACAGCCGGCTTTTCGCCGGATAGGAGAGGGGACCGCCATGAAGACCGGGATTCTCGTCGAGCGGCCGGAAGGCCTCGACGGCGCCGTGCAGGTCATCCGCATCGACCGGCCCGAGAAGAAGAACGCGTTCACCCGCGCGATGTACGCTTCCATGACGGAGGCCCTGAGGGAGGGCGACTTGGACGACGGCGTCCGCGCCCACGTCTTTCTCGGCAAGCCCGGCGTCTTCTCCGCCGGCAACGACATGCAGGATTTCCTGGGCTATGCCGCTGACGGCGCCCTCGCCGTCGAGGTGCTCGACTTCCTGCGGGCGCTCGCCGGCGCGAAGAAGCCGATGATCGCCGGCGTCGACGGCCTGGCGATCGGCATCGGCGCCACCATGCATTTCCATTGCGACCTGACCTTCGCGACGCCCGCGTCCCGGTTTCTGACCCCTTTCGTCGATCTCGCGCTGGTTCCCGAGGCGGCCTCCAGCCTGCTGGCCCCGCAGGTCATGGGCTACCAGCGTGCGTTCGCGCTGCTCGCCGCCGGCCAGGCCTTTTCCGCCGAAGACGCCCGCGATGCCGGGTTGGTCTGGAAGGTCGTCGAGCCGGAGCGGCTGGAGGCGGACGTGTTCGAGGCGGCCCTGGCGCTCGCCCGCAAGCCGCCCCGCGCACTCGCCCTCGCCCGCGAGCTGATGCGCGGCGCGAGCCGGGACGAGATCGTCGAACGCATCGGGACCGAGGCCCGCCTGTTCGCCGAACAGCTCCGGTCGCCGGAAGCCCGGGCCGCCGTCGGTGCCTTTCTCGATCGCAGGAAGTAGCCCTCAGTCTCGCGCGAGCAGCGCCACCGCCTCGACATGCGGCGAGAAAAGAAACTGGTCGATCGGATGCACGGACAGGCAGCGGAAGCCGCCTTGGCCGAGGATCGCCAGGTCCCGCGCCAGCGTCGCCGGGTTGCACGAGACGGCGGCGATCTTCCCGACCGTCGAAGCGGCCAGTTCGCGCGACTGGGCCTCGGCCCCGGCGCGCGGCGGATCGAAGACGGCGCCGTCGAAGGGTTTCATCTCCGCCGCCATCATCGGGCGGCGAAAGAGGTCCCGGCGCTCTGACGTCACCGTCTTCGTCCCGGCCGTGTGCCGGAAGGCCTCGTCGAGGGAGCGGAGCGCGGCCGCGTCGGCTTCCGCTGCATGCACCGTCGCCTCCTTGGCCAGCCGCAAGGCGAAGGTGCCGCTGCCCGCGAAGAGGTCGGCGACGCGGCGGCAGCCGGCGAGATGCCCGACGACGAGCGCGGCCATCTCCGCCTCCGCCGCCGCGCTCGCCTGGACGAACCCGCCCGGCGGCGGCGCGACCGTCGCCGAACCGAAATTCAGCACCGGCCTGCGCGTCTCCACCAGCACCTCCCCGTCGAGGGCGACGCGGGCGACCGCGCGCTCCTGGAGGACGATTTCGACCGCGCTTCGCCGCTGGCGCTCGGTGAGGCGCCCGGATGCCTCGACCGCGATGTCGAGTCCCGTGTCGCTGCAAAGCACGGTGAGGCGGAACGGCTTGGCCGTCGCCGCGACCGCGCCGGCGACGCGCTTGATGCTGGCGAGGGAACGAACGATGCGGGGATCCCCCACGACGCAGCTGTCGATCGCGACGATGCGATGGCTCTGCGCCTGGTTGAAGCCGAGGAGAAGCGCGCCGTCGGTCCGCCGGGCGGTCATCGTCATGCGCCGACGCGCGCCTCTGGGGCACCGCAGGAGCGGCGCCACCTCGGTCTCGATGCCCTCGAAATCGAGCGCGCGCACCACGAGATCGCGCTTCCAGTCCTCGTAGACCGGTTCGCGGAGATGCTGGAGATTGCAGCCGCCGCAGGCGCCGCCCCGGCCGTCGGGACCGAAATGCGGGCAGGGCGGTGCGATCCTGTCCGGGGAGGCCTCCTTCACCGCCATCAGCGTGCTTCGGGCATTCTGGCGGGCGATCGTCACGGTCTCGCCCGGCAGCGCGAACGGCACGTAGACCGGCCCCGCCTCCGTGCGGGCGACGCCGTCGCCCTGCGCGCCGAGCGCCTCGATCTCCACCGTTTCCGCGCTCATGCCTTGGCTCCGCCGAGGAGGAATTCCTCGTTGCCGTCTCCCCCGGCGATCGGCGAAGGCACCGTGCCGAGGCTGCGCCAGCCGGGCTGCGTGCCGAGCCACGCGGAGAGGTCCGCCGCGATGGCGTCGAGGACGGACCGGTCCTTGACGAGCCCGCCCTTGCCGATGGCATGGCGCCCCGCCTCGAATTGCGGCTTGACGAGCAGCGCTGCGAACGCCCCGGGCGCGGCGACGCGGAGCGCCGGCGGCAAGGCGAGCTTCAGGGAAATGAAGCTGACGTCGCCGACGACGGCGCCGACGCTCGCATGGCCGAGATGTCCGGGTTCGAGGTCCCTCGCGTTCAGGCCCTCCATGTTCGAGACCCGCGGATCCGCCGCCAGCCGCGGGTGGAGCTGGCCGTGGCCGACGTCGATGCAATGGACGTGGGAGGCGCCCCGCTCGAGAAGCACCTGCGTGAAGCCGCCGGTCGAGGCGCCGACGTCGAGCGCGATGCGTCCCGCCGGGTCGAAGCCGAAACGGTCGAGGGCGGCGATCAGCTTCAGCGCCGACCGCGAGACGTAATCGCTGGCCGCGTCGTCGACTTCGATCCTTGCTTCCGCCGATACGAGCGCGCCCGCCTTGTCGGGGCGGACGCCGTCCACCGTCACCGTGCCCCGCGCGATGGCGTCTCGTGCCCGGGACCGGGAAGCGAACGCGCCGCGCTGCACCAGGAGCAGGTCGAGGCGCAGGCGTTCGGCTGGAGAGGACTTCGGCTGGGACATGGTCATGACCCGCTATCGCCCAAGACCGGCGCATTGGCAAGCGGCGCGCAACGGCCGTCCTTGCGCGGGTCTCAGGCCTTGCGCGGCAGGATCGTCGAATCCTGGCCGAGCGCCCTGAAGGCCGCGTCGATGATGCCCTTGCGATCGAGCCCCGCCAGGGCATACATCGCCTCGGGCTTGGCCTGGTCGACGAAACGGTCCGGCATGACGAGCGGACGCATCCGCAGTCCGCCGTCGAGAAAGCCCTCATGGGCGAGGAACTGCATGACGTGCGACCCGAACCCGCCGACGGAGCCTTCCTCGACGGTGATGAGGATCTCGTGGTGGCGCGCGAGCTGGCGGATCAGGTCGCGGTCGAGGGGCTTGGCGAAGCGGGCGTCGGCGACCGTGGCCGAAAGCCCGGCCGCTTCCAGGTCCTCCGCGGCCAGCAGGCATTCGGCAAGCCGGGTCCCGAAGGACAGCAGCGCGATCTTGCTCCCTTGCTTGAGGACGCGCCCCTTGCCGATCTCGAGGATCTCCCCGCGCACCGGCATCTCGACGCCGACGCCCTCGCCGCGCGGATAGCGGAAGGAGATCGGTCCCTCGTCATAGGCGGCGGCCGTGCGCACCATGTGCTTGAGCTCCGCCTCGTCGGACGCCGCCATGACGACGAAGCCCGGCAGCGTCGCGAGATAGGTCGTGTCGAACGAGCCCGCATGCGTCGGCCCGTCGGCCCCCACGAAACCGGCCCGGTCGATGGCGAAGCGCACCGGCAGGCCCTGTATGGAGACGTCGTGCACGACCTGGTCGTAGGCGCGCTGCAGGAAGGTCGAATAGATCGCCGCGAACGGCTTGAGGCCCTCGCTCGCGAGCCCCGCCGCGAACGTCACCGCATGTTGCTCGGCGATGCCCACGTCGAAGGTGCGGCTGGGGAACTCCTTCGCGAATTTGTCGAGCCCGGTTCCGGAAGGCATCGCGGCCGTGATGCCGACGATCCTGTCGTCGTGGCGCGCTTCTTCGGTCAGCGCCTCGGCGAAGACGCTGGTATAGCTCGGCGCATTCGGCTTGGCCTTGGCCTGCGTCCCCGTGACGACGTCGAACCTCGAGACGCCGTGATACTTGTCGGGCGCCTCCTCGGCCGGCGGATAGCCCTTGCCCTTCTGCGTGACGACGTGGATCAGCACCGGACCTTCGGCATTGTCGCGCACGTTGCGCAGGACCGGCAGCAGGTGGTCGAAATTGTGCCCGTCGATCGGCCCGATATGGTAGAAGCCCATCTCCTCGAAGAGCGTCCCGCCGGTGACGTATCCCCGGGCATGCTCGACGGCCCGGGTGATCGCCCTGTCGACGGATCGGCCGAGGTAGGACGAGAGCTGCTTGCCGAACTCGCGGATGCCCATGTAGGTGCGGCCCGAGGCGAGGCGCGCCAGATAGGCGCTCATCGCGCCCGTCGGCGGGGCGATCGACATGTCGTTGTCGTTGAGGATGACGATCAGCCGCGCGTCGAGCGCCCCGGCATTGTTGAGCGCCTCGTAGGCCATGCCGGCCGACATCGCCCCGTCGCCGATCACCGAAATGACGTTGCGCGCCTTGCCGCTGAGTTCGCTGGCGACGGCCATGCCGAGCCCGGCGGAGATCGACGTCGAGGAGTGCGCGGCGCCGAAGGGATCGAACTCGCTCTCCGCGCGCCGGGTGAAGCCGGACAGGCCGCCTTCCTGGCGCAGCGTCCGGATCCGGTCGCGCCGGCCCGTGATGATCTTGTGGGGATAGCACTGGTGGCCGACGTCGAAGATCAGCCGGTCCTCGGGGGTGTTGAAGACCTTGTGCACGGCGAGCGTCAGTTCGACCACGCCGAGCCCGGCCCCCAGGTGTCCGCCGGTCCGCGAGACCGCATCGACCATCTCCGCGCGCACCTCCTCCGCGAGCTGCGGCAGGCGTCGGTCGTCGATCTTGCGCAGGTCCGAAGGAAAATGGATGGCGTCGAGGAGGGGAGTGTCCGGCTGCGTCACGTATTGCCTCGTTTCCGCCCGTTCCATGCGGGCGCGGCGTTTTTATCTCCAATCGGAGACGGTTGGAAGTCCGCTCGGGTCAAGTCTGCGGCATCGGAGCAACGCGTTTCCGCGTTCAGCGTTCCGGAAGCGGGATGAATTCTTCCGCGTCGCCGGGGACCGTGTCGAAGCGTCGGCTGCGCCATTCCTCCTTCGCCTGCTCGATGCGTTCCTTCGACGAAGACACGAAATTCCACCATATATGGCGCGGGGATCCAAGCGATGCACCCCCGAAAAGCATGAAATGTGCACCGGTCTCTCCCGCCTTCACGGTGATCTCGTCTCCGGGGCGGAAAACCAGAAGCCGGTCCGCCGGGAAGCGGTCGCCGGCAATGTCGACGGTGCCGTCGAGCACGTAGAGTGCCCGTTCTTCCCACTCGGCGCGCACAGGAACGGTTGCGCCGGCAGAAAGCCGCACGTCGACATAGAGGGTGTCCGAAAACACCGGGACCGGCGACACCTTGCCCTCGTAGCGCCCGATGATGACGCGAGCCTGAATGCCGTCCTCCGCGATTTCCGGCAGGTCGGCGCGGACCGTGCGCATGAACTGCGGCGCCATTTCCTCCTGCGCATCCGGCAGCGCCAGCCAGGTCTGCAGCCCGGACAGCGGCTGCGGCTTGCCGCGCGCTTCCTCCGGCGAGCGCTCCGAATGCACGATGCCGCGGCCGGCCGTCATCAGGTTGATGTCGCCCGGTTCGACGACCATGGCCGTGCCGAGGCTGTCGCGATGGCGGATGTGGCCGTCGAAGAGGTAGGTGACGGTCGAAAGCCCGATATGCGGATGCGGCCGCACGTCCAGCGCCTGGTCGCTCCGCAGTATCGCCGGTCCCATGCGGTCGAAGAAGATGAAGGGGCCGACGAGCCGCCGCCTGGCGCTCGGCAGCGCCCGGCGCACCTCGAACCCCCCGATGTCCTTCGCGCTGGCGACGATCATCGTCTCGACCGCGTCGCAGGTTCGGGCGTCGCCGGGAACGGGGTCGGGTCCTGGAAAGAAGCTCATGTCAGGCCTCCGGCAGAAAGGAAGAAAGGTCGCGCCTCGCCGGCGGCACGATGCTTGCTGCCGCATGGCGGAGAAACCATGGCAGATCGGGAGGACCCTGTCTCGACACGTTTTCGGCCTGGCCCGAAATTGCCGCGTCCGGGTCGCTGCCGCGCGCATTCCGGCGGCCGGGTCAGGACAGGCCGCTCACCGGGACGAGCGCGCCGTGCACGGCCTTGGCGTCCTCCGAGCAGAGGAACCGCATGACCGCGGCGAGGTCGGCGGGGCTGACCCATTTCCGCGGGTCCGCCTTCGGCATCGCCGCCCGGTTCTGGGGCGTGTCGATGACGCCCGGCAGCACGCAATTGACGTTGATCCCCTTCTCCCGCAGTTCCGCGGAGAGCAATTCCGTGATCCTCAGGACCGCGCTCTTGGCGGCGGCATAGGGACCCATACGGGCCGAGCCCTTCAACGCCGCCCCGGCGCCGACCGTGACGATCTTGCCGGCCCCGCGCGCGACCATGCCGGGAACGACGGCGCGCGCCGTGTTGACGAGCGTCGCCGCGTTGACGTCCATCATGTCGGTCCAGTCTTGGGCCGAGGTCTCGTCCACCGTCGCGCCCATGCGGAACGCGCCCGCGGTCGCGCAGACCGCATGGATCGGCCCCAGTTCGCCTTCGATGCGGGCGACGGCCGCTTCCGTCGCGTGGGGGTCGGCGAGGTTCGCCGCCACTTTCAGGTACCCCGCGCCCTCGCCGGGGAAGGCGGCGTCGAGCGACGCTTCGCCGCTGGCCAGGAGCGCCAGCCGCGCACCGTCGGCCCGGAAGGCCTCGGCGACGGCGCGTCCGAGATTTCCGCTCGCACCGGTTATCAGGACGATCTTGCCTTCGAACGACATGCGGATCCCTCTCCGGCCGTCACTCCGCGTCGAGCGGTTCGACCCCTTGCGGCTTGCCGTTGCGATCGAGCCGGATCTTCTCGATCCGGTTCTCGGCCGCCTCCAATAGCCTCTCGCAGTGCTTCTTCAGCGCTTCGCCCCGTTCGTAGATCTCGATGGACTTGTCGAGCGGCACGTCCCCGCGCTCGAGATGATCGACGATCCGTTCGAGCTGGTCGACGGCCTGCTCGAATGTCATTTCGCTGATATCTTTGTTTTTCTCCCCTTCGGCAGGGGTCGGATCGGACATCGGTCAGCCTCTCGTCAGTCTGAGGATATGCACGGCCGCCAACTCGGCGAGCCCCACCAGATCGTAGCCGCCTTCGAGCACGCTGACGACCCGGTTGCCGCAAAAGCGCCCCGCGACGTCGAGCAGCTTGCCCGTCGCCCAGTCGAAATCGTCGGCCACGAGATTGATCTCGGCGAGCGGGTCGCGATAGTGCGCGTCGAACCCGGCCGAAATGATGATCAGGTCCGGTCGCGCCTCGTCCAGCGCCGGCAGCACGCGGCTCTTGAAGGCATCGCGGAAATGGTCGCTGCCGTCATTGGCCGACAGCGGCGCGTTGACGATGTTGCCGGCGCCGGTCTCCGACTTGGCGCCGCTGCCCGGGAAGAGGGGCATCTGGTGCGTCGAGCAGTAGACCACCGACGGGTCGTCCCAGAAGATGTCCTGCGTCCCGTTGCCGTGATGGACGTCGAAATCGACGATCGCGACGCGTTCGAGACCGCGCTGCCTCACCGCATGGCGGGCGGCGATGGCCACCTGGTTGAAGAGGCAGAAGCCCATGGCGCGGTCGCGTTCGGCATGGTGGCCGGGCGGCCGCGTGGCGACGAACGCGTTGTCGGCCGCCCCGTCCAGGACGGCGTCGACCGCTGCGATGGCGCCCCCGACGCCGGCGAGCGCGGCCTCCAGGCTACGGGAAGAGACGCTGGTATCGGCGTCGATGCGTCCGAGGCCTGCCTCCGGGATCGCGCGCTCGATGCGCTGCAGGTAATGCTCGGGATGGGCCAGAAGAACCGCCTCGGGCGCCGCCGGCACGGCTTCCTGCCGGTCGAGTTCGCCGAAGCGCTCGTGCTCGAGCGCGGCCTCGATCGCGCGCAGCCGGTCCGGCCGTTCCGGGTGCCCCGGCGGCACCAGGTGCTCGAGACAGACGGGATTGGAATAGTACCGCGTGGTCATGCAAAGGCTCCACGGAGCTCGGGCCGCCGGTCGTCTCGAGGCTGGGCCGCTCCATACCGGTTGAATGTCGTGCCGACGTCCCTTCGTCTGCTGATGGCGGCCCTCCCGGCCGTCCATCCTCCGGCGATCCCGGCCGGCGATCGCGGCGAGCATAGGGTGTCCCCGCCCGCCCGTCCATGACGACGGTGGTTTTGCACCGGCTTTCCCGGTCAGTCGAGGCGGCCGGTCTGGCCCCTGTCGCGCAGGTAGTGGTCGGCGATCACGCAGGCGAGCATCGCCTCTCCGATCGGCACCGCCCTCAGGCCGACGCATGGATCGTGGCGGCCCTTGGTGCGGACGTCGATCTCGTTGCCGTCGCTGTCGACGCTTCTGCGTTCGGTCAGGATCGACGACGTCGGCTTGACGGCGAAGCGGGCGACCACCGGCATCCCGGTGGAAATCCCGCCGAGCACTCCGCCGGCATTGTTGGACAGGAAGACCGGATTGCCGTCCGGCCCCATGCGCATCTCGTCGGCGTTCTCCTCGCCGGTGATGCGGGCGGCCTCGAAGCCGTTGCCGATCTCGACGCCCTTGACCGCGTTGATCGACATCAGCGCCGCGGCGATGTCCTGGTCGAGCTTGGCGTAGATCGGCGCGCCGATGCCGGCCGGCACGCCTTCGGCGACGACCTCCACGATGGCGCCCACCGAGGACCCGCGCTTCCTGATCTCGTCCAGATACTCCTCCCATACCGGCACGATGCCGGGATCGGGGGCGAAGAACGGGTTCCTGCCGACCTCGTCCCAGTCCCAACGGCTGCGGTCGACGGGCTTTTCGCCGATCTGCACGAGCGCTCCCCGCACCCGCATGCCCGGGACGATCCGGCGGGCGAGGCCGCCGGCCGCCACCCGCGCCGCGGTCTCCCGGGCCGAGGACCGGCCGCCGCCGCGATAGTCGCGAATGCCGTATTTGACGTCGTAGGTGTAGTCGGCGTGTCCCGGCCGGTAGCGCGTGGCGATCTCGGAATAGTCCTTCGACCGCTGGTCGGTGTTCTCGATCATCATCGACACGGGCGTGCCCGTCGTCGTCATCGTCACGCCGTCCTCGTCCGGCAGCACGCCGGAGAGGATCCGCACCTCGTCGGCCTCCCGCCGCTGGGTCACGAAGCGCGACTGGCCCGGCTTGCGGCGGTCGAGCCAGTGCTGGATCTCGGCTCGCGTGAAGCGGATGCCCGGCGGGCAGCCGTCGACGACGCAGCCGAGCGCCGGTCCGTGGCTCTCGCCCCAGGTCGTGACCCGAAAGAGATGGCCGAAAGTATTGTGGGACATCCGTTTTTCACCATTGCCAGGCGCGGCGCCCGGGCCGCGATACCGCGCGTTCTAGCGCGTTTCCACTTTTCCTGGAAGCGCTCTAGAGCCACCGGGCGCTGGCGTCCTCGATCTTCAGGATGCGGTCCTGCGGCACGTCCGCCGCCGCCGCCTCGGCGCCCGACAGGCCTGCCACCAGGTGGAAGAGGCAGCGGATGATGCCCCCGTGGCAGACGCACACGGTCGGCTGCCGCGCCGTCGCCAGCCAGCCGCCGACCCGTCGGGCGAGCATCTCGTAGCTTTCGGCCCCCTCGCCGGGCGGCAGGAAGCCCCATTTGTCGCCCTTGCGCCGCCGTACGCTCGGGCGGTCGGTCAGGGCGATCTCCTCCAGCGTCCGTCCCTCCCAGTCGCCGAAGGAGAGTTCGATCAGCCGGTCGTCGGTGCGGTAGCCGGTGGGCTCCAGCATCATCGCGGCGCGGACGAGCTCCATCGTCTCGCGCGTTCGCTTGAGTGGACTGGCGACGTAGTCGAACCCGTCGGCCGATCGGCCGAGGAGCGCGGCGAGCTTTTCGCCGTTCCCGGTCGCCTGCGCGCGTCCGACCGCATTCAGTTCGATGTCCCTCGACCCCTGCAGGCGCTCCGCGACGTTCCAGTCGGTCTGGCCATGGCGGATGACGTAGATCAGCACGGCAACTCCCTGGTGGGGCCGGCGGCCGCGGCCGGGCCCGGTTCCGGCCTCGTTGCCGGGTTCAGTCCTTCACCGTGGAGATGTCCGGCGCGTCGACGGCCTTCATGCCGACCGTGTGATAGCCGGAATCGACGTGATGGACCTCGCCGGTCACGCCGCGGGACAGGTCCGACAGAAGATAGAGCGCCGAATCCCCGACTTCCTCGATCGTGACCGACCGCTTCAGCGGCGCGTTGTACTCGTTCCATTTCAGGATGTAGCGGAAGTCGCCGATGCCGGAGGCCGCAAGCGTGCGGATCGGCCCAGCCGAGACGGCGTTGACGCGGATGTGGCGGCCCCCGAGATCCACCGCGAGATAGCGCACGCTGGCTTCGAGCGCCGCCTTGGCGACCCCCATCACGTTATAATGCGGCATCACCTTTTCCGCTCCGTAATAGGTGAGCGTCAGGATCGAGCCGCCGTCGTTCATGATCTTCTCGGCGCGCTGCGCCACCGCCGTCAGCGAGTAGACCGAAATGTCCATCGTCCGGGCGAAGTTGTCGCGCGAGGTCTCGATGTAGCGGCCGGTGAGTTCGTCCTTGTCCGAGAAGGCGATGGCATGCACGAGGAAGTCGATCTTGCCCCACGTCTTTCCGAGATTGGCGAAGACCGCATCGATCGAGCCGGGATCGGTCACGTCGCAATGGCCGGCGACGATCGCGCCCAGTTCGCCGGCAAGCGGCTCGACCCGCTTCTTGAGCGCGTCGCCCTGGTAGGTGAGGGCCAGTTTCGCCCCGGCATCGGCGCAGGCCTTGGCAATGCCCCACGCGATCGAACGGTTGTTGGCGACGCCCATGATGACGCCCCGTTTGCCGTTCATGAGACCGGTTGCCTGGACCATGTCCTTCTCCTTGAACCAGAAAGGTAAGTCAGGCTATGGCACAGCCGCCTGAAGCGTTCAAGCTGGCAGTTCCGGCTCCCACAGCTCTTGCCGCGATCGGCCGGCGGCGGTCTCTCCGGCGTCAGACGTAGACGCCTTCCCTGCGCTGCTTCATCACCTCCACGATGCGTGGATCCGCGCTTTCGGGGAGGACGACACGGAGATGGACGAGCAGGTCGCCGCGCCCGTGTCCCGCGTCGTCGCCGGCGTCGTCCCGGGCATCGTCCCCGGCCCGGGGCAGGCCGCGGGCGGCAACGCGCAGGGTCCGGTCGGAGCCCGACCAGGCCGGTACCGTAAGCCGGATCGGTCCGTCCAGCGTCTCGAACGTTTCGACGCCGCCGAGCACGGCGGTTTCCAGATCGATAGCCAGCGTGGCGTGCACGTCCCTGCCGGCATGCCGGAAGCGCTCCGACGGGGCATAGGCTACCGTGAGTTCGACCGGACCCGGAAGGCCCGTCTTCTCGGGCGCAAGGACCAGCACGGATCCGTCCTCCGTCCCGCGGGCGATATCGGCCAGCAGGTGGCGCCCGTCCGGCAGCGCCGCTTCGACCGTACCGCCGGTGACGATCGTGGCGAGCGGCACGCTCGCCGTCGCCCTCAGGGTCTCGTCGGTCGGTTGCGCCGCGTCCTTGTCCGGCGATCCGCTTCGCCGGGGGCGCGAGCGCCGGCCGAACAGCGCGTTGAGCGCAAGGAGCACGGTGCGGCCGTTGGGCAGGCCGCGCACCTCCTCCGGCTTCTCGGCCTCCGCCGGGGGCGCCGGGGCTTCGTCGCCGGCCGCAGCGTCGAGGCTCGGCGCGTCGTCGATCGTCTTGCGCGGCGGCGTCACGCCGAAGATGCGCTCCATCATCTCGTCGTCGCTCGGCTCCGGAGCCTCGCCACCTTGCGGTTCGGGCGCAGCGGGCCCTGCCGCCGCCGCAGCGCGGGGCGCCGGCGCCGTCGGGCGCGGCGCGCTCGCCCGCGGTCCGGCGCGCTTGCGCATGTCGGGAGAGCCGTCCTCGTCCATGAGGGCGCGATAGGCCTCGTTGATCTGGACGAACCGCTCGCGGGCCACGGGATCGCCCCTGTGGCCGTCCGGATGCCAGACCTTGGCGAGAGCCCTGTAGGCTCTCTTTATTTCGGCCTTGTCGGCGTGCCGCTCGAGGCCGAGCACGGCGTGGGGATCGTCCATGAAAGCCTCTTGCTGCCAGTCCTGCCATGGCGGCGGACGCGGGATCGGCGCCGATGCTAGGGGGAAGTTGCTAAGGATCGGTTTAGGAGCAATTCCAGGAAAAGTGGGAACCGGTTTTCCGTCCGGAATTGCGCAAGACAGAGACTTGAATTCCAGGAAAAGTGGGAACCGGTTTTCCGTCCGGAATTGCGCAAGACAGAGACTTGAATTCCAGGAAAAGTGGGAACCGGTTTTCCGTCCGGAATTGCGCAAGACAGAGACTTGAATTCCAGGAAAAGTGGGAACCGGTTTTCCGCCCGGGCAGTTCGCCGCTGCCGCGGTCAGCCGGTCGCCGCGCGCGTGCCGTCGGCGGGGGGCAGGGCGTCGGATCCGCGCTTCGGCCGGAATTCGATCAGCCGCCACGCGGCGTCCTGCGATCGGCAGGCCTGGCCGACATAGATCGCGACGCCGTCATAGCTGTGCCGCGACGTCTGGAAACGGCGGCACGCGCGCCCGTCGACGCTCGCCTCGACGACATTGGAAATGACGCCCGTGGTGCCGGTCGCCGGGTTCGCCCACGGAATGCCGGCTCCGACCGTGCCGTCCGCCGCCGTCCGGGAAATGGCGGCCCGCACGACGTCCTGGTCCGAAACGGCGTCCTCTCCGGAGGGCGAGACGGGAATCGAGCCGGTCAGGATGGGCGAGGGCGTCGTCTCCGCCCGGTCCCCGCCCGAAACGCATCCGCCGAGGATCGCCGCCAGGAAGAGTATGCCGAGAACCCTTGCGGAAACGGGCTGCAACTGGCCGCCGGGTCTCGACATTTCCATTCCGAGCACGAATATGCCTTTCGACGCGAGTGCGTTTTGAGCGCTTCCGGGAAAATCGGAGACCGGTTTCCGTCCGGAAACGCCTGAAATCAATCATATGGACCGGTTCGGGGATTCATCGAGGTCTTGAACGGGTCCGGGATCGGAGAAGAAGTATGACGGAGCGCAGGTTAACGTCCGGTGACTTTACCGAAGCTGGTGACCCGGTCGCTTTGTTCCTCGACTGGCTCGAGGATGCGCGAAATTCGGAGCCGAACGATCCGGCGGCGACGGCGCTCGCCACCGTCGACGCCGACGGGCTGCCGGACGTCCGCATGGTGCTCCTGAAGGCCGTCGACGAGCGCGGCTTCGTCTTCTACACCAATTTCGAGAGCGCCAAGGGACGCCAGATCGAGGCGTCCGGCAAGGCGGCGATGTGCTTCCACTGGAAGTCCCGCCGCCGCCAGGTGCGTCTGCGCGGCCGGACGGAGGAAGTCGGCCGCGACGAGGCGGACGCCTATTTCGCCTCCCGCCCGCGCGCCAGCCGCATCGGCGCCTGGGCCTCCGACCAGTCGCGGCCGCTCGAAAGCCGCGCGATCCTGGAAGACCGCGTGCGCGAACTGGAGAAGGAATATCCGGAAGGCGACGTTCCGCGGCCGCCCCACTGGTCGGGCTTCAGGATCGTCCCGTCCGAAATCGAGTTCTGGCAGGACGGCGCCTTCCGCCTTCACGACCGGATCCGGTTTGCGCGCGCGGAAGGCGCAAGAGGCGAGGGCGGATGGCGCAAGCAGCGGCTCTACCCGTGACGCGGCAGTCGGCCGGCCTCAGGCCTGCGTGCCGCCGACCGTGACGTCGTCCATTCTCAGATGCGGCTGGCCGACGCCGACGGGAACGCCCTGGCCGGCCTTGCCGCACATGCCGATGCCGGTGTCGAGCTTCATGTCGTTGCCGACCATCGAGACGCGCTGCATCGCCTCCGGCCCGTTGCCGATCAGCATCGCCCCCTTCACCGGGGGGCCCGACCTTGCCATCCTCGATGAGGTAGGCTTCGGTGCAGCCGAAGACGAACTTGCCGGACGTGATGTCGACCTGTCCGCCCCCGAAGGAGACGGCGTAGATGCCCTTCCGGACGGATGCGATGATCTCTTCCGGCGTCCTGTCGCCGCCGAGCATGTAGGTGTTGGTCATGCGCGGCATCGGCACGTGCGCATGGCTCTGCCGGCGCCCGTTGCCGGTGGGGGACATGCCCATCAGCCGGGCGTTCTGCCGGTCCTGCATGTAGCCGACGAGCTTGCCGTCCTCGATCAGCACGTTGTAGCCCGACGGCGTGCCCTCGTCGTCGATCGAGAGCGAACCGCGCCGGCCGTCGATCGTGCCGTCGTCGACGACCGTGACGCCCTTGGCGGCGACCTGGCTGCCCATGAGGCCGGCGAAGGCGGACGTCTTCTTGCGGTTGAAGTCGCCCTCCAGGCCGTGGCCGACCGCCTCGTGCAGCATGACGCCCGGCCAGCCGGCGCCGAGGACCACGTCCATCGTGCCCGCCGGCGACGGAACCGCGCGCAGGTTGACGAGCGCCTGGCGCAGCGCCTCGTCGGCGGCGAACTGCCAGCTCTCCGCGGCGACGAATTCGCCGAAGGCGCTCCGTCCGCCCATTCCGTAGGAGCCGGTCTCCTGCCGGTCGCCTTCGCCGACGACGACCGAGATCGAGACGCGGGTGAGGGGGCGCACGTCGCGCACCCGGTGCCCGTCGGCGCGCAGGATGTCGACCACCTGCCAGTTCGCCGACAGCGCGGCCGTCACCTGGCGCACCGTCGGATTCTTTGCGCGAAGATAGGCGTCGATCTCCTGGAGAAGCCTGACCTTTTCCTCGAAGCTCGGCGCCCCGATCGGATTGTCCTGGCCGTAGAGGTGCTTGTTGGTGCGCTGCGGCGCCTCCGCATAGGTGCCGCTGTGGCCGCGGGTCACCGCGCCGACGGCGTCGGAGGCGCGCTTGAGCGCCGAAAGGGAAAGGTCGCCCGCATGGGCGTAGCCGACGGCTTCGCCTGCGACCGCCCTGAGCCCGAAGCCCTGGTCGGTATTGAACGAGCCCGAGCGCAGCCGCCCGTTGTCGAAGGTCAGCGATTCGGACTGGGTGTGCTCGACGAAGAGCTCGCCGTCGTCGGCGTCCTTCAGCGTATCGGCGACGGTGCGCCGCAACGTTTCCTCGTCGCAGTCGAAATGGGTCAGGAGATCGGAGGACATGGCGCTTTCCTTCTTCGCTTGACCGCGGATGTAGGTCCTGCGGCGCGCGCCGGCAAGGCCGCCCCGGCGTCAGGGAAGCGCGTCGAAGCCCTCGCCGAACCCGTCGAGGTCGACCGGGAAGCCGATGCCGTTCTCCTGCGTCCGGTAGATGGTGAAGACGGCCTGCTTGCCGCCCTTGAGCGTCTTCATGAGGTCCTCGTCGATGCTGACCTCGACCTCGCAGCCCTCCAGCCGGCACAGGAGGAAATAGGCCCGGCCGATATCCTTGCCGTCGACGAAGAGGCCGAGCCCTTTCGGCAGCAGCACGCCGAGCGGCGCGAGCACCTGCAGGATCCGCGTCTTCTTGTCCGCCGTCTTGAAGGCCCGGATCAGGATCTGGACGTCCCGCTGGTCCTTGTCGGCCACCACCTGTTCCACCGCGCACTGCTTCCCGGGCGCGCCGGGAGGCTGTCCGCAGACCGTCGACCATGCGCCGTGCCTGGCGCTGACCGTGCCGGGAACCTCCTCCGACTGCGCCCGCGCCGCCGCGGTCGAGACGGACACGGCGATCAACGCCGCAATAGCTGACTTCAACCCTGGACCCATGAATGCTCCGCAAGTCACGCGACTCGTCCCTTGTATAATGTGCCCGGCGCGCCGCCGAAAGCCAAAGCGGAAATGACGGGCCGGTTTTTGTGCCGCGACGCATCCACAGATTTCCCCCCCTCGGCCTCCGCCGCCTTGCCCGCCGCCCCTGCCGGGCACGGCGATCGGCCGGCCGAAGCGACGCCCGCGAGGGGCCGCCGGCCGCTCGCGCGCAAAAATGACGCATCGTTGCGGTGTCGGGCCGGTTGCGGGGGAGATTAAACTGTGATTTTAAACAGCTGATAGTTTCGAGGGATTCTGCGCGACGGCTCTGCCCGCGCGCAAGAAGGAGAAGAGAAACGTGAGATATGGGCAAGCTGCAGCAATGGCCGGGGCGGCCACGCTGCTTTCCGCGCGATATGCGTTTGCCGCGCAACCGACCGACTGGTCCATCCGGTTCCAGAAGCCGGCGACGGCCATCATGTCGCAGATCGAATGGTTCGCGGACTACACCATGTGGTTCGTCATTCCGATCTGCATTCTCGTATTCGTCCTTCTGGCGGTCTGCATCGTGCGCTTCCGCGCCGGCGCCAACCCGGTGCCGTCCCGGACCAGCCACAACACGCTGATCGAGGTGCTCTGGACGGTGCTGCCCATCGTCGTTCTCATCGCGATCGCCATCCCCTCCTTCCAGCTGCTGACCGCCCAGTACACGCCGCCCTCCGAGCCGGCTCTGACGGTCAAGGTGACCGGCCACCAGTGGTACTGGAGCTACGACTACCAGGACGGCAAGAAGGTCTCCTTCGATTCGCTGATGCTGCAGAAGGGCGACCGCCAGGGCGACGGCAAGACCGATATCGCCACATATCCGCGCCTCCTCGCCGTCGACAACGAGATGGTCGTGCCGGCGGGCAAGGTCGTGCGCCTGCTGATCACCAGCGGCGACGTCATCCATTCCTGGACGGTCCCGTCCTTCGGCGTGAAGATGGACGCGGTTCCGGGGCGCATCAACGAGGCCTGGTTCAAGGTCGACAAGCCCGGCATCTACTACGGCCAATGCTCCGAGCTCTGCGGCCAGAACCATGCATTCATGCCGATTGCCGTCCGCGCGGTCACCGAGGACCAGTACAAGACCTGGGTTGCCGCCGCGGCCAAGGACGTCGGCGCCGCCAACAAGGCGCTGATGACCGCCATCGCGACGAAGAACAGCACCGCCGACGCCGCCGGCAGGAATGCGACCGAGGTCGCAGCCGTGACGGCCGGCAAGACGATTTCCGAGGAGTGAGAGACATGGCTGGCGCCACCGCTGCCCACGACGAATACGACGAGCTTGGCCGGCCGAAGAGCTTCGTCCGCCGCTGGATCTATTCGACCAACCACAAGGACATCGGCACGATGTACCTGATCTTCGCGATCGTCGCGGGGATCATCGGCGGCCTCCTTTCGGTCGCCATGCGGCTCGAACTCGCCGAGCCTGGCATCCAGATCTTCACCGGTCTCGCGCAGATGGTCTACGGCTATGCGCCGGCCGCCGCCGTCGACGGCGGCAAGAACATGTACAACGCCTTCGTGACCGCGCACGGCTTGATCATGATCTTCTTCATGGTCATGCCGGCGATGATCGGCGGCTTCGGCAACTGGATGGTGCCGATCATGATCGGGGCGCCGGACATGGCCTTCCCGCGCATGAACAACATCTCCTTCTGGCTGCTTCCGCCGGCCTTCCTCCTGCTCCTGCTCTCGTTCTTCGTGCCCGGGGCGCCCGGCGCCTACGGCGTGAGCGGCGGCTGGACGATGTATCCGCCCTACTCGTCGATCGGGCAGCCTGGTCCCGCCGTCGACATGGCGATCCTGGCGCTGCACATCGCCGGTGCCTCGTCGATCCTCGGCGCGATCAACTTCATCACCACCATCTTCAACATGCGCGCCCCGGGCATGACGCTGCACAAGATGCCGCTCTTCGCCTGGTCGGTGCTGGTGACGGCCTTCCTCCTGCTCCTGGCTCTGCCGGTGCTGGCCGGTGCCATCACCATGCTCCTGACGGACCGGAACTTCGGCACCACCTTCTTCGAGCCTTCGGGCGGCGGCGATCCGATCCTGTTCCAGCACCTCTTCTGGTTCTTCGGCCACCCCGAGGTCTACATCCTGATCCTGCCGGGCTTCGGCATGGTCAGCCACATCGTGTCGACCTTCTCGAAGAAGCCGGTCTTCGGCTATCTCGGCATGGCCTACGCCATGGTCGCCATCGGGGCGGTCGGCTTCGTCGTGTGGGCCCATCACATGTACACGACGGGCCTGTCCCTCGACACGCAGCGCTACTTCGTCTTCGCGACGATGGTGATCGCCGTGCCGACGGGCGTGAAGATCTTCTCGTGGATCGCCACCATGTGGGGCGGGTCGATTGAGTTCCGCACCCCGATGCTCTGGGCCATCGGCTTCATCTTCCTGTTCACCGTCGGCGGCGTGACGGGCGTTCAGCTCGCCAATGCCGGCCTCGACCGCCCGCTTCAGGATACCTACTTCGTGGTGGCCCACTTCCACTACGTCCTGTCGCTGGGCGCCGTCTTCGCGATCTTCGGCGGCTGGTACTACTGGTTCCCGAAGATGTACGGCTACATGTACAACTCGATGATCGCACGCACCCATTTCTGGGTGACGTTCATCGGCGTGAACCTGATCTTCTTCCCCATGCACTTCCTGGGCCTGCAGGGCATGCCGCGTCGCTACATCGACTATCCGGACGCCTTCGCCGGCTGGAACATGGTGTCGTCCATCGGCTCCTACATCGCCTTCGCCGGCGTCATCATCTTCCTCTACGGCGTGTGGGAGGCGTTCCAGAAGAAGCGGGTCGCGGCCGACAACCCGTGGGGCGAGGGCGCCACGACGCTCGAGTGGCAGCTCTCCTCGCCGCCGCCCTATCACCAGTGGTCGCAGCTGCCGCGCATCCGGTAGCCCGACCGATCGAAACGAGGAGACCGCCGGGATCCGGCGGTCTTCGGAACCGCAAGGGGCGCGCAGGCCCGCGGGAAAGCTGGTACGGATGTCCCTGACTGAGGATCGTAACGAAATGGTTGGCGAGGCGGAGGCCGGCCTGTCGGAGGGCGGCGCCCGCGATTTCGTGCTGCTTCTCAAGCCGCGCGTCATGTCGCTCGTCGTCTTCACGGCCTTCACCGGGATGATGCTCGCCCCGGGGCATATCCAGCCGCTCATCGGGCTGATCTCGATCATCTGCATCACGGTCGGCGCCGGCGCGTCGGGCGCCCTCAACATGTGGTACGACGCCGACATCGACGCGGTGATGACCCGCACGGCCCGGCGACCGATACCCGCCGGCAAGGTGCGCCCCGGCGAGGCGCTCGCCTTCGGCCTCGTGCTGGCCGCCTTCTCGGTGGCGATGCTCGGCCTCTTCGTCAACTGGACCGCCGGCGCGATGCTGGCCTTCACCATTTTCTTCTACGTCGTCGTCTACACGATGTGGCTGAAGCGCTCGACGCCGCAGAACATCGTCATCGGAGGGGCTGCCGGCGCGTTCCCGCCCATGATCGGCTGGGCCTGCGTGACGGGATCGCTCTCGCTCTACAGCGTCGCGCTCTTCCTGATCATCTTCCTCTGGACGCCGCCGCATTTCTGGGCGCTCGCGCTCTTCAAGCTCGGCGACTACGGCACCGCCCGGGTGCCGATGCTGCCGAACGTCGCCGGCGAGGCGGCGACCCGTCGCCAGATCTTCGCCTATTCGATCCCGATGGCCCTTTCCGGCGTGGCGCCCTCCGTCCTCGGCTTCGCCAGCCCCGCCTATGGCGCCGTCGCCGCCCTCCTGGGCGCGGTCTTCGTCTGGCGCGCCTGGCTGGTGCTCGGGATGCCGGACGGCGACGCGAAGATGCTGCCCGCGAAGAAGCTCTTCGGCTTCTCGCTGATCTACCTCTTCACGATTTTCGCCGCGTTGCTGTTCGACCACTTCATGGTCGCGGTTCTCGGCTATCTCGGAGTGCTGGCGTGATCGAGCGTGTCGAGGTGACGGAGAAGCAGAAGAAGGCGCGTCGAAGCCGTTCGATCGCGATCGCACTGGCGCTGGCCGCCTTCGTCGTGCTCGTCTACCTGGTCTCGATGGTCAAGATAGGAACCCACTCATGAGCGGGCGAACGGGCGGCGAGGACCGCACGCCGCAGCCCGCACGGCTGACCGAGCGCGCCAACCGCGCCGTCATGCTGGCCTGCCTCGCCTTCGTCGTCTCGATGGTCGGCATGTCCTATGCCGCGGTGCCGCTCTACCGGATATTCTGCCAGGCGACCGGTTATGGCGGCACGCCGCGCCAGGTGGCGGAAGCATCCCATTCCGTGATCGACCGGACCGTGAAGGTCCGCTTCGACGCGAACACCGCTCCCGGCCTCGATTGGGACTTCGCCCCGGCGCAGCCGGAGGTCGTCGTCAGGCTCGGCGAGACGGTGAAGGTCGCCTACCGTGCGACCAACCGCTCGGCGCGCCGCGTCCGCGCGCGGGCGACGTTCAACGTCACGCCCGACGCCGCCGGCGCCTTCTTCAGCAAGGTCGACTGCTTCTGCTTCGTCGAATCCACGCTGAAGCCCGGCGAGACGGCGGAATTGCCTATCGTGTTCTTCGTCGATCCGGCATATGTAGGTTCGAAGGAACTGAAGACGACGCGAACCCTGACCCTGTCCTATACCTTTTTCCCGCTAGAGGACGCCTCGCGGGACAAGGTCGGGGAAGGGGAGAAGAAGATCTGAGTTGACCCCAGTGTCGTCCGTGCCGTCGGGCCGGGGACGTTGGGGGGTGAAGGGAAGAGAACCGGGGAAAAGCATGGCGGACGCCCACGACAAGCATCACGACTACCATCTCGTCAATCCGAGTCCCTGGCCGGCGATCGGCGCTCTCGGGGCGCTGATCATGGCGATCGGCGGCATCGGATACATGAAGTACATCCAGGGCGAGCCCTATCCGCTGCTCGGCATGAACCTCGCCACGCCGTGGCTTTTCTTCATCGGCCTGGCGGTGGTGCTCTACACCATGTTCTGCTGGTGGTCCGACACGATCCGGGAAGGGCGGGAAGGCTATCACACGCCGGTCGTCTCGCTGCACCTGCGCTACGGCATGATCATGTTCATCGCCTCGGAGGTGATGTTCTTCGTCGCCTGGTTCTGGGCCTTCTTCGACGCGAGCCTCTTTCCCGGCGAGGCCGTACAGGCCGCCCGGACCGCCTTCCTCGGCGGGCAATGGCCGCCCAAGGGAATCGAGATCCTCGATCCGCTTCACCTGCCCCTCTACAACACGATCATCCTGCTCCTCTCGGGCACGACGGTCACGTGGGCGCACCACTCCCTGCTGCACAAGGACAGGACCGGCCTCATCGCGGGCCTGACGCTGACGGTTCTGCTCGGCATTCTGTTCACCAGCTGCCAGGCCTACGAGTACGCGCACGCGCCGTTCGCCTTCAAGGACTCCATCTACGGCGCCACCTTCTTCATGGCCACGGGCTTCCACGGCTTCCACGTGATCGTCGGCACCATATTCCTCGCGGTCTGCCTGCTCAGGTCGATCAAGGGGGATTTCTCGCCGGAGCACCATTTCGGCTTCGAGGCCGCCGCCTGGTACTGGCACTTCGTCGACGTGGTGTGGCTGTTCCTGTTCTTCTGCGTCTACGTCTGGGGCGGATGGGGCGCGCCGATCGCGGTCGAGTGACCGTTACCGGCGGGCATCGGCCGCCGGCATGACATTAGAGGGGGCGGCCGCGGCGATGCGGCCGCCCTCGCCTTTGAAGGAGTTTGGAATGAGTGACGACAAGGCGCATTTCGCCCCCGTCGATCCCGTGTCCGCCGGGCTGAAGGGTCGCTGCCCGCGCTGCGGCGAAGGCGCGCTCTTCCAGGGCTTCCTCGCCGTGAAGGACCGCTGCACCAATTGCGGCCTCGACTATGCCTTCGCCGATTCCGGGGACGGCCCGGCGGTCTTCGTCATCATGATCATCGGCTTCGTCGTCGTCGGCCTGGCGCTCTGGATGGAGGTGACGCTTTCCCCGCCGCTCTGGGTGCACTTCCTCATCTGGATCCCGCTGGCGCTGGTGCTGTGCCTGGGTTCGCTGCGCCCGCTGAAAGGCCTGATGATCGCGCTGCAGTACCGCAACAGCGCCAGGCAGGGCGAGCTGGACAGGAAGTGACCGACGAAATGCTCGAACGGCGTCCGGCCCGTCCAGGCCCGAAGCGCTTCCCGCCCGTGCGCACTGCGGTGACGGCGGTCCTCGTGCTGGCCGCGCTCGCCACGCTCGTGTCGCTCGGCAACTGGCAGGTGCGGCGGCTCCACTGGAAGGAGGGGCTGCTCGCCAAGATCGGCGAGCGCATGCACGCCCCGGCGGTTCCCCTCGCCGAGGTGGAGCGGATCCAACGCCAGGGCGGCGACATCGAATACCGCCACGTCCGGCTCCACGGCACCTTCGACAATTCTAAGGAGCGGCATTTCCTCGCGACGTTCGAGGGCGCCTCGGGCTTCTTCGTCTATACGCCCCTGACGACGGATGACGGCGCGGTGATCTTCGTCAACCGGGGCTTCGTGCCCTACGACCGCAAGGCTCCCGACACCCGGCCGGAAAGCCTTGCCCAGGGGCCGCAGACGCTGACGGGGCTCGCACGGGAAGCGCCGCCCCGCAAACCGAGCTCGATGGTGCCGGACAACGACGTCGCCGGCAACATCTTCTATTGGAAGAACCTGAAGGCGATGGCCGCAAGCACCGGCCTCTCCGATGCGAAGCTGGTTCCCTTCTTCGTCGACGCCGACCGCGAGCCCGGCTCCCGGAAACTGCCCGTCGGCGGCGTCACCGTGGTGAACCTTCCCAACGACCATTTGCAGTATGCCGTCACCTGGTACGGTCTCGCGGTGGTGCTCCTGTTCGTCACCGGGACGGCCGTCTACCGGCGGTGGACGGCGAGCGGCGACGGCGAGGCCGAATCCGAAGATCGCCCTTGACACCGGGGGGGCCGGCTTTGTCTATACGCCGGAAGTCCAGCCGAAGCGAACGCGAGACCATGACCAAACCGCCATTGACGATCCGCCTCTGCGGCCCGCGCGGCTTCTGCGCCGGGGTCGACCGGGCCATCCAGATCGTGGTCCTGGCGCTGAAGCAATTCGGCGCCCCCGTCTATGTCCGCCACGAGATCGTCCACAACCGCTATGTCGTCGAGGGGCTCGAGGCCAAGGGCGCGGTCTTCATCGAGGATCTCGACGAGATACCGGACGAACACCGCGGCCAGCCGGTCGTCTTCTCCGCCCACGGCGTCCCCAAATCGGTGCCGGCGGACGCCAGGCGGCTGAACCTCTTCTATCTGGACGCCACCTGCCCGCTGGTCTCCAAGGTGCACAAGCAGGCGCTGCGCCATCGCCGGCTCGGCCGCCACGTCGTCCTCATCGGCCATGCCGGCCATCCGGAGGTGATCGGCACGATGGGCCAGTTGCCCCCCGGCAGCGTCTCGCTGATCGAGACGGTCGACGACGCCGACCGCTACCGGCCGGACGATCCGTCCATGCTCGGCTACGTGACGCAGACGACCCTTTCCGTCGACGATACCGCCGGCGTCGTCTCCAGGCTGCAGGAGCGTTTCCCCGCGCTCGCCGCGCCCGCCGCCGAGTCGATCTGCTACGCCACCACCAACCGCCAGGACTCCGTCAAGGAGGCGGCGCCGGGCTGCGATCTCTTCCTCGTGGTCGGGGCCCCGAATTCGTCGAATTCGCGCCGTCTCGTCGAAGTCGCCCGCCGCGCCGGCGCGGCGCGCGCGGCACTCGTCCAGCGGGCGGGGGACATCGACTGGACCTATGCCGGCGACGTTCGCACCGTCGGCCTGTCGGCGGGCGCCTCGGCGCCCGAAGTGCTCGTCGACGAGATCGTCGCCGCCTTCCGGGACCGCTTCGACGTGACGGTCGAGCTTGCCGAGACGGTCCGCGAGGACGAGCATTTCCCGGTCCACCGGGAACTCCGGGACGTCGCGCTCACGGACGCCGACATGGCCTTCGTCAACGGGACCAACTGACCTTGGCGGTCTACACCGACATCGGCGAGGACGAACTCGCCGCCTTCCTCGCCGACTATGCGCTCGGCGAGCTGAAATCCTACAAGGGCATCGCCGAGGGCGTCGAGAACTCGAATTTCCTGCTGCATCTCGCGGACGGCAGCTACATCCTGACCCTCTACGAAAAGCGGGTCGCGCGCGACGACCTGCCGTTCTTCCTCGGCCTGATGGAGCACCTGGCCGGGAAGGGGCTGCGCTGCCCGCTCCCCATCCATCGCCGCGACGGTTCCCTGCTCGGCGAACTGGCCGGCCGTCCCGCCGCCGTCATTTCCTTCCTCGAAGGCATGTGGCTGCGCCGTCCGAAGGTCCAGCACTGCCGCGCCGTCGGCGGGGCGCTGGCCGGCATGCACAACGCCGGAGCCGATTTCCCGCTCGTGCGCCGCAACGCCTTGACGGTCGGCGACTGGCGTCCGCTCTGGGAGATGTCCCGGGACCGGGCCGACGCGGTCGAGCCCGGCCTCGTCAGCGACATCGCGCAGGAGCTCGATTTCCTGGAAGGCGCGTGGCCGGCGGGCCTGCCGTCCGGCGTCATCCACGCCGATTTGTTCCCGGACAACGTCTTCTTCCTGGGCGACAGGCTGTCGGGGCTGATCGACTTCTATTTCGCCTGCAACGACCTCCTGGCCTACGACGTCGCCGTCTGCCTCAACGCCTGGTGCTTCGAGAAGGACGGGTCGTTCAACATGACGAAGGGCATGGCCTTTCTCGGCGGCTACGACGCGGTGCGCCGCCTGACGCCTGCGGAGAGGGAGGCCCTGCCGGTCCTCGCCCGCGGAGCGGCGCTCCGCTTTTTCCTGACCCGGCTCTACGACTGGCTGACGACGCCGGCGGGGGCGCTCGTGGTCAAGAAGGATCCGCTCGAATATTTGCGGCGGCTGCGTTTCCACCGGTCCATCGGATCCGTCCGCGAATACGGCCTCGCACATCAGGGGGAGCGCGAGACATGAAACACGTCGAGATATTCACCGACGGCGCCTGTTCCGGCAATCCGGGTCCCGGCGGCTGGGGCGCCATCCTGCGTCACGAAGGCAACGAGAGGGAACTGTCGGGCGGCGAAGCGCGGACCACCAACAACCGCATGGAACTGACGGCGGCCATCGAGGCGCTCGGGGCGCTGAAGGAGCCCTGCAAGGTCGACCTCTACACCGATTCCAACTATGTCCGCGACGGCATCCGCGGCTGGATCGTCAACTGGAAGAAGAACGGCTGGAAGACCGCCGCGAAGAAGCCGGTGAAGAACGTCGAGCTCTGGCAGGCTCTCGACGCCGCGCGCCAGCGCCACGACATTCGCTGGCATTGGGTCAAGGGCCACGCCGGCCACCCGGAGAACGAGCGTGCCGACGAGCTGGCGCGGCTGGCGATGGCGCCCTTCAAGAGGAGGAGGGGCGCCGCCTGAACCGCGCCGGCCTTCGTCAGAGCTGGCCGATGATCTCGGCCGCCCCGGACTTCTCGACCGTTCCCGGCTTGTCCTCGACGTTGAGTTCCTTGACCACCCCGTCCTCGACGATCATCGAATAGCGCTTGGACCGGACGCCGAGTGTCCCGCCCGACAGGTCGGTCTCCATCCCGATCGCCTTGGTGAAGTCCGCGTTCCAGTCCGACAGGTAGCGGATCTTCCCGGCGCCGCCGGTCGCATCGGCCCACGCGCTCATGACGAAGGCGTCGTTGACGGAGACGACGGCGATCTCGTCGACGCCCTTGGCGAGGATCGTTTCGCGGTTCTCCAGGTAGCCCGGGAGGTGGTTGAGATGGCAGGTGGGCGTAAAGGCGCCCGGGACTGCGAAGAGCACGACGGTCTTGCCGCCGAAGAGCTCCTCTGCCGTCACTTCCTCCATTCCGTCCGCCGTGCGCTCCTTGAACGTCGCGCCGGGCAGTTTGCTGCCGACTGAAATCGTCACTCCGTATCTCCCTTGTTGTCCGGATAATCCGTAGATATGGCGCCGCCGGCCGCTGTCGAGAGCGCTTCCAGGAAAAGTGGAAACCGGTTTTCCGTCCGGAAGCGCGTCAAAACAATGAGATAGAGCGTGTCCGCGATTCCGTGAAGCGCGGACGGGCTCTAGCGGAAAGCCGGCCTCCGGCGTGGTCTATTGAAGGGTCTTCGTCGTCTCGATGCTGTCCGGGCCGTCGCGCACGACCAGGTCGAAGCTCGGCGCGCCGGCCGGCGTCTCCGGCTTCGTCGTCACCGGTACCGAGAAGGTGGCTTCGGCGCCGCTCCGCGCCGTCAGCCGCGCCGGGGCGAGGGACCAGCCGGCCGGTCCGGCGACGAAGAGCTGCGGCGGCGGCCCGGCCGCTCCGTCCTCCGGCAGCCGGACGGTGACCGCGAGGCCGCTGCCGTCCCCGTCGAGGGAGACGCTTTGGACCGCGAAGGCGTCGCCGGGCGGCTTGGGAAGCGACGCGTAGGCCTCCGCGACCGTTACCGACTCGACGCTGCTCTTCGGCTGCGGCGGCCCCCCGGCGATCCTCAGGGAGAAATCCGCGCTCACCGGTATGCAGATGTCCTTGCACACGCCGATGAACAGCTTGGCCGCGAGCAGGCTGTCCGCGCCGGGCCGCGCCTGCCGGATCGTCAGCGGAAGCGCCACGGGGCGGTCGTAGCCGATCGCCGTCAGTCCGCCCTCGTCGAGCGTCACCGGGGCGGGAAAGGCGAGCTCCGCCGAAGCGACGTTGCGGCTGCCCTTCGTGGAGAGTTGCGGCGGTATCCCGCTTTCGCCCGGGTTTCGCCAATAGGTGGTCCAGCCGGGCTTCAGGTCGATGTCGACCGCAGCGCGCACGACGCCGTCGGGCCCGGGCGGCATCGAAACGATCCTGACGCGGCCGCCCATGCTGCCCACCCAGTCCGTGGTGGCGGCCCGCGCCGCCGGGGCAAGTCCGGCGATCGAGAGAGCGGCCAGAAGCAGCAAGGGGGCGGGGCGGGGCGGTCCGGCATTCCGTTTCATGGCCACGGAACCTATCGGCGAGCGACGGACTTTGCCAGACCGTCGCGGCACCCGGCGGCATCATTTCGGCGTGAACGCGGCCTGCGCAGACGGCCGGTCGGTCATGCGGCGCTCTTTTGCTCTTTTTCATTCTGCCGCGAATTGGTACGCTTGCGGGATGGACGCAACGCAGAATTCAGGCGGGATGAGTGAGCGGGGCTATCTCGATGGCCAGCTCCTCGTCGCCATGCCGGGGATGCTCGACGCGAATTTCGAGCGGACCGTCATCTATGTCTGCGCCCATTCCGAGGACGGGGCGATGGGGTTCATCCTGAACCGCGCCCGGGACATGAGCTTCCCCGATCTCCTGGTCCAGCTCGACCTGATCGAGGAGGAGGATGCCATCCGTCTTCCGGAAGAGATGCGCGACCTGCCGGTCCAGATCGGCGGCCCGGTCGACACGGGCCGCGGCTTCGTCCTGCATTCGCACGACTATCTCGCGGATTCGACCATTCCGGTGAGCAGCGGCCTGTGCCTGACCGCCACAACGGACATCTTGAGGGCCATATCCGGCGGCAAGGGCCCGGAACAGGCGACCATGATGCTCGGATATGCGAGCTGGGCGCCGGGCCAGCTGGAGGACGAGATCGCCAAGAACGGCTGGCTGACCTGCCCGGCCCACGACGAGATCGTCTTCGACCGCAATCTCACCGGCAAGTACGACAGCGTCCTCGCCTCGATGGGCATCAACCCGGCGATGCTGTCCATGTCGGCCGGCCACGCCTGAGCGCCACCGCGGTTCTCGGGCAGCCTTGAAGCGGCCGCCGGCAGCTGCTAGTGGGCCCGGTCTTCTCCGTTTCCCTCGCCGTCAACCGCCTGTGCGAGAACGCCCGATGCCTCCATCGCATCTTTCTTCCGAGCCGGACGACCGGACGGTGTGCCGCCTGTTCCGCGAGCTGGCGCTCGAGGCCGGTCGTGAGATCATGACCGTCTTCGAATCGACGATGGTCGTCGAGACCAAGAGCGACCGCACCCCGGTGACGGATGCGGACCGGAAGGCCGAGGCGGTCATCCTCGCCGGCCTCCGCGCTGAGCTGCCGGACCTGCCCCTGATCGCGGAGGAGGAATTCGCCGCCGGCCGGGCGGACGAGATCCCGGCGGAGACCTTCGTTCTCGTCGATCCCCTGGACGGCACACGGGAATTCGTGGACCGCCGCACCGAATTCACCGTCAACATCGCGCTGGTGCGCGACGGAAGCCCGGTGGTCGGCGTCGTCCTGGCCCCGGCGCGCGGCGTTCTCTACTGGGGCCACCCGGACGGCGCCGGCGCATGCGACGTGACCGCAAGCGGCGCCTCTGCCGACCGCGCCATCGGCGTGCGCGGCCTGCCTGCCTGCCCGACCGTTCTCGCCAGCCGCTCCCATCGATCGGCGGAGACCGACGCATTCGTCGCCGGCCTCGGCCGGGTGGAGACGGTCGCGGTCGGCTCTTCCCTGAAGTTCTGCCTGATCGCGGAAGGGCGGGCCGACATCTACCCGCGGTTCGGCCGCACGATGCAGTGGGACACGGCCGCCGGCGATGCGGTCCTGCGCGCGGCGGGCGGGGTGACGCTGACCGTCGCGGGCGCTCCCTTGCGCTACCCCACTGGCGAAACGGAACGCGGCCGCTTCGTCAATCCCGATTTCATCGCCTGCAGCGCCGCCGGCAAGCCATTCCTGGACAGCCTCGCGCGGCGCCGGACCTGACGCATTCCGGCCCCACCGACCGGCTTCAGGCTTGTGGAGTCCGGAGCCGTTTGCTATCGCGTCCTTTCACGGAAGTTGGGGCGTAGCCAAGCGGTAAGGCAGCGGTTTTTGGTACCGCCATCCCTGGTTCGAATCCAGGCGCCCCAGCCATCGCAGCCATGTCGGTTGCCGGACGGGCAGCCGGCCTGCCGGCACGGGCGACACCCTCGGGCATGGCCATGGACAAAGAACTGATTGCGCGGATACGGGCCGCTTTCGACGCCGCGCCTGCGCCCGCGGACGACGAACTGCTGCACCCGCAATGCATGGACGATTGCGATGTCCTGCAGTTCTACGGAGGGCTCCGCTGGCAGGACATGACGGACGAGATGGTGGTCTACAACTACGCCGCTCCGACCGTCTTCAGCCCCAAGGCGTTCCGCCACTATCTCCCGGCCTATCTGATATGGGCGCTCGGCCATCCCGACAGTCCGGAATACGCCGGCGAGGCGATCCTGCGCGCCCTCGATCCCGGCACGGACGCGGAATTGCTGCACGACTTCCGCAAATCCCACTTCGATGCCCTCGACCCGGAGCAGGTCGCCGTCGTCAAGGCGTTTCTCTGGGCGATGAGCGCCCGTCCGTCGCTGGCGGAATACGCCGACGCCGCGCTGGTCAACCACTGGATCGACGCCTGAGGGCGGGCGGCCTCAGGCGGTCTTGGCGAGCGGGAAGCGTTCCCTGAGCAGGCGCAGGGTGGCCTCCGCCGACGCTGGTTCGCCGAAGACGTAGCTCTGCGCGAAATCGCAGCCCATCTCGACGAGGTCCGCGGCGTCCTTCTCCGTCTCGACGCCTTCCGCGACCACCGTCATGTCCAGGTCCTTCGCCATGGCGACGATCGACCGGAGGAGCGCCGGCCGCTTCTCGCTGGTGTCGCGCACGAGCGACTTGTCGATCTTCAGCGTGTCGAAGGGAAAGCGGGTCAGGTAGGAGAGCGACGAATGCCCGGTGCCGAAATCGTCGAGCGCCAGGCCGACGCCGAGCGCCTTGACCCGCCGCAGCACGATCGCTGCCTGTTCCGGATGCTGCATCACGACCGATTCCGTCAGCTCGAGCTTGAAGCTGCCGGCGCGGCAGTGGGCGTGCGCCAGCACGTTGCGGATGTCGTTGTCGAGGTCGCTCTTGAGCAGCTGGGCGCTCGACAGGTTGACGGAGATGAACACCGGAAGCTTTCCGAGTGCACCCTGCCAGGTGCTGAGGTCGTTGGCCGCGGACTTCAGGGCGAGCAGGCCGATATGGGGAATGAGGTCGCAGTTCTCGGCGATCGGAATGAATTCCGAGGGGGGAATGTTGCCGCGCTTGGGATGCTCCCAGCGCATGAGGGCCTCGAAGCCGACGATCTCCTGGTCGGGGATCCGCACGATCGGCTGGTAGACGACGGACATCTCCTCCCGCTCGACCGCGCGGCGCAGGTCGCTCTCGATCTGCAGCTTGTCCGTGCCGATGGCGCGGAAGGCCGGCCGGAAGGGCTCGATCCGGTTCCCGCCGTGCCGTTTGGCCTGGTACATGGCGAGTTCCGCGTCCTTGACGAGCTCGAGCGGCGACGCTTTCTGCTCCACCCAGGTGACGAGGCCGACCGACGCGGTGAGAATGATCTCGCGCTGGGCGAAATTGATCGGAGCGCGCACGGTCTTGGTGATCGCCTCGGCGAGGGCCGCGACCCGGCCCGCGTCGTTCTCGGACAGCAGGATGAGCCCGAACTGGTCGCCGCTCACGCGGGCGAGCGTGTCCTGCGGCTTCAGCAGGCGCTTCAGGCGCCGGGTGAGCGTCAGCAGTATGGTGTCTCCGGCCGAGATGCCCAGGCTGTCGTTCACGTGCTTGAAGCGGTCGATGTCGATCATGAAGACGGTGGGCCGCACGCCGGCCTCCAGCCCCGCCAGCGAGATCACCGAATCGAGTCGGTCGAGGAACAGCTCCCGGTTGGGAAGCCCCGTCAGGTTGTCGTGCACGGCGTCGTGGAGCAGCCGTTCCTCGGAGTTCTTCTGCTCGGTGACGTCGATCAGCGTCCCGACGCACCGGATGACCTCTCCGTTGGAGCCGAGAACCGGCCGCGCCCTCAAATTGAACCAGTGGTAGTGTCCGTCGCGCGCGCGAAGGCGGAACTGATGGTTGAGCCGCCCCCTCCGATGCTCCAGCGTCACGTCGAGCACGGTCCGGAAGCGGTCGCGGTCGTCGGCGTGGATCTTGGGCAGCCAGTTGCGCGCCGGCCCGTTGAAGGTGCCCGGCGACAGGCCGACGAGCAGCGAGACGTCCGGGATGGTGGTGACCCGGTCACGGGCGACGTCCCAATCCCAGACGATGTCGCCCGAACCCGTCAGCGCGAGCGACTGCCGTTCCAGGTCGGAGAACAGCCCCTGCTGGACGCCGCCGCCGGCGAAGGCGTGCTGCATGACGGTAAAGCCCATCAGGAGCACGATGAGCACGAGGCCGCCGCCGAGCGCCGGCTGGATGATGTCGTTCGACAGCTGCCCCGTCACCGTCATCCATGCACCGGCGAGCCAGAACAGGATCAGCACCCAGGTCGGCACCAGCATGATCGCCCGGTCGTAGCGTCGGAAGCCGAGATAAGTGATGAGGATGATGCCGGACAGCGCCGTCGCGGCGAAGGACAGCCGCGCGATGCCGGCCGCCGCCGGAGGATCGTAGAGCGCCACGCCGAACAGCGCGCACAGCCCGACGAGCCACGCGAGCGTCACGTAGATCAGCCGCGTATGCCAGCGGTTCAGGTTCAGGTAGGTGAAGAGGAAGACCACCAGGCCGACGGCCAGGAACACCTCGACCCCCGCCCGCCAGATGCGTTCGTCGCCCGGCGTGATCGCGATGATCTTCGACAGGAAGCCGAAGTCGACGCAGATATAGGCCAGCACCGCCCAGGCGAGCGCCGCCGTCGCCGGCAGCATCGAGGTGCCCTTGACGACGAAGAGGATCGTCAGGAAGACCGCCAGCAGCCCGGCGATGCCGAGCACGATGCCGCGATAGAGCGTGAAGGAGTTCAGCGTGTCCTTGTACGCCTCCGGCGCCCAGAGATAGAGCTGCGGCAGCTTCGGCGAGGAAAGCTCGGCGACGAAGGTGATGACCGCGCCCGGGTTGAGCGTGAGGTGGAAGACGTCGGCGTCGGGACTTGCCTCGCGGTCGAGCGCGAAGCCCTCGCTCGGCGTGATCGAGGCGATCCGCTCGGAACCGAGGTCGGGCCAGAAGATCCCCGATCCCGCAAGCCGGAAGTGCGGCGCCACGATCAGCCGGTCGATTTGCTCGTCCGAGACGTTGGCGAGCGCGAACACCGCCCAGTCCCCGGAATGGTTCTTGGAGCCGGCGCGCACCTCGATCCGCCGCACGATCCCGTCGGGTCCGGCCGCGGTCGACGTCTGGAACGCGCCGCCGGCCTTCGTATGGACTTCCGTCGACGGCGTGAGGTCGACGGCGGTCTCCTTCGCGGTGATCTTGACCGGTTCGATCGCCAAGGCGGGGCCCGGAAGCGCGAGGCAGAAGAACGCGAACGCGAGGAGGAAGATAGCGGGAAGGGCGGCCGCAAGCGGCGGTCGAATGAATGCGGCCTTTCTCATCAGGCGATCGTCTTGTCGTTTTTCTGCACAGCTTTCGCCTTTCCGCTGTTCGACTTCGCGCCGCCGCGCCGGTCCGCAAGGCGCGCATAGAGGACATGGTCCCGCCACACGCCGTTGATCTTGAGGTAGTCCCGCAAATAGCCTTCGCGCTCAAAGCCGGCCTTTTCAAGGAGGTGTATGCTGCGCGTGTTGTCGGGGATACAGGCCGCCTCGATCCGGTGCAAGCGGAGCACGTCGAATGCGTAGGGGACGACCATGTCGAGTGCCTCCCGCATCAGTCCCCGCCCGGCATGGGCCTCGCCCATCCAGTAGCCGACCATGGTCGACTGCGAGGCGCCCCGGCGGATGTAGCCGAGCGTCAGCCCGCCGACGAGCGTATCGCCGTCGCTCAGGAAGATGAACAGGGGCACCGAGAGGCCGCGCGCGAAGTCCTGCTCGTAGCGGCGCACGCGCAGGCGGAAGGAGGCGCGGCTCAGGTCGTCCGGCCCCCATGTCGGCTCCCAGGGCTCCAGGAAGCGCCGGCTGTCCATCCGAAGCCGGCGCCAGGGCTCGTAGTCCGCCATCTCGGGCAGCCGCGCATAGATGCGCTTCCCCTCGATCAGCACCGGGCAGCTGGGGCGGGAGAGAAAGCGGAACACCGACTTGGACATGGGCGTCGTTCGCAGGTACCAGAGCAATTCCAGGACGGGTGCAAAGCGGCTATCCGTCCGGTATGGCCGAGACAATGGGTATCGCCCGTCCGCGTTTCCGGGAAGCGCGGACGCGCCCTAGTGGTGCGATCCTAACAGATGGTACCATCTGTTAGGAAAAATCGCCCCACCAGATCAATAGCGTGTGGGCTGACTTTTCCAAACGGATGGGTACCATCCGTTTGGGTCAGACCACTAGCTGGCGACCGCCTTCAGCGAAGCGCCGGTCGACAGGGAAGCTGAGATATCGTCGTAGGTCGTCAATCGTTCGATGGGCCCGATGGCCGCGAAGGTCGGCACACTGTCGAAGAACAGCCGCCCGGCAAGGTCCGTCAGCCGCTTCGGCGTGATGTTGGCGAGCCGGTCCATCAGCTCCTCGTTCGGGATCGGGCGGCCGTAGAGAAGCATCTGGCGGGCGATCTGGCCGGCGCGGGCGGCGGGGCTTTCCTGGGCCATCAGCAGGCTGGCGCGGATCTGGGCGCGCGACCGCTCGATTTCCTGCTGGTCGATCGTCTCGGCGACCTTGCGCAATTCCGACAGGATGACGGGAACGAGCTCCGGCAGGTCCGAGGCGCCGGTCGCCGCATGGATGCCGAACATGCCGTTGTCGGAGAAGCCCCAATGGAACGCGTAGACCGAATAGCACAGCCCGCGCAATTCGCGCACCTCCTGGAACAGCCGCGACGACATGCCCCCGCCGAGGATGTTCGCCAGCATCTGCGAGGCGTAGAAGTCGCGCATGTGGTAGGCGCGGCCCTCGAAGCCGAAGAGCACCTGCGCGTCCATGAGGTCGCGGGTCTGCCGGAACTCGCCGCCGGTGTAGACGGCCGGCGAGATCTCCGGCGCCGTTCCGGACGCGGGGTCGATGCCGCCGAAGCGGTGCTCCACCTGCCGGACGAGATCGGCATGGTCGATCGCCCCCGCGGCGACGACGATCAGGCGATCGGCCGTGTAATGTTTCGCAAGGTAGCCGCGCAGCTGCGCCGGGGTGAACGAACGCACGGTGTCCGGCGTGCCGAGGATCGAACGCCCGATCGTCTGGTCCCGGTAGGCGGCCTCGGAGAACCGGTCGTAGACCACGTCCTCGGGCGTGTCGTTGGCCGCGCCGATCTCCTGGAGGATGACGTTCTGCTCGCGGCGCAGTTCCTCCTCGTCGAAGAGCGACTCCGTCAGGATGTCGGCCAGTATGTCGACGGCGAGCGGCACGTCGTCCTTCAGCACCCGCGCGTAGTAGGAGGTCGTCTCGATCGACGTGGAGGCGTTGAGTTCGCCGCCGACGTTCTCGATCTCTTCCGCGATCTGGCGGGCGCTGCGCTTGCGGGTGCCCTTGAAGGCCATGTGCTCCAGCAGATGGGCGATCCCGTGTTCGTCGTCCGTCTCGTTTCGCGATCCGGACTTCACCCAGACGCCGAGCGCCACGCTTTCCAGCCGCGGCATGGTTTCGGAGACGATCGTCAGTCCGTTCGCCAGACGGGTACACTCAACATTCATTCGTTCGTCCTTCTCCCCCTTCAACCTGCAGCGCGCGCCTTGCCCGAAATGTAGTCCTCGACGACGCTCTGGTCGGCCGGCAGGCTGTCGAAGCGCTCCTCCCCGGTCATCAGGCCAGAAAGCCACGGCGGCAGCTTGGGGTCAATGCCGCAGGCGGATTTTACGGCTTCCGGGAATTTGGCCGGGTGCGCGGTCGCGAGCGCCACCATCGGCGCCGACGCCTGCTCGTGGCGCCCGGCGACGGAGAGCGCGATGGCCGAATGGGGATCGAGCACGTAGCCGGTCTCCCGCGCCAGCTTTTCGATGAGGGCGTCGACCTCGGCACGGTCCGCGCGCCCGGCCGAAAAATCCTCGCGGATGAAGGCAAGCGCGGCGTCCTCCACCGCGAACGCCCCCGATTGCTTCAGGCCCGCCATGGCGCTGCGCACTTTTGCCGCATCCCGGCCGTAGGCGAAAAAGAGAAGCCGTTCGAAATTCGAGGAGATCTGGATGTCCATCGAAGGCGAGGTCGTGGCGACGACGCCCCTCGTCTCGTAGCGTCCCGTGCCGAGCGTGCGCTCGAGGATGTCGTTCTCGTTGGTCGCGATGACGAGCCGGTCGATCGGAAGCCCCATGCGCTTGGCGGCGTAGCCGGCGAAGATGTCGCCGAAATTGCCGGTCGGCACGGTGAACGAAACGCTGCGGTCGGGCGCGCCGAGGGACACCGCGGCGGTGAAGTAGTAGACGATCTGGGCCATGATCCGCGCCCAGTTGATCGAATTGACCCCCGAAAGGCCCACCCGCTCGCGGAAGGCCGGGTGGCCGAACATCGCCTTGACCAGGTCCTGGCAGTCGTCGAAATTGCCCTCGATCGCCAGGGCGTGGACGTTCGTCCGGCCGTGCGTGGTCATCTGGCGGCGCTGGACGTCCGACACCTTGCCCTTGGGAAAGAGGATGAAGACGTCGGTGCGCTCGCAGCCGGCGAAGGCGTCGATCGCCGCGCCGCCGGTGTCGCCCGACGTCGCGCCGACGATGGTCGCCCTCCGTCCGCGCTCCTTGAGGACATGGTCCATCAGCCGCGCCAGGAGCTGCATGGCGACGTCCTTGAAGGCGAGGGTCGGGCCGTGGAAGAGCTCCAGCAGGAAGGCGTTCGGCCCGGTCTGCACCAGCGGCGCCACCGCGGGATGGCGAAAGGTCCCGTACGCCTCGTCGATCATGCGGCCGAGGTCGTCGGCCCCAATGGAATCCGCGACGAAGGGCTTCATCACCTCGAAGGCGGCCTGCTGGTAGGTCCGGCCGCGCAGCGCCCTGACGGCCTCCTCGGCAAATTGCGGCCACGCGTCCGGAACGTAGAGGCCGCCGTCAGGCGCAAGGCCCGTGAGAAGCGCGTCGGCGAACCCGGTACCCGGCGCCGCACCGCGGGTGGAGACGTATTGCAACTGGATCGGTCCCTCGATGACGGCGCTCGGCCAATTGTGGTGTGCGGCGGCCGGAGATTTCCCGACCGCAATCGATTTTTCGAAGAACCGCTGGTATAGACCAACGGCAAGGGCCATGAAAAGGCCCGCGTCGAAGGGCGGGAATCGGTTTTGGTTGAAGAACGGAACGGGGTGCGAGCTTGAAGACCACGACTTTCAGATTGATCTCCACGCTTTCGCTTCTGGCGCTCGTCGCGGGCTGCCAGACGAAGGGACCAGAGGCTTCCTCGGCGGCCGGCGGCGGGACCGCCAAGGACGTCGCGGGAGGAGCGCCGATCGTGCGCGGCAACTGCCCCGAGGTCAGGCTGCGCGACGGAACGGCCTTCTACCAGACCTATGCCGGCGGCGGGAAGAAGGACAAGGATCCCTCCAAGGTGATCACCCAGGTGTCCCTCGACGACACCACGCGCCAGTGCTCGGTGACGGGCGGGCAGATGACGATGCAGGTCGCCGCCGCCGGCCGCGCGATCTCGGGGCCGGCCGGTGGGCCGGGCCCGGTCGACATGCCGATCCGCGTCGCGGTGGTCGACGCAGACGGCAAGGTCGTCTACTCGCAGCTCACACGCTATCGCACCGACATACCGTCGGGCAGCGGCAGCAAGCAGTTCCTCTTCAAGAAGGACGTCCCCCTGACGCTCGACCAGGCGGCGAACGCCCAGGTCTATGTCGGCTTCGACGAGGGGCCGAAGGTGAAGGGCAAGCGCTGAACCTCAGACGGTTTCCGACCAGCTCGCGAGGGCTTCGACCATCGGCGGCAGATCGCGCATCCTCTTGATGACCGTCTCGGCGCCCGCCTCCGTCAGGTGGTCGGCGTGAGCCGGCCAGCTGTGCGATCCGCCGGTGAAACCGATCACCCGCATGCCGGCGGCCTTGGCGGCGGTGACGCCGTGGACGGAGTCCTCCACCACGATCGTGCGCGCCGGGTCGGCCTTCTTGACGTCGGCGGCATGGAGGAAGATGTCGGGCGCCGGTTTGACGCGGCCGTCCGGCAGGTCCCGCGCGGAGAAGATGTCCGGCGCGAAGACGTCGTAGAGCCGCGCCCGGCGCAGCATCGCCTCGAGACGGTGCGAGGACGAGTTGGAGCAGATGCAGCGCGGAAGCGGAATGCGCCCCACCGCGCGCGCCACGCCCTCGATCGCCCTGACGTCGCGGGCCAGGCGCTCGTCGAGCAGGCGCTCGGACCGGTCGAGCAGCGAGGCGGGCAGGGGAACCGCCGCTTCCTTCTCCACCGCGAGCAGCACGTCCTTCCAGCTCATGCCGGCGAAGCGCTCCGCCAGGCCGGCCGCGTCGATGGAATAGCCGGCCTCGCTGAGGAGCTTCGCCTCCACCTGTGCCGCGATGATTTCGGAATCGACCAGCACGCCGTCGCAATCGAAGATGATGAGATCCGGATCGGACATGGTGTTCTCTCGTTGTTGCAGTGCAGGGTCGACGCCTACATGATTGTGCCCGCCCGCACAACGTCTCCGCCGGTCCGGCGGTTGCCCTTGGGTTGAAGGAAGGAGAACGGCAATGATCGTCGTCGTCACGGGCGCAACCGGCTTCGTCGGCCGCCATCTGGTCGCAGGCCTCGCCGACGCCGGCGTGAAGGTGCGCCCCGTCGTCCGCGCGAACCGGCCGGACGCACCCGCCGGGGCCGTTGTCGCCACGCTGGACGATGCGCAGGGTTGGGCGTCCGTCCTCGCCGGCGCCGATGCAGTCGTCCACCTCGCCGCTCACAATCCGGGGCCGGCGGCCCGCCTTCGCCGGTCCGATCCGGACGCGTTCCGGCGGGTCAACGTCGACGGTACGGCGCTGCTTGCCGACGAGGTCGAAAAGGCCGGCGTTCCCCGCTTCGTCTTCGCCAGCTCCGCCAGGGTCTACGGCGGCGCCGAGGCGTCGTCCTTCGCCGAGGAGGAAACCGGTTCCCCCGCCGATCCCTACGGCCGCTCCAAGCGCGACGCGGAAGCGGCGCTGAGGCACCGCCTTTCCCGCACCGGCTGGACGATCCTGCGCCCGCCCGCCGTCTACGGCCCCGGTCACGGAGGCATTGTCGGCCTGCTGGCGCGTGCGGTCGGCACCGGCCTGCCGCTGCCGCTCGAGGGCGCGCAGGCGCGCCGCAGCCTGCTCTATGTCGGCAATCTGGTATCGGCCATACGCGCGTCGATCGAAGCGCCGGCGGCCGTCGACAAGGTCTTCAACGTGACGGACGGCGAGGCCTTGACCTACGCCGAGCTCGCCCGCCTGCTCGCCACCGCCACGGGGCGGCGGCCGAGGGTCGTGCGCTCTCCCGCCGTCCTCTCCGCGCTCGCCCTCCGGCTTCCCCTGGCCGCGCGGCTCTCGAAATCCCTCGTGCTGGACGACCGGCGCATCCGCGAGACCCTCGGCTGGGAGCCGCCCTTCGACACCGCCGCCGGCCTTCGCGCCACCTTCGCTGCGCCGACATGAGGCGGCCGCCCCGCTCGGCTTTAGCGCTTTCGTAACCCTATTCGGTAACCATAGCCAACGATTGAGTTTTGCGTCAGCGTGGTTTGGGTCACCGATGTCCAGAAAAGTCTCGCATGCCGAAGTCCGGCCTGCCCCGTCCCCCGTCTCCTATCCGGTCGATACGATCATCCGCGGCGATTGCGTGGCGGCCCTCGAGGCGCTGCCGGACAGGTCGGTCGACCTGATCTTCGCCGACCCGCCCTACAACCTCCAGCTCGGCGGCGACCTGCGCCGGCCGGACCACTCGCGCGTCGACGCCGTCGACGATGCGTGGGACCGGTTCGCCTCCTTCGAGGCCTACGACGCCTTCACCCGCGCCTGGCTCCTGGCCTGCCGCCGCGTGCTGAAGCCGACGGGCACGATCTGGGTCATCGGCTCCTACCACAACATCTTCCGCGTCGGCTCGACGCTGCAGGATCTCGGCTTCTGGATCCTCAACGACGTCGTCTGGCGCAAGACCAACCCGATGCCGAATTTCCGCGGCCGGCGCTTCCAGAATGCCCACGAGACGATGATCTGGGCGTCGCCCTCGCAGGACGCCAAGGGCTACACCTTCAACTACGATGCCATGAAGGCGGCCAACGACGACGTGCAGATGCGCTCCGACTGGCTGTTCCCCATCTGCAGCGGCGGCGAACGCCTCAAGGGCGAGGACGGCAGGAAGGCCCATCCGACGCAGAAGCCGGAAGCGCTGCTCGCCCGCATACTGATGGCGTCGTCGAAGCCGGGCGACCTGGTCCTGGATCCGTTCTTCGGTACCGGAACCACGGGCGCGGTGGCCAAGCGCCTCGGGCGCCGCTACGTCGGCATCGAACGGGAAGAGGCCTATATCGAGGCGGCCACGCGCCGGATCGCCGCGGTCGAACCGCTGGACCTGTCGGACCTCCAGGTCATGGCCGGCCCCAAGGCGGAACCCCGCGTGGCCTTCGGCGTCCTGCTCGAAGCCGGCCTCATCGCGCCGGGGGCGACGCTGCGCGACGCGAGGGCGCGCCACGCCGCCACCGTCAGGGCCGACGGAACGCTCGTGGCCGGCAGCGCCGCCGGCTCGATCCACAAGATCGGTGCCCGGGTCCAGGGTCTCGATGCCTGCAACGGCTGGACCTTCTGGCATTTCGAGGACGAGACCGGCAGGCTGCAGCCGATCGACGCCCTGCGGGCCCGCATCCGCGAGAAGATGGCCGCCGACGGCCTATCGGCCTGAAGCCGCGCGATCGCCCGTCGCTGCGACGACGGCCGGGCGACCGGAAGGAGCAGGCGCCGTCGGAGACCCGACGGCGAGAGAGACCGGCGATAGCCCCGGAAGAGCGTCCGCCGGACCCGAGGAGTGATTACGACTCCGGAAGCTTTGCGATACTGTTTGACAGTTCGTTGGCTTCCTCGATGACCATTCCGAGGTGATCGCTAACCGCCATCAGGTTTTTATATTCAGGGGCGTCCCGCGAATATTTTGCAGCGGCATCGAGAACTTCTCTTCGTTTGTTATCGATGATCTCGGAAAATTCGTCAATTTTCTTTTTCTTCGTATCTTTATCAGCGCTCTTAATTGAGCCTTCGGAATATTCATCTTTGATGTAATTCAAAGAACTAAGAGCGAGCGCAATAGCTGTGTCATTAAAATGCGCTCTCAATTCAGAGGGGAATGTATTCCTAAATTTGGCAGCATCCAAATAAGTGAAGGTCCCTCCGTCCTCATCGACCGGCGAGTTGGCGCCACCGGAGCCACTTTTGCTTGCAGAATCTGAGTTTACGGTAGTCTCTTGTGTGTGAGCCTCAGTTCCATAGAAGCTGTTTGAATCAACTGTGCTATTAAGAGTAAAAAAATTGTCAATATTTTTTTCTATAAATTCGTTCCATTTTACCGTACTAACATCTGGATTCGATTTGTCTTGAGCATCTATTGAACCGAAATTATATGGTTCCAAAACGACAATATTATTGGATTTATCCCGAGGAGAGAAATTTCCGAATTCAGAGTTGTTGACCGACTCATTTATGTCATTATTAATATCTGAAATATTAATAAATGTTGTATCGTCGCGTGTATTTTCATCACGACGTATTACAACCGAGCCGTTGTCGTTGTTATCGAAGAGTGTTTCTTCATCATCATCGAAATCCTGACGGCTGCCGGAGGAAGATAATTCTTGGTCTGTCTCTTCAAATTTTTTGCTTAAGCCGGGAATTGTGACGAGTTCACGATTATTGCCGTGTGCATTTGATTGGTAATCGTTGTGGTTGCGGTTCCGATGGCCGCCGATCACAACGTCGGACCCGGAATTTTCGCCATCGGTGATACCGTAGTCGGTGAAATCGTCATCAGTGCGACTGTATTCGGTCGGTTCGTAAGAAGAGCTATATGTTGAACTGCGGGAATTAGTAGAATAGCTTGATTCGCTATTTGAGGTATATTTAAATTTGTTTTCATTAAATCTATCCGATTTAGAAGAATCGGAAATATTACTATTTATGTTATTGGAAAGGGAGACCCTGCCAAACAGGATCTGCCTGAGCTCTCTCCCGGCTTTCGCCACCCGGCTCTGTGCAGGAGTGTTCGATTTGATTTTTGCGAATCTTTCGACTTGCCGGGCTTTCTCTTCGATGGTCCTCAACACGGGCAGTTTGGAAATTCGGTCGGCGATTTTCATCGTCATGGCTCTCTCCTTGTTCGGCCGTTCTCGTCGCGGGTAGCCTTACCTTGATCGCGACCGATCGATTGTTCCGAACGTGACAGGGGAGGCGGTTTGCCCGGCGGAGGGCCGGGGCTTCCGAGCCGGTGCCGCGCGATTTCGGCGAGCGGGAGCGCGGCCGCCGGGCTCGCGCGCCGGCCCGCGCTGCGGCGGGTACTCTATTTGGCGAAATAGGGGGCGGTGGCGGTCGTGACGGCGTTGTCCGACAGTTGCAGCTTGCAGTCGCTCTTGAACTTGCTGTCGCCGATCAGCTTGATCGTCTGGGCGACCAGCCGCACGCAATCTCCCGAACCCGTGGACCCGTTGCCCGCATAGGTCACCTTGGAAGCCGACGGCATGTAGATGATCCCGGAGAGATGGGTGTCGCTGCCGCCGTTGAACGTCGCGTCGCTCGTGTTGTCGCGCGCTGCGACGAACGAAAAGCCGGCCCACGGACCGTCGGTCGGCGGCGACAGGCTGAGGGAGGCGCCGCCGTTGATCTTCACCGAGGCGCCGTTCAGCAGGAAGAACGTAACCTTGCTCCCGCTCAGGCTGGCCTTGGCGTTCAACGTCAACGTGCCGCCGTCGATGATGTAGTCGCCGGGCTGGAGGTTGACGGAACTCTTGATGTCCATGCCGCCCTTGTAGGTGCCTGGGTCGAGTTGCAGCGTGCCCTTGCCGTTCGCCTTGACCGCGGACTTCTCCGATTTTGCCGCCGACGGCATCTGGATCGAGGCGAAGGGGTCGCCCACCGGTGCCGCGTTCGCCCGCGCGGCCGCGCACTGGAGCGTCGTCTTGGAACTGTCCGCATTGATGCCCCCGGCGGCTTGAAGGCATTCCGCCTCCAGCGAGGCGCTGCCGCCGACATAGATCGAATCGCCCGCACCGGAGTCCGAGACGACCACGCAGCCGCTCATGTCGACCGTGGTGTTGCCGCCCGCTTCGAAGGCCCGGGACGCGTTCTTCGAGAGTGCCAGGACGCAGGCCTCGTCGCCCGCCGCCTCGCTTGCCTGGCTGACGCGCACGATGCCGAAAGGGCGATGGGGCAGGAATACCGGCGTGTATTCGAAGGCGAACCTGCCGGTCGCCGTATAAGTGCCGCCCGAAGCGTCGAGCGCGAGCGTCAGGTCCTCTCCGATGGCGTCCTTGTCGAGGGTCTGGCCGGTGTTGTTCCTGAAATTGACGTCGAAGACGTCGATCGCCGTGCTCTTGGCCGCGTCGCTGTCCCCCGAACTCGCATACTCCGTCAGCCCGGCCATGGTCGCCGCGTCGAGCGCATGCTGCGTGCCCTCCGAAACACGGTAGGCGTCGCCGAGATTGACCGTCAGCGATGCGGCGAGCAACAGCGGAACCGCAAGAAGTGCGGCGAGCGTCGCGAAATTTCCCGACCGGTCCGACGACAGCCGGACGATTCGCTCGGAAGAAAGTCTCGTGGCTCCCGACGAAGCCATGCGGGCGCGGCAGCGATGGGTCATGACCCGCATCCTGCCGGCGTTCCGTTGAAAAATAGCTAATATTTATCAAAAGATATTAGATATAGCATTTTACCGTCGCGCGCCGTGCGCGGCGGTCACGCCGGCGAACCCGGCGGAAGCGTTCCGTTCGCGCTTCCGACGGAACCGCTCAGTTCACTGGCCGAGCCTCGGGGATTCGACCGGCGAACCGGTGGGTCTCAACCCTTGCGGATCAGATCCGAGATCTCCGCCGTCCGTCGCTCCATCAGCGCACGATCGCCGCGCGTCTCGAGGTTGAGGCGCAGGAGCGGTTCGGTGTTCGACGAGCGCAGGTTGAAGCGCCAGTCGTCGAATTCCATAGAGATGCCGTCGAGGTCGTCGATCGCCGGGTTCTGCGGGGCGTAGTGGTCGGCGATGCGCGAGCGGATCCCCCCTGCGTCGCGGACCGTGAAATTGATCTCGCCCGAGCACGGAAAGGCGGCGACGCGTTCGCCGACGAGCTCGGCGAGCGTCGCCCCGCTGGCCGAAAGCTCCGCGGCCACCGACAGCCAGGGCAGCATGCCCGTGTCGCAGTAGCTGAAGTCCCGGAAGTAGTGGTGCGCGCTCATCTCGCCGCCATAGACCGCGTCCGCCTCGCGCATCGCCTGCTTGAAGAAGGCGTGCCCCACCTTGCAAGGGAGGGCCTTGCCCCCCGCGGCAGCCACCGTATCGATGGTGTTCCAGGTCAGCCGGGGATCGTAGACGATCGTCGCGCCCGGATCGCGCCGCAGCGCCATCTGCGCGATCAGGCCGACGAGATAGTAGCCCTCCACGAAGGTTCCCGCGTGGTCGTAGAAGAAGCAGCGGTCGAAATCCCCGTCCCATGCGATGCCGAGGTCGGCGCCGCTCGCCACCACCGCCTCGGCCGCGCGGGAGCGTTTTTCCGGCAGCAGCGGATTGGGGATGCCGTTCGGCAGGCTCGGATCGGGCGTGTGGTCCACCTTGACGAAGCGGAAGGGCAGGTGCGGCTCGAGTGCGTCGATGACCGGTCCCGCGCATCCGTTGCCCGCATGGCAAAGGATCGTCAGCGGTTTCAGCGCGAAGCCCTCGACCTGCTCGAGAAGGCGCTCGACATAGGTGGCCCTCGAAAGCTCCGGCACCAGGCGGCCGCGTTCGGCGAAGCTGCCGACCGCCTGCAACCGCCTGTCGGAGAGAACCGCCGCTTCGATGGCGTCGAGCGCGTTCGCCCGGTTGGCGGGGCGCGCGCCCTGAAGCACCATCTTGATGCCGTTGTAGTTCGCCGGATTATGGCTGGCCGTCACCATCAGCCCGACATCCGCGCCGCTCTCTGCGGTATGGAAGTAAACCTCCTCCGTCCCGCACCGCCCGACGGGCAGGACGTCCACGCCGGAATCGAGGAGCCCCTGCGCCAGCGCCAGGGCGAGCGCCGGGCTGTCGCTGCGCATGTCGTGGCCGACGACGGCGCTCTTCGCCTTCAGTTCCGCCGCCACGGCCAGCCCGAAGCGATAGGCGAACGGCACGTTGATCTCGCCGGGAATGTCGCCGCGAACGTCGTACGCTTTGAAAGGTGATGCCATGGACCCTCTTCCTCTTCCGCCAAGGTATCTCACGCGCCGCGAGGCCCCTTCAAGCGGCGATAGGGCGGCGCGAGGTCCACTGTTGGGCTTAGAGCGCTTCCAAGGAAAAGCGGAAAACGGCTTTCGCGCGCCTCGGGGAGGGGATGGAAACGCTCCGGAGCAAGGCCGGGAAAGCAGGTCCGGCGAAAAAAAAAGGCCGGGGAAATCCCCGACCTCTCGTTCCGTCTCGCTGGCCCGTGCCAGTACATCCGTGGTCAGGGGCCGAGACGAAGCGTTCGACCAATCATCGGCGGACAAGGTTAACGTTTTATGAACGCGTCGTCCGCGGTGCCGGCGCCCGCCTCGATCACGCCGAAGCCCGCCAGATCCGCCTTCAGCTGCGCCGCGTCGGTGAAGCGGACGGCCTGCCAGCCCGCGGCCCGCGCGCCCTCCACGTTCGCCGGGCTGTCGTCGACGAAGAGCGTCGCCGGCGGATCGAGGCCGAACTCCGCGGCATGGCGTGCGTAGATTGCCCGATCGGGCTTGATGAGCCCCACCTCGGCCGACACCGTGACCCCGCGCGGCTCGTTGAGGAACGCGAAGCGCTCGCGTGCCTCCCGGAAGGTATCGGCTGCGAAATTCGTCAGCAGCGTCACGTCGCGGCCCTCCGCGATCAGCCGCCGCAGCATCGAGACGCTCTCCTCGTAATGGTGGGGAAGCATCTCCGGCCAGTGGGCGCGGAAGGCCCGGATATTGGCCTCCTCCTCGGGATACCGCGCGATCAGCACGCTCTCCGCCTCCTCCCAGCTGCGCCCGCGGTCCTGCTCGATGTTCCAGTCGTGCGAGCAGACGTTCTCGAAGAACCACTGCCGCCTGCCGGGATCGGGAATGATGCGGGAAAAGGGGATGTCGGGATCGTAATGGACGAGGACCTTGCCGACGTCGAAGACGATGTGGCGGATGTCGTGAGCCATGGAACCTCTCTCTCAGACCTTGAACGCGTCGGGAACGGCCGCCGCGATGGTTTTCTTCATGACGGTCGGCAGCGCCTCGCCGGGAAGCTCCGCCGGCGCCGACCACCATCCGCCGGCCGCTGCCGCCGGCCGCCGGTCGAAGCGGGCGGTGAAGACGTCGAGCCTCAGCGTGAAATGGGTGAAGACGTGGTCGACGGTGCCCGCGCTCCGCCAGTCCCCGGCGAAAGGGGCCGCGCCGATGTCCGTCGCCCCGTCCGCGCGCGCCGTCCAGCCCGTCGTCGGCACCTCGGCCATGCCGGCAAGCAGGCCGGTGTCGCCCCGCTTCGTGAGGAACACGCGTCCCTCGGGGTCGATCGCGACGAAGGCCGCGCCGCGCCGCTTCGGCTTCTCCTTTTTCGCCGCCTTGCGCGGGAAGAGCTCCGGGTCGGACTCCTTCAGGGCGCGGCAGTCCGCGTCGAGCGGGCAGAGCGCGCAGGCCGGCCGGCGCGGCGTGCAGATCGTCGCGCCGAGGTCCATCATCGCCTGCGCGAAATCGCCCGGGCGGCGCTCCGGCGTCATCGCCGCGACGATCTCGCGGACCAGCGGCTTGGCTTTCGGAAGCGGCGTCTCGATGGCGTGCAGTCGGCTGGCGACGCGCTCCACATTGCCGTCGACGACCGCCTCCGGCCGGTCGAAGGCGATGGCGGCGATGGCGGCCGACGTATAGGCGCCGATCCCCGGAAGCCGCGCCAGCTCCGCCGCCGACCTCGGAAACTCCCCGTTCAGCGCCGCGGCGACGTGATCCGCGCATCTTTTCAGGTTTCGCGCCCGGGAATAGTAGCCGAGCCCCGCCCAGGCGCGCAGAACCGCCTCCTCGTCGGCCCCCGCGAGCGCCTGCACCGTCGGCCAACTCTGGACAAATCGGAGGAAGTAGCGTTTTACCGCCTGCACGGTGGTTTGCTGCAGCATGATTTCGGAAAGCCAGACGTGATACGGATCGGGCCGCACGCCGGCGGCCCGGTCGCCGGGCGTCACCCGCCAGGGCAGCTCGCGGTGATGGCGGTCGTACCAGGAGAGCAAGACATTTGATCGGTTTGAATAAACGGCGGGCATGGCTTATGACATCGGGCCGGCAATGAGGGCGCTCGGGTTGACATGATCGGCAGGCATTTCGTTTCTTTGCGGGCCCCTTCGCTGCGGTTGCCGACCTTCGCCGAAAACAACGCGAATTATTTCGTTCTGCTGGCGGCGCTCCCGGCGGCGACCGGCTCCCTGGTCTCGGTCCTTCTCGTCGTCAGCGACATATGGGCGATCGTCTGCCTGGCCCTCGGCCGGTTCCGCCTGCGCTTCCTGGCGAGCGATATGTGGGTCGTGCTGCCTGCCGTGTTGTACACAGCGGTCATGGCCGCGTCGATACTCGTCCGGATCGATGCGCCCCGCGACGTCGGCCTGGCGATGACGCCGGCCATGTACCTGACGATACCGTTGCTCGTCGCGCGCTGCCGGGTGACGCCGGAGATCGATTATTTCGACATCTTCCTGCGCGCCGCGCCCCTGTGCGGGATCCTGCTGCTTCCGGTCATGGCGTGGCAGGTCGCCATGGGCGAGCCCAGGATAAGCGGGCTGGCGGGCAATCCCTTTCCCTTCGCCATGATCTGCGTCATCCTCGGCCCTGTCAGCCTCCTGAACCTCACGCGCCGATCCCGCGCCATGGCGCTGTTTTCGCTCCTCGGCTTCCTGAGCTGCACGACGGGCCTGGTGGCTTCGGGCACGCGCAGCGTCTGGGTGGTGCTGCTCGTCAACCTGGCGATCCTCGGCTGGGGGCTCGGCCGGCGCGACGTCCTAAGGCGGCACCGCGTCCTGCTCGTCGCCCTCGTCGCGGTGCTCGCCGTCATCGCCGCCATGTTCTCCGGGCGCATCGCGGATCGCGTCGGCACGCTCGTCTACGACTACCACGCCGTCGCCGACAACCAGGTGCCCGACGTCTCCGTGGCGACCCGCATGGGCCTTTGGACCGGCGGGATCGCGGCGGCCGAGAAGCGGCCGATCTTCGGCTACGGCGCCAACAACCGCCGGCGCGTCATCGCCGGCATCCCGATCGAGTTTCCGGCCGCGGACGGAAAGCCGAACTATGTCGGGCGCACGCATGTCTCCCATTTCCACAACGGCTTCCTTACGGCGATGATCGACGCCGGCGTCTTCGGCGTGCTGGTCACCCTCATGCTGCTGCTCGCGCCGCTGGCACTCGCTGTCTTCTCGCCGCGCGACGACGTCTACCGGCTCCGCCTGGCCTTCGCGCTGTTCCTCTTCTCCACCTATGCAATCACCGGTTCGGTGAATATCATGTTCGGGCAGGACCTGATCGACGCGCTCTTCGTCACCGGCTGTCTGGTGCTGGCGCTCAGCGTGGGCACGGGTCCGCGCGCGGCACGGGAAGGCAGGGTTTCGAGATGACCGGCAGGGCGAAAGGAGTGAGGCAGATCAGCGAGATCGCCAATTCCATGCTCGATCCCATCCTGGCCCGTCGTGCCGGCATCAACACGATGCTCCTCGGCTCTTGGGACGAGATCGCCGGCCCGCAATTCGCCGACTGCACCCGGCCCGAGGAAATCCGCTGGGACCGCCGGCAGGGGCGCGAGACGATCGCCGACGGCGGCTTCATGCCGGGCGTGCTGACGGTCGCCTGCGAGGGCGCGCGGGCGCTGTTCCTGATGCACGCCGCCGACGAGCTGGTCGGCCGCATCAACGCATTCTTCGGCTATCCGGCGGTGGACAGGCTGCGCATCGTGCAGAAGCCAGTCGCCGCGGCCGAGCCGAGGCCGCGCCCCCGGCCGCTCGCCGAGGGCGAGGCGCGCAAGCTGCAGGACATGCTCGGCGGGATCGAGGATCCAGCGCTGAAGGCGGCGCTGGAACGGCTCGGCCGCGCCGTCCTGACCGTGCCCCGCGGCAAATGACGCCATCCGCGGCGCTGCGGCGCCCTTGCCCTCGTCCGATAGCCGGGCTATCGGTGATCGCGCCCGACGCCCGTTTGAGAAGGAAGTTCGATACGATGATTTCGCCCCTCAGGACCAGCCTGCGCACGGCCGCGGGCATCGCAGTGGCGGCAGCGCTCGCCTTCGCCGTCACGGCCTGCAGCGACGATTCCGGCGCGTCCCGCTCGCCCGTCGCGAGCGTTGCGACCGGCCAGAAGGAGGCCTCCGCCGCCAAGGCCGGCATCGATCCGATGACGACGGCCGCAGTCGACGCGCCGAAGCCCGCCGGAACGGTGGACATGAAGGCGGTGCTCGGTCCGCAGCAGCTGGAGGATCGCGTCCTCGGCCCCGAGGACGCCAAGGTGACGGTCGTCGAATACCTGTCGATGACCTGCCCGCATTGCCGCGACTTCGCCAACAAGAGCTTCGACGCGATCAAGAAGAAATACGTGGATACCGGCAAGGTCCGCTACATCATCCGGCTGTTCCCGCTCTTCTCGCCGAAGGACGACCCGCGCGGCGCCGCGGCGAGCGCGCTCGCCCGCTGCGTCCCGGCCAACCAGTACTATCCGATGATCTCGGTTCTCTACGAACAGTGGGACAACTGGGCGCTTCCCACCGCCAAGGACCCGAAGGGCACGCTGCTCAGGATCAGCAAGCTGGCCGGTCTTACACAGGAAAAGTTCAACGCTTGCTTGACGAACCAGAAGCTCGTTGACGATATTTTCGCAGAGCGGAACAAGGCGGAAAAGGACTATGGCATCGAAGCCACGCCGACATTCCTCATCAACGGACAGCGCTACGAAGGATTCATGACCGCAGATGAGTTCTCGTCGATCCTCGACAAGACGCTCTAGACGGCGCGGCTTCCAGGCGGAGGCGGCCGGGCGAATGCCTTCGGCCGCCTTTTTTTCGACCCCTCCCACGGTCCGGAGCGCGGGTCCATGAAGTTCACGAAGCTTCGCCTGTCCGGGTTCAAGTCCTTCGTCGAACCGATGGAATTCATTATAGAAAGCGGGCTGACGGGCGTCGTCGGCCCGAACGGCTGCGGCAAGTCGAACCTCGTCGAGGCCATGCGCTGGGTCATGGGCGAGAACTCCTACAAGAACATGCGCGCCTCCGGCATGGACGACGTCATCTTCTCCGGGTCCGGCAACCGGCCGGCGCGCAACACCGCCGAGGTCGGCCTCTTTCTCGACAATGCCGACCGCACCGCCCCGGCCGCCTTCAACGATTCGGACGAGATCCAGGTGACCCGCCGCATCGAGCGCGAATCGGGTTCGGTCTACCGCATCAACGGCAGGGAAGCGCGTGCGAAGGACGTCCAGCTGCTCTTCGCCGACGCGTCGACCGGCGCCCGCTCCCCATCGATGGTCGGGCAGGGCCGCATCGGGGAGCTGATCCAGGCCAAGCCACAGGCACGGCGGCAGCTTCTCGAGGAGGCCGCCGGCATCTCCGGGCTCCACAGCCGCCGCCACGAGGCCGAGCTTCGCCTGCGCGCCGCCGAAACCAATCTGGAGCGCCTCGACGACGTCACCTCCGAACTGGAAAGCCAGATCGAAAGCCTCAAGCGGCAGGCCAGGCAGGCCAACCGCTTCAAGGCGCTCTCGGCGGAGATCCGCCAGTCCGACGCGGCTCTCCTCCACATCCGCTGGAAGCAGGCGAAGGAAGCCGAGGCCGAGGCCGAGCAGGCCCTGTCGAGCGCGACGAGTTCCGTCGCCGAGGCCGCCCAGCACCAGATGGAGGCCGCCAAGGCGCAGGCGATCGCCGCCCACCGGCTTCCGGAGCTGCGCGACAACGAGGCGAAGGCCGCCGCCGCCCTCCAGCGCCTCCAGATCGCCCGCGCCCAGATCGAGGAAGAGGCCGAGCGCATCGCCCACCGCAAGGAGGAGCTCGACCGTCGCCTGGCCCAGCTGAAGGACGACATCGCGCGCGAGGAAAGGCTGGTCGAGGAGAACGCCGACGTTCTCTCCCGCCTCGACGAGGAGGAGGCCGAACTCAGGCAACTGCTCGAGGACGGCGACCTCCTGGCGGTGGAGCGGCGCGAGGCCTTCGAGGCCGCCACGGGCGAGCTTGCCGAAAGCGAGCGCCGCCACGGCGATCTCACCCGCGAGAAGGCCGAGGCGGCCGCGGGCCGGGCCCAGGTCGAGCGCACGGTGCGCGATCTCGGCGAACGGGCCGCGCGGCTGGATCGCCAGGCAGGCGAGGCCGGCCGTGAACTCGAGGCGCTGAAGCACCGGATCGCCGGCCTTCCCGATCCCGAGGAGAAGGCGGCGCTGCTCGAGGAGGCGCGCATCGCCGCCGAGGAGGCCGAGGGCCGCCTCGGCGAGGCCGACGAGGCGGTCGAGCGGGCGAGGGCGGCCGAGGGCGAGGCCCGCGCGCCGCTGCAGGACGCCCGGGCGGCGCTGAACGGCCTGGAGACGGAGGCGCGCACCATCCGCAAGATGCTGAACGCCGGGGCCGGCAACGACCTGTTTCCTCCGATCGTCGAGAAACTGCGCGTCGAGCGCGGCTACGAGGCCGCCCTCGGCGCGGCGCTGGGGGACGATCTCGATCTCCCCGCGGACGCTTCGGCCCCCGCCCATTGGTCGACGGTGGCGGGACCGGGCGGCGACCCGGCCCTCCCGGACGGCGTCGAGTCTCTGTCCGGCGTCGTGTCCGCGCCGCCGGAACTCGCGCGCCGGCTCGCCCAGATCGGCGTCGTGCCGGAAGGCGAGGGCGCCCGCCTGCAGCAGGTCCTGCTTCCCGGCCAGCGGCTCGTCAGCCGGGACGGCGCCCTCTGGCGCTGGGACGGCTACGTGGCCGGCGCCGACGCGCCGACGGCGGCCGCCCTGCGCCTCGCCCAGAAGAACCGGCTCGCCGAGCTCGATGCCGAAGCCGTTGCGGCCACCGGTGTCCTGCGCGACGCCGAGCAGGCGCTGAAGGACGCCGAGACCGCCGCAGGGGCCGCGCTCCGCGACCAGCAGCGGGCGAGGGAAGAGCTCAGGACGGCGCAGGCCGCCGTCGCCCGCGCCCGCGACGAGCTGGCCGAGGCCGAGCGCGCCTCGGGTCAGTTCGCGAGCCGCCGCGCGGTCCTCGACGAGCAGCTCAGCCAGCTCGAGGCCCAGCGCGAGGAAGCCCATGCGGGCCTGGTCGAGGCCGAAGACGCCCTCGCCGGAGCCCCGGACCTTTCCGATCTCGACCGGCGGCTGCAGGAGGCCGAAGGCCGCATGGCGGTCGACCGGGGCGCCCTCGCCGAGGCGCGGGCCGCCCACCAGGGGCTCGAACGGGAAATCGCCGACCGCAACCGGCGCCTGTCGGCGATCTCCGGCGAGCGCCAGTCATGGATCCGCCGCGCCGAAAGCGCCGGGGACCACATCGCCGCGCTGCGGGACCGCGCGGACGAAACGGCCGCCGAGGCCGAGCGGATCAGCGACCGTCCGGACGAGATCGAACTGGACCGCCGCAGGCTGATGTCGCAACTGGCCGAGGCCGAGTCGCTGCGCAGGAAATCGGCGGATATCCTCGCCGAGGCCGACAGCGGTCAGCGCGCGGCCGACAAGGCCGCCGCGGAGGCTCTCGCCGAACTGTCGCGGGTCCGGGAAACGCGCGGGCGCACGGAAGAGCGCCTCGTGGCGTCGCGCGAACGGCGCACGGAAGCAGAGGCCCGCATCCGCGAGGTGCTCAATTGCGCCCCGCACGAGGCGTTCCGGCTGACCGGGCTTGCCGCGGACGCGGAGTTGCCCGATCCGCTCCAGATCGAGCGCCGCCTCGAGCGCCTCAAGGTGGAACGCGAACGCCTCGGCGCGGTCAATCTGCGTGCCGAGGAGGAACAGTCCGAACTCGCCGGCCGGCTCGACACGATCGTTTCCGAGCGCGAGGACGTCGTCGAGGCGATCCGCAAGCTGAGAACCGCCATCCAGGACCTGAACAGGGAGGGCCGGGAGCGGCTACTGGGAGCCTTCGAGGTCGTCAACGGCCACTTCCAGCGGCTCTTCACCCACCTGTTCGGCGGCGGCACCGCGGAACTGCAGCTCGTCGAGTCGGAAGACCCGCTCGATGCGGGCCTAGAGATCCTCGCCCGCCCGCCCGGCAAGAAACCGCAGACCATGACGCTGCTCTCCGGCGGCGAGCAGGCGTTGACCGCCATGGCGCTGATCTTCGCGGTCTTCCTCACCAACCCGGCGCCGATCTGCGTCCTCGACGAGGTCGACGCACCCCTCGACGACCATAATGTCGAGCGCTACTGCAACCTGATGGACGAGATGGCGCGCTCGACCCGCACGCGCTTCGTCATCATCACGCACAATCCCATCACCATGGCCCGGATGAACCGCCTCTTCGGCGTCACCATGGCCGAGCAGGGCGTCTCCCAGCTGGTGTCGGTGGATCTCGAGACGGCCGACAGGCTGCGCGAGGCGGGCTGACCGCCGGCGCCTGCGTCGTTGGCCGGGCCGGCACGCTCCCGAAAAAGACAGTCGCAGCCGGGATTCCGGCCCATCCGGTTGAACGCCGGGGTAGGCGCAACTGACGGGCACGACCGATTTTGGTAGCCCGGAGATGCTTGTGCCGAAGGGCCTTTCAATTGAATCTCGCAAGCAGACCGGCGCCCCCTGCGCTGAGGAGACTTCATATGGACGACTGGCTATCGGCTGACAGCCTGAACTTCACCCGATCCCGCGCAATGCAGCGCCGCGCGCACGACTTGATCCCCGGCGGCTGCCACACCTACGCCAAGGGGGACGACCAGTACCCGGTGCTCGCCCCGGGCTTCATCGCGCGGGGCGAAGGCTGCCACGTCTGGGATGCCGACGGCAACGAATACATCGAATACGGCCTCGGCAACCGCGCCGTCACGCTCGGCCACGCCTATCCGAGCGTCGTCGAGGCGGCGCGTCGCGAACTGTCGAACGGCTGCAACTTCACGCGCCCGTCGACGCTGGAGGTCGCCTGCGCCGAACAGTTTCTCGGCATGATCGGCGGTGCGGAGATGGTGAAGTTCTGCAAGAACGGATCCGACGCCACCTCCGCCGCCATCCGGCTTGCGCGCGCCGCCACCGGCCGCGACATGATCGCCATCTGCGGCGATCATCCGTTCTTCTCCGTAGACGACTGGTTCATCGGCACGACGCCGATGGATGCCGGCATCCCGGAGGCCATCCGCCGGCTCACTCTCGCCTTCCACTACAACGATCTCGCCGGCGTCGAGGCCCTGTTCGACGCCCATCCCGGCCAAATCGCGGCCGTGATCCTGGAAGCCGCGCGCACGCGAGGAACCCCGCGACGGCTTCCTGCACAAGCTGCGGGACCTCTGCCACGCCCGCGGGGCGCTGTTCATCCTGGACGAGATGGTCACCGGGTTCCGCTGGCACAATGGCGGCGCCCAGGCCCGCTTCGACATCACCCCCGACCTGTCGGCCTGGGGTAAGGCGATGGCCAACGGCTTCTCCGTGTCCGCGCTCGCGGGCAAGCGGGAATTCATGCGCCTCGGCGGCCTCGACCACCACGACAAGCCGCGCGTGTGGATGCTGTCGACGACCCATGGCGGCGAAACGCACGCGCTCGCGCCGCCATCGCGACGATGCAGGTCTACGAGCAAGAGCCGGTGGTCGAGGCCCTTCGAAGCAAGGGAACGCGGCTCGCCGGCCTCTTCCGCGAGGTCGCGGATCGGCACGGGCTCTCCGATTTCGTCAAGGTCAGCGGCCACCCGAGCTGCCTGCTCTACGCCACCCTGGACGGGACGGGCGAGCCCTCCCAGGCCTTCCGAAGCCTGTTCCTCCAGGAGACGATCCGGCGCGGCATCCTCATGCCCTCGCTGGTCGTCAGCTACTCCCACGACGACGACGACATCGACCGCACCGTCGAGGCGGTCGACGGTGCGCTCGGCGTCTATCGCCGGGCCATGGAGAACGGCGTCGAACGCTACCTCTTCGGCAGGCCGTCCGAGGGCGTCTACAGGGCCTTCAACAAGCCGGCCACCGGCTGAGCACCGGTATCGCGATGTCCGACACGCTGCACATGCCGGTTCGTCAGAGGTTGCCGGCGCGCGTCGCGCGCGTCAGCCGCCGGGCGGTGCTGGCCGGCCTGCTGGCGCTGTGCGGCCCCTCGGCGGGTCGCGCCGCCCCTTCGCCGGCAAGCGCGCGGTCCAAGCCGGCCTCGCCCTTTCCGCTGTCGGTCGCGAAGGGCAAGCGCCACCTCGTCGGCGCCGACGGCCGTCCGTTCCTGATCACCGGCGATTCGGCGTGGTCGTTGATCGCCGAACTGACGCGCGAGGAGGCGGCGACCTATCTCGCCGACCGCCGCGCCCGCGGCTTCAATGCGGTTCTCGTGTCGCTGATCGAGCACAAGTTCGCGCGGCATGCGCCGGCCAACATCTACGGAGATCCGCCGTTCCTCGCGCCGGGCGATTTCAGCAGGCCGAACGAGGCCTATTTCGCCACGCGGACTGGGTCCTGCGCAAGGCCCGGGACATGGGGTTCCTGGTCCTGCTCGCGCCCTCCTTCCTCGGAGCGCATGGGACGGACGAGGGCTGGTACGGCGAACTGGTCCGCAATCCGCGCCCGATCCTCAAGTCCTACGGCACCTATATCGGCTCGCGATACCGCGACCTCGACAACATCCTGTGGGTCCAGGGCTGCGACCTCGTCCCCCCCGACAAGAGCGTCGTCGAGGCGATCGCCGACGGCGTCCGCGAAGCCGATCCGGCGGCGCTCCAGACCGCGCAGGGCGCGCGGAACGGAGCCCGTCACCTCCTTCGGCGGGCGCGACTGGCTCGACCTGAACACAGTCTACACCTACGGCTCCGTGCGGGACGCCTCGCGCAGGCCTATCGCCGGCCCGGCGCGATGCCCTTCTTCCTCGTCGAGAGCGGCTACGAGAACGAACACGACACCCCCGTCCAGGGCGTTCGCGCCGAGGCCTACCAGGCCCTCTTGACGGGAGCGACTGGCCAGGTCTTCGGAAACAATCCGTCGGCACTCCCGCCCGGGCATCTTCCCGCGCCGGCCGACTGGCAGCACAGCCTCGACAGCCCCGGCGCGAGGAGCATGACGGCGCTCGCAGGCTTTTCGCCGGCCTCGAGTGGTGGAAGCTGGTGCCGCAGGCGGCGGCAAGTTCCTTCGGCGCGGCGCCTTCGAGCAAGCGCTGGATGCCTCTTGCCGGAGGATCCGGAGGCGCCGGTCGCGGCCCTCGCCGATGACGGGTCCTTCGCGCTCGTCTACGTCCAGAACGGCGATACGCTGACGCTCGATCTCGGCGGATTTTCCGGCCGGCGACTCTCTGCCGCTGGTACGATCCTGCGGCCGGGCAGTTCCGGCGACGCGGGCACGGCCATCTTCGCCAAGGGCAGCCGCAGTTTCACACCGCCGTCGCCGCATTCCGGCGGCAGCGACTGGCTTCTTTTGCTTCGGGGGATTGGCTGATGGACATGGCTTTGCCGGCACGGGCGCGGACCTGCGCGATAAACCGGCCGAATAGCGATCTTCGGCAATTTCGGCGGCGACAACCTCGGCAACGAGGGCACGCTGGAGGCGATGATCGGCGTGCTGCGACGGTATCGCCCGACGGCGAGCTCGTCTGCTCTGTCCGAGCCGGAATCCATCGCCGGACCTACGGCACCCGGCGCATCCGACTGGCGCGCGCCCGCAGGGAGTTCGCTCCTCGGCAGATCGCGGCCCGCTTCGCCGACGGCGCCCGCTGCGGACCGTGCGGGGCTCCGGCTCCTTGTCATACCGGGCCGGGCACTCGACGATTCGGCGAACCGCCTACGGCATGCCGTTCCGGCTTTCCTGACCTGCCTCGTCGCCGGATGCGCGGCATCAGGATCGCGTCGTCAGCGTCGGCGCCGGCCATCGTTCATCCGGTGAGCCGCTGGCTCATGGTGTCGGCGGCGAAGATGGCCCCTACTGCACGTCAGGGACGACATCTCGCGCGATTCATGGCCGGTCTCGGCATGGACGGACGCCTGTCCGATCTACCCGACCTCGCCTCCACCTTCCGAGGCCGGCGGAGCGAAGCGCCGGCGGGCGGTCGCTGCGCGTCGGCATGGGCGTCTGAGCTACAACGGATGGCGCCACGGCGCCACGGACGGGGAGCGCGTCTACGCGACCTATCTGGAAAGGCCGGCAGTCGTCCGGTGGCTGCCGATCGCGGCCACCAGGTGCGGCTGCTGACCGGCGAGAATCCGACGATCGCGCCGTCGCGGGCCTCTGGACCCCGTCTCCAGACCGACGGCTGGTCGAGGAGGGCAGGCTCGTCGTCGAACCGTGCTCCCCCCGACCTGATGCGCGAGATCGCCTGACCGATGTCGTCGTGGCACCGCTATCACACGTCGTCTGCGCGCTGAAGATGGCGCGCCCCCTTCCCAGCTATGCGAAGAAGACGACGCCTGCTCGCCGCCGGGACCGGGGCGTACCACCAGCTGTCGAGGATTCGATTGCGATCTCCTGATCCGGAGAGAGGATCTGCTCGCGCACCGCGAGGCGAGCGCCGCGGAGCTCGCCGGATGAACGCCGTGTCGACGGCCGGCTCGACGAGCGGTCTCGCGGCTGGCCGACTCGCTGCGCGGAGGGCGGGCGGCGTCCGAGCCCCGGTCCGGTGACGGACCTGGCCGGCGCGCCGCGCCGGCGGGTCACGCCCGCCCGCAGCGCCGCGGTCCTGCGAAGACGTTGACGATCCGGAGGCGACCTCCGTCCGGAAAAGCTGGTCGACCGGGGGCCGAGGAGCAGCGCCGGGCGATCCGACGGCGAAGCCGAAGAGCCTGCGCGCCCGACCGGCGGCCGCGGACGAGATGCGACACGCCGGCCGTAGGCGCTCTGGAGAGCCGTGCGGGCGAGTGTGCGCAGTCGTGCGCCTGGCAGCGCCGCCCGTCGGCGTCGAAGAAGATCCGAAGGCCGCCGCCGCCGTGCGGACCGGTCCCCGGCGAAGACCCACGCCATCGATAGGCGTCAGCAGGCGCTGGACGACTGGCGGTCCCGGTCCGCGACCGGCGGCGCCGGCGAACCGGAGCAGCTCCGAGGTCGTCGGTATAGGGCAGTCGGGCGTGTAGCCGAGCCGCCGCCGTCCGTGCGCCGACGATGGAGGCGACGTGGTGTCCCTGATCCCCGCCTTGAAGTCCGGTCCCTCCCAGATCCGCCAGCGTCGCCGGAGGGGCCGGAGATCTCCGACCCGTCCCGGTGGAATAGAGGCAGGTCCCCTGGCGGCGACCACCCCGGGATGTCTCCTGACCGAGACCGCCGCGCAGCGCCCCGGGGGTCAGGTCGTCGGCGCCAGACGGTGAATAGTCCGACGCGCAGGATGCCCCGTCCAGGAGCCTGGGGGCCGAGGTCTCGCCGCGCGACGTCTCGTCCTCGGCGCGCGAGCGCGCGCGCGACCTCGACGCTGTCGTCGGTGGACGCGTGTCGTGATCGGACCCGCAGATCGACGTTCCTGGCTCAGCCGCCGACGCCGCGCCGAGGTACCGCGCGTAGTGTAGCTGGGGTGACGACGTCGACGACGGGCTGGCCTGTCCTCGGTCTCGTCAGTCGCCCGATGCGGTCGCCGTCAGTCGGCGCGCACTCGTCGCGGATCGCCAGGCGTGCTGGCTCGTCGACCAGCGGATGCGTCACCCAGAGCGAGATCAGCCAGCCGGGAGCGGCGAGATGCCCGCCACGATGCCCTCGAGCGGAGAGAGATCGAAGCGGAGCCGGCCCAGATGACCACCGACATGGGGCCGACGAGCGAGGCGAGCGTGGCGACGACGCTCGGCCGCACGGCGAGCGCCATCTCGCCCCAGCATGGGGATGTGCTGCGCACGGCGCGCACGGCGATGTACGCATGGAAGGGGATCGCGAGAACAGGCTGAACGCGACCGCCTCCCCGAGATGCGGCGATGCCGCGTGACCGCCGAACCGGCCACGCGACGAGGGCGCGCTGGACAGGTCCTGACCGCCCCGATCGCCACAGCACCGGGAAATTCAGCTCGAGGTGAAGGAGAGAGAAGCGCCAGCGACTGATCCGCCGATCGGCCGGCCTCGCCCCATTGCGGGCCGAGCGGTGTGGCGATCGGTGGGCAGCACCGCCATCGAGGCGAGCGCCGGCCACTGCACCCCGGTATGTGGAGACGCCGCGCAGGTAGGGCTCCCAGGGATAGCTCCTGGCGGTGCGCCCGAGAAGGCCGGCACCGCGAGGCGTGATCCCGCAGAGGAGGTCTTTCCGGCAGCGCGAGAGGTTGGTCGCCCGGTGTAGAGACCGACCGCCGAGGCGGACACGGTCCGCCCGAGGTCATGCCGGGCAGCGTCTCGTAGATGGGTAGAGCCCAGGTGGCGCCGACATAGGAGCTGACGACACCTCGAGCGCAGGCCCCTCGTCGTCAGGCCGAGACGACAGGTCCGTGTAGCACCAGCGACAGACCGCCGACGTGACGGCCGCCGCGAGCGTGGCCCAGGCGAGCTCTGCGCTCGCCCCGAGGGCGGCGAGGGAGACGGTCGTGACCGCCGTCACCAGGGCCGTCGCCGTGGCGATCAGCGCCACCCGCGAGAACGCCATCTCACGCTGCTCATGCCCTGCATGGGCAGGGTCACGTGTTCGAGCAGCGCGCACACCGCCAGGATGTGGAGAACGGCACGAGCACCGGCTCCTCGTAGAGACGCGCGATCCAGGGCGCCGACACCAGCAGCCGATCACCGCGACCAGCGTCGCCAGCGTCAGGACCGAGAACGCCGCACGCTTGTCGCCGGTCGTCAGGTCGGGCTTCTGGACGAGGTAGTTGATGCTCGCGATTCGCGCAGCGACAGCACCAATTGGCCATCGAGGCGGCGATGACGGCGACGCCGACTTCCTTCGGATGCAGAATGCGGGAGGCGATCACCATGGTGCCGCAGTCAGCACCATCGCCAGATAGCGTGGAGCGTCATCAGGACGACGGCAGCGCGAACGGTATTCATCGGTATGTCCCCCAACGCGGCATGCCCCGTGCGCCGGTCCGGGCGTTGAAGGGCGGCCATGTGGCGAGTGCAACGGCGCCGCCATCGTCCCGGCATGAATGTGCTGGAAGGGCGGCCTGCTCATCAACGCACTTCTAAACGTCCCTTGCGGTTCGGTCTCCTCACAATCGGCAAGGAGGGCCCAGCAAGCTCGCCAAATTGGGTATTGTCGAAGCCCTGTGGATGGCTGCGGGACCGGACGATTGCGGCCCCTTGTTCAAGCGGCAGTTAAGCGCGGGAGAGAAGGGGGTGTGGGGAAGAGAGCGTCTCACGCTTCCGGCAGGCCCAGGCGAAGGAAATCGTGGACGTGGACGATGCCGATCGGCCGGTCGCCGCCGGCGGCCTCCACGACGAAGAGCGCGGTGACCTTCTGCGCGTTGAGGAACTTCAGCGCGTCCTCGGCCGGCATGGCCGCGTCGATGACCCTCGGCGTCCTCGTCATGACGCGGTCGGCGGTGGCGTCCGCGATTTCGGTGATGTGACGCCGGAGGTCGCCGTCGGTGATGACGCCGACGAGCGTTCCGTCGGCGTCGACCACGCCCGCGATGCCGAAGCTCTTCGAGGTCATGGTCATGATGACTTCCGCCATGGGAGTCTCCGGCGCGACCAGCGGCAGCCGCTCGCCGCCATGCATGAATTGCGACACCTTCGCCAGCTTCAGCCCGATGCTGCCGCCGGGATGCAGGCGCTTGAAATCGTCGCGCGTGAAGCCGCGCTTCTCCATGACCGCCATGGCGAGGGCGTCGCCGAGGGCGAGCATCATGGTGGTGGACGTCGTCGGAGCGATGCCGACCGGGCAGGCCTCGTCCGCCGGCGGCAGGACGAGCGGAACGTCCGCTTCCCGGATCAGGCTCGACCGCGATCCCGAGGATATGCCGATGATGGGCACGCCGAGGATCTTCAGGTGCTCGATGATCGGCAGCAATTCCGCCGTCTCGCCGGAGTTGGAGATCAGGACAACGACGTCCCCCGGCGCGATCATCCCCATGTCGCCATGCGCGGCCTCGGCGGCGTGGAGGAAGAAGGCGGGAGTGCCGGTCGAGGCGAGGGTGGCCGCGATCTTGGTGCCGACATGGCCGGACTTGCCGAGGCCGCAGACGATCGCGCGGCCCTTCATGTCGATGAGCGCCCGCACGGCCGATACGAACGTCCCGTCGAGGCTCCGTCCGAGCGCGTCGACGCCCGCGGCCTCGATGGCGACGACGTTGCGTCCCCGCTCCAGCACCTCCCGCGCGAAACCGTCGTCCCTTCCCCCGGACGTCCCCTTTGACATCGATGTCGTATCGGTCGTGTTCATGGCACCCGAGGCGCGCCTCCGATTGTCGCCCCGCCGGCCGCGTGCGGCGGCTCCGGTCGCCGGACATCTGTTTTCAGAGCGGCACGGGACTGTCAAGCGACCGCAAGAACGCGATCGCCCGCCGGCATGGCCGGGCGGGCGTCCGTTCGGGGAAACGTCGCGGGTGGCCGCTTGCGCTCAGCCGCGGCCGTCGCCGGAGCCGGTCGCCGAAGCGCAGGATCTTGTCCTGCGTCGCCGTCGTCGTCGTAGAGGCTGACGATCTCCTCGGGCAGGCCGGAGCCGTCCGCGGCGTTCACGTAGTCGCGCATGGTCGTCCCGGTGCAGCGCGAATAGACGTTGGCCGCGCCGCGCCGGGCGACGACGTCGTCGAGGGCCACAGTCCTGAAGTCGATGCTGTAGCGCGCGAGTTCGGTGGTGTTCGGGACGGTCTCGTGCAGCTGTGCGCCCGAGAAGAGGATGATGCCTCCCGGCGGCGGCAGGATGCGCATCGATTCGCCCTCGAGCGACTGCTGCGGCTTGGGCTGTTCGCGCGTATCCGACTTCACGTGCTTGGCCGCGTCCGCACGGCTCTTGGTGTTCCATTCGTAGTAGTTGTAGATCTCGGAATTGTTCGCCACCGGCTCGCGGAAATAATGCGGGTAGAAGCCCATGGCGTTGTCCGGCTGCAGCGGATAGATCGGCATCCACCAGTTGATCTGGCACATCGGCGCCGAGTACCAGGTGTCGCGATGCGGGTGGAACGCGTAGGCGATCCCCGACGACAGGAAATGCGAGGGATAGGCAGAACGCATCCGCGGCACGTCGTAGAAGAGCTTCTGGCGGTCGATGCCGTACTCCTCCATGAGCGCGGGGATGATGCGCTTGCACTCCGGATGGTGGATGAAGGCGGGCTTCAGGGTCGACAGGATGCCGGCCACCTCTTCCGCCGACAGGTGCTCGTGGATCGACCGCGGATCGTGCGGCGCGAAGGCCTTGACGAGCATCTCGTCGGCCAGCGCGATCAGCTCGCGCGAGGCCTTCGACGGAGACAGGACGATCAGGTCGCCGGCATAGAGGCGCTCTCGACGCTCGGCGTCGTCGAACTCCGGGTCGAAGAAGACGGATGGCATGTGCTGGTTCTCCTCGAGTAGCGTGATACCGGCGGAGGGGTCCTGGCTGGGCTGCCCCGATCCTTCCCGAACGGCAATCTATCGGCATGCCGCCGGCTGCGGCGATCCGGGTAATTGGCGTAGCCGGGTCGGCGAATCGTGCAATTTCGGAGTAGGCGTGGCGAACCGCGATTCGCGAAGCGTGGACAGGCCCTGGAGCGCTTCCAGGAAAAGTGGAAACCGGTTTTCCGTCCGGAAGCGCGCAAAAGCAATGAGGTAGAGCCTGTTCGCGAGTGAAGGGGAAGGAGGCGGCGGCCTCGACCAGCGTCTCGATGATGAATTGCTGCGTCTCGTCGTCCAGATAGGGATGCATCGGGAGGCTGAAGACCTCGTCGCACAGGCGCTCCGAGACGGGCAGGCCGTTGCCTGCGACGGGATAGTGCCGGTAGGCCGGCTGCCGATGAAGCGGCACCGGATAGTAGATGGCGATCGGGATGCCCTTGTCCTTCAAATGCGCCACGAGCCGGTCGCGCTGCCCGCCGGTCGCCCGGACCGTATATTGAGCGAAGACCGACAGCATGTCGTCGGGCACGGCGGGCGTCTCGACGGCACCGGCGAGCCCCTCCCGGTAGCGCCGTGCGACCGTCTGGCGCGCCTCGATCTCGTCGGGAAAGATCGCCAGCTTTTCCAGGAGGATACCGGCCTGTATCGAATCCATGCGTCCGGTCATGCCGATGCGCACATTGTCGTACTGGTTCGCGCCCTTGCCGTGGAAGAGCAGCGAGCGCACCACCTCGGCGAGTTCGTCGTCCTCCGTGAACACCGCGCCGCCGTCGCCGTAGCAGCCGAGCGGCTTGGCCGGGAAGAAGCTGGTCGCCGTGGCGTCCCCGCAGGTGCCGGCCCGCCGGCCTCGGTAGCTGGCGCCGAAGCTCTGGGCGGCATCCGACAGAAGCCAGAGCCCCTCCGCTTCGGCCATCGATTCGAGCGCGTCGTAGTCGGCCGGCAGACCGAACAGGTCGACGGCGATGATCCCGGCGGGCACGTGGCCGGCCGCGCGCGCCTGGCCGATCGCCGTCTCGAGCGAACGGGGGTCGATGTTGAAACTGTCCTCCAGCACGTCGACGAAATAGACCGTCGCCCCGAGCCAGGCTACCACCTCGGCCGTCGCGACGAAGGTGAAGGCCGGGCAGAACACGGCGTCGCCCGGCTTGACGCCCTTGGCCATGAGGACGAGCGCCAGCGCATCGGTTCCGCTGGAGACGGCGATCGCGTTCCTCGCGCCGCAGAAGCCGGCCAGCTCCGACTCCAGCTCGCCGATCTCCGGACCCATGATGTACTGCCCGTGGTCGAGGGTGCGCGCGATCGCGGCATCGATGCGGTCGCGAATGCGCTCCTGTTGCCGGGCGAGGTCGACGAAGCGGATGGGGGATTTGGGCGCCTTGGACATGACGGGAAGATCCTGCTCCAGGTGGAATGAGGACGGCAGTGCACCACGACTGCGCCATCCTGTTAATCGCATCGCCTTTTCGGGTCCAGATGCGCGCGGCGGAAAATGTCGTCCGCGCCGCGCGGGACGCATCGGCGGCCGGCTCGACGGAGAAGGCACCGGGGGCGGATTCTCACGATAATTGTCGGAACGAAAAAAATAGTTATAATGGACCGGATCGGAAATCCCTCGACGGCAGCGAGAAGGAGGGGGGCATGGAATTCTGGTTCATCATCTTGATCGGCGCGTCGATGGCCTCGCTCGCCTGGATCCTCATGCTGCCCTTTTCCCAGTTCCGCCGGGGGCTGCGCCGCGCCGCCTCCTGGATGGCGGCGCTTTCGGAGGGCTGCTTCCTCTTCTTCGCGCGGCTCGCCCTCAGCGAGTCCCTCGGTCTCGGAAGGCGAAACCGGTTCCGGCCCACCCCCCACGAGGTTTCTCACGTGCGCCGCTTCATCGTCGCCGCCTGCGCGGGAACCGACCCTCGCGCCGCCGCCGGGAAGAGCGACGGCGCCGCCTGGATCTGACGGCCGGCATCCGCCCATAGCGAAGCGTTTATTGCGCCTGCGAAAAAGGCTATGATTCCCCGCGAAGGAACGGGGACGATCATCGTGTCGAAGTGGGTTTACGGATTCGGCCGCGCCGAAGCCGACGGAAATGCCAGCTTGCAGGAGGTCCTGGGAGGAAAGGGCGCCAATCTGGCCGAGATGTGCACGCTCGGTCTGCCGGTCCCGCCCGGGCTGACCATCACCACCGAGGTCTGCCGCCATTTCCTGGCGAACGACCGCAGCTTTCCCGACGGCCTCGCCGGCCAGGTGGCGGAGGGCATCGCCAGGATCGGCGAGGAGACGGGGCGCCGTTTCGGAGATCCCGAGCGGCCGCTCCTGCTTTCCGTCAGGTCCGGCGCCCGCGTCTCGATGCCCGGCATGATGGACACCGTCCTCAACCTCGGCCTCAACGACCGCACGGTGGAGGGACTGGCCGCCGACACCGGCGACGCCCGCTTCGCCTGGGACAGCTACCGCCGGTTCATCCAGATGTTCGGCGACGTGGTGATGGGCGTCGACCACGAGGTCTTCGAGGAGATCCTGCAGGACGAGAAGGCCGCCCACGGCCACGAGCTGGACACGGGCATGGGCGCCGCCGAATGGCAGGCCGTCGTCGCCCGCTACAAGGCCATACTCGAAGAGGATTTCGGCGAGACCTTCCCGCAGGATCCCGAAAAGCAGCTCTGGCTCGCCATCCGCGCCGTCTTCTCCAGTTGGAAGAACGCCCGCGCCGTCACCTATCGGCATCTGCACGCCATCCCGTCCTCGGCCGGCACGGCCGTCAACCTGCAGGCCATGGTGTTCGGCAATCTCGGCGAGAGCTCCGCCACCGGCGTCGCCTTCACGCGCAACCCGTCCACCGGGGAACGCCGGCTCTACGGGGAGTTCCTCGTCAACGCCCAGGGCGAGGACGTCGTCTCCGGCATCCGCACGCCCCAGGCGCTGACCGAGCGCGGCCGCATCGACACCGGCTCGGACAAGCCGTCGCTGGAAAAGCTCATGCCGGAGGTCTTCGCCAGCTTCTCGGACATCTGCGCCCGGCTCGAAAGCCACTACAAGGACATGCAGGACCTCGAATTCACCATCGAGCGCGGCAAGCTGTGGCTGCTCCAGACGCGGCGCGGCAAGCGGACCGCGCGGGCCGCCCTGAAGATCGCAGTCGACATGACCGAGGAGGGTCTGATCGGCGAACACGAGGCGGTGACGCGGATCGAGACCGGCTCTCTGGACCAGCTCCTGCATCCGACGATCGACCCGGGCGCCGAGCGCACGCTTGTCGCCTCCGGCCTCCCCGCCTCGCCGGGCGCGGCTTGCGGCGAGATCGTGTTCACCTCCGAAGACGCCGTCAGGGTTGCGGCCGAGGGACGCAAGGCCCTCCTCGTCAGGACGGAGACCAGCCCCGAGGACATCCACGGCATGCGCGCGGCCGAAGGCATCCTCACGGTCCGCGGCGGCATGACCAGCCACGCCGCCGTCGTCGCCCGGGGCATGGGAAAGCCATGCGTTTCCGGCGCGGGAAGGCTGCACGTCGATCTCAGGAACGGCGTCCTGAGCGCCCCCGGGCACAGGTTCCGCAAGGGCGACGTCCTGACGATCGACGGCACCGCCGGGCACGTCCTCCAGGGACGCGTGCCCATGCGCCAGCCCGAATTGTCCGGCGACTTCGCGCGCATCATGGAATGGGCGGACGCGGCGCGCCGCATGAAGGTGCGCGCCAATGCCGAGACGCCGTCGGAAGCCCGTGCGGCGCGCGACTTCGGGGCCGAAGGCATCGGCCTCTGCCGTACCGAGCACATGTTCTTCGAGGCGGATCGGATCGGGGCGATGCGCGAGATGATCCTGTCGGACAACGAGGCCGGCCGGCGCGCAGCGCTCGAAAAACTCCTGCCCATGCAGCGTTCGGACTTCGTCGAGCTCTTCGAGATCATGAACGGCCTTCCCGTGACGATCCGCCTGCTCGACCCGCCGCTGCACGAGTTCCTGCCCAAATCGAAGGCCGAGATCGCCGAGGTCGCCGCCGCCATGGCGATGGATCCGGAACGCCTCGAGGAGCGCGTCGAGGCACTCTCCGAATCCAATCCGATGCTCGGGCACCGCGGGTGCCGCCTCGCCATCTCCTACCCGGAGATCGCCGAGATGCAGGCGCGCGCGATCTTCGAGGCCGCCGGGGAGGCGGCGGAGCGCAGCGGCGCGGCGATCATCCCGGAGATCATGGTCCCGCTCGTCGGCCTCCGCCGCGAACTCGACTTCGTCAAGGAGCGCGTCGAGGCCGTGGCGGGCAAGGTCGCCGCCGAGACGGGCCGCCCTCTGGACTACCTCGTCGGCACCATGATCGAGCTTCCGCGCGCCGCCCTGCGGGCCGGCGCCATCGCCGAAGCGGCCGAGTTCTTCTCCTTCGGAACCAACGATCTCACCCAGACGACCTTCGGCATCTCCCGCGACGACGCCGCCCCCTTCCTGGCGACCTATCTGGAGAAGGGCGTTCTCGAGCGGGATCCCTTCGTCACCATCGACGAGGAAGGGGTGGGCGAACTGATCCGCCTCGCCGCGGACAAGGGACGCAAGGCGCGCCCGGACATCAAGCTCGGCATCTGCGGCGAACACGGCGGCGATCCCGCGTCGATCCGCTTCTGCGAGCAGGTCGGCCTCGACTACGTCTCCTGCTCGCCCTTCCGCGTGCCGATCGCCCGCCTGGCCGCCGCCCAGGCGGCCATCATGGCCTATCGATAGAAGTCTCGCAGGATCCCCACGAAAACTCCGGCGCGTGGTTTGGAACCGGTAACCTGTTCGGCCATTTCATGACGAGGGGCGGGACTGACACGAAAGCTTTACATGCCCGCCATTCAATCGGCCCGTTTCTGTCCTTGGATGGACGCGTTTCGATGGCAGAGTGCTTTTCAGGGTCGGCGGCCTTTGACGCGCGATTTCGGGAACAGGCAAGAGGAGACGCTTCGATGGATACGATTCATGTCGTTTACGGATCGGCCTGGTCGGGCCGGTCGGTCCGCGCCCACACCCTTGCCGTCGAGCGCCGCAACGCGTTCGTCCACGAGATCGGCAACGATCAGGACGTCAAGCTCATCCTCGGCAGCCGTTACCGGCACTGCATCGCGATTTTGAACGCCGGCGACGAGACGCACGCGCGCTCGACGATCGAGCGCTACGCGTCGAGGGCGAAGGTCGAGCTCTGCGACGTCACGTTCGAAGCCGCTCCCATGCACATCTGAGGCCTGTCGGGGAAGGCCGGCGACCGGCTTTCTTCCCGGGAAGACGCGCCACGCCCGAGGCGGCACCGTCCGGCTCAGATGGACACGTGCGAGCCGAGTTCCACGACCCTGTTCGCCGGCAGCTCGAAATAGTCGGTCGGATCGGCCGCCGAGTTGGCGAGCGCGATGAACAACCGGTCCTGCCACGTCGGCAGGGCCGACTTCGGGTCCTCCACCAGCTTGCGCCGGCCGAGGTAGAAGGAGGTCGACATGATGTCGAACTTCAGCCCTTCCTTGCGGCAGATGATCAGCGCCTGCGAGACGTTCGGGCTCTCCATGAAGCCGAAGGCGAGTTCGAGCTGCAGGAAGCGCTCGGAGATCCGCTCGATGGTGTAGCGTTCGGAGGCCGGCACCGTCGGCACGGACGCGGTCTTCACCGTCAGGATGATGTTCTGCTCGTGCAGGACGCGATTGTGCTTCAGATTGTGCAGCAGCGCGGCCGGCGCCGTCTCCGGATCGCTGGTGAAGAAGATCGCCGTCCCGGGCACGATGGTCGGGCCGTGGTCGGACGGGCGTTCGAGCTTCTCGGCGAACTCCCGCATCATCACGTCGCTCTTGCGCGTCTTCGAGAAGAGGAGCGCCGTCCCCCGGGTCCAGGTCCACATCGCGATGAACAGCGCCGCGGCGACCATCACCGGCAGGTAGCCGCCCTCCAGGAACTTGGTCAGGTTGGCCACGAGGAAGATCGTTTCGATGACGACGAACGGCGCGATGACCGCGAGGGACAGCTTCAGCGACCAGCGCCACCGCGAGCGGACGAGGTCGAAGGCGAGGATCGACGTCACGATCATCGTGCCGGTGACGGCGATGCCGTAGGCCGTCGCCAGCGCCTCGGAGTGGCGGAAGACGACGACGAGGACGATCACGCCGGCGAGCAGCAGGGTGTTGATCAGAGGAATGAAGATCTGCCCGGTCTGTTCCTCCGAGGTATGGCGGATTTCCATGCGCGGCATGAAGCCGAGCTGGATGGCCTGGCGCGTCAGCGAAAAGGCGCCGGAAATCACCGCCTGGCTGGCGATGATCGTCGCGATCGTCGCCAGCACGACCACGGGCACGAGCGCCCATTTGGGGAACATCAGGAAGAACGGGTTGCCCGCCGTCGACGGATCGGCGAGCACCATGGCGCCCTGTCCGAGATAGTTGAGGATGAGGGAGGGGAAGACGAGCCCGAACCAGGCGGTCTGGATCGGCCGCCGTCCGAAGTGCCCGAGGTCGGCGTAGAGGGCCTCCGCCCCGGTGACCGCCAGGAAGACCGCCCCGAGCACCACCAGCGCGACGAAGCGCTCCACGAGAAAGAACCTGAATGCGTGGACCGGGTTGATCGCCCACAGGATCGCCGGATCGCCGGCCAGATGGTACGCGCCCGTCGCCGCCATGCACAGGAACCACAGCACGGTGATGGGGCCGAAGAACTTGCCGACCGCCGCCGTGCCGTGCGACTGGATCGCGAAGAGCCCGATCAGGATGCCGATCGCGACGACGTCCACATAGCCCTGGAAGGCGGGCGTCACCAGTTCGATGCCCTCCACCGCCGACAGCACCGAGATGGCCGGCGTGATGATGGCGTCGCCGAAGAAGAGGGCGCATCCGGCGACCCCGAGCAGCAGCATGAAGGCCGTACGCCGCCCGACGGAATTCTGCACCAGCGCGAGCAGCGCGAGCATGCCGCCCTCGCCGTTGTTGTCGGCCCTGAGGAGGAGCGTGACGTATTTCAGCGAGACGATGACGATCAGCGCCCAGATGAGGAGCGACGCCACGCCGAGAACCTCTTCGCGCGCCAGGCCGTCGCCGGCCACCGGCCGCAGCGCCTCGCGGAAGGCGTAGAGCGGGCTCGTGCCGATATCGCCGTAGACGACGCCGATGGAGCCGATCGTCAGGGCGAGGAAGGAGCCCTTTCCGCCGGCTTCTGAATGTCCGCCGCTCTCGATGGCGGCCGTCGTCGCCGCCTTCGCGGGCTTTTTCCCTTTGATGCCCAAGGTCTTAGAACCAGCCCTTCTTGCGGAACCATACGAAGGGGATGATCGATACGACCACCATCAGCGTGAGCGCGTAGACATATCCGTAGTCCCACGACAGTTCCGGCATGTCCTTGAAGTTCATTCCGTAGATCGTGCCGACGAAGGTCGGCGGGAGGAGCACGACCGCCGCGATCGAGAAGATCTTTATGATCTTGTTCTGCTCGAGATTGATCAGGCCGAGCGTGGCGTCCAGATGGAAGGTGACGTTCGCCGAAATGAAGGTCGCATGCTCCGACAGCGACTGGATGTCCCGGGAAACGCTCTTGCAGCGCTCCTTCATGGCCTTGTCGCGGCCCACCGTCGGCATGGCCGATAGGTAGCTGAGAACCCGGGCGAGGGACATCAGGCTCTCGCGCGTCTTGGCCGTCAGCCGCTGGAACTCGGCGATGTCGCCGATATGCGACTCCAGGTCCTTGGAGGCTGCATGCTCGCTCTTCTTGCCTTCGACGTCGCGGCGGAAGATCTGTTCCGACAGCGCATCCATGCCCGCCGAGGTGTATTCCAGAATCTCCGCGGTCCGGTCGACGATGGTTTCCAGGAGCTTGGTCAGCACCACCAGCCCGTTCCCCCCGCAACCGCCCATGCGCGGCGCCGCCGCACGGAAGATCTTGAACGCCTTCGGCTCCGCATAGCGGATGGTGACGAGGCGGCCGCCCGCGATGACGAAGCCGACATCCGTGATCTCGGCGAACCCCGTCTCGATGCGATAGGCGAGGCTGGCGGTCATGTAGACCGTCTCGTTCTCCACGTAAAGACGGCTCGACGGCTCGATGTCCTTCAGGTCCTCATGGGTGGGAAGCTCGACGCCGAGAAGCTTTTCGGTCCGCCGTTCCTCCTCCGTGGTCGGGCTGACGAGATCGAGCCACACGACCGAGGCCGGCAGGCAGTCGGTCTCCCCGAGGGAGGACAGATCGAATGCCGACCCTTGCGATGTATAGGCCTGCAACATTTTGAACGTGGTAACCTGTTCGTAGCCCCGCGCCCCCGTTCGACGGCCTCGCCGATCGACGACGGGAGAGAACCTGCCGTTTGCCGGGCAAAAGTCAACCTCAAACGCCGGTTGCGTAACGATGTCGCAATCGCCCCGGGCCGGCAGAAGGAACAGCGCAGCCGGTTCAATGGTTCCGGTCGGTCCGGAAATTCTCGAGCAGGCCGATGAACGCCTGCGAAAAGTCGGCGAGCCTGGCCGTTTCCTCGTCGGGCGCCCTCACGGTGACGTGGCGCCCGTCCTCGCTGAGCAGGACGAAGAGCAGCACCTTGCCGTCGTCCGACGGCAGCCTCACGGCGGCGATCTTCTGCTGGCCGTCGGCCAGGCCGGACGCCGGCAGGGAGAATAGGAATTCCCCTCCGAGCGACTTGACCGCGGCGCCGATGGCTTCGGTGAAGCCCGACTGTTCGGCCTGCACCGAATCGAGTGCGAGTTCCAGTTCGACGAGTTCGAGGCCCGGCGACGGGGACCCGTGCTGATCTTCGACGGATGACAATGTTCGGATACGTGCCTGGAGATCGAGGAGATCCGCCTCGACGGCGGAAGGGGGGACCGCAATCTGGTTCTGCAACGCCGCAAACTCCCGATTCGCCCCGCCTCGAAAGTCTTTGGCAAGCATGGCTGAAGTAAGGCGGGCCCCGCCTTGCCGAGCCGGGCGCGGCGGACTATGCATTGTCTCGAAGATCGTTGGATGCAGATCCGCGGGCGCCAGGGAATTTGCGGTTGACGACATGACGGCCCGATACGACCGACCGGTTTCCCTCGCCGCGATCCTGGCCCGCCGGATCGCCGTCTTCAGCCTCGTCCTGTTCGCCTTCGCCGCGCTGGCGCATCGCTTCGCCTCGCTGACCGTCGGCCATTTCCTCGCGATCTGGGCCGTCGCCGCCGTCCTGGCGGCGATCGGCCTCCTGTTGTCCTTCGTCGGTCTCGCCCGGCTCTGGGCCGTCGGCGCCAAGGGCGGCTGGTCGTCCGTCGCCGCGCTCGTCTGCGCGCTGCTGGTCATCGTGCCGGTCGCCTACGGGGCATGGCTCTTCGTCGACCTGCCGGAGACGGCCGACGTCACCAGCGATCCGGGCGATCCGCCGCAATGGGTAACGCCGCCGCAGGACGGGGAGGGGGCCGCCATCGCCGGAACCGCCGCGCAGCCGCCGGGCCCGCCCGGGCCGGAGGCCTATTCGGGGCTCGTCGGGCGCCGCTACGAGGGTGCGATGGACAGGGTGCTCCAGGCGGTCAAGATGGCCATGGCCGACGCCGGGATGCAGATCGTCTCGGAAACCGGCGTCGACGCGGCCGCGCCCCCGCCGGGCGCTCCCCAGCCGGGCGCGCCCCGGTCCGCCGGGCCGCCGGGACGGGAACCGGGCGTGCCGCGCGACGCCTCCGTCGTGCCCATTCCGCTGGACCGGCCGTCCCCGATCGTTCTCGATGCGCCGGCCGCGCCGAAGGTCGTTCGGATCCAGGCGATCCACCGAACCCCCGTCCTCGGCCTGACGAGCGACGTCCTCATCCGCCTTCGGGAGGACGACGAAAGCACCGTGGCGGACATGCGCGTCGCGGCCCGCTTCGGTCCCCACGACCTCGGCACGGGCGCAGCCCTCATCCGCCGCTTCTTCGACAGCCTCGACCGCGACCTTCTCGGCATGGCCGGCGGCCACGGGGCGGCGCCCGGCGACGGTTGAATCCATTTCAGGAAAGGCGTCAGGTCGGGAAATAGCGCGCCGAAAGGGACGGCGGGCCGTCGGCGGCGACCAGTCCCTTGCCGACGAGGTCTTCGATGTGGGCGAACACCGAGAGCGCCGCCGCGCGATGCAGCCGCGGATCCGTTTCCCGGTAGATGATCGCGACCATGTCGGCGATCCGGCCGTCTCCCGCACGGATTCGCTCGAGAACCGCCCGCTCGCGCATGCGCCTGTGGGCCCGGAGCGCCCGGACGAATTTTCGCGGCTCCTCGACCGGGCCGCCATGTCCGGGAAGGTAGATGCGGTCGTCCCGCGTGAGCAGCCGCTCCAGCGACGCCATGAAATCCGACATCGAGCCGTCCGGCGGCGCCACGACGGTCGTCGCCCACGCCATCACGTGGTCGGCCGAGAACAGGATGCCGGTGCCCTCGAGCGCGAAGGCGCAGTGATTGGCCGCGTGCCCGGGCGTGTGGACCGCGCTCAGCGACCAGCCGTCGCCTTCGACGATCTCCCCGTCGGCGAGCGCGTGGTCCGGCACGAAATCCGTGTCGCAGCTTTCGGCGAGCGGGTTGACCTCGCCGGGATGGAGGAGGCGGGCCGCCCGGTGCGGACCCTCCGCATGGATGCGGGCGCCGGTCTCGTCCGCGAGCCGCCGTGCCAGCGGCGAGTGGTCCATGTGCGTGTGGCTGACGAAGATGTCGCTGACCTCGCGCCCGCCGATCGCCGCCCGCAGCACCGCGTAGTGGGTCTCGTCGCGGGGGCCCGGATCGATGACGGCGACCCGCCGCCGCCCGACGATGTAGCTGTTCGTGCCACGAAAGGTCAGCGGACCGGCGTTCGGCGCGGTCACGCGCTCGACGTCCGGCGCCACGGCCACGGCGTTGCCGTATTGCGGATCGAACGCGGTGCGGAATTCCGGGTCGTCCATAAGCCTTGCCGTCCTTTTCGGGTTGCCCGCGAATCTCTTTACCTGCCAGTCCGAAGTCAATATACCGTCTGGTCATCAGGGCAGGCATGTCGTCGGCCCGAAGGCGTCATCGGGGAGACTTCGCACATGACACTCGCCGCCACCCGCTCCATGGCAGACAACCTCATTTCGGACAGGCCGGCCGCGCGCCTGGCGTGGTACGTCGTTCTAGCGGTCCTCGGAACCCTGCTCCTGACGCTGTCGGCCAAGACGCGCGTCGTCCTGGGGCCGGTCGACATGTCGCTCCAGACGCTCGCCGTCTACGCGATCGCCGCCGCCTTCGGAATGCGCCTCGGGCTCGCCACCCTGCTGCTCTACATGGCCGAAGGCGCGGCCGGGCTCCCCGTCTTCCAGGCGACCCCCGAAAAGGGCATCGGCCTCGCCTACATGATGGGCCCGACGGGCGGCTATCTGGCCGGCTTCGTGCTGGCCGCCGTCGTCATCGGCTGGGCCGCCGATCGCGGCTACGACCGCCGCATCCTCCGGTTTGCCGGTGCCGTCCTCGCCGGAGAGGCGCTCGTAATGGGCCTCGGCTTCGCCTGGCTCGCCATGCTCATCGGCCCGGCCAAGTCCTGGCAGTTCGGCGTCGAACCCTTCCTCCTGCCCGATCTCGTCAAGGTGGCGCTGGTGGCCCTCGCAGCGCCGGCGGTCTGGAACCTGCTCGGACGCTTCTCCTCGAGATAGCCACATCGTTCCGCCTCCCGTCGGGGAGGCGGCCTTCCCACGGTCTCAGGAATTGGCGCCGCCCGCAGCTCGAAGCGCGGGCGGCGCTTCGCCTTCGGCAAAGGCCGGGTCGTCCGTGCTGACGAAGTCGAGCAGCTTCTGCCGAAGCCTCTGGGGATCGCCCGCCGCGATCGCCGCCCTCAATTCGTCGATCGCCGCCGGATGCATCCGCCGGCCGCTCGAAGACCGCCGCGCCTTGCGGATCTTCGGATGCTCCGTCGCGATGACGGCGGAGGGATCGTAGAACAGCTCCTCGATGAGCTTTTCGCCCGGCCGCATTCCCGTCACGCGGATTTCGATGTCGCCGTCCGGCTGGTCCTCGGTCTTCTCCGCCAGTCCGGCCAGCCGGATCATGTTCTGGGCGAGCTTCCGCACGGAGATCTGCTCCCCCATGTCGAGCAGGAAGATGTCGCCGCCTTCCGACAGGGCCGCCGCCTGCACGATGAGTTCTGCCGCCTCGTGTATCGACATGAAATAGCGCATCATTCCTTCGTCGGTCAGCGTGATCGGGCCGCCGGCCTCGATCTGCTCGCGGAACAGCGGCACGACCGACCCGCTCGAGCCGAGCACGTTCCCGAAGCGCACGATGCAGAATTTCTGCGCGCTGTCGCGCCGGGCCGCTTCGTCGCCGTAGTAGCGCGTGATGAGCTCCGCCCAGCGCTTGCTCGCCCCCATGACGTTGCTCGGCCGCACCGCCTTGTCCGTCGAGATCAGGACGAAACGCTCGACCCCGCAGTCGCGCGCCGTGCGGGCGATGCATTCCGTGCCGAGCACGTTGTTGCGCGCCCCCTCGATCGGATTCGCCTCCACCAGCGGCACGTGCTTGTAGGCGGCGGTGTGGAAGACGATCTCCACGCCGTGCCGCCGGAAGAGGCCGCTGACCAGCTTCTCGTCGACGACCGAGCCCAGCGCCGCGACGACCTCCACGCCGTTCGTGTCGCCGAGCGCCCGCTCGATCTGGTAGAGGCCGTATTCGTTGATGTCGAGCAGGATGAGCTTTCGCGGCGACCAGTTCATCACGAGCTTTGCCAGCTCGGAGCCGATCGACCCGCCCGCGCCGGACACGCAGACCACCTTGTCGCGCAGGATCGACATCAGGAGGTCCGTCCGCGGCGGCACCGCCGAACGGCCGAGCAGGTCGTCGATCTCCATGTTGCGCAGCTGCGCCTCGAGCGCGCGGCCGCTGGTCATTTCGGACATCGCCGGCAGCGCACGGATCTTGACGGGATGCTCGCGCAGGTCCGAGAGCAGCTTCTTCCTCCGGTCCGGGTCGACCGACGGCAGCGAGACGAGGATTTCCCTGATGCCGAAGTTGCGGATCAGGTCCGCGACCATGCTTTCCGGATAGACCCGCACGCCCATGATGTCGCGGCCGAAGAGCGATGCGTTCGTTTCGAGGAAGCCGGCGAGAAGCCGGTCCTGCTGCTGGTTGATCGCGGCGGCGAGCTGCAGCGCCGCGTCGTCCGTCCCGTAGACGAGCACCTGGCGCCGGATGGTCTGCCTGCCGGCGCGCGGCCACAGGAGCGCCTTGGCGCCGAAGCGCACGCCGGCGACCGCCCAGATGCCGAACACCCAGTAGAACAGCGGAATGGACCGTGGAGCCCCCTCGATCCCCGACATGGAGGTCAGGAAGAGGGCCGTGATCCACACCAGCGTGGCCAGCGACATCGCCCGCACGGTCACCCAGATTGCGCGCTCGGGAAGATAGCGGATGACGGCGCGATAGAGCCCGAGCCGGGCGAAGATCGGCACGGCCATGACCGGAGCGCAGGCCATGACGGCGAACTGTTCGGGCGTCGGGACGAAAAACCGCCCCAGCCGCAGGCTGTAGCTTGCCCACAGGACGAAGAACAGCAGGGCGACATCCGTCGCGATCAGAAGCGCCCGCTTGACCGGCCGCGGCAGGTTCCTGACGTTTCTGCGGACGGTCTCGATCATCGGAGCGGGCATTGGCGGCTTCCCGGAAAGGTCTTCGGAGCCGCGAGTGCCGCGCGGCAAGGCACGCGCCGCACGGCGCCGCTTCGCTCGCGGCGCCGCTCGCCGGGCCGGATGCATGTGTTGTCGATGATGTCGGGGAATCGTCTCATTCGGCAGTCCGATCGGCTAGGGCGGCGCGCGAGAACGTTCGCCACAGTATCGCGATATCGTTCGGCAGGGTCACGCCGTCGAGATATTTCGCCTCGAGCGTGGCGAGATGGACGGGATCGGACATGTCGACCCCCTGCACCTGCGCAATGCCGGTTATTCCGGGGCGAAGTCGGTAGAGGCCGCGCTTCCGGCGCTCGAGGATCAGTTCTTCCTGTGAAGGCAGGCATGGTCGCGGGCCGACAAAACTCATTTCGCCCCTCAGTACATTCCATAGTTGCGGCAGTTCGTCCAGCTTCCAGCGGCGCAGCCGGCGACCCAGCGGCGTGACCAGGCCGCCGGAGCTCTGGTGCGTCGGCACCTGGGGGGCGTTCTGCTGCATGGTGCGCAGCTTCATGCAGACGAACGGCTTCCCGTCGCGCCCGACGCGGATCTGCCGGAAGAGGGCCGGCCCCTCGCTCTCGCGACGTATCGCCACGGCAAGCACGGCAATGACCGGCAGCGCAAGCACGAGGGCGACTGCCGCAACCGTTACGTCGAACAGGCGCTTCATGAAGCGGGATCATACATGATTCTGCCGGCTTCCTCTCCTGTCGCGCTCCGCGTGCTCGGGGCAGCGAGCGTCGGGTCGGGTGAACGGACGTGACAACGCGGCGCCTCCGAGAGCGCAGCCTCCCGCGCCGGCCGGACGAGGCTTATGTAAGCACACTGTGTCTTTATTTGGCTCATCGCCCAATTTCGAGGCGGCCCCGCTCCCTGTTGTCCACGGCCCGGCCACTCGGCTTCACCATGCGCGCAACTAGATACAGCCTCCGCCGTGGCAGGTCTCCTCCGCGCTCCGGGCAATCCACATGATTCGGCCCACTCCCGCGTGCAAGGCACAACCGCCGGCCCGGCCTTCAGGTTCCCTTGGCGGCCGCGCGCTCTTTCGCGAGCGCCCGTCCGAGCCATCCCGGCGAGGGGTATTCGAAGGTATAGAAGCGGTCGGGCCGCTCGCCCGCGTCGACGGCGTGGGCCAGCTTGGCGAGCGGGATGTAGTAGTCGCCGAGCGTGCGGCCCTTGCGCGGCTTTCCGATCGACGTCCACGTCAACGTCGACCCGGACCGCACGCACTCGTGCAGCCGCTTGGCATCGATATTGTCCGGCGACCCGCCGCAATGGTAGGTCACGTCGAAGGTCGGGTCGGTCAGGTAGACCGCGCCGCCCGCCTTCACTTCGACCAGCGTATGGGTATCGCCGGGAGCGCTTCCGTCGAGGAAGGACCGGGCGGCGAGGTTGACCCGCCGAGCGTCGATCCCGAACAGGCCGAGGGCCCATATCAGCGTGGAGCTCAGGCTGGAGCAGTATTCGCGATTGTCTCCGCGCATGTTCCAGACGTAGCGCAGGGCATCGTTTCCGGTCGGCTTGAAGGGACCGTCGAACCGCGCCCGCTGATAGAGCAAATCCGTGATCTTCGCGACGATCTGCTGCTCGGTGTCCGTGCCGGCGATGCCCGCGTCGGCCCGGATCGATGCGAGAAGCGCCGCCCGGTAGTTGCTCTCGCGCGCGTCTGCGTTGCGCAGCCGCGCGACGTGCGCGGTGGCGTCGACCGCCTTCTCCCGCGCATGCCACGCATATCCGGTCGCCGCGAGGGCGTAGGCGGAGACGGCGCAGAAGGCGGCGATCGCCGCAAGCCGCCTCGGCACCCGTCTCCGGCCTCCGGCGGCGTCGTTCGATTGATCTTTGGTCAAGTCGTCCCCCTGTTCCGGTCCCCGACGGTCCGGGACCCTGCCGGCATTCAGCCGTCCGTGATGCCCAGCGCCCGCATCCGATCGAGGATGGCGGCAACGTGCCGGTCCCAGGTATAGAATTCGAGCGCCGCTTCCCTCGCGCGCGCCGCAGTTGCCCGCGCCGTGTCCGGGTGGTCGACCACCGAGGCGAGCGCGGCGATGAAGCCGTCCTCGTCGCCCGGCCGGAAGAGCGCGGCGAGCGGCGGCCCGCCGCGGTCGGTCTCCTCCAGATAGGCGTTCTTCAGCACGGCGCCGATCTGGTCCAGGTCGGAGGCGACGATCGGCTTGCCCATCGCCATGTATTCGAAGAGCTTCGTCGGCGAGCCGAAGAAGGCGCTGCCGTCGGCGTTCGGAAGGTGCGGCGAGAGGAAGATGTCCGATGCGGCGAGATAGGCCGGCGCCTCGCCCTGCGGAACGAGCCCGGCCAGCGTGACGTAGCCGGAGTAGGGCGGTTCGCCGACGGAGGCCCGCACCTCGGGCATCTTCAGCCCGTCTCCGACGAAGAGGAAATGCAGTTTCCCCGCGTCGAGGAAGTCCCGCCTCTCGTCGACCAGCCGGCGCACGGCCCGGGCGAGGAAGTCCACGCCGTGCCACGTGCCGAAGGTGCCCACGAAGGCCGCAACGGTCGCGTCGTCCCGGATGCCGAGCCTCCGGCGCAGCGCCAGCCTGTCCTCCGGCCGGAACCGGTCCGGATCGAAGATCGCCGGATCGATGCAGTTCGGATAGACGACGATCCGCTCGGACGGCACGCCGGCCCGTTCGACCTCGTCCCCGAGGACCTTGGAGACGGTGACCACGAGGTCCGCGTTCGCCAGCGCGGCCCGTTCCGCCGCGAGGGCCTCGTCGTGGAGCCTGAGCCTCTGTCCCCAGTTGCTGGCCGCCCACGCCTCGGAGCCGTTGTATTCGAGGACGAGCGGCAGCCCGAGCGCCGCCCGCAGGCGGGCGCCCGAGAAATTGTGCAGCGACATGCGCTGGTAGAGGAAGGCGTAGTCCCCGCCGCGGGCCCGCTTCGCGACCTGCTCCTCGTAGGCCAGCGCGAAGGGGTAGTAGTTCAGCTCGGGAGGAAAGCCCAGGAGTTCGGGAGCCGGGATCGCGATGCCGGTCGACCCCTCGACGTCCGTCGGGATCGGCTTGACGCTCGCATAGTCGACGCGAAAGCCGCGTCGCACGAAGGCGTCGACGACGCCGCGTATGTGGCCGACCGAGCCGCCGGCCGCCAGCCCGAAGGAGAGGTTCGCGTCGAGATAGAGGATCGAGCCGCCCGGCCGGGCCCGCGCTGGAACCGGCGGACCGCCGGCGAGGCGCCTGGCCTGGCGCATCGCCGAGCGCAAAGCGGCGCGGCTCGTGACCTGGGCGCCCGCCAGGTGCGCGAGCAGGGAGAGCGCCCGGGCGCGCGGCACGGTCTCGAACCGCCCGTCGGGCCAGACCATCCGGATGCGCCTGCTGCCGGTCAGCGCCGCCAGCAGGAGCAGCGGGCCCGCCAGCGGACGCGCGCTCTCCTCGCCGATCGCCACGAGGACCTCCTCCGCCCGCAGCGCCCGGATTTCCTTGAGCGCGCCGCGGATCCCCAGATTGCGGAGCCGCCCGACCGCCTCGTAGCGGCATTCGCCGGCATACTCCGCCTCGATCGTCTCCCGAACCGGCTTTGCGAGCGCGTAGTAGCTGATCACGGTCTGCACGAAGGGTCTCCGTTGCTGTCCTGCGGGCCTGCCGCCGCCCGCCTGCGATGCATGCGGAGCGCTTCCCGCCCGAGAAGTGCGAGCACCATCGAATTGCTGAGGAACAGCGCGATCGCGATGCCGAAGCCGCCATAGCGCGCCGCGAGCGCGAAGGCCAGCACCGCCTGGACCAGGAAGCCGGCGATCCAGGCGACGACCTGCCCGCGCGGAAATCCCTCGGAGGAGAGGTACTGGGAAATGACCGTGATCAGCGTCACCAGCAGAACCGTCGGCAGGAGGGCGAGCGTCAGCGGCACGGCGGCCGCGAAGTCCGCGCCGAAGACGAGCGGCAGCGCGAAGGGGATGACGATCGCCGCCAGCACGAGCAGCCCCGCCATGACGAAGCCGAGCTGGCGAAGCGACCGGAGCATCGCCGGCCACCGCCGCTCGGGAGCCGCGCGCATCAGGTTCGGAAAGAGCAGGAGCCCGACGGTGCTCGGCAAGAGGATCATGGCGTCGGTCAGCTGCGAGGCGACGGAGAACTGCCCGAGCTCCGAAAAGCTCGCCTGCTGCTCCAGGGCGATGACGCCGATGCGCATGAGCAGGAAGCCGAACAGCGTCGCCAGGTAGGCCCTGAGCGCGTAGAGCACGCCCTCCCGGAAGAGGTCGCGGTCGAACCGGAAGCCGGCATGTCCCGGAAACACGAAGACGGCCGAGACGACGCAGCTGACGAGAAGCGCGGCCGCCGCCCCGCCGAGATAGTCGGCGACGTCGCCGCCCGCCAGCGCCACGAGGCCGGCCGCTGCGAGGGCCATCACCCCCGACAGCATGGTGAGCGCGTTGAAGATTTGGACGCGGCCGATCGCGATCGCCAGGTTGCTGAAATAGAGGAAGAGCAGGACGAGCGGCGCCAGGAGGATCGCCATCAGCGGCGTCGAGGACAGGTCCGGCCCGCTTCCCGCGCGCAGGCCGAGCGCCGACGGGACCGTCAGCGCCAGAAGGACGATCCCGGCGACCAGCGGCGCGACGACGAGGGCGACGATGAGGCTGTTCACCGCCAGCCGCCCGGCGATCTGCGGCCGGTTCGCGGAGAGATAGGTATTGGACGAATGCAGGCCGAGATTTGCGATCTGGGCGGCGATCTGCGCCAGCGACAGGATGAAGAAGTAGCGCCCCCTGTCCTCCGGCCCCAGCATGCGCGCGGTGATGATGCTCACCCCGAACGGCCCGATCATCGCGACGAGCCGCGCCAGCATGGTCATGCCGACGTCGAACACGTTCGGGACCGTGGACTGCCCGGCCTCAGGAAGACCTTTCATCCGGCTGCGCTGCCTTCTTCCGCGGCCGGCGCGTCGCCGGCGGCGCCCGGCCGCCCGTCCTCAGAGGCCGAAATCCTGATCCGGAGGTCGCACGGCGTGGAGCCCTCCCGGCGCCAGACGAGCCGGCTGGAGGGGATCGCGACGCCGTAGCTCGGCGAGACCCGCGCCGGTTCGACGGACAGCTCCCAGCCGGAGCTGCCGCTCCATTCGAGCCGGAAGCGCTTGCCCCCGGCGGCCAGCGTCACGGCGTCGCCCCCGTCCTCCGTCACCGAGACGTCCGGCGAAAGATGCAGCGGCAGGCTCAGCCGGTGGCGGCCCGGCCCGCTGACCTCGTCGCGCATGTCGAGCGCGCCCGTCGCGTGGTCGAGCCGCAGGCTCCGGCGCACGATCGCCGGTTCGGCGAGGCGCTGGTAGCCGTGATGGAGGCCGACGAACTCGGTTTCCTCCTTCGACGTGCGGAAGACGAGGCACTCCGCCCGCGCGTCCTCGTGGAGGTTCCACAGATTGTCCGGCGAATGGAACCGGTTGATCTCAGCGTCGTCGACCTGGATCGTGTTGTGCGCCGCCGTCGAGCGGAAGGCGTTCCGCTCCTCGAAGGAGGACGTGTAGACGTAGGCGCCCGGATCGACGATCAGCGCCGTGCCGTCGAGCCAGGCCTCGAAGGACAGCGCGTCGTTGTGGCCGTGGCCGCCGAGCCCGGCGAGCCCGACGGGGCCGCAGTCGACGAAGACGTGGTTTCGCGCGTTCTGCAGGATGTAGACGCCGCCCTCGCGGAACGCCGCGGAGGCCGGCGCGCGCTCCGGCTGCCGCCGCGAAGGCGCGGCCGGCCCGAAGTGCCACGCGATCTCGTCCCCCGCGCCCCACGACCGCGCCGAAAGCGCCTCGTCGTCGAAGGCGAGGGCGACGAGCCCGACGAGATAGCGATGGTCGCCGAGGGCTTGAGTGCCGAGCGGAACGGCGCGGCCGTCGTCGGCGTCGCCCCAGACGGGCGAGGTGCCGTCCGGCCGGCTGTAGGCGGCCGTGAACGCGGCCATCGCCTTCATGCGACCGGCATAGGCCGACGACACGTCGAGGCCGCGCACCTGGCGGTAGCGCGCCGCCAGCAGGAACAGCTCCGCGACGAGGCGGTGGTAGGGAACGGACGCCTCGAAGTCGACGCCGTCGGGATGGACCTGGAGACCGATCTCGCGTTCGAGCTCGCGCCAGCCGGCGGCCGCCCAGCGCCCGGCGGCGCCGATGCCCTCGAAGAAGAGCCCGGCGAAGACCATGCCCGCCGCATCCGCCGTCAGGTGGTTGCCGTTGATCGAGGCGCGCTCGATATGCGTCTCGACGAACGACCCGTGCATGTAGAGGGCGGAAAGGAACCGCCCGCGAAAGCCCTCGTCCGCCCAGCTCCGCGAGCCGGCGAGGAAATGGAAGAGCGCCGTCCAGGAGAGGATCCGCAGCGCCGGCTCCATCGTGCACGACCAGTTCACGGTCCAGGCATGGGGGTTGGCCGAAATCCACTCGTCGACGATGTCCCGCGCCGCCTGCGCGTAGCGCTCGTCGCCGGTCAGGCGGAAGGCCTGCCCGGCCGGCAGCAGCCATTGCAGGCGCGACAGCTCCCAGGGCCGCTTCACGTCGCTCGGCCGGCCGCGGTTGACGTAGTCGATCGACCGGCAGAAAGCCGGCTGCCAGCGGTCGCCGGTCTTCAGGTCGCCGAGCCAGTCGATCGGCCGTCCGAGCTCGACGGGCCCGCAGCCGAGCAGGTCGACCTCGCGGGAAACGGCGCGCTCGGCGGCGGCGAGGATCGCCTCCCGCGCCTCCGGGAACCGCGCCGAGAAGTCCTCGGCGTCGAAGTTGCCGCCGGCAAGCGGATAGGGACGCTGGCGCAAGCGCTCCCAGAGGTCCCCGAGCGACGCGGCGCCGGCCTGCCTCGCCAGCCGCTCGCCGGTGACGCGCCGCGCGGCGAGCGGGCCGAGAAGGCGGTCGCCCTCCATGCGCGCTTCCCGCAGCGAACGCCGGATCACGTAGCCCGGCGGCTTGCGCAGGACACGCGCCAGGCGGGCGAGGGAGGCGGAAAGCGCCACGGTCTCAGGCCGCCGCGGCCATGGACTTGCCGTCGACCCAGTAGTCGTACCATGCCGTCAGGTTGTAGAGAGTCCAGATCTGCAGACTGGCGTCCACCTGCTTGCTGCGGTGCTGCGCGAACATCCGCCGCACCACGTCGAGGTTGAAGAACCCGCGCTTCATCAGGCCCGAGGAGAACATCTCCCGCTCCACGCGCTCCCCGAAGCTGCCGCGCAGCCAGTCCGCCATGGGCGCGCCGAAGCCCATCTTCTTGCGGTAGATCAGCTCGTGCGGGATGAGCCCCTCGACGGCCTTCTTGAGGAGATACTTGGCCTCGCCGTTGCGCGTCTTCCACTCTTCGGGAATGTCGAAGGTGAAGTCGACGAGGTCCCGGTCGAGGAAGGGCACGCGCGCCTCGAGCGAGACCGACATGGCGATCTTGTCGACGCGCATCAGGAGCAGTTCCGGCAGCCGCAGGCGGAACTCGTTGTGGATCATGCGGGTGAGCGCGTCGCGGCCCGGATGGTCGCGGTCGAAGGGATCGAGGAAGGAGCTGATGACGTTGAAGCTGTCGGGCGCGAGATAGCTCTCGTCGAGGATGCCTGCCTCGATCATCGGCTTGTGGTGGTCGGTCGGCCCGAGCGCCTCGTAGCGCACCAGCCGGTCCTTGGCGGTATTCCAGAACACCATGGCGCCCGTCCAGAAGTGCTCCCGGTCGCGGGCGGCGCGGTCGATGATGTCCGCATAGACCGGCAGCCGCGGGTTCAACGCCGACGCGCCCACCGCCGAACGGGCGATAAGCCGTTGCAGGGGCCCCGGCAGATGGCGGAAGGGCGACCAGTACCGGTGGTAGAGCCGCAGGTAGCCCATGTAGGACCTGTAGCCGCAGAACTGCTCGTCCGACCCTTCGCCGACCTGCACGACGGTCGCGCCGCTGTCGCGGGCGAGCTTCGAGACGAAGTAGAGCGGAATGCAGACCCAGTCGGCGATCGGCTCGTCCTGATGGTGGATCAGGTTGTCGAGATAGCCGATCATGTCGTCCTCGTCGATCAGCACCTCGTGGTGCTTCGTGCCGAAGTGCCGCGCCGCGTGCTCGGCATGATCGAGCTCGTTGAGGCCCGTATGGTCCTTGAAGCCGACGGTGAAGGTATTGAGCGGCCGGTCCGTGTAGTCCTTCATCAGCGCGACGTTCGTCGTGGAATCGATGCCGCCCGAAAGGAACACCCCGAACGGCACGTCGGACATCATCCGCCGCTCGACCGCCCCGCGCAGCCGCGTCCGGATGCCGTCGACATAGAAGGATTCCAGCGCGCTTTCGGAAAGCCCGGCCGTTTCCTCCGGGGCGATGCCCTTGCCCGGCACGGCGTCGAAATAGCGCTTCATGTCGAGCGATCCGTCGGCGCCGACCCTCAGCCGGCAGCCGGCCGGCAGCTTGTAGACGCCCTTGAACATCGTCATCGGCGCCGGCGTCGTCAGGAAGCTCAGATAGTGCACCATGGCCTGCGGGTCGATGTCCCGGATCGCCTTGGGATGCGCCATCAGCGCCTTGATCTCGGAAGCGAAGACGAACTCGCCGTCGAAGATCGCGAAATAGAGCGGCTTCACCCCGATCTGGTCGCGCGCCAGGAACAGCGCGTCCTCGCGGCCGTCGTGGATGGCGAAGGCGAAATCGCCCGAGAGCCGCTCCAGCAGCCCGTCCATGCCCCATTCCTCGAAACCGTGGACGAGAACCTCCGTGTCCGAATGGTCGGTGACGAAGCGGTGCCCCTTCTCCACGAGCTGCGGACGCAGGAGCGTGTGGTTGTAGATCTCGCCGTTGTAGGTCAGCCAGACCGAGCGGTCCTCGTTCGCCATCGGCTGGCTGGCGAGGTCGCTGAGGTCGATGATCGACAGGCGCCGGTGGGCGAGGCCGACATGCCGGCGCGGGGAGACCCAGATGTCGCTGCCGTCCGGCCCGCGGTGCACCATCGTATCGCGCATCCGTTCCAGCGCACCGGCATCGATTTCGCCGTTCTTCCTGAACGAGAAGACCCCGACTATTCCGCACATGATATCGTCTCCTTGCGGCCGCTTGGGCCGGCATGCGCCCCGCCGGCGCCGGACCGGCGCCGTCTCAGAGCCAGAGCTGGCGCTCGACCTCGAGGCTGATCCGGGTGGCGGCGACCTGCTCCGCCAGCGAGATCGGCCAGGCGCCGCCCCTTGCGAAAGTCGCCGCCAGGGCCTGCAGCTCCTCCAGCTGGCCTTTTTCCATCGTCATGGCCTTCCATCCGCCGCTGCCGCCCGCGACGGTCAGCTGCTTGTAGTCGTCGAGGACGAGCACCTTGCCGTCGGCGAAGATGTCGGCCCGCTCCTTCGGATGGCTCTTCGAGCCCATGGCGGTGTAGGTCAGCGTGCAGACCGAGCCGTCGGCATAGCGCACGGTGGCGACGAAATTGTCGTTGCGGCACCAGTACTTGCTCTCCGGCACGATCGAGGTCGCCTGGATCTCGATGGGTTCGCTGCCGGTCAGGGCGCCGAAGAGGTCGTAGATGTGGCACGCCTCGCCGATGTTGCGCCCGCCGCCCTCCGCGCCGTGGACCCAGTGGTCGGGGGCAATGTAGCCGGCGTTCATCCGGTAATTGACGATGACGGGCGAATTGCGCCCGGCCAGCAGCTTCTGCGCCTCCACGATCGCCGGCGAGAAGCGGCGGTTGAAGCCCGTCATCAGCACCGGGCCGTCCGGGTTCTCCTCGTAGAAGGCGACGATCGGCAGGAGCTCGTCCTCGCTCATCGCCAGCGGCTTCTCGACGAAGACGTTCTTGCCGGCCTTCAGCGCCTTCAGCGTCATGTCGGCATGAAGGTGATGGCGCGTGGCGATCAGCACGAGGTCGATGTCGGGATCGGCGAGCATCTCGTCGAAATCCGTTCCCGCGCCCGGCACGCCGAAGCGTTCCGCCACGCCGCGCGCCGAGAGCCCGGTGCGGCTGACGATCGTGCGCGTCTCGAAGCTGTCTTTCAGCTTGCCGAGGTTCGGCAGGTGCATGCCCTGCGCGAAGCCGCCGGCGCCCACGAGCGCCAGCCGGGTCTTGCCGCTCCTTTTCGGGACGGGCGCCACGTCGAGCTTGGTCGCCCGCGCCTCTTCACGCTCGGGGTAGCCGAGCAGGACGAGAAGCGGCTTTTCGCCCTCCGCCTGCAGCGAGGCGTAGGCCTCTTCCGCCCGCGAGATGTCGTAGGGCTCGCGCAGCATGTTTGCGAGCGAAACGCGCCCCGACGACAGCAGCCGCAGATATTCCTGCATGTTGCGGTTTTCGGTCCAGCGGACGTAGGGCAGGGGATAGTCGAGCCCTTCCTCTTCGTAGGTCGCGTCGTAGCGGCCGGGCCCGTAGGACGTCGAAATCAGGAAATCCAGCTCCTTGGCGTAGATGTCGGACCGGGCGATGTTCAGCCCGACGTCGCCCACCACCACCACCCGCGCCTTGCGGCGGCAGAACTGGAACGCCTGCGCGACGATGGCGTCGCTCGACGAGGCCGCCGTCACGATGACCGCATCCGCGCCGTAGCCGTCGGTCAGCCGGAGCACGGTGTCGACCAGGTCGCCCCGGCCCGCGTCGAGGCCGTGGTGCAGGCCGTTCTCCCTGGCGGTCTCGATGCGCTTGCCGTCGACGTCCGTGCCGATGACGTGGCAGCCGTTCGCCGAGAGCAACTGCGCGGTGATCTGGCCGAGGATGCCGAGGCCGACGACGACGACCGTCTCGCCGAGCGTCGGCTGCGCGCGCCGCACGCCCTGCATGGCGATGGCGCCGAGCGTGACCGTCGCGGCCGCGTCGAAGGAAAGCGCGTCCGGCACCGGGGCCGTCAGGTTGACCGGCACGTCGATCAGTTCCGCATGGTTGGCGATGCCCGCACCGGCACAGGCCACGCGGTCGCCCACCTTGATGCCCTCGACCTCGCTGCCGACCTCGATGACCGTGCCGGCCGCCGAGTAGCCCGTCGCCAGTCCCGCGTCGAGCCGGCCCTTGATCTGCTTGTAGACGCGGGCGACGCCCTGGTCCTTCATCAGCTGCAGGGCCTTCTTGACGTGGTGCGGCTGCTTGAGCGCGCGCCGGTAGAGCGGCAGGCCCGACATCTTGATGCCGGCCATCTCGGTGCCGACGCTGACGCAGGAACGGCTGACGCGCACCAGCACGTTGCGCGGTCCGACGGTCGGCGCGGGCACGTCCTGCAGGAAGACCTTGCCGGAGCGAACGAGCAGTTGTCTCAAGTCCAGATTCCTCGCGTATCGATGACTGTCTTGTCCCGCCGCAGATCGTCGCCGATCTCCAGGAAGGGCCGGTGATTGACGAGCAGGAGCACCACGTCCGCCGCCCTGACGGCCTCGGCTCCGTCCGCCATCCTCACCCAGGGCCTTTCGGCGAGCGCGCGCGGCAGCCTCTCGATGTTGGGCTCGCTGACCACGAGGTCGCATACGCCCCATTCGGCCAGGTGTTCGACGATCTGCAGCGCCGGGCTTTCCCGAAGGTCGTCGACGTCCGGCTTGAAGGCCAGGCCGAGGCAGGCGATCCTCGCGCGCCGGTCTCCGATGTCGAGGGCCGCGACCGCTTCGCGCACCTTCTCGATGACGCGGTGCGGCTTGCCGTCGTTGATCTCGCGGGCGGTGCGGATGATGCGGGCTTCCTCCGGCGCGGCCTCGACGATGAACCAGGGATCGACGGCGATGCAATGGCCGCCGACGCCGGGACCGGGCTGCAGGATGTTGACGCGCGGGTGCCCGTTGGCGTGCTTGATGAGCTCCCAGACGTTGATGCCGAGCCGGTCGCACACCAGCGAAAGCTCGTTGGCGAACGCGATGTTGACGTCGCGGAAGGCGTTCTCGGTGAGCTTGCACATTTCCGCCGTTCGGGCGTTGGTCGTGCGCAGCTCGCCCCGGCAGAAGATCGAATAGAGCGACCGGGCGCGGCTGGAGCACTCCGCCGTGATGCCGCCGATCACGCGGTTGTTCTCGACGATCTCGGTCAGCACCCGTCCCGGAAGCACCCGCTCGGGGCAATAGGCGACATAGACGTCCGCCGGGTCGCCGTCCTTCACCGGGAAGGTGAGGTCCGGCCGCAGCCGGGCGAGGGCGCGCGCAACCTCCTCGGTCGTTCCGGGAGGGCAGGTCGATTCGACGACGACCAGGTTGCCCCTGGCGAGCACCGGGGCAATGGCCTTCGTCGCCGCCTCGACATAGGCGAGGTCGGCCTTGCCGTCGTGGAAGGGCGTCGGCACCGCGATCATGAAGGCGTCGGCCGGGCTCGGCTCCGTCGCCGCCTTGAGCCGGCCGACCTGGACGGCGTGCGCGGTCACCGCGTCCAGTTCGGGCTCGACGATGTGGATGCGGCCCTTGTTGATGGTGTCGACGACGTCGGCGCGGATGTCGACGCCGAGGACCTCGACGCCGCGGGACGCCAGGACCGATGCCGTCGGCAGCCCGATGTAGCCGAGGCCCATCACGCAGACGGACCTGAAGTCGGTGGTTGTCATTCGTAGTCCTCGAGTATCTGGCGGATGCGCTGCGACGCCATGCCGTCGCCATAGGGATTGTTTGCTTCCGACATGCGGCGATAGTGTGCGTCGTCGTCGAGAAGCATCGAGGCCTCGGCGACGATCCTGTCCCTGTCGGTTCCCACGAGGACCACCGTTCCGGCGTCGACCGCTTCCGGCCGTTCGGTCGTCTCCCGCATCACCAGGATCGGCTTGCCGAGCGACGGCGCCTCTTCCTGGACGCCGCCCGAATCCGTGATGATCGTATGCGCCCGGTCCATGAGGGCGACGAAGGGCTCGTAGTCGAGCGGGTCGATCAGCGCGATGCGTGGATGTCCCCCGAGCCGGTCCCCGACCGGGCCACGCACGTTCGGGTTCGGATGGACCGGATAGACGATCTGCACGTCCTGCCGGTCGGCGATCCGCAGCAGCGCGTCGCAGATGTTCTGGAAGCCGGCGCCGAAGTTCTCGCGCCGGTGCCCCGTCACGAGCACCAGCCGGCGCCCGTGATCGAGGAACGGAAACCTCTCGTTCCACACCCCCGGATCGACCCGGCGGGTCCTCTCCACGACGGCGAGCAGGGCATCGATGACGGTGTTTCCGGTGACGTGGATATGCGCCTCGTCGACCCCCTCGGCGAGGAGGTTGGCCCGCGAGCGCGGCGTCGGCGCGAAATGGAAGCGCGTCGCCAGCGTGGCGACCCGGCGGTTCATCTCCTCCGGCCACGGCGCGAGCAGCGAGCCGGAGCGCAGCCCGGCCTCGACATGGCCGACCGGAAGCTTGCGGTAGAAGGCCGCCAGCGATGCCGAAAGCGTGGTGGTGGTGTCGCCGTGCACCAGCACGACGTCCGGCTTTTCCGCGTCGAGCACGGCGCCGACGCCCGTCAGCGCCCGCGCCGTGAGGCCGTCCAGCGTCTGGTTCGGCTGCATCAGGTCGAGATCGTGGTCGGGGGCGATGCCGAAGAGGCCGAGCACCTGGTCCAGCATCTCCCGGTGCTGGGCCGTGACGCAGACTTTCGTTTCGATCGTCGCGCTCTTCAGAAGCTCCGTGACCACCGGCGCCATCTTGATGGCTTCGGGCCGCGTTCCGAAAACGACAAGTACCTTCGTCATGCCAACTTACGAACCGTTTGACGGAAATGCTGCAGTTAAATCGCTCTCACGGACAACCGAGAGCGACCAGCGGACGGGCGGCGCCGAAGCCATCGTCCCGGGCGGCGTCGCCTCTGTATCTCGTTTTCCGGGCATCGACAAGTTGCGCCCGCGTTTTTGCCGGGGACGCCTTTCCCGGGCCCCTCGTCCCGGGGCTCCTGCGATCTGGACAGACGGCCATCGCGACCGTAAGGAACGGCCCACGGGCAGCGGGCCGCCGCAAGCCAAGAAGGTGTTCATGAGAAACGCGATACGCACGCTTCGGACGATCTCCCACCTGAAACCGGTGCAGTTCACCAACCGCCTGACCCGACGCCTGCCGAAGCGGATCGACCTTTCCCCCGCCGACCTGCCGCAGCGCGCGCGGCGGGGAAGCTGGCGGCGCTGCCCGGGACGCGCCGCGTCGATGACCGGTCCCGGCCGGCTGCTGCTGCTTGCCGAGGAGGGCGATCTTTCAGAGGGCGCCGGCTGGAACGACCCCGGCCGCTCGAAGCTCTGGCTCTACCATTTGCACTATTTCGACGACCTGCTCGCCGAGGGCGCCGGCGGGCGCGCCGCCTGGCACCGTGGGCTCGTTGCCGGCTGGCTGGCCGAGAACCCGCCGATGAAGGGCGTCGGCTGGGAACCCTATCCGCTGTCGCGGCGGATCGGGAACTGGATCCCGTGGGCGCTGGAAGGCGGCGATCTCGGCACGGATGCGCTGCGGAGCCTGGTGCTGCAGGCCCGCGTCCTGGCGCGGTCGCTCGAATGGCACCTGCTCGGCAACCATCTCTTCGCCAATGCCCGGGCGCTCGTTTTCGCCGGCTGCTTCTTCGAGGGCGCGGAAGCCGACCACTGGCTGCGGACCGGGCTCGCCATCCTCGACCGGGAACTGCCGGAACAGATCCTGCCCGACGGCGGCCATTTCGAGCTGTCGCCCATGTACCATGTGCTCACCCTCGAGGACATGATCGACCTTTGCCAGCTCTCCGCGATCTACCCCGACCTGCTCGGCGGCCACGCCCTCCGGCAGCGCTGGACGGCGCGAACCGAGGCCATGATCGGCTGGCTGGCCGCCATGCGCCATCCCGATGGCGAGATTTCCTTCTTCAACGATTCCACCTTCGGCCAGGCGCGCGCGCCGGCGGACGTGCTGGCCTATGCCGGCCTGTTCGGCCTCGGGACGCCGGCCCCGGCCGCCCCCGGCCCGATGCATTTGGCGCCGAGCGGCTATATTCGCCTTCGGAAAGGCGACTGGACCGCCTTCTTCGACGTCGGGCCGGTCGGGCCGGCCTATATTCCCGGCCACGCCCATGCCGACACCCTCTCGCTGGAGATTTCCCTCGGCGGCGAGCGGGTCGTGACCAACAGCGGCACCTCGACCTACGCCGTCGGCCCGCGGCGCGACTGGGAGCGCTCCACCGCCGCCCATGCGACCGTCGAGGTCGACGGGACGGATTCCTCGGAAATGTGGGCGAGCTTCAGGGTCGGCCGCCGGGCGCGCCCCCTCGACGTCGCCTCCGGTGCCGGCCCGGACCTCGACTGGGCGGCCGGCAGCCACGACGGGTACCGGCATCTGCCCGGGCGGCCGATCCATCGCCGGCGCGTCGAGGTGGGCGAAAGACGTCTCGTCGTGACCGACGAAATCGATTCGCGAACGCCGCACGCCGCCACCGGCCGCCTTCCGCTCCATCCTTCCGTCTCCATCGTCGACCGGTCCGGCGACGGCTTTACCCTGCGCACGGCCCAGGGGCGGACACTGCGCGTCGCGGTCGCCGGCGCCGACGGCCTCGCCGAAGGCCGGGGCACCTTCGCGTCCGGCTTCGGCCGGGTCGAGGACCGGCCGGTTCTCGAATGGCGATGCCGAACGACGGCCGGCCGCAAAGTGACAACCGAGATCGCCCTCTGAAATGCGTATTCTCCTGCTGACCGACAACTATCCGCCCGAGACCAACGCGTCGGCGCTGCGCTCCAGCGCCCACGCGCGCCGATGGACCGAGCGCGGCGCGGACGTGACCGTGCTGACGTCCTTTCCCAACTTCCCCGAGGGCCGGCTCCACCCCGGCTACCGCCAGCGCCTGCGCGACCGCAAGGTCGTCGACGGGGTCGAGGTCGTGCGCGTGCCGACGCTGATCTTTCCCAATGGCGGCTTCGTCAAGCGAATCGTCGATTTCGTCAGCTATGCGGTCTCGGCGAGCGTCGCCGCCCTGTTCGTCCGCCGCCCGGACGTGGTCGTCGCCACGTCGCCGCAGTTCTTCGCCGCCGTGGCGGGCTGGGTCGTGAGCGTCCTCCACCGCCGGCCCTTCGTCTTCGAGCTGCGCGATCTCTGGCCGGACTCGATCGTAGCCGTCGGCGCGATGAAGGAAGGCCTCGCGATCCGCGCCCTTCGGAAGCTCGAGCATTTCCTCTACCGGCGCGCCGACCTGATCGTCGCAGTCACCGAATCGTTCCGCAGCCATCTCGTCGCCAGCGGCATTCCGGCCGGCAAGATCGGCGTCGTGCGCAACGGCGTCGACCTGGCCCGCTTCACGCCCGGCGAGCCGCCGGCCACCCTTCGCGGGGAACTCGGCCTCGGCGACCGGCTGGTCGTCTCCTATATCGGCACGATCGGCATGGCCCACGGCCTCGAAATGCTGATAGACGTCGCCGAGGACCTCGCCGTCCGCGCCCCGCAGGTCGCCTTCCTCATCGTCGGCGCCGGTGCGGGGCTCGAGCGGCTTCGCGCCGCCGTGGCCGAGCGGCGTCTCGACAACGTCGTCTTCGTCGAGCGCGTGGAGCACGACAGGATCGTCCACTTCTGGCGGCTGAGCGACCTGACGCTCGTCCTGCTGCGCGACGATCCGGTCTTCCGCACGGTCATTCCCTCGAAGATCTTCGAGGCGATGGCGACGGGCACCCCGATCGTCACCAACGTGGCCGGCGAGCTGGAAACCCTTCTGTCTCCCCTCGGTTCGGCGGTCCAGGTCCCGCCGGACGGCGACGGCCTCGCCGACGCCATCCTGTCGCTGGCGCGGGATCCGGCCGCCCGCGCCCGCCTGTCCGCCGCCGGCGTCGAGGCCGCCAGGCTCTTCCGCCGGGAAAGGCAGGCCGACGACATGCTCGACCTGCTGGAAGACTGCGCGGCGCGGCGCCGAAGCGCGTCCCGGCCCGAACGGCCATAGGCGTCACGCATAGACCGCCACGATCTCCGCGAAGACGGTCCCGAGGCCGCTGGCGCTGCCGGCGGTCTCCGCCACGAAGACGAGGTTCGAGCCGGACACCGGCGACCGTTCGCCCGTGAACAGCGTGCATTCGCCGTATTGCCGGGTGCCGTCGGGCGCCGAAGCCGTTCGGCGGGCGCCGTCCGCGGCGCCGCTTCCCGACACCCCGAGGCTCGCATCGCCGCCTTGGCCGCCGGCGCAGGTGGCGAGGAGCACGCCCTTCTGCGCGAACACCGCCCCGAACACGTTCCAGAGGAAGGGGCTGATGTCGATCGCCACCATGCCGGACGCGCCTGCGCCCGGGTCGCCGAGCTGGATCGTCTCGCCGGCGCTCCAGCCGGCGATGTCGGCCTTGTCGCTCACGCTGAGCTGGCTTGCGGAGTTGTTCCAGGTCACCCAGGCGGCCCGCGCCGGCGATTTGCTGACGTTCCAGACCCGGACCATGGCGACGCCGCGCATCGCGTCGGTGAAGATCTCCTCCGCCCGCGCCTGCGCCAGGTCGATGGCGCCACCGGCGGCCGAGGCGAGGGCGTAGCTGCGCGGCGTCGCCGGCCGGTGCGCCTCCGCGTGCCAGATGCGGCCGGCGGCGGGCGAGGGGAGGAGTTGCGCCAGCGGCTTGCGGCTTGCGGCATGCAGGACCCCGGCGGGGAAGGCCACGCCGCCCGAGCCGCGATCGGCGACCAGCGCCTCGGTCCAGTGCTGGCCGTCCGGGCTGACCTTGAGACGGAAGTCGTCGTCGCCGACGAGGCCGATCTCGGCCCGCCCGGAATAGGCCGTCTGGAAGAGGTGCGAGGCCGTGTCCGCCGCCGCCGCCTTGACCGTGTTCAGCCGGTGGTCGCCGCCGGCGTGGGTGAAAAGGCTCGCCGGCGAAGCGACCGCCAGCCGGTTCGTGGCGTCGGCGGCGGTGGAGATGCCGAAGAAGGCGCGCCCGCTGCCGCCGGCGTCGGGGGTCGACCAGGCCGCACCGTCGAAGACGAGCCGCTCGCCGGCTCCGGCGTCGAAGGCCTGCCAGCCCCGCGCCGGCGCGAGGAACGTCCATGCGTCGTCCTGGAAGCAGGCGATGGCGCCGTCATGGCCCGCCCACGCGCCCGAGGCGCCGCCGGCGACGATGTGCGCGTCGCCTTCCTCCGGCGCGGCCGGCGGGGCGGTGAGGCTCCGGTCCAGCACGACGGGCTGGATGAGCCCGTCGATGATCTTCAGGGTCTCGTTGTGGGTGACGTGTTTCTGCGCCTGGGAAGGGAGGATGAAGGGAAGGTCGAGGCGTGGGGTCGTTTCCATCGTGGGCTCCGTCGGTTCGAAGGCCCCATGGTAAGCGCCGCGCAGGCGCCGGGGACGACGACGACGCCGCGTCCCCGCCCGCGGGTCTGCGCGGGCGGACGGGACGGTCTCCTGAGCGCTCTCGGCATGGTCGAAAGGACGGCGATGCCGGAGGACGGGGATCCTCGTCCCCGCCAGGCAGGGCGGAAACCGCCGGCCGGGCCGGGTCTATCGCCCGTAGAACTCCCGATACCACCGCACGAAGCGCGCGATGCCCTCCTCGATCGGCGTATCGGGCGAGAAGCCCGTGGCGGCGGCGAGCCGGTCGACGTCGGCGTATGTCGCGGGCACGTCTCCCGGCTGCATGGGGAGATAGTTGCGCTTCGCCTCCGTCCCGAGCGCCGTCTCGATGGCCGAGATGAAGCGCTCGAGTTCGATCGGCGTGTGGTTGCCGATGTTGTAGAGCACGTGCGGCGGTTCGTCCGGCGATCCGGCCTCCGGTGGGCGGTCGACGAGTTTGCGGATCGCCTCGGTGACGTCGTCGATATAGGTGAAGTCCCGCCGCATCCGCCCGTGGTTGTAGACGTCGATCGCGCGCCCCTCCGAAATCGCCTTCGTGAAGGAGAAATAGGCCATGTCCGGCCGGCCGAAGGGACCGTAGACGGTGAAGAACCGGAGGCCCGAGGCGCGAATGCCGAAGAGGTGGGCGTAGGTCCGCGCCATCAGTTCGTCCGCCCGCTTGGTCGCCGCATAGAGCGACACCGGCCGGTCGACGCGGTCGTCTTCGCTGAACGGGACCTTCTCGTTGGTCCCGTAGACAGAGCTGGACGAGGCATAGATGAGATGGCGGACCGGGTGGGCCCGGCACGCCTCCAGGACGTTGAGGAACCCGGCGACGTTGGCCCCGACATAGGCACGCGGGTTCTCCAGCGAGTAGCGCACGCCCGCCTGCGCGGCGAGGTGGACGACGCAGTCCGGCGCGAAATCCGCGAACAGCGACCCGAACGCCGCCTCGTCGCAGATGTCCGTCGGCTCGAAGGCGAAGGCGGGAAGCGCCTCGAGCAGCGCCAGCCGGGCCCGCTTCAGGCCGACGTCGTAATAGGCGTTGAGGTTGTCGAGGCCGAGCACGCTCGCGCCGGCCCCGACGAGCTCCCGCGTCAGGTGGAAGCCGATGAAGCCGGCGGCGCCCGTCACCAGGATACGCCGGCCGTGGAGTTCCTCCGTCACCGCGTCCTCCGCCGGCTCAGCGGCCGACGCTGACATAGGTCAGCCCCTCGGCCTTCATGCGGGCGGGGTCGTACACGTTCCTCAGGTCGACGACGGCGTTGCCTTTCATGTGCTTGCGGATCGTCTTGGGGTCGAGGCCGCGCAGCATGTCCCATTCGGTCACCAGCACCATGGCGTCGGCGTCCTTCAGGCAGCTGTAGGCGTCGGCCGTATATTCGACGTTGTCGAGCACGTCCGGCGCGTTCTCCATCCCGGCCGGATCGAAGGCGCGGATCTTCGCGCCGGCGTCCTGGAGCGCGCGGATGACGGCGATCGACGGCGCCTCGCGCATGTCGTCCGTATTGGGCTTGAAGGTCAGCCCGAGGACGGCGATGGTGCGCCCGCGAACCGATCCGCCGCAGGCCGCCACGACCTTGCGCGCCATGGCCCGCTTGCGCTGGTCGTTGACGCTGACCACCGTTTCGACGATGCGGGTCGGCGTGGCGAAGTCCTGCGCGGTCTTGACGAGGGCGAGCGTGTCCTTCGGAAAGCACGAGCCGCCGTAGCCCGGCCCGGCATGGAGGAACTTCGGCCCGATGCGGCGGTCGAGCCCGATGCCCCGGGCGACGTCCTGCACGTTGGCGCCGGCGGCCTCGCAGATGTCGGCCATCTCGTTGATGAAGGTGATCTTGGTGGCGAGAAAGGCGTTCGCCGCGTATTTCGTCAGCTCCGCCGTGCGCCGGTCGGTGAAGAGCACCGGCGACTGGTTGAGCGACAGCGGCCGGTAGATCTGGGCCATGACTTCCCGCGCGCGGTCGTCGGCGACGCCGATGACCACCCGGTCCGGCCGCTTGAAATCCTCGATCGCGGCACCCTCGCGCAGGAATTCCGGATTGGAGACCACCGAAAACAGGTCCTTCGACACGGTCTCGCCGATGATTCGCTCCACCTCGTCGCCGGTCCCGACCGGCACCGTCGACTTCACCACGACCACCGTGTATTTCCGGATCGCCCGTGCGATCTCGGCGGCGGCGGCGTGCACGAATTCGAGATCGGCGTGCCCGTCGCCGCGCCGCGACGGCGTCCCGACGGCGATGAAGACCACGTCGGATTCGCCGACCACGTCGGTGAAGTCGGTGGTGAAGGACAGCCGCTTGCCGCGGACGTTCTTGGCGATCAGGTCCTCCAGGCCGGGCTCGTAGATGGGGACGCGGCCCGCGCCGAGCGCCTGGATCTTCTCCGCGGCCTTGTCGATGCAGGTGACCGAGAAGCCGAAATCGGCCAGGCAGCTACCCGTAACGAGCCCGACATAGCCGGCTCCAATCATGGCGATCTTCATGCGCGACAGCCTTTCGATGAGGACATGACAGTGTTTCGCACTCCGGCCTCTGGGGACCGAAAGCGCCGCATCGTCCGCCGGAATACACGGACGATGCGGCCTCGGAAAGGCGAAATAGCAGGCCGTCGCGAGATTGCCAGCCCGCAGGCCGGGATCGGTCGCTACGCCTCGGACTTCTCGGGGAAGCGGACGTCCACCTCGTTCATCCGGGCCTTGACGAAATCGAGCGAGACGATGCGGCGCGCCAGGTCTTCCGGAAGGCTGAGCACCGCGCGGTTGCCGGCTTCGCCTGCACCGATGCTGGTCCCGATGCTGGAGATGTCGGCGTGTTTGCCGGTCACCATGCCGCCGGCGACGGTGTTGTTCGTCTCGGGGTCGACCAGGATGAACGAGCCCGTCTGCCGGTTCTTGTCGTAGGGATCGAAGATCGCCGGCTCGTCGAAGGCGAGGCGAACCGAGCCGATCTCGTTCATCGCGAGGCCGCTCGCCGGGGTCCAGTTGCCGGACGCGAGCTCGAGGACCGCGTCGGTGTCGACGACCACACGCTGGCGGCGGCTGCCCGACTTCAGCCAGTAGCGCTTGCCCGCCACGATGCCCTCCGGCTGGAGGGCCACCAGCCTGGCGTCGAACGACCGTCCGACGAGGGGCTGCGCGTCGAGCGCCGCGATCATGTCGCCGCGCGCGATGTCGATCTGCCGGTCTAGGACGAGCGTGACGGCGTCGCCCGCGACGGCGGCGTTCCTGACGAGGTCGAACGTCACGATCTTGGTGACGTTGGCCACCATCCCCGACGGCAGCACGACGATGCTGTCGCCGGGCTTGATCGATCCGCCGGCGACCGTGCCCTGGTAGCCACGGAAGCTTTCGCCGGGGCGCGAGACGCGCTGCACGGGCAGGCGGAAGCCGACCGCCTGCGCCGAGCGGACGGTCGCGAGCTCCAGCGCCTCGACGAGCGTCGGCCCCTTGTACCAGGGCATGACGCCCTCGCCCGACAGGACGACGTTTTCCCCTTTCAGCGCCGACATCGGAATGGTCGTCACCTGCTTGACGCCGAGCGAGAAGGCGAATGTGCGGAATTCGGCGGCGATCGCCTCGAAGCCGCTTCGGGCATAGGCGGTCAGGTCGATCTTGTTGACCGCCAGCACGAACTGGCGGATGCCCATCAGCGCGGCGATGGTCGCGTGGCGACGGGTCTGCTCGAGGATGCCGGTCCGCGCGTCGACGAGGATCACTGCCAGGTCCGCCGTCGACGCGCCGGTCGCCATGTTCCGCGTGTACTGCTCGTGGCCCGGCGTGTCGGCGACGATGAAGGACCGCCGGTCGGTCGAGAAGTACCGGTAGGCGACGTCGATCGTGATCCCCTGTTCGCGCTCGGCCTGCAGCCCGTCGAGAAGCAGGGCGAAATCGGGCAGCCCGAGCTCGTTCTGCTTGCCGGACGAATCGCGCGCCAGCGTCGCGGCCTGGTCCTCCTTGACCGCCTTGGTGTCCCAGAGCAGCCGGCCGATCAGCGTCGACTTGCCGTCGTCGACGCTGCCGCAGGTGAGAAGCCTGAGCGGCCGCGTGTCGCGCGCCGGCGCGCTCGTTTCCGGTTGGGGCGCGAGGCGGGCCGCGCTGTCGACAAAGGCCGTCATGTCAGAAATATCCTTCGCGCTTCTTCTTTTCCATGGAGCCGGACTGGTCGCGGTCGATGGCCCGGCCCTGGCGTTCGGAGACGGTCGCGATCTCGAGTTCGCCGATGATGTCGTCGAGCGTCGTGGCGGTGGAGCGGATCGCCCCGGTCAGCGGGAAGCAGCCGAGCGTGCGGAAGCGCACCGTCTCGTGCCGCAGAGTCTCGCCGGGCAGCAGTTCGAGCCGCGGGTCCTGCGCGAGGATCAGCATGCCGTCGCGCTCGACGACCGGCCGCCTCGCGGCGAAATAGAGCGGAACGATGGGGATGTCCTCGGCCTGGATGTAGCGCCAGATGTCGACCTCGGTCCAGTTCGACAGCGGGAAGGCGCGCACGCTCTCGCCGCGCCGGATCGCGCCGTTGTAGACGTTCCACAGCTCCGGCCGCTGGTTCCGCGGGTCCCAGCGGTGGTCGGGCGTGCGGAAGGAGTAGATGCGCTCCTTGGCGCGGGACGCCTCCTCGTCGCGCCGCGCGCCGCCGAAGGCCGCGTCGAAGCCGTGGGCGTCGAGCGCCTGGCGCAGCGCCTCCGTCTTCATGATGTCGGTGTAGCGCGCCGACCCGTAGGTGAAGGGCGTGATGTTCTCTTTCGGCCCGCGCGGATTGGTGTAGGCGATCAGGTCGAGGTCGAACTCGACCGCCATCCGGTCGCGGAAGGCGATCATTTCGCGGAACTTCCAGCCGGTGTCGATGTGCAGCAGCGGGAAGGGGATGGTCCCCGGGTAGAACGCCTTGCGCGCCAGGTGCAGCAGGACGGAGGAATCCTTGCCGACGGAATAGAGCATCACCGGCTTCTCGAATTCCGCCGCGACCTCGCGGAAGATGTGGATCGCCTCGTTCTCGAGCGCCTTGAGATGCGGGTCGAGCGGCGGCTTCGCGGGGCGCTTGGCGCGATTGTCTTCGTCGGTCATTCCGTCTCCGCTCATGGTGCGCCTTTCGGCGAAAAATCGTCGTGAACGCGTCGTCCGCCCGCCGCGGTCCCACGGCTGACGCTTTTGCCGGATAATTGCCGATCGGGCCGCCCGCGCATAGGAACGGCGGCCCAAGGATGCCGTCCGGCGCGAACGACTTTTTTGCGCCTTGCGGAACAAGTGGAAAATGCCGACTGTTCGGGCTTCGGCCGCGCCGGTCGGCCGAAGACCACGCGAGAAAGGAGTACGCATGACGATCCTGGTGACGGGCGGGGCAGGCTATATCGGGTCCCACACGGTGGTATGCCTTCTGGAGGCGGGGCACGACGTCGCCGTCATCGACAACCTGGCCAACAGCCGCGAGGAATCGCTGCTCCGCGTCGCCCGGATCGCGGGCAGGCAGGTGGCCTTCGAGAAAGGCGACATCCGCGACCGCCCCTTCGTCGAAACGGTCATCCGGAAGCACGGGGCCGACGCCGTGGTGCACTTCGCCGGGCTCAAGGCGGTGGGCGAATCGGTCAGCCGGCCGCTGGACTATTACGAGGTGAACGTCGGCGGCACGGTGCAGCTGCTCCAGGCCATGCAGGCGACCGGCGTGAAGACCATCGTCTTCTCCTCCTCGGCCACGGTCTACGGCGAACCGAAGGAATTGCCGATACCGGAGGACCACCCGCTGTCGGCGACCAACCCCTACGGCCGCTCCAAGCTGATGATCGAGGACATCCTGCGCGATCTCCATGCCGGCGACCCGAGCTGGCGCATCGCGATGCTGCGCTACTTCAACCCGGTCGGCGCCCATGCGAGCGGGCTGATCGGCGAGGACCCCAACGGCATGCCGAACAATCTGATGCCCTTCGTCGCCCAGGTCGGATCCGGGCGGCTGGAGCGCCTGCGCGTCTTCGGCGGCGACTACCCGACCCACGACGGCACCGGCGTGCGCGATTTCATCCATGTCGTCGATCTCGCCGACGGCCACGTTCGGGCGATAGAGAAGCTGCGGGAGGCGCCCGCCTGCCTGGCGGTCAATCTCGGAACCGGCCAGGGCTACAGCGTCCTCGACCTCGTCGAGGCCTTCCGGCACGTCTCCAACCGCGAGATCCCCTACGACATCGTCGACCGCCGTCCGGGCGACGTGGCGGCGAGCTACGCCGACCCCTCGCGGGCCGCCGAGCTGCTCGACTGGAAGGCCGGCCGCTCGCTGCGCGACATGTGCGCCGACACCTGGAACTGGCAGTCGAAGAACCCGAACGGGTATGGGTGAGGGCGGCGCGGAGGCGCCGAAGGTCTTCTCAGCCTCGCGAGGCGTCGATCTTTTCCGCCAGCCACGTCTTGATAAGGGACTGATACGGCACGTCGCGCTTGTTCGCCGCGACCTTGATCCGTTCGAGCAGTGCGTTCGGCAGCCGCAGCGAAATCGAGGTCGAGGATGGCTTCAGCTTCGGCAGCCGGACCCTTTCCGCCTTGCTCCAGTCGACGTGGTCGGCGGAATCGTGCGTCTCCCAGAAGGCGCGCTCGTCCGCCTCGCTCTGGAACTGCGGAACGGGCTTAAGTGCCTTGCTCATAATAACTCCGCTCCTTGCGGCTCATGTCGCGGGCAGAGATCACCCGTATCCTGGTTTCGTCGTCCCGAAGCGTGAAGGTGATGTGAAGCAGCCTTCCGTCATCGGTGTGCCCGAGGGCGTGGATCCGTGTCTCCACCTTGCTGTGTCTCATGTCGGGAACCGTCAGCAGCGGCTCGTTAAAGAATGTCTGCTCCGCTTCCGACTGGCTGACATCATGTTTGTCGGAACTTTTACGGGCGTTTCCCGCGTCCCATTCGAACCCGACGATCGATTCCCAATCAATCATCCTTGTATATTGTCGTAATATACACGAATTTCAAGTGCTCACTGGACCAGACGTCTCGCTCCGCCGCCGGCGACGTCTCCGGGACGTGCAGGCCGCATTCGCGCTTTTCGTCGTTTTCCCACCACCAGCGTCCGGCCCGCTCGTCCTCGCCGGGCTTGATCGCCCGCGTGCAGGGTTCGCAGCCGATCGAGGGGTAGCCGCGCGCGTGCAGCGGATTGACCGGCACGGCGTTGTCCGCGACGTAGGCGCGTACGGCTTCGATCGTCCAGTCGGCGAGCGGGTTGACCTTGACGAGGTGCCGCTCCTCGTCCCATTCGGCGAACGGCGTGGCCGCGCGCGCGCCCGACTGCCCGCGCCTGAGGCCGGTGATCCAGACGTCCGCGCCCGCGAGCGCCCGGGCAAGCGGCTTCAGCTTGCGCAGGCCGCAGCACGCATGGCGAGCCTCGACGCTCTCGTAGAAGCCGTTCAGTCCGTACTTTTCGGCGTAGGAGTCGATATCGGCCTGTGCGGGGCGGTATTCGGCGATGTCGATGCCGTAGCGCTCCCGCGTCTGGCCGATCAGCGCCAGGGTCTCGGGAAACAGCCGGCCGGTTTCGAGCGTTGCGATGCGGATCGGCGCGCCGGTCGCCGCGATGGCGGCCGTCAGCACCTGGTCCTCGATCCCGAGGCTGGTCGTGAAGACGGCGTCGGCGGCGATGTCCGCGACGAGCTCCAGGCGTCGGGCGAGATCGAGCGCCGCGAGCTCGGCGTCGAGCGCGGCGGCCTGTTGCGGTCCGGGATGCGTCGTCATGGCGTGGCCTTCCTTTCGGTCCGCCCGAACCTGCCACGTCGCCGAGCCCGGCGACAGGCATCGGCATTTTCCCGCACGCCCCCCGGGCGAACCGGTTTTCCAGCAATGGCCGGGGCCGTTAGAACGAGCCACCCGTCGGCGCCCGAGAGCGCGTCGTGGAAACCGGTTTTCCGTCCGGAAGCGCGTAAATCTTTAACGGTCGGAGGTTTCCCAGCGCGGGTTGATCCACGGCACCTGGTTCGACGGCGCCAGCGGCTGGCGGCCGAGGATGTGGTCCGCCGCCTTTTCCCCGGTCATGATCGAGGGTCCGTTGAGATTGCCGTTGGTGATGCGCGGGAACAGCGAGGAATCCGCCACGCGAAGGCCCTCGACGCCGATCACCCGGCATTCCGGGTCGACGACCGCCATCGGGTCGTCCCGGCGGCCCATGCGGCAGGTGCCGCAGGGATGATAGGCGCTTTCGACATGCTCGCGGATGAAGGCGTCGATCGCCTCGTCGCTCACGGCCTCCGCCCCCGGCTGGATCTCGGGCCCGCGATAGGGATCGAAGGCGGGCTGCGCGAAGATCTCGCGGGTGAGCCGGACGCAGTGGCGGAAGTCGGCCCAGTCCTCTTCCGTGCTCATGTAGTTGAACCGGATGACCGGCGCGTCCGCCGGGTCCCCCGACCGCAGCCGCACCGTCCCGCGCGAGGCCGACCGCATCGGCCCGACATGCGCCTGGAAGCCGTGCGCCTTGGCGGCGGCCCGCCCGTCGTAGCGGATCGCGACCGGCAGGAAATGATACTGGATGTCCGGGTACCGCACGCCCGCGCGCGAGCGCAGGAAGGCGGCCGCCTCGAACTGGTTGCTGGCGCCGATCCCGGAGCGGAAGAACAGCCACTGGGCGCCGATCAGCGCCTTCGAGAAGAGGTTGAGCTTGGAATAGAGCGTGATCGGCTGCGTGCATTCCTGCTGCACATAGACCTCCAGGTGGTCCTGCAGGTTGGCGCCGACGCCCGGCCGGTCCGCCACCGCGCCGATGCCGTGGTCGGCAAGGTGGCCCGCCGGCCCGATCCCGGAAAGCATCAGCAATTTCGGGGAGTTGAAGGCCGAAGCCGAGACGATCACGTCGCGCCGGGCGGACACGATCTCGATCCTGCCCCCGAAATCGACCTCGACGCCCGTCGCGCGGTGATTCTCGATGACAACGCGCCGCGCCAGGCCGTTGACGAGACTCGCGTTCCTGCGCTTCAGCGCCGGCTTCAGGTAGGCGTCCGCGGCCGACCAGCGCTGGCCCTTGTGGATCGTCTGCTCCATCAGCCCGAAGCCTTCCTGCTTCGAGCCGTTGTAGTCCTCCGTCAGCTCGAAGCCGGCCTGCCGGCCCGCCTCGATGAAGGCCTCGAAGAGCGGGTTCTCCATCAGCCCGCGCCGCACGTGCAGCGGCCCCGACGTTCCCCGCCAGCCCTCCTCGCCGCCGTGGGACGTCTCCTGCCGCTTGAAATAGGGCAGCACGTCCGCGTAGGACCATCCGGTGGCCCCGCTTTCGGCCCAGTGGTCGAAATCCCCCGCATGCCCGCGGACATAGACCATGCCGTTGATCGACGACGACCCGCCGATCACCTTGCCGCGCGGCGCCGCGAGGCGCCGGTTGCCGAGATGCGGCTCGGGCTCCGTCCGGTAGCCCCAGTCGTAGCGGCGCATGTTCATCGGGTAGGACAGCGCCGCCGGCATCTTGATGAACGGCCCGAAGTCGCTGCCGCCATATTCGACGACGAGCACGGAGTGCTTCCCATCTTCCGAGAGCCGCGCCGCGAGCGCCGAACCGGCCGAGCCGGCTCCGATGATGACGAAATCCGCTTCCACGCTCTGCCGTCCGTTCAGTAGGGGCTCTCGACCGGCCCGGCCGCCACGTAGACGGACTTGATGCGGCTGTAGTGCTCGATCGCAGCGCGCGAGTTCTCGCGTCCGATGCCCGACTGCTTGACGCCGCCGAACGGCATCTCGATCGGCGTGAGGTTGTAGGCGTTGATCCAGCAGGTCCCGGCGTCGAGCCGCGCCACGACGCGGTGCGCGCGGGCGAGATCGCGGGTGAAGACCCCGGCCGCCAGTCCGAAATCCGTGGCGTTGGCGCGGGCGACGACGTCGTCCTCGTCCTCGAAATCGAGGAGCGAGAGCACCGGGCCGAATATCTCCTCGCGCGCGATGGTCATCTCGTCCCGGACGTCGGCGAAGACGGTCGGCTCGATCCAGAAGCCGCCCTCCATGCCCTGCATGCGCGGCACCCCGCCGCCGGCGGCGAGCCGCGCGCCCTCCGACCGGCCGGTCTCGATGTAGCCGAGCACCTTGTCGCGCTGCGCCGCGCTGACGAGGGGCCCGAGATGCGTGTCCTCGTTGAGCGGGTCGCCGAGCCGGATCTTCGCCGTGCGGGCGACGAGCCGGTCGAGGAACGCGTCCTTGACCGAGCGGTGCACGAAGACGCGCGTGCCGTTGGTGCAGATCTGGCCGGTCGAATAGAAGTTTCCGAGCATCGCCCCGCCGACGGCCGAATCGAGATCCGCGTCGTCGAACACGATCAGCGGCGACTTGCCGCCGAGTTCGAGCGTCACCTGCGCCAGGTGGCCGGCCGCGCCCTCCATGATCTTCCGCCCCGTCGGCACCGAGCCGGTCAGGGAGACCTTGGCGACGTCCCGGTGGCGGGTCAGCGCCGCCCCGACGTCGCCATGGCCCTGGACGACGTTGAAGACGCCCGCCGGGACGCCGGCCTCGACGAGGATCTCGGCGAGCTTCAGCGCCGTGAGCGGCGTGGTTTCCGACGGCTTGAAGATCATGGCGTTGCCGCAGGCGAGCGCCGGCGCGGCCTTCCAGCAGGCGATCTGCATCGGATAGTTCCAGGCGCCGATGCCGACGCATATGCCGAGCGGCTCGCGCCGCGTGTAGGCGAAGTCGCCGCCGAGGTCGATGTGGTCGCCGGTGATCGACGCCGCGATGCCGCCGAAATATTCGAGGCAGTCGGCGCCCGATGCCGGATCGGCCACCAGCGTTTCCTGCAGCGCCTTGCCCGTGTCGAGCGTCTCGAGTTCGGAAAGCGCGCGGTTGCGCTCGCGGATGATGTCGGCCGCGCGCCTGAGGCGGCGCCCCCGCTCGGCCGGCGGCGTGCGGGCCCACTCGGCCTGGCCCTTCCTGGCCGCCTCGATCGCCCGTTCGACGATGGCGGGCGTGGCCGAACGAAGCGTCGCGATGGTTTCGCCGGTCGCCGGGTAGACGTCCTCGATGACGGCGCCGGCGGGGTCGTCGACATAGCGGCCGTCGATGAAGTGGGAGGCCTGCGGTTGGGCGCGCATGATCTTGAATCTCCCTCTCACTCGCCGCGGGGAAAGCGTTGGTTTTCCTCGAGAACGTTGAGGTCCATGTGGTTGCGCATGTACCGCTCGGACGCCTTCTGCAGCGGCTGGAAGTCCCAGGGGTAGTACGCGCCGTTCCTCAATGCCTCGTAGACGACCCAGCGCCGCGCCTGGCTCTCGCGCACCTCGGCGTCGAAGCGCGCCATGTCCCAGCGCGACCGGACCTTCTCCATGAACGCCGCGACCAGCCCCGCATGCGCCGGATCTTCCGCGAGGTTCGTCTTCTCCCCCGGGTCGGCCGTAAGGTCGAAGAGCTGCGGCGGGTCGATCTCGCAGTGGACGAACTTGTGGCGTCCCTCGCGCAGCGCCACGAGCGGCGCGTAGGAGCCCTCGGCGGCATATTCCATCGGGACCGCGCCGGGCCGTTCGCCGCCGGTCATCGCCGGCACCAGGCTTTCCCCGTCGGTCCAGGGCGCCACCTCGTCGAGGGAGACGCCGGCGAGATCGGCGAGCGTCGGCGTGACGTCGAGGTTGGAGACCGCCTGGTCGACCCGCCGGGGCGCGACGCCCGGCGCCGAAACCATCAGCGGCACCCGCGCGGAGCCCTCCCGGAAGCTCATCTTGAACCACAGCCCCCGCTCGCCCAGCATGTCGCCGTGGTCGGAGGTGAAGACGACGATCGTGTCGTCGAGCTGGCGGGTGCGCCGGAGCACGTCGACGAGCTCGCCCACCTTCTCGTCCAGATAGGAGATGTTGGCGAAATAGCCGCGCCGGGCCCGGCGGACGTCCTCGGGCCGGATGTCGAACGCCGTGTAGTCGTTGGCGATGTGGAGACGGCGGGAATGGGCGTCCTGCTCCTCGAAGGGGATCGCGCCGGTCGACGGTTCCAGGTGCGCGCAGTCCTCGTAGAGGTCCCAGAACTTCCGGCGCGCGACGTAGGGATCGTGGGGATGGGTGAAGGAGACGGTCACGCACCAGGGACGCCGCCCCTCGTCCGCGGACTGCCGGGCGAGGTGATAGAGCTTCTGGGCGCCGAAGAAGGCGACCTCGTCGTCGTACTCCATCTGGTTCGTCGTCTCCGCGACGCCGGCGCCGGTGACCGAACCGAGATTGTGGTACCACCAGTCGATGCGCTCGCCGGGCTTCCTGTAGTCCGGCGTCCAGCCGAAGTCGGCGGGATAGATGTCGGTCGTCAGCCGCTCCTCGAACCCGTGCAGCTGGTCCGGGCCGACGAAATGCATCTTGCCGGACAGGCAGGTGTAGTAGCCGGCCCGGCGGAGATGATGCGCGTAGGTGGGGATGTCCGAGCCGTATTCGGCCGCGTTGTCGTAGACGCGCGTGCGGCTCGGCAGCTGGCCCGCCATGAACGAGGCACGGCCGGGAGCGCACAGCGGCGAGGCGGTGTAGTTGTTGGCGAACCGCACGGAGCGCGCCGCGAGCGCCTTCAGGTGCGGCGCATGGAGCCACTCCGCCGGGCCGTCCGGAAACAGCGTCCCGTTCAGCTGGTCGACCATGATGATGAGGATGTTCGGGCGGCGGACGGTCATCTTCGATCCCACTGGCTTCGGCGTTGTCTCCTGCGGCCGTCCCCCGTTCTATTTTTTATTGATCGCGTGTTCAACAAAAATCGCGCCGGCGCCGGAATCCGGACGCCGATGGCGGGATGCACGTTTGGAGCTTGAGATCTAGGGCTTGGCGTCCGGATCCGGCGCACAGGTTTCGTAGTCGAAGTCGTCGTCGACGTCCGGCGAGAGGCGCTGTTGGGCGCCATGCCGGATGTTCACGATGAGCACCAGGCCATCGTCGATGTCGTAGTCCAGAAGGTATTCGCCGATAACGACCCGCAGCGAACCGGGAACCGGAAGTCTTTCAATGCCGCGCCCCATCTCGGGAAAGCGGGCGAGATTCTGTCTCGCTTCGCGCATCCGATCCAGGAATGCCTGAGCGGCAATGGGGCTGCGTTTCCGCAGGTAAGCAGACTCGGCGAGGAGGTAGGCTCTCGCCTCGCCGGAAAGCCGCACCTTCATCAGGCCACGCGATTCCTGACGATCGCCTCGACTTCGTCCAGCACGTCGTCCATGTCATGGACGTCGCCGTCGGCAATCTGCTGACGTCCCTTGCGCACCGCCAGGATTTCCGCGCCTTCCATCGAGAGATACAGCTTGAGGGCCCGCACCATCACCCAACTCCTGGGCCTGTCGCAAGTGCTCGCGACTTCCTCGACTGCAGCAAGGACATCCTCGGGCAAGCGCAAGGTGATGGGATGGGAAAGCGGTGATTTCGACATCTGACGGCCTCCATTTGTAATACACCGTATTACATCGTTCGCCCCGTCGGATCAAGCAAGACCCGCTCGCCGCGGTCACCGATCTGCAGATCACCATGAGGAGGCTCGCTGCAAGGCGTGCCGATAGGTTTGCGAGGCGGGAACCGGCTCATTCCACCTTTACTCGGCCACCCTCAGGGGCCATCTTTCTTCGCAAACGCGAGGAGACCGAGACATGACCGGTTGCATCATCGGCTGGGCGCATTCGAAATTCGGCAGGCTGGAGGGCGAGACGGTCGAAAGTCTCGTGACGCGCGTCGCGCGCGAGGCGGTCGCCCACGCGGGTCTCGAACCGGCCGAGATCGACGAGATCCTGCTCGGCCACTTCAATGCCGGCTTCTCCGCCCAGGACTTCACGGCGAGCCTCGTCCTGCAGGCGAGCGACGATTTCCGCTTCAAGCCGGCGACCCGCGTGGAGAACGCCTGCGCCACGGGTTCGGCGGCCGTGCACCAGGGCCTGAAGTCGATCCGCGCCGGGCAGGCCAGGCGGGTGCTCGTCGTCGGCGTCGAGCAGATGACGACGACGCCCGGCCCCGAGATCGGCCGGAACCTCCTGAAGGCCTCATACCTGCCGGAGGACGGCGACACGCCGGCCGGCTTCGCGGGGGTCTTCGGACGGATCGCCGAGCTCTATTTCCAGCGCTACGGCGACCGTTCCGACGCGCTCGCGGCGATCGCCGCCAAGAACCACAAGAACGGCGTCGACAACGAATACGCCCAGATGCGCAAGGACCTCGGATACGAGTTCTGCCGCGCCGAAAGCGGGAAGAACCCCTTCGTCGCCGGCCCGCTGAAGCGCACCGACTGCTCGCTGGTCTCCGACGGCGCGGCGGCGATCGTCCTGGCGGACGTGGAGACGGCCATGCGCGCCCCGCGCGCCGTCGTCTTCCGCGCGGCCGAGCACGTCCAGGACTTCCTGCCGATGTCGAAGCGCGACATCGTCGCCTTCGAGGGCTGCGCTCTCGGCTGGAAGAAGGCGCTCGCCGGCGCCGGCATCGGCCTCGACGACCTCTCCTTCGTCGAGACCCACGACTGCTTCACCATCGCCGAACTCATCGAATACGAGGCAATGGGTCTCGCGCGCCCGGGCGAGGGCGCGGACCTGGCGCTCTCCGGCGAAACCGCGCGCGACGGCCGCCTGCCGGTCAATCCCTCCGGCGGGCTGAAATCGAAGGGCCACCCGATCGGCGCCACGGGCGTGTCGATGCACGCGCTCTCGGCCATGCAGCTCTGCGGCGAGGCGGGCGGCATCCAGGTTCCCGGCGCCGAACTCGGCGGCGTCTTCAACATGGGCGGCGCGGCCGTCGCCAACTACGTCTCGATCCTCGAACGCCTGCGCTGAGCGGGGTACGCCGCCGCCTCTCGCCGGCGGCCGCGATTGGCGTGCGAAGGGTCATGCAATCGCCTTAGGGGACGGTCAAAGAGATGAGTCCGGGCATCGGCGCTTCGCGCCACCGCCGGATCCGGAAACTATTTCCTTACTGGCCCGGCCCTAGTAGTTGGGATAAGTCTTGGGCGAAAGTCGGATCGTCCGCGACGGCCGAAGCGCCGCGGGACCGGTCCAAGCAGGCCGGCGTCCCTGCCGGAAGAACCGAACGGAGCCATTGTCGATGGATGCCATCAGCAATCAAGCGGAACCCGCCGTGAAACCGTCGACCGGGAAGGACGTGCCGGTGCTGGCCCCCGTCATCCTGGCCGGCGGAATCGGCACGCGCCTGTGGCCCCTTTCCAGGCAGTTGCGCCCGAAGCAGTTCCTTTCGTTCGGCGGCGAGACGACGATGCTGCAGCAGACCGTCGCGCGCCTTTCCGGCGTCGAGTGCACCCCGCCCCTGATCGTGTGCAACGAGGAGCACCGCTTCCTCGCTGCCGAGCAGTTGCGCCAGATCGGCCGTGAGGACGCGACGCTGCTGCTCGAGCCCGCCTCGCGGAGCACGGCGCCGGCCCTGGCCTGCGCCACGCTGACCCTGATGCGCGACCACGACGATCCGATCATCGCGGCGCTCGCCGCCGATCATCTGATCGTCGACACGGCGGAGTTCCATCGCGCCCTTGCAGATGCGGTCGAGCTTGCCCGGCACGGCAATCTCGTAACCTTCGGGATCGTCCCCAAATGGCCCGAGACGGGCTACGGCTATATCGAGCAGGGCGAGGCCATCGGCAACGCGCGGCGCGTCGCCCGCTTCGTCGAAAAGCCGGATATCGCGACGGCCGAGACCTACCTGACCGACGGGAACTATCTCTGGAACAGCGGCATGTTCGTCTTCCGCGCCAGCCGCCTCCTCGAAGAGCTTCAGACCTACCGCCCCGACATCCACGAGGCCTGCTTGGCGGCCACCGCCGATCCGACCGTCGACATGGGCTTCATGCGCCTCGATGCGGAGGCCTTTTCGCGCTGCCCGGAAGAATCGGTCGACTGCGCCGTCATGGAAAAGACCAAGGACGCCGTGGTCGTGCCGCTCGATGCCGGGTGGAACGACGTCGGCTCGTGGTCGGCGCTCTGGGACGTGTGCGAGAAGGACTCCGCCGGCAACGTCATCGACGGCGACATCGTCGCGCTCGAAACCAGCGACACGCTGATGCTCGCCGAGAGCCGGCTCGTCGTCGCCCTCGGCGTCAGCGATCTCGTGATCGTGGAGACCAAGGATGCCGTCCTCGTGGCGCACAAGGACAGCGTCGAGAACGTCAAGGACGTGGTGGGACGGCTGCGCAGCGCCGGCCGCACCGAACCGATCAACCACCGCGTCGTCTACCGGCCCTGGGGGCACTACGATTCCATCGATGTCGGCGATCGCGACCAGGTCAAGCGCATCACCGTCAAGCCGGGCGCGAAGCTCTCCCTGCAGAAGCACTACCACAGGTCCGAGCACTGGATCGTCGTGCGGGGAACCGCCAAGGTCTACAAAGGAGACAAGATCATCCTCCTGTCGGAGAACGAGTCGACCTATATCGCGCTCGGGGAGGTCCACGCCCTGGAAAATCCCGGGAAGATCCCGCTGGAACTGATCGAGGTCCAGACCGGAAGCTATCTCGGCGAGGACGACATCGTCCGCCTCGACGACAGGTACGGTCGCAACTGAGATGAGGCGGGAACCCGAATGTCATTCGGACGCGTCCGTCGCGGCGGCTTTTGCCGGCGGCCCCGTTCCGGCCGACGTCCGCCGGATCCCGCGGGTCGGCGCGCCGGGCCCGGCCGGCGAGCTGCCGAACGACGCAGGAGCGGTATCCGTTGAATTGCCAGGGTGAGACCAGACCGGCCAACACGCAGTGCGTCGCCTATGTCACGGACAGGAACTATCTGTTTCCCACCATATTTTCGGCAATCCAGGCACGGCAGCAGACGAGCGCCGCCACGGACGTCGTCGTCCTCCTGACGGAGGATATTCCCGACTTTCCGCAGGTGAAGCGCTTTCTCGAGTCGAAGTCGGTCGCGTTCGAGAACGTGAAGCCGAAGCTTTCGCACCATTTTGCCAGCATGGACCAAAGCAAATTCATGCACAGGATCAGCATGTCGGCGATGGCGAGACTGATCATAACGGATCTTCTGCCGGAAAATTACGAAAGCATAATTTACATAGATGGAGATACGCAGGTCGTCGGCAGCCTGCACCCGCTGGAGCAATATGCCGTTCCTCGCGGCAAGTTTCTGGCTGCGAGGGACTTCACCTCGATCAAGAAATATGCGGAGAGCGAGGTCGTATCCAACTACTTCAATTCGGGCGTCCTGAAAATCCGGCGCGACGGGTGGGTCGGACCGGAAGCCCTCGAGTTCTTCCGCAGGTCTCCCGATGCCTGCAATGGCATGCACGACCAGGGCGCCCTGAACGAGGTCTGCGGGGATTCGATGCTGCTCATGTCCAACAAATGGAATTTCCCGAAGCATTTCCTCAACCTGCTGGATGATTTCGAACCGGCCCTCGTGCACTACATGGCGCATCCGAAGCCGTGGCAGGGGAAATATTATCCGTGGGGAGAAGCGGAATACCGGATATACGAAGATCTTATCCAGCAAAACGAAGATCTTGGGAAGTACAGAGAAAATATCTCCAATGTGAGAAAAGTGTTGTACAGATACAGATCGATCAAGGATAGCGTAAACAAGCGGATTTTTCTGAAAGACGATTTCAAGGACAGATTGAGATACATCATAAGCAGCGGAAGCCTGGTGTAGCCGCTCCGGCCGGGAACCGGGCATCGGCGGTCGCATCCGCCATCGGTAATTGTTGCACGGCCCCCGAAGGGGCGTCCATACGTTGGAGGTACCGGAAGGCATATCTCTAGTCTTTTGGGTGGGGCTATGGAACCGATGAGGCGACGCCGCCCGGCCCCTGCACCAAAGTCTGTGGTGACTTCGCGCCGCGCCTCGACGATGATCGGGCTCCTGCGGATCGGTCCGGAAATCTAGGCGAGGCGGACCCAGCGCCTGAGAAGCGAGGAGCCCGTGCGACGTGGTGCGGCTCCCGTGCCCGTCGCCCGCCGATGCCACCGTCCGCCAGACACACGGCCCGAAAGATGTCCGAAGCCCTCGACCGAAAAGCCCGGAACCCGACCGCGCCAACAGACGCGGCAAGCTGCCCGTGCTGCGCACGCACGGTCACGCAGACCATCTATCACGTCCCGGGCATCCCCGCGCACAGTTGCGTCCTGCTCGACACGCCCGAGGCGGCCCGGGCATTTCCGCGGCGCGACCTGACGCTCGCCTTCTGCGAAGCCTGCGGTTTCCTGTTCAACAGGGATCTCGACCGCGACGTCGTGAGCTACTCGACCGATTTCGAGGAATCCCAGCATTTCTCGGGGACGTTCAACGCCTTCGCCCGCAACCTCGCCAAGGAGATCGCCGGCAAGTGCCGGCTCCGGGGAAAGCGCGTGCTCGAGATCGGCTGCGGCAAGGGCGAGTTCCTGGCGGAACTCTGCAGGGTCGGCGGCGCGACCGGACTTGGCATCGACCCGGGCTACCGGGCGGACGAGGGGCGCGGCACCCAGCAGGAGGGCCTGGAATTCATCGTCGCCCATTTCGGTCCCGAATATGCGCATCTCCGCGCCGACGTGGTGCTGTGCCGCCACACGCTCGAACATATCCCGGACGTTGCGGAATTCGTCCGGTCGATCGGGCGAATGGCGGATTCGGACGAGACCTGGGTCGTCTTCGAGACCCCCGACGCCAAGCGCGTTCTCGAGGAAGCGGCATTCTGGGACATCTATTACGAGCACTGCTCGTATTTCAGTCCGGGGACCCATGCCCGGCTCTTCCGGCAGGAAGGCTTCGAAGTCACGGACCTGGCCCTGGCCTATGACGACCAGTACATCGTCCAGTATGCCAGGCGCTCGGCCGAACCCTTGCCCCCCGCCTCGGCGCTCGAGGACGACCTCGATGAGATGCGGCGGCTGTGCGAGCGCTTCCCCCGGCGCGTGCGCGAGGTCCGGGATGCCTGGCGCGACCGGATCGTCGCCGCCCACGCTGACGGAAAGGCGGTCTACCTGTGGGGCGGAGGCTCCAAGGCCGTATCCTTCCTTACGACTCTCGGTCTCGGCGAGGAAGTGCGGGCCGCAGTCGACGTAAATCCCTACAAACAGGGAAAGTTCACGCCCGGGACCGGTCATCCGGTGATCGCACCGGAAGCGCTTCGCCACCGGCCGCCCGACCTTGTCGTCGTGATGAACCCGATCTATCTCGACGAGATCGGAAAGTCGCTCGGCGACCTCGGCCTGTACCCCGAAATCCTTGCAGTCTGACGAACGACATTGGAGCAGCTGATGTCCCCGAGAGTGTCCCTTGGAATACCGGTGTTCAACGGTGAAAAATTTCTGTCGCAGGCCATCCAGTCCGTCCTCGACCAGGATTTCCGCGATTTCGAAATCATCGTCGCAGACAACGCATCGACGGACGGTACGGCCGAAATCTGCCGGCGCTTCATGGCGAACGACGGCCGGATCCGCTACCACCGCAACGAGACGAACCTGGGTGCCGGTCCCAACTTCAACCTGACCTTCGAGCGGAGTTCCGGCGACTTCTTCAAATGGTGCGCGGCCGACGATTTCATCAGTCCGAACTTCCTGAGTGCCTGCCTGGAGGAATTCGAGGCCAATCCGGACGCGGCGCTCGTCTTCGGCACGGCAAGGAGCGTGGACGAGGACGGCCGCGAGATCCCGCTGGAGAGAAGCGTCATTTCCGAAAAGCTGGATCCGCGCCCGGACCGGCGTTTCGGCAGCGTCGTCAACGAAGTCAATGCATGCACGGAAGTCTTCGGGCTCTTCCGCTCCGACGTCCTGAGGAAGACGATGCTTCACAAGGGCTACTACGGCTCGGATCGCGCGCTGATCGCCGAGACGTGCCTGCTCGGGACGATCAGGCACCGGCCCGAGGCGATATTCTACAACCGGGATCACCCGGACCGCTCTGTCAACCTGTCGATAGAGGCCCGTGCGCTCTGGCAGAATTCCGCCGGCGGCTTCCGCAGCCCCAAGGAATACTGGGCATTGCTGATCCAGCTCGTGACGATCGCGATCCGGCATCGCGACCGGGTTCCCTTGCGCCGGACGCTGCGTGTCCTCCTTGCCTGGGCCGCGACCCCGCTTCACCTGGCACGGGCGACGGTCGAACTGATCGGCCTCCTGTCGCCGGCCGCCTACGAGTGGGTCAAGAAGACCGGCTGGTCCGTCGTGGGACTGATCCAGAGCCGCAGGAGCCTTCGTCGCTAAAGCGCTTCCAGGAAAAGTGGGAACCGGTTTTCCGTCCGGAAGCGCGGCAAACAAACAACCGCTTCCAGGAAAAGTGGGAACCGGTTTTCCGTCCGGAAGCGCGGCAAACAAACAACTGCTTCCAGGAAAAGTGGGAACCGGTTTCCGTCCGGAAGCGCGTGAAACAAACAACCGCTTCCAGGAAAAGTGGGAACCGGTTTTCCGTCCGGAAGCGCGGCAAACAAACAACTGCTTCCAGGAAAAGTGGGAACCGGTTTTCCGTCCGGAAGCGCGGCAAACAACCAAGCGCTGAAAGTGGAACCCTACGCCAGCAGCCCATCGTAGCAGTCCACGAGCAGGTCGGCCCACCGGTCCTGGTCCAGCGAAACCTGCCTCCCGCACAGAACCGCCCGTTCGCTCATTGCCCGGATTTCGTCCGGGCCGGCCCTGGCGATGCGGGACATGGCGCTCGCAAGGGCGGGGATGTCCGCGGTGTCGCAGGCGATGCCGGCTCCGCCGGCCTGGATCTGGTCCGCCAGGAACGCACGGTCCGACAGGATGGCCGGAAGTCCGCTGAGCGTCGCCTCCGCGGCGACGAGGCCGAAGGGTTCGGGGTAGCGGGACGGCATGACCAGCGCCCTGCAGGTCCGGGCGATCCGCGAAATCTCCTCCTTCGACTTCCAGCCCAGGAACTCGGCCCGCCCGTCGCCTTGCGCCTTCAGGCTCTGAAGCAGCGGGCCGTCGCCGACCACCTTGAGCGGAACATCCGCCGCGCGTGCAGCAAGAATGGCGTCCTCGATTCCCTTCTCGCGCTCGAGCCTTCCCAGATACAGGAAATTCTCGTTCTCCTCCGCCTTCACCCGCGCCGGCGACAGGGGATCGGCGGGATTGAGGATCGTCACGAGTTTCGTTTCGTCGAGGCCCGCCTTCGCCATGAACGGCTTCATCTTCTCGTGGATGACGGCGACCCGGCCCCATTCCGTCCTGGCGAGGGCGTTGCGGACGACCAGCTGCCGCGCGCTGCGCCAGAGCTTCTGGCCGTACGACCGCTTGTCGCAATTGGTCCGCAGGCAGGCCATTCCGAGAGGCGTTCTCTGGCAGGGCGTGTCGCGCGGATAGTCCATGAAGGCCCCGTTGGGGCAGGCGAGGAAGAAGTCGTGGGCGTGCAGGACCGTCCGTCTCGACACCTTCGCCAAAGCCGTGAACACCGCCGGGGAGAGGATCTGCTGCCAGGTGTGCAGGTGGTAGACTGTGCCTTCGGTATCGTGCGCATCGATCCAGCCCTGCACGTGCCGCATGGCGGACGCGTTGTACAGGCCTTCGGTGGCCGCCCGAAGACGCGGCGTGGCGAGCAGATCCCGGTGCGCGAAGGGCGCGACCTCCACGCCGATCCGGGCGAATTCGGGGTCGGCGCCCTCGTCGCCCGTGATGAAGGTGACGGGCACGCCGCGGTCGCGCAGCAGGCGGATGGACAGCCGGGCGAGGGCGCCCGCTCCGCCGCGCACCGTCGAGTGATCGCTGATGACGACGACCCGCGAGAGCATCTTCAAATCCCCCCGGCCGGCTCGGTTGTCGTTGGTGGCGGATGATCGATGGACGTCATGATGGCCGGCAGGTTCGATGGAGAGGCCTCTGGTGTACGGAAATCGCCGCGGCGACAGCCGCCGGCGCGATTGCCGGCCGTCCTTCGTTGATAGGCGCCCGGCGTCGTTCGCGCCATCCCGTGCGGCTAGCGAAATCGAGGTAGGCGCGGTCGGTCAAGAGTGTGGCCGCGGGGTGTGGTGCCGGACGGATCGGGCGCGACCGCATCGCGGCGCCGGGGCCCGGTCGCGCCGCAGAAGGCCCGCTCCCCCGCGACGATTTTACGCGGGCTGCGATTGCCGGATGCGAAGCGGTCCTCCGGCGGGAGGCGGTCGCATCGGTTGCCGGACGGCGGGCGCAGGACGTTTTTCGGCGCTCGCGACGGCGACCGGCGGCGGTCGCCGCGTGCCTTCGGAAACGGCGATAATCGGCGGGCGCGAAACGCTTATTTGCCGCTTTCCTCTACCGTCCCGGCGTGGCCGGGGCATGGGGATGGATATGTCGCCTAATCCAATTGACGAGGTGGCGCTCCGCCACCGGGCATGGCATCTCTTGCAGTTGCAGAGACGAGAGCGGCTTGCGGGCGGAGATTGCAAATTCGTCGGTGGACTGGGCATCGTGCGATCAGCGCTCCGAATGATCTGGCATGACGATTGCTTCCCAGCCCTTGTCGCTCAAGGAGAGGGACAGTTCCCAAAGGGCCATTACGGCGGATCAGGGTGGATATTTTAGATGATCGATCGCATTCGAGAACTTCTTGCTCGGAACCCGATGTTTCCGTGCGATATCGGGACACTTTCGGACGATGCCAATCTTTACGAGGCGGGGTTGACCTCGTTTGCGTCGGTGCAGCTCATGTTGGCCATCGAGGAGGAATTCGACATCGAGTTTCCCGAGACGATGCTGACGCGCCGTACGTTTTCGTCGATCGCCGGCATTGCCGGGGCGGTCTGCGAGATCACGCGCGAAGCGGTCTGATCCGATGAACGTCGTCGAGACTTTCGATACGGAGCGGGCGGATGTTCGGGGTTCGGGCGCGGCGCAGCGCATGGCCCGCGTCGCGGCGGTCGCCGCGAAGGCGGCCGAGGCGGTCGACCGCGAGGGCCGGTTTCCGCAGGAGACGGCCGACGCGCTGAGGCGGGAGCGGTTGCTCGGGGTCGCGGTTCCGAGCGAACTCGGCGGGGAGGGGATGTCGACGGGCGAGGTCGCGGACCTCATCGTCCAGCTCGCCCAGGCGTGCGGTTCGAGCGCGATGGTCTACGGCATGCACCAGATCCAGATATCGAGCCTTGCGACCCACGGCGCGGGAAGCGACTGGCTGGCCGGCTACATGCGGCGCATCGCGGACGAGCAGCTGCTCCTGGCCTCCGCCACGTCGGAGGCCGGCATCGGCGGCAACCTGCGCAATTCGATCTGCGCCGTCGAGGTTTCGGGCGACCGTTTCGCGCTGACCAAGGACGCGACCGTCATCTCCTACGGGGCCCATGCCGACGCGATCCTGGCGACGGCCCGGCGCGCGCCCGACGCGGCGCATTCCGACCAGGTCCTGGTGGTGATCCCGGCCGACGACAACAGGGCGCTCGAACGCAAGTCGGTGTGGGACACGCTCGGCATGCGCGGGACCTGCTCGGACGGCTTCCTTCTGACGGCGAAGGGCGAGACGGGCCAGATCCTGCCGAAGCCCTTCTCCGAGATCGCCGCGCAGTCGATGCTGGCGAGCTCCCACATCTACTGGGCGGCGACCTGGTTCGGCATCGCCGCGGACGCCTTCGCCCGCGCCCAGGCCTTCGTCAAGCAGGCCGCGCGCAAGCAGCCGGGCGCGACGCCGCCCGGAGCGCTTCGCCTTTCGGAAGCGGCCGCCAAGCTGCAGGAGATGAAGGGTCACCTCGTCGCCGCGATCCGGCGGTTCGAGGTGGCGCAGGGCGACGACGACGACCTCTCCTCGATCGGCTTCGCCGCCGAGATCAACGCGCTGAAGGTGGCGGCGAGCGAGAAGGCGGCGGAGGTCGTGCGGCTCGCGATGCTGATCACCGGCATCCTCGGCTACAAGAACGGAACCCCGTTCAGCGTCGGCCGGCACCTGCGCGACGTCACCTCGGCGGCGGTGATGATCTCCAACGACCGCATTCACACCAACACCTCGACGCTGCTCCTGATGAGCCGCTTCGACACCACTCTCGGGGGCTGACATGGACGCGAGGACCTTCGACGCGAAGAGCCTGCTCGACAGTCTTTTCGACAACGGCATTCTCTTCGAATCCGGCGTGGACGGCCTCTACGGCCGATCCGGCGTCTTCGAGGAGGTCATCGAGCGCTTCGAGCGGATCGTCCTCGACGTCGGCGGTCCCGACAAGGCGACGCGCATCCACTTCCCGCCCGGCATGGCGCGGGCGGCGCTCGAGAAGACCGGATACATGAAGAGCTTTCCGCAGCTGGCCGGCTGCGTCCATTCCTTCATGGGCGACGAGCGCGACCACGCGCGCCTTCTCGGCATGATGGAGAAGGGCGAGGACTGGACGACGATGCAGGAGGCCACGGAAGTGGCCATGACGCCGGCGGCTTGCTACCCGCTCTATCCGACGGTCGCCCGCCAGGGACCGGTGCCGGAGGCGGGGCTCCTCTACGAGCTTTCCTCCTATTGCTTCCGTCACGAGCCTTCGCAGGACCCGGCGCGCATGCAGCTCTTCCGGCAGCGCGAATACATCCGGATCGGCTCGGCCGCGCAGGTCCGGGCCTTCCAGGAAAGCTGGATGGAGCGCGGCAAGGCGATCGTCGAATCGCTCGACCTGCCTTGCGAAATCGACGTCGCCAACGATCCCTTCTTCGGCCGCGTCGGCAAGATGATGGCCAACAGCCAGCGCGACCAGGCGCTGAAGTTCGAGCTGCTCATCCCGGTGACGAGCACGGAGAAGCCGACGGCCTGCCTGTCGTTCAACAACCACCAGGACCATTTCGGCCAGAGCTGGGACATCCGCTTCGCCGACGGCACGGCCTGCCATTCGGGCTGCGTCGGCTTCGGGCTGGAGCGGGTGGCGCTGGCGCTGTTCCGCCACCACGGCCCGGACGTCGACGCGTGGCCGGCCGGCGTGCGCAAGGCGCTCTGGGGAGAGTGAGCATGCGGCAGGTCATTTCCGGGCTCGACCCGGCCACCTACCGGCCGAGCTGGCTGCACGACGGGGAGCGGCGCTGGCCGGAAACGAACTGCTATGTCGACCTCCTCGTCGAGGTGATCGCGGCGTCCGGCCACGAGCCGGCCGCCGCCCTCGGCTTCACCGTGGCGCAGGACTTCGAGGGCGACCACTTCACCTTCTTCAAGTTCCCGACCGCGGACCTGGAAAGGCTCTACGGGGTGGAGATCGAGGAACTGGCGGTCTTCGACCGGCTGGAGGCGCAGGTCGCCACGCAGATCGACCGGGGGCGCCTGCCGATGGTCGAGGTCGACGCGTTCTACCTGCCCGACACGCGCGGCGTCAGCTATCGCACCGCGCACTCGAAGTCGAGCATCGGCATCAACGCGCTCGACGCCTCGTCGCGCAGGATGGAGTATTTCCACAACCGCGGCTTCTTCGCCCTCGACGGGGAGGATTTCGACGCGCTGTTTGCCGAGCGCCGGGCCGCGGATGCCGGGCTGCCGCTGTTTCCCTATTCGGAGTTCATGAAGTTCGGGCGGAGCGCGCCGGCGGCGGATGTCGTCGAAACGGCCTGCGGGCTGCTTTCGCGCCATCTGGCGCGGCGGCCGGAGCGCAACCCGTTCGCCGCCTATGCGGAGGTCTTCGCCGAGCATGCGGAGGCGCTGACGGCGCGGCCGCCGGACTATTTCCACGTCTACGCCTTCAACACGCTGCGCCAGTTCGGCGCCAATTTCGAGCTGCTGTCGAGCCATCTCGACTGGCTCGCGCGCGAGGGCGTCCGCGGCCTTTCGCCGGCGCGCGAGGCGGCGGAGCGGATCGCCGACGGGGCCAAGACGATGCAGTTCAAGCTGGCGCGCGCCATGGCCCGCCGGCGCTTCGACGGCCTGCGGGAGATGATCCTGCCGATGGCCGACGACTACGATGCGGCGATGGACGTTCTCGAAACGCGGATGGGCCGGGTTTCGGACTCCCGGGCGGCATAGTCCGCCTCGATTTCTCTCTGGAGCGGGCATGACCACTGCGTTGCCGATGTCGGCGGAGGCGGAGCTACTCGACACGGGATGGCACATCGCCGTCGCGCCCGCCGGGTCGTGGGCCGATCCCGCAGGCATCGACGCCTCGGCGAGATGGCTCGGCGCGGAGTGCCCCGGCACCGCCGCGGCGGCGCTGGAGGCGCACGGCCTGTGGGACAGGACCGCGCCGCACCCCTTGCACGACCGGGACGTCTGGTACCGGCGGCGGCTCGACGCGGCCGGGCCGGTGCGGCTCGTCTTCGAGGGCCTCGCGACGATCGCGGAGGTCTATGTCGACGATCGGCTGGTGCTGACCTCGACGTCCATGTTCGCATCGAAGGAGGTCGACCTGACGCTGGAGGGCGGCGAGACGCTCGCCATCGCCTTCCGCAGCCTCGATGCCTTCCTCGACGGCCTGAAGGGGCCGCGGGCGCGCTGGAAGCCGCGCATGATCGACGACCAGCGGCTGCGGCTGGTGCGCACGACGCTGATCGGCCACATGCCCGGATGGTGCCCGGCCTTCGACGTCGTCGGGCCGTGGCGACCGGTGCGGCTGGTGCGCCGGTCGGCGCGCCGGGTGGACGCGGCCGACATGCGCGCCGACCTCGACGGCACCGCGGGGCTGCTGGACGTCCGGCTCACCCTCGCGGAACCCCTCGGGGGGACGGAGACGGCGACGGTCCGGTGCGCCGGCGTCGAAACGGCGCTCGAGGGCGAGGGCCGCGCGCTGGCGGCGCGCCTCCGCATCCCGGACGTCGCGGCCTGGTGGCCGCATACGCACGGGCGCCCGGCGCTTCACGAGGCGACGGCCACGCTCGGCGGCGTTCCCGTCGCGCTCGGCCGCGTCGGCTTCCGCCGGATCGCGCTCGACCGCGGGGCGGACGGGCGGGACTTCCGGCTGGTGGTGAACGGCGTTCCGGTGTTCTGCCGGGGGGCGGTGTGGACGCCGGCCGATCCGGTCGGATTGCCGAGCCGCCGCGAACACCTGGCGGGCGATCTTCGACTGGCGCACGAAGCCGGCGTCAACATGCTGCGGGTCGCCGGCACCTTCGTCTACGAGGCCGACGCCTTCCACGCGCTCTGCGACGAACTCGGGATCCTCGTCTGGCAGGACCTGATGCTCGCCAATTTCGACTATCCTTCCCGCGACGAGGCCTGGTGCGCCCGGCTCGGGGAGGAAGTCGAGGGGCTTCTCGGCCGTCTCGGGCGGTCGCCGTCGCTCGCCGTGCTTTGCGGCGGCAGCGAGATCGCGCAGCAGGCGACGATGATGGGGCTGCCGGCGGCCGTCGACGCGACGCCGTGGTTCGAAAGCGTGGTGCGGCCCATCGCCGCCAAGCGGCGCCCCGACCTCGTGCTCGTGCCGTCTTCGCCCTCGGGCGGCAGCCTGCCGTTCACGGCGGATGGCGGGCCCGTCCACTATTACGGCGTCGGGGCCTATTGCCGGCCGCTGGAGGATGCGCGGCGCGCCGAAGTGCGCTTCGCCAGCGAGTGCCTGGCCTTCGCGAACGTGCCGGAGCAGGCGACGCTCGACGAGCACCTGCCGGGGGTGGCGGTCCACGACCCGCGCTGGAAGGCCGCGACGCCGCGCGATGCCGGCGCCTCCTGGGACTTCGAGGACGTGCGCGACCACTATCTTCGCGAAGTCTTCGACATCGACCCGCTGCGGCTGAGGATCGCCGACGGTGCGCGCTACCTGGACATGTCCCGCGCGGTGACGGCGGAAGTGGTCGAGCGCACGATCGACGAGTGGCGCCGGCCCGCTTCGCCGACGGCCGGCGCGCTGACGCTCTTCTGGAAGGACCTTCGGGCCGGGGCCGGCTGGGGCGCCGTCGATGCGGCCGGGCGGCCGAAATCGGTGTGGCATGCGATGAAGCGGGCGTTCGAACCGCTGCGCCTGATCCTCACCGACGAGGGGGTCAACGGACTTTACGTGCACATCGTCAACGACGGGCCGCAAGCCATCGACGCGACGCTGAAACTCTCCTGCCTCCGCGACGGCTCCACGCCCGTGGCGGCCGGCAGCCGGGCGGTCTCTCTGGCCGCGCACGGCGCAACGACGATCCCGGCCTTCGCGCTTTTCGGCGCCTTCTTCGACGTCACCCACGCCTACCGCTTCGGACCCGCCGCCCACGAACTGACCGCCGCATGGCTCGAAGGAGCCGAAGGCGCGGTGCTCGCCGAAGCGTTCCACATCCTCCCGGGCGCCCACGCGGCCCGCCGGGACGTCGGCCTCTCGGCCCGCGTCGAAGGGGAGCCCGGCGGCTGGCGGCTAACCCTCGCCTGCACCCGCGCCGCCTACCATGTGACCATCGCGACGGCGACCCACCGCGCGGAGGAGAACGGCTTCCACCTCGTCCCCGGACGGGAAAAAACCGTGCACCTCGCCGGCCCGCCGGATGCGCCGGCGCCGACGGGCACGGTAACGGCACTCAACGGCAGCACGGCGTGTGACTTCGAGACGGAAAGGGCTGCGACAGCGCAGGCCTTCGCAGCAGGGGGACGAACATGAGACCCGTCGTTTTCAATGACACGGTCGGCTGGCTGCATCCGGCCGGGGGCGGCCGCGGCGTGGTGATAGCCGGCGGGCACGGCCTCGACGACCTCCGCAGCCGGCGGTTCCTGACACTTATGGCGCGGCGGATCGCGGAGCGGGGGCTGCCCGTCCTGCAGTTCGACTATCCGGGCTGCGGCAACGCGCTCGGCGATCACGACGGACCGGGACGCGTAGAGGCCTGGACGGGAAGCATCGGCACCGCGATCGACCGCCTCAAGCACGAGACGGGTGTCGCCGACGTGCTGGTCATCGGCTTCCGGCTGGGTGCGCTTCTCGCACCCGCCGCCGTCGCCGGGCGCGACGACGTCGCAGGCCTGGCGCTGCTTGCGCCGCCGCCCTCCGGCAAGGCCTATGTCCGCGAGATCGTCGGAGTGTCCCGGATGATCGACGCCGCCCTGCCGCCGCCCGAGGAAGGCGGCGACGACGCGCCGTTCGAGGGCGTCGAGGCCGCCGGCTTCCGCATGACGACCGAGACCCTGGAGGATCTGCGCGGCCTCGACTGGGCGGCCGCGCTCGAGCGCTGCGGCGTGCGCGACTTGCTCGTGATGCCGTCGGCGCCGTCCCCGGCGATCACCCGCCTGTGCCAAGCGCTGCAGGACGCCGGCACCGTCGGCCTGCATCCCTTCGAGCGATACAACGCCCTGATGTCCGATCCGAACGGCACCGAGACCCCCAGGGCCGCTCTGGACGTCTCCGTTGCTTGGGCGGGGCAGCGCGCCCGGCCGCCCGGCACCGAAGTCTCGCATGCCGCCGGCGCGGACAGCCTGGCCGGCCCCGGCTGGGAGGAACGCCCGGTCGTGATCGCGGGCGGCCCGGAAATCTGCGGCGTTCTCTGCCTGCCGGCCGCCGGCGGCGAACGCGAAGAGGTATCCCTGTTCCTCAATGCCGGCGCCGTGCCGCACGTCGGATGGGCCCGCGGCACCGTCGACGCGGCGCGCGCGCTCGCGGCACGGGGCTCTGCCTCCCTGAGGATCGACCTGCCCGGCCTCGGACACAGCGACTCGGTCGGCCAGGCACCCGCCTTCCTCTACGACCGGAAAGCCACCGCCGACGTCGTGCGCGTCATCGACTGGCTGGAAAAGGCCGGCTTCAGGCGGGTCTCCGCCATCGGAACCTGTGCGGGCGCCTTCCAGGCGTTTCACGCCGCCCGCCGCGACAGCCGCATCTCGCATCTCACGATGATCAATCCGCTCTGCTTCAACTGGAACAGCGCCTATGCGCTCGACAGGGGCGTGTGGGGTCTCTACGAGAGCTCCAAGCTCATGCTCAACCGGGACATCGCCGCGGCAAGCCGGGTCGGACCGGAGACGCCGGCCTCCGGCCGGTCGAGGGCACCGGCATGGAAGAAGCCGTTCGAATGGGCCCGCGATCTCCTGGTCGTTTCGATCGAATCGGCCAAGTCGTGCGTCGTCCGCTTCTCTCCCGCCGCACTCTTTCTCGGTGAGCGGGTGGAGCGCTGGATGGCCGACATCGTCCGGCGGGGAACCCGGGTCATGGTCGTCACCTCCGACGGCGACCTCAGCCTCGACGAGATCGCGCGTCATTTCGGGCCGGAAGGGGAGCGCCTCGCGCGCCTGCCCGGGGTAACCATGCGCCGCATCGCCGCCTGCGACCACACGATGACGCCCCTGCACGGGCGCCGGACGCTCGAGGCCTATCTCCACCAGTTCATGACCTTCGAACCGCAGCCGGCGGGAACCGAAGGCAAGCGGGAGCGCAGGCCGATCGAACGGCTCCGGCCGGAACTGGACCGGACCTAGAGCGCTTCCAGGAAAAGTGGGAACCGGTTTTCCGTCCGGAAGCGCGGCAAACAAACAACTGCTTCCAGGAAAAGTGGGAACCGGTTTTCCGTCCGGAAGCGCGGCAAACAAACAACTGCTTCCAGGAAAAGTGGGAACCGGTTTTCCGTCCGGAAGCGCGGCAAACAAACAACTGCTTCCAGGAAAAGTGGGAACCGGTTTTCCGTCCGGAAGCGCGGCAAACAAACAACTGCTTCCAGGAAAAGTGGGAACCGGTTTTCCGTCCGGAAGCGCGGCAAACAAACAACTGCTTCCAGGAAAAGTGGGAACCGGTTTTCCGTCCGCAACGACGGCCTATCCCGCGAGGACCTCGGCCGAGAGGCCCATCTCTCTCGCCATGCCCTCGATTTCCGCTCGATAGAGAGGGTTCATGACGACGATCGCCTCCGGCTTCCGCGGCGGCAACTGCGCGGCGGAGATGACGGGCGTCCCGGTGCCGGGTGCGAAGCGGCCCTGCTTGTGCGGGTTGATGTCGACCAGAGCCGCGACCTCCGCCGCCTCCGGGACGAGGTTGACGAAGGTGATGCCCTTCGACCCGGCACCCCAGACGACCGTGCGCGAGCGCTCCCTTCGCGCCAGGACGCCGCGCCACTCGCCGAGCTTGGCGCGACAGGCGCTGTCGAACCCCTTCACCAGCCGCTCCATCTCCGCGGACCGGCCGGACGCCGCGCCGCGGGCCGGGCCCTTCGCCCGGGCCTCGACGAAGAGATACTGGCCGCCGAAGCACGCGCCTTCCTCGAGGATTTCGAACCCGGAACCGGACAGGAGGGTCCGCAGGGAACGAGGGGTGAAATAGGAGACGTGCTCGTAGATCAGGTCCCAGATCCCCATGTCGCGCAAGGTGTAGAGCGCGTTCGGAACTTCGATGTAGAACACCGTTTCGCGGTCGATGCCGGGGTGGGCGCCGAGGCTCTCCAGGAACGGTGCCGGGTCCGCGATGTGTTCGAGCACGTGCCTCAGGGTCACCAGCGCCGGCCGGATCTCGGGGCGGCTTGCCGCGTCGAACCATGCGTTGACGAATTCCACGTTCGCTACCCGCTCGCCGCGGTCCTTCTCGAAGCTCTTGTCGAAGCCGATGCCTTCGGCGCCCGTCTCGAGGCAGATACGCTTCAGGAAGTCCCCCTTGCCGCATCCGACGTCGACGACCAGTTTGCCCGCGAGCCGGTAGGCAGAACCGAGCCGCCTGGCCAGCGCCAGGTCGAATTCGGCGAACCGGGGAGAGAAATGCAGCGAGTTTTCATAGCTCTGCGTGTAGCCGATGCGCGCGCTGTCGAAGGCCGAATTGAAGAGATGGCAGCACTCTCGGCAATAGCTCAGGACGAACCTGCCGCGAGCGGCGGAGAGGGCGCTTTCCCGGTCGTGGAGGAGAGAGTTGCACAGCACCGGCACCGCGTCGAAAGCGACCGATTGGAGGAGATCCGCTCCGCCGCACGCGGGACAGCCGGCCGTCCCCGCGCCTTCGCCCGGAACGGGACCCGCCGAAACCTCGCCCTCGGCCGGCCGCGTCACAGGATCCTCGGCGTCGGCACCGGGCTGATGAACCGGCCGCCCCTGTCGCGGTATTCCTTCTGCTGTTCCATGATCTCGTCCGCGAAGTTCCAGGCGAGCAGCAGCACGTAGTCGGGCTGCCGCGCGAGGAGTTCCTCCGGCGGGAAGATCGGGATGGGCTGGCCCGGCATCAGCTTGTTCTGCTTGTGGACGTTTCGGTCGACGACGAAGTCGATCAGGTCGGGGCCGATGCCGACGGCGTTGATCATCGTCGCGCCCTTGGCGGCCGCCCCGTATGCGGCGATCGTCGCGCCCTCGGCCTTGAGCTGCCTCAGAAGCGTCGCGAGCGCGACCTTCAGCCGTTCGACCGCGGACGAGAAGTCGCGGAAATAGGCGATCCCGTCGAGCCCGCGGGCATGTTCGCGGGCGAGCTGGTCGCGCACGCTCGCGCCCACCTTTTCCGTCGGTTCGACATAGAGGCGCAGCGAGCCGCCGTGGATCTCCAGGTGCCGGAGGTCGTTGAGGAACAGCCCGTGCGTGCGGAACAGTCTGTCGAGTGCCGTTACCGAAAAGTAGCAGAGATGCTCGTGGTAGATGGTGTCGAATTCGCAGTTGTCGATCAGCGGTTCGAGATAGGGCACCTCGATGACCGCGACCCCGTCGCTCTTCAGGAGCGCCGCGATGCCGGCGACGAACCCGTTCGTGTCGGCGACGTGCGCCAGGACGTTGTTGGCGTGGATGACGTCGGCGCGCACCGCCCGGGAGCGAAGCTCGGCGGCCGTCTTTTCGGTGAAGAAGTCCGTGAGCGTCGGCACGCCGATCCTGATCGCCTCGGCGGCCGGTCCGTCCGCCGGATCGATGCCGAGCACCTGGATTCCGGCCTCGACGTAGTTCTTCAGAAGGTACCCGTCGTTGCTCGCGACCTCGATCACGAAGCTATCGGCGGAAAGCGCGCGCCGCCGGATCAACTCGGCGACGTTCTCCCGCGAATGGGCCAGAAGCGCCGGAGAGAACGACGAATAGTAGGGATACGCATCGGCAAACAGGATGCGCGGATCGACCGTCTCGCTGATCTGCACCAGCGCACAGTCGTGGCAGAACGCGACCCGCAGCGGAAAGGCCGGCTCCTCCTCGTTGCCGCGCTCCGGGAAGCGCAGCCGATCGGCGAGCGGCATGAGCCCGAGATCGAGGAACGTTTCCAGATGCGCGCTGCCGCACGCGCGGCAGTTCCTTTCCGTGACGGAAGCCGGTGCGGCCGCCGCGAGGTCCATGGTGATCTCGTTCATGTCGCGTCCGCCATGGCCGGAGCCCGCCGAAGGTCGGCGTCGAGCTCTCCGTCCCGGATGAGTTTCTTGATATGGGCGATCCGCTTGAAGCGCTCGCCCTCGAAATCCTCGAGCGTCAGGCCGGTCGTCCTGAACGCCTCGTAGAGCTGCTCGATCCCGCGCCTCGCGGTCCATTGCGGCTTGAAGCCATGCAGCCCCCGGCCGATCGCGTTGCAGTCGACGCGATAGCAGCGGACGTCCGGTCCCGCGTCCGCGGCGAATTCGACGCGGCTGCCGGGAACGATCTCCTGCACCAGCTCGGCGATCTCGCGGACCTGGTAGTTCTCGGTCGTCTGGCCGACATTGAACGCCCGGTTATGTATCGTCTCCCGTTCGGCTTCGAGAACCGCGACATAGGCACGGGCGATGTCCTCGACATGGACGATCGGCCGCCAGGGCGAGCCGTCGCTCTTCAGAAGCACCCGCCCGGTCGTGTAGGCCCAGGCCGTCAGGTTGTTCAGCACCAGGTCGAAGCGGAGGCGCGGCGACAGGCCGTAGGCGGTCGAGGCCCGCAGGAACGTCGGACTGAATTGCGCGTCGGCCATCGGCGAGACGGCCCGCTCGACATTGACCTTCGACCAGCCGTAGGGCGTGACCGGCTTGAACCCGGCCGACTCCGTCAGGAAATCCTGGCCGGCAGCCCCGTAATTGCTGCATGACGACGCGTAGAGAAAGCGCTTCACGCCGGCCTTCCTGGAAAGGGTGGCGAGCCGGACGGACGCGCGAAAATTGATCTCTTCGGTCAGTTCCGGACGGTAGTCGCCCAACGGATCGTTGGACAGCCCGGCCAGATGGATGACCGCATCGAAGCCGGCCACGTCCTCGAGGGCGACGTCGCGGATGTCTTTCCTCCGCGTCGGGATGTCGGCAAGCCGGCCGGCGAAGGTGCAGGCGTCGAACAGGCCGCTGTCGAGTCCTTCTACGTCGTGCCCGCGCTTGACGAGCATCGGTGCAAGAACGCTGCCGATATATCCGAGGTGACCGGTCACAAGGACTTTCATGGCTCAATTCCAGGTTTTCCAGGGGGCGGTTCCGTCGTTCCAGAGCGTCTGGAGCAGATGCTTCTCCCGAAGCGTGTCCATGCATTGCCAGAAGGAATCGTGGCGGTAGGCCATCAATTGCCCGTCGGCGGCGAGTCGTTCCATGGGGGCGTGCTCGAACATCACCTCGTCGCCGTCGATATAGTCGGCTACTTCCGGTTCGAGCACGAAGAAGGCGCCGTTTATCCAGCCTTCGGAGGCCTGCGGCTTTTCCGTGAACGCCAGCACGCGGTCGCCGTCGAACTCGAGATGGCCGTAGCGGGCGGGCGGGCGCACCGCCGTCATCGTCGCGAGCTTGCCGTGGGAACGATGGAAGGCCAGGAGCTTGTCGAGATCGACATCGGAGACGCCGTCTCCCCACGTCAGCATGAACGTCTCGCGGCCCATCCATTCGATCAGGCGCTTGATCCGTCCGCCGGTGAGCGTCTTCAGGCCGGTGTCCACGAGATCGACGTGCCAGTCGGGCAGTTCCCCGCCCTGGCGCCGGATGCTCGCCCGGGCCGACTCGACCGACAGGTTGCCGTTGAAGTTCACGTAGTCGGAGAACCAGCGCTTGATGTATTCGCCCTTGTGGCCGAGGGCGATCGCGAACTCGCGGTGACCGTATTGGGTGTAGTGCATCATGATGTGCCAGAGGATCGGCATGGATCCGATCTCGACCATCGGTTTCGGACGAATCTCGGTTTCTTCGGAGAGACGGGTGCCGAAGCCGCCGGCAAGAATACCAACTTTCATGAACCTGTTCCGTTACTGAGAGCCACGAACGAAGCTAGCATGCCCGGGAAACGTCCACTACTTGGGCTAATTGATGAATGGTGGCGACGGAAGCGATAGGAAACGGTCGTCGGTATGACCGGTAGACATAGCGACCGCTTGTCGCAGGCAGTACTTTCGGTGGGTCGTCCCGGTCCGATGGGCGCGCCGGGTGGGCCCCGGTCGTCCGAAATGCAGGTGGCGCCGGGACGACGCCCGGGATAAGAGGCGGGCCGCGGCCGGATGCCGTCGCGGTCAGTCAGGCAGGAATTGTTGGTTCTTTATAAAGACGGATGGTTTAGGCCGATAGCTTCCCCGCCGGCAGGCCTGGGGTTCGGGATGGCGACGTATGCGTAACCAGGGTGGTTCTCTTTCCGGGCAGGTCGCCTCCGCCAACATCTGGCAGATCGCCGGGAAGTTCCTGGGCAGGATCTTCGACCTTCTCACGCTCGCGGTTCTGTCGCATCTTCTCACGCCCGCCGATTTCGGGCTGACGGCGCTCGCGATGTCGGCCATCTACATCACCGAAGCGATCACCCAGCTGCCGCTGGGCGTCGTCATGCTCAACGTCAAGCAGCCGCCGCAGGAGATGTACGACACCGCCTTCACTCTCGCCTTTCTGCGGGGACTGGCGCTCGCCGTCCTGCTCGGCGGCGTTGCGGTCGTCATGGCCGAGGTCTATCGCGACCCTCGCCTGGTGCCCCTCGTCCTGGCGCTTGCGCTGGCGCCCATTCTGCGCGGCCTCATCAGTCCCGGCATGGTTCTCTTCATGCGGGAGATGGACTTCCGCCAGCAGACGGCGCTGGAGGTCGCAGGGAAGGTCGTGGCTTTCGTCGTCGCCACGTCGACCGCGGCGCTGACCCACAGCTACTGGGCCATTGCGTCGGCCACGATCACCGCCCCACTCGTCATGAACGCGCTGTCCTACTGGTTCGCGCCCTATACTCCGCGGCTCGGACTGTCCCACTGGACGAGCTTTCGCGACTTCGTCGGCTGGAATTCGGTCGCGCAGCTCTTCATGGCGCTCAACTGGCAGATGGACCGGCTGCTGCTCGGACGCCTGGTGCCGCGCACCGCGCTCGGCCATTTCACCATGGCGTCGGACGTCGCGAACATCCTCAACCAGGCGGTCCTCGTCCCCATCGGCGGCCCGCTGCTGGCGGCCTATGCACGGCACAACGAGGAACGGGCGGATTTGAAGCAGCCCTATCTCAAGGCGACCAACGCGATCTTCGCCCTCGCCGCCCCTCTCTTCCTCGGTCTGTCGCTGATGTCGCACCAGGCGGTTCTGATCGCGCTGGGGAAGGGGTGGTCCCAGAGCGCGGACATCCTCCAGTGGCTGGCCCTGATCGCACTGATACCGCTGCCCGTTTGGCATTTCGCCAGCCTGGCAATCCCGCTCGGGCAGGTCCGCATGTTCACCTGGCGGGCCATCGGCGAATTCGTGGTTGCCATGCCGGCCCTCATCCTGGGCGGTATCTTCTTCTCGATCCCCGGCATCATCGTCGCCCGGGCCATTTCGTCCCTAGCAATACTCGCAATAAGCATGCTGGGCGTCCGCCGGTTGATCGCGTGCTCGGTCGCCGCCCAGTGCTGGGCCCTACGGCGAACGGTGGTCGGACTTGTCGTGCTGGCCGTGGTCGTGATTTCCCTCCGGCCGCTGATCGGCGACACGGGTTTCCTGTCCCTGTTGGCAGGCTCGGCCGCCGTCTCGGCGGCGGGCGCCTGTGCCTATGTCGCCGCGCTGTGGGTGCTGTGGTCGGCCGAAGGCCGGCCGGACGGCATCGAACAGATCGTCCGGGACATGCTTGTCGGCCTGCTCGCGTCCTTGCGCCGAAGCTGAACGGAGGCCGCGCCGGCGCCGCCCGGTTGCGGGCGGCGGGCGCCTCACGACACTTTGTGGTTCCACTTGCCCGGGGCGACGAGAAATTCGTCGTCGGGCAGTTCCAGGCCGGCCTGGCAGGTCTGCTGTGCCTGCGCAAAGGCGTTCAGCAGGCTCTGGTCGAAGCGGTTCTGGGCGAACCGCATGGCGTTGTCGCTGCAATCGGCGGGATCGATCGCCGGGGAAGCCCCTTCGAACGTGTCCACCGCCTCGGCGAGCGAGGCGATCGTCTGCTGGCGGAACAGGACGCCGGTCGGGCGGGCGCTGCTTCCCAGGGGACGCACGATGTCGCGTGCGCCGCCGCGGCCGAAGGCGATGAGCGGCGTTCCGCAGGCCTGCGCCTCGGCGAGCGTGATGCCGAAATCCTCGCATCCCGCATAGACCAGCGCGCGGGCGCGCCCGATCGTCTGGACGTACTCCGCGCGGGGAAGGAAGCCGGCGAACTCCACGTTCGGGCCGGCGAGTTTGCGAAGATGCGTCGACTGCACGTCGTCGCCGACGACGACGAGCTTGCGGGACGGCATCCGGTTGAAGGCCTCGATGACCAGGTCGGTCCGCTTGTAGGGAGCGTGGAACGCCGCCGTCACGTAATAGTCCTCCCGGTCCGTGAAGAGCGGCAGTTCCTCCGTCGCCACCGGCGGATGGACGACATGCGCGTCACGCCCGTAGATGCGGCGGATCCGGGACCTGACATAGCTCGAATTGGCCACCATGACGTCCGCGCTGTGCGCGGTGCGCGTGTCCCAGCTGCGCAGCCGGTGCAGCATGTAGCGGAAGATCATGCCCTTCGGCCCGTTTCCGAGACGCGCCTGGTCGATGTAGGAGAACTGCTCGTCCCAGGCATAGCGTGCGGGGCTGTGGACGTAGCAAAGGTGTGGCTGGTCCGGCCGCGTGATCACGCCGCGCGCGAAGGCGGCCGAGGAGGATATGACCGCATCGTATCCGGTCAGATCGAACTGCTCGATGAGCAGCGGGCACAGGAAGAACAGCGACCGATAATAGCGCCGGACCCCCGGCAGCCGGTTGACCGGGGAGACATGGAAGCGCACGCCCGGGAAGTGCTCCTGCCTGACGTCGTCGGGCAGGAAGTCGAAGAGCGTGAAGATCTCGGCATTCGGAAACAGCCGGCAGATCCGCTCGACGACCCGTTCCCCGCCCCGGAAGTTGGGGAACCAGTCGTGGACCAGCGCGATCCGCGCATTGCGGTCGATCGACGAATTCGACAGAAGATTCGTGATGTTTTCGACTGCCGACGCCGGCGCCGCCGGCGCTGGGCCATTTCGAAAAATTTGCTGCATGGAGCCAGACCTGGTCAGTTGAAACTGGGGGCGAATTCGCGATTGCGACCGGATTTCCGGAGCTTCCGGCAGACGCGGCAACATATCCGGACCTTCCGGCAGACGCGGCAATTGAACAAGACGACCTTCGGTACTAGCGTTCGACAGGCTGACACCGAAGGGCGTATGCCACCCCCCCCCATGAGCCATTCCCAATATTAACTCCGCCTTATGCTCACGCTGCCGGCCGGGATCCGACACTGTAGGACTGGCTGTGACGTCGCTCGCAGCATGCAGCGAGAAGAGATATTCGTTGAGTTAGGTAGGAGAGATGATCGACAGCCTGGCCGTGATCGTGCCGACGCTCGGGCGTCCGGCGCTTGTCAAGCCGCTTCTCCGGCATCTGTCGAGGCAGACCCTGCTTCCGGATGCCGTCATCCTGTCCCTTCCGGAGGGGGCAGGCCCGGTGGTGGACGAGGAGTATCCGTTTCCGGTTCTCCAGGTCTTCGCGCGTCCGGGGTTGACCGCGCAGCGCAATGCCGCCCTCGACTTCGTCGACGGCCGCTACGACGCCATCGTCTTCTTCGACGACGACTTCATTGCCGCCGACGACTATCTCTTCGAGGTACGCCGCCTCTTCCGCCAGGACGACACGCTGGCCGTCCTGACCGGCAAGGTGATCGCCGACGGCATCAAGACGAAAGGTTTCACGTTCGAGGAGGCGCTGGGCAAGCTCGCCACCGACGCGGCAAAGCCGCGCGGCCGGCCGACCATCGTCGACCGCTCGGGAGCCTACGGCTGCAACATGGCCATTCGCAGGGCCGTCGTCGGCACCCTGCGTTTCGACGAGCGGCTGGTCCTTTACGGCTGGCTCGAGGACACCGATTTCACGGTGCAGCTCCGTCGGCGCGGACGCCTGGTGCAGGCTAATTCGCTGCGCGGCATCCACCTCGGGGTGAAGGGAGGACGCATCAGCGGGCTGCGCTTCGGCTATTCGCAGATTTCCAATCCCGTCTACCTCATCCGCAAGGGAACGATCCCGCCACGCCACGCCGTGACCCTGATGGCGCGGAACATCCTGGCCAACGGCGTCAGAAGCCTGTTCCCGGAAGCATACATTGACAGGAGGGGGCGGCTGCGCGGAAATCTGCTCGCCCTCAATCATGTCCTCACCGGCCGGATCGAGCCGGAATACATCCTGGAGATCTGAAGCTCATGGCTATTGGAAAGTTACCGGAAAGAGCCCGTGACCGGCACGTGCGCCGTCGCCTGGCAGGTCCTCTCCTCCTATCGGCGGGCCTCTTCCTGGCCGTTCCCGTTCTTGCCGGTTTCGGCGCGGCGAGCGCCGGCGAATACCGTCTCGGACCCGAGGACCAGATCCGCGTGAAGGTCTACGAGTGGCGCCCCTCCCAGGACACCATCGTGCCCTGGACGGCCCTGAACGACACCTTCACCGTGGGTCCGGACGGCTGGCTCTCCCTTCCGCTGGCCGGACGCATCGAGGCCGGCGGGCGGTCGAGCAGCGAGGTGGAGCAATCGATCGACAAGGGGCTCCAGAAGAACATGGGCCTGGCCAGGACCCCGAACGCCGCCGTCGAGATCGTCAAGTTCAGGCCGATCTATGTCGTCGGCAATGTCATCAAGGGGGGCTCGTTCCCCTACCAGCCGGGGCTGACGGTCCTCCAGGCGATCAGCCTTGCGGGCGGCCTCCCGAACGCGTCCACCGATTTCGCACGCTTTCAGCGGGAAATCATCCAGAGCGAGGGAGACATCAGTGTGCTCAAGGCGACGAGGATCACCCTGCTTGCCCGCGCCTCGCGGCTTAAGGCCGAGATGAGCGGAGCCAAGTCGATCGATTTCGACGCCGCGCTGAAGGCCCATAGCGACGATCCGGTGGTCAAGACGGCGATGCAGCAGGAGACGATGATTTTCCGCGCCCGCAAGGACGGCATGGAGACCCAGGTCGCCGCACTGGAAAGCCTGAGCTCGTACCTGGACCAGGAGACGTCCTCCCTCGGCCAGCAGCTCGGCTACCTCGACAAGCAGATCGCCTCGATCCAGAAGGAACTCGGCAACGTCAGCTCGCTGGTCAAGAAGGGCCTGGCCGCCGCGCCGCGGCAGTTCGAGCTGGAACGTTCGCTCGCCCAGACCCAGAGCCAGCGCCTGGCGGCCGAGACGAGCCTGCTCCAGGCGAAGCAGGAGATCAGCAAGAGCAAGATCTCGGTCATCGAGCTGAAGGACGGGCGCCGCAACGAGGTCGCCGCGAGCCTCAGGCAGACCCAGGCCGACCTCGAGGAAAACGCCCGCAAGCAGGGCACGTCGAAGCTGCTCCTGCAGGATTCGGCCGTTACCGCGCCGAAGCTCCTGGCCCGCCAGCACTCGCAGCAGGCGGTGGCGCCGAACTACACGATCTTCAGGCGGTCGGCGGACGGCAAGATGACCGAGATTTCGGCCGAGGAGACCTCGCCCGTCAGGCCCGGCGACACCGTCAAGGTCGAAATTCCGCTCTCCCAGGACGACGGCATCGGCCCGTCCTCGTTCGACCCGGCCGGGATCCTCGGCGGCAGCTCCGCGATCGACGAAGGCGCGAAGGGGGGGTCGCCGGCGGCCGACAGGACCGCGATGAAGTGACTCCTCCGAGGTCGGCCCCCCGACATCACTTCGGGGCCGGCTTGCCGGACGCCGAAAGCACGGGATTGACGTTCTTGAACTCGTCCGAGCCGATCAGCTTTTCCGGAAACTGCTTTCTCGTGATGTCGCCTTTCTCGATGGCCGCCGCGTAGGAGGTGAGCCCGACATAGTCCGGCGTCCTGTGCAGCAGCAGTTCGTAGAAGCGGGTGATGTAAGTCGAAAGGTCCATGCTCCCCCAGGCGCTTTCCGGGCCGAGCAGCCGGGAATCGACGAGATCGGCAACGGCGGTCTCGACCGGCAGCCCATCTTTCATCTTGGTGACCAACGACCACTGTTCCTCTGGGGTCGGCCAGCGGTGCAGGACGAGGCAATACGCATAGGCCGCCTTGTTGGCCAGGTTCACGTCGCCTGGCCTGAAGTCCTTGACGGTGCAGGCGCCAGTAGGGGAGGCCGTCGGGGCTGCCGTCGGCGGGGGCGCGGCCGGTTCCGCTGCCTCCCGGAGCGTAGGCCGGGCACCCTTCGGCGAGGCGGATCCGCCGTGCGCTCCGGCGATGAGGGACTTCACCGCGTCGAAGGCCGGCTTGTCGTCGCCGGGAGCCCAGCCGTCGCCGCGCTTCTTCAGATGCACGAGCCCCATATAGGCCTCGAAGTTGGGCGCCCAATAGGGCTCGTCGAAGAGCTCGTAGACATGCGCGGCCTCAACGTCGTAGACGGAGTGATATTTTTTCAGGAGCCCGATCATCTTCGCCAGGGTCGTCGCCTGGGCGCTTTCACCGTTCTTGCTGCCGCCGGAACTGTTGAATTCGGTGACCCAGATCGGCTTGTCGTAGCCGGCGAGTATCCGGAAGGCCCAGGTGGGATCGTCATTATAGTAGTGCCACACCGAGATGTCCCATCGGATGCCGTCCTGCCGCATGCGGGCGAAGGCACCGACATGGCCCCAGCCGGCCGTTCCCATCGCCTTGCGGATCGTCGGATCCACCGCCGTCGTTCCGTCCGAAAGCCCTTTCAGCACGGCGCTGACCTTTGCCCAGCGCGGGGAATAGTAGTCGAGCGGCTCGGTGCCGCCGGCCGGTCCCCACGAACAGTTGTACTGAACGCCGTCGTCCCGCATCTCGCACGCGGTGATGATCGCGTAGTTCTCCATCTCGTTGCCGAGTTCCCAGACGCGGATCGTGTCCTTGAAGGGCGCGACCAGCTGCTTCGCCAGCTCGTAGGCCTTGTCGTAGAGCGCCGCAGCCGTCTCCTTGTCGAGGTCGAAGGCCGGCGTGACCACCGGAAGGATGTCGATGCCGGACGCCTTCGCGATCTTCACCAGCCGGGCAAGAGCGGGGATGTTGGCGGTGCTGGAAACGTTGACGCGATAAGACGTCGCACCGAGGCGCTCGAGCGCCTTGACCTGCTCCTCTAAGCTCACGCCCGGATAGGCGGTGAACGGATGTCCGTTCGCGCCCCAGATCATTGCGGCATGCGCCGGCACGGCGAGAACCGCAAGACTTAGGCACAGCGACGCGAGAAGGCGCCGAATCCGGGCCGCACCGCGGCCTCTCCGGAATTTTTCAATCATCTTCGAGCCGCTCCTCAGGACCGATGGGATGAGTGTCGTTTCGGTTCGGCGCCGGGTCTCCGGCAGACGGTGTCCCAGTCGGCGTTGGCGCCGCAAACTATCATCTTCGGCGCGGTGCTTTGGGTAAAACGTTGGAGGTACGGGGCTTTCCGCCGCAAGTCCTTAGGGGGAAATGCGGCTTCGCCGGATACCGGCAGGTGTCCTCCACGCCGGAATCCCCGAGAAGACGCGGCCTCCGGTCGCCATTTCCAGCGTTCCGGATTGCCGGGCAGACCGCCATCTCGTGAAGCGGTTACTCCATTTGAAGGCATTTTAGCTGGACCGGCCCGCCTCTAGTTTTTTCAATGGCAATTCTGTCGGAGAATCGGTCCGACGGCCGGCCGGGCAGGTATCAGCAGGCGACCGCGATTTTCGGGAGACCGAGGACCGTCGCGGCGCCTGGGCGGTTTGGCCGGAGGGGAACAAAAACAAGGGCGAATTGAAGCAAATGCTCGAGCGTTCATGGACGGCAGCGCAACATCGGTGGCGCGAAGTTGAACAGCGTGGCGGGTTCATCTCGCTCGCGGACATCATTGCGTTCGGGCGCCGATACGCGCTTTCGATCGGGATCCTATCGTTGCTCGGAGCGCTTCTGGCAAGCTTCTTTGCCGCGACCGCCAACCCCGTCTACGTCTCCCAGACCCAGATACTCATCGACCCGAAGCTGCCGCAATTCCTGCTGCAGCAGCCCCAGTCCGAGATCAACCTCTCGATCGATACGGCGCAGATCGAGAGCCAGCTCGCCGTCCTGCGGTCCCGCAAGATTGCGACGATCGTGATCGACAAGCTGGACCTGACGCACAATCCCAAGTTCCTGGCGTTCTCCAGGTTTTCGTTCGCCGAGCGTCTCCGGAGGCTGCAGGCGATCTTTGCTCGATGGGGGCTGAACGTCGATCTGGTGCCCTCGTTCCTGACGAAGTCCAAGCCCGCCCCGTCGCCGCTGACGGCCAAGCAGCGGGCGATCGAAGCCTTCACGAACAGTCTGAACGTCCAGCGTGTCGGCGTGTCCTACGCCATCGACATCCAGTTTCGCTCCGTCGACCCGGACCTTTCGGCAAAAATCGCCAACGCGACGTCCGAAGCCTACGTCAACGAGCAGATCGAGAACCGCTCCTCCGACACGCAGGAGGGGATGAAGTGGCTGGAGCAGCGCATACAGACCGTTGCCGAGCAGATGAACGCTGCGACGCGCCTGGTCGCGGAGTCCCGCGCCAGGCATGACTACAGCGTCCAGGATCCGCCGATGGTCACGCCCCCGAGCGGGATCGGGATCGGCGCGGACGCCGGCAAGAAGATGCCGCTCAACCAGCTGGAGGTGAACGCCAGCACCTATCGGAAGCTCTACGAGAGCCTGCTCTCCGCCTACAGCGATTCGGTCGGGCGCCAGTCCGGCTACTACAACAACGCCCGGGTCATCTCCACCGCGGTGGGGGCGGAACAGCCGAGCGGACCGCGCAGCAAGCTGATCGTCGCGTTCGGCCTCCTGGCAGGCCTCACCCTGGGAACCGGGCTGTCCGTGGCGCGCTACAGCCTTGACCGCACGGTGCGTTCGGCGCGGCAGGTTCGCGAGGAGCTGGAGACGCCGTGCATCGCGGAACTGCCCGTGGTCTCGTTCCGGCGGGGCGGGTTCGGGCGGCTCGACGAGATCCTGAAGGATCCGTATTCGCTCTATGCCCAGCACCTGCGGGGCGTAAAGCTCGCGCTCGACCTTTCCGACACGTCCCAGCGACGCGTCATCGGCGTGACCTGCGTGTCGCCTGGCGACGGCAAGGGAACGGTGGTCAGCAACCTTGCGGCGCTCTATTCGACCTCCGGCGTGAAGACGCTCGTCGTCTGCGCCGACGACAAGTCGCCCATTGCCTCGCTCCTGCCGAAACCGGCGGCCAAGTCCACGGGCGGCATCCCTCCGGCCGAGGGCGAGACGACCGAGGACGAGACGGAGAAGCCGGCCGAGCGGCTCGGCTTGCCCTTCGACATCGTCGGCAGCACGCCCTCCTTGGGCGACAGCAAACTTCTGCAGGAAAACCTCAAGGAAGTGCTGAAGGAAACCAAGAACTACAAGACGGTGATCGTCGACCTTCCGCCGTTTTCGTTCGGCCCGGATTCCCTGATCGTCACGCCGGCCCTCGACAGCGTCCTCGTCGTGGCGGACCACAAACGGACCTCGCTCGACGAGCTGGGCGATTTGCTCCAGGCCCTGCGCGACCTCAAGGCCAATCTCGCCGGCGTGGTTCTCGCACGCGTACGCTCCGTATCCGGTCGCCGTCACAGGAAGCTGACCGGCCAGTCTCCACGTTGATCGGCGCTCGCGAGTTAAGGGCAGCTAATGTTTAGGACGTAACAACGGCGCGCATCCGCCATGGACTTACGCCCTTTTCGTTTCTTGTTCTTGCGCCTGAAAGACGTGGAGTATGCCGCTGAATAGGAATGGTAGTTCGCACATGTTCACAAGCGGAACAGAGAAATATCCGGGCGGCGGCAAGCGGTCCTCCCTGGCGGCCGCGGCCGCCTCGGAATCGATGGCCCACGGCGTCGACAGGTCGTCGAGGGGAGGGCCGGCACCGACGGCATCCATAGAGAACTCCGCGGCATCCGCCCATCGGGAGGCTCCCAACGACAACCGCGTCTCCCGGCTTGCGCGCTTCGACGGGCGGACGATGCGTTCGAGACCGGTCGGCGGGTTCTGGAAGCGGGCGCTCGACATTTCGGTGGCGACCGTCGCCCTGCTGCTTGCGAGCCCCCTGATGCTCATGGTGATCGTCCTGATCAAATCGGCGGACGGCGGCCGCGTCTTCTACTCCCACCGCCGCATCGGCTTCAAAGGCCGCCCCTTCTACTGCCACAAGTTCAGGACGATGGTGGAGAACGCCGACGAGCTGCTCGCCAACCATCTGCGCGAGAACCCGTCCGCCCAGAAGGAATGGGACGAGCGGCGCAAGCTGACGAACGATCCGAGAGTTTCCCTGGTCGGCCGCCTGCTCCGGATGTCCAGCATGGACGAGCTTCCGCAATTGCTGAACGTTCTGAGGGGTGAAATGAGCTGCGTCGGCCCGCGCCCCATCGTCGCCGAGGAACTGGACCGCTACGGTGAATTCGCCCCCGACTATCTGGCGGCGAAGCCCGGGCTCACGGGTCTCTGGCAGATCAGCGGGCGCAACCAGTCGACCTACGCCGAGCGCGTCCGGCTCGATTCGGAGTATGTGCGGTCCTGCTCGCTGAATCGCGACCTCGTCATCCTGGCCAAGACCGCATTCGCGATCATGCGCTTCCGGGAAGCGTCCTGACGCGCGTGCGCCGAACATCAGCGATGCGGGGAATTTCGGTTCCGAAAAGCCGTAACGGTGACCCCGAGGAAATAGCCGGCCTGTGCGATGACGATGACCAGAACCGTTGACCAGACGATCGCCGCATTCGATAGGGACAGGTACAGGCCGACCGCTATGATGCAGGCGGCAAACGTCGCAGTCGCCGCGAGGATGGCCGGTACCTTGAACTTCAGTCCGATCGTGAACGCAATCAGGGTTGCAACGGCGACAACGAAAGTCAAAGCGACCTCTCCAACAGCCGATTCGCCCCGCAACAGCCTGACGGAAACTGAAGCAGAATCACATCTTCGCGTGAAGTCATACGGCGATACTGTAAACAAAAATGTAGCGAACGGCCGTAGAATTGGTCGCATTTTCCTCGGGAGACCGTGATGCAACCGTCGATCGCCGGCATCGTCATCTCCATCCTGATTCTCGCTTTCACCGGCCTGATGCGCTGGAACCTCGGTGCGGCGCTGCTCGGCTCGCTTGCCTTCGGAGCGACGGCGATCGGGACGATAACGGCGCTGGGCGGCGCCTCACCACTGATCTTCACCGTCTTTTGCATCCTTTTCATCGTCTCGGCCGCCGCCCGGCGCAGCATCTGGTGGGATATCGGGGCGATGTTCGGCGAGATCAGGGCCGCCTGGGTCGTCCTCGCCCTGATGATCTACGCGGTCGTCGGCGCGCTGCTTCTTCCGAGGCTGTTCGCCGGCCAGACGAGCGTGTTCGTGGTCTCCAGAACCAGCGAAGGGATTTTCGAGGCACCGCTGGAGCCTATGTCGACCAACGTGTCCCAGGCCGGCTACTTCGTGCTTTCCGGGCTGACCTTCTTTGCGATGGTCCTTTCGCTTCGCAGGAACTTCGACATGGCGAACCTGAGAAGGGGGTTCTTTTTCGGCCTGATACTCCACGTCACGATGGGCATCGTCGATCTCGCCGGCAAGGTTTCGGGCATGGGAGACGTCCTTGCCCCGATCCGCTCTGCGAACTATTCCATGTTGACCGATACCACGCAGGCCGGGTTCTGGAGGATTGCCGGAGCATTCTCCGAAGCATCGTCATTCGGCAGCGCATGTCTCGTCGGCCTGGCCTTTACCTATACCTATTGGCATCGCACCGAGTTCGAGGCCGGCTTTTCTCCTCGGCTTCGTGCTGTTCGTCCTGCTCCTGCTCTCGACATCCTCGACCGCCTATGTCGGTCTGGGGGTCTTCTGCATGCCGGTTGCCCTTCGCCTCTCCAGGTCGATGCTGCGCGGGCAACTGAGCCCGGCCGACCTTGCCTTGCTCTGCACCATAGGCCTGTTCGCTGTCGCGGGGCTTGCGGTGGTGATCTCCGATCCGACCGTCCTGCGTCCGCTCGACCACCTCTATTCGGTTGCGATCTCGGACAAGCTCTCGTCGAGTTCCGGCCAAGAGCGGATGTACTGGAACCTCAAGAGCATCCAGTCCTTCTTCGATACGTCGGGCATCGGCATCGGCCTCGGCAGTTCGCGGGCCTCGAGCTGGGTGATCGCGGTCTTCTCGCAGCTCGGCCTCTTCGGAAGCGCGCTGATGGCGGCACTGGTCTTCTACCTCGCCATCGGGATGCGCGGCGTCCCGGGGCCCAGCGACACCGAGGACGCCGCCACCATCGCAGGCGTCAGGGCGAGTGGGCTCGCCAGCCTTGTGAGCGCGGCGATTTCCGGAGGCAACGCCGATCCCGGCATATATGTCATGATCGCGCTCGCAACGGTGCTGGTGGCCAGAAGCAGCCTGCGCAAGCGTGCGAGGAACCTCGGCACAGACCCGGACGACACGCCCGTTCCCGCCGCGGCCGCCTTCAACTGACCCTTCGCAGGATCGCCCGGCCCCCGGTTTGCGCTTCGGATGACTTGCGGCTATGAGGGGGCCTGTCTCCCGGAGCGCGCATGACGAATCCGATCCTGGTCGAAGCAACGCGTGGAGAGCGCGTCGAAAGCCGCCATCGCGGCTCCGTCGCCGTCGTCGACGCGGACGGAGATGCGGTCTTGCGCATCGGCGACGTCGAAGCGCCGGTCTTTCCCCGTTCGGCGGTCAAGGCCATGCAGGCCCTCCCGTTCGTCGAGAGCGGGGCGGCCGACGCCTACGGCTTCGGCGACCGCGAGCTGGCGCTCGCATCCTCCTCCCACTCGGGCGAGCCCGCCCATCTCGAACGCGCCGCGGCGATGCTCGCCGCCGCCGGGCTCGACGGCCACGCCCTCGAATGCGGCGCGCACTGGTCGCACCGTCAGGAGGTGCTGATCGAACAGGTCCGCAGCCGGGCCGAGCCGACGGCGCTCCACAACAATTGTTCCGGCAAGCACGCGGGCTTCCTCTGCACCGCCTGCCATCTCGGCATCGATCACGCCGGATATGTCGGCTACGGCCATCCGGTGCAGGCGGAGATCCGCGGCGTCCTCCAGGACCTGACCGGCACGCCGCTCGGCACCGACGCCTGCGGCACGGACGGCTGCTCGATCCCGACCTACGCCGTCCCGCTCGACCGGCTGGCGCACGGCTTCGCGCGCATGGCGACGGGCGCCGGCCTCGGGCCCGCCCGCGCGGCGGCGTCGCGGCGGCTCCTGTCGGCCTGCATGGCCGAACCGTTCTACGTCGCCGGCACCGGCCGCTTCTGCACGCGCCTCATGGCGATGGCGCCGGGCCGGATCTTCGCCAAGACCGGTGCGGAGGGCGTCTTCTGCGCCGTGCTTCCGGAGGAGGGGCTGGGCATCGCGCTCAAATGCGACGACGGCGCCACCCGGGCCGCCGAAACGATGATCGCGGCCGTCCTGGCCCGGCTCGTGGCGGATGCGGACCTTGCCGGGCGGCTCCGCGACCTCGCGACGCACCGCCTGCGCAACGTGAACGGCCTCGGCGTCGGCGAGGTCCGCCCGGCGGGCGATTTGGCCGGATAGAGCGCTTCCAGGAAAAGTGGAAACCGGTTTTCCGCCCGGAAGCGCGTAAAGACAATGAGGTAGAGCGCTTCCAGGAAAAGTGGAAACCGGTTTTCCGTCCGGAAGCGCGTAAAGACAAAGACTTGCATCCTGTCCGCGATTCCGTGAAGTGCGGACACGCTCTATGCTGCGTTTCAGCGCTTGTCGCGGCGCGCCAGGTCGGCGAAGTCGCCGATGCTGACATAGTGGAGTTCCCGGGCGAGCCGGATCGTCGGCTTCAGGGCGAAGCAGATCGACCCGATCAGGAACATCCAGGTCGCGAGCGTTTCCGTGCTTTTCCAGAAGAAGAAGACGCTGCCGATGACGAAGAGGAACGCGGCGGCGAAATCGACGGTCGTGTACCAGATCTCGTAGACGGCGTAGATGTGCTTGTGTTGCAGGCTTTTCGAGCGGTTTTCCGGTTGGAAGAGCTGCATGGTTCCGGTCGGTCTCCTCTGTTGGCGATGGGCGATGGCGCGGGCGCAAGCGCCGCCCCTCATGCCACCACCAATACATGCGGGGCAACCGGGGTTCCCTCCCGCCGGTCCGTTCGCGTCAGCCGGTGCGGTTGCGCTCGACGGTCAGGTGCGCATATCGGTCGGCGCCGCCCGCCGTCAGGTCTCCGCTCACCGCCTTCGTCCATTCGAAGCCCACGACCGCCCCCGCACTCGTCTCCTGGAAGACGTTGTCGGCGATGATCGCCGGGCCGACGCCCTCGACCACCGAGACGGCCGCGCCGATCCGCGCCTTGCGCACGATGTTGCCCGTCGCCGTGACGTTGCGCATGTAGCGCCCCCAGCCGATCGCGAGGCCGAATTTCGGCGCGGAATCGACGACGTTCCCCGTCACCGCGGTGTCCGCCTCGACGCCGATGCCGGTGCCGAACGTCCCGTCCTCGGGCACGTAGGGCCCCGTCAGCGACAGGTTGCGCACCAGGTTGTTGGCCACCGTCGCCAGCCGCCCGCCCTCGCTGAAATTGGTCACCGAGATGCCGTTGGCCGCGCCGTCGACGATGTTGCCGGCGATCATCGCCCCCTCGAAGGCGAACTCGGAATAGATCGCGGTCTCGCCGGAGCGAAGGCACTGGTTGCCGCTCATCATGACGTTGGAGCCGGCGTTGGAGCGGATCGCGGAGAAGGCGCAGTCGGCGACATGGTTGTTCGCGACCGTCACGCCGTTCGCCCGGAAGACGTTGATGCCGTTGCCGTTCTGCCCGGTGCCGCCGTCGTCGGCGCGGATGCGCGCCACCCGGTTGCCGGTGACGAGGGTCCCGTCGGCTCCCGCCTGCCAGCGATGCACGAGGATGCCGCCATTGCCGCAGTCGAAGACGCGGTTGTCGGCGATGGACAAATCGTGGCTCTCGACCGCGAATATGCCGGCCTCTGCCGCCCCGGAGATCGCGTTGCCCGAAAGCCGCCCGCCGCAGCGTTCGCCGGCGATCCCGGACTTGCCGCTTCCGGCGATTTCGCAGTTTTCCACCGTCAGGTCGTCGACGTTCCTTGCCTGGACGAGCCCCCGCACATAGTCCCCGAGCGCCCGGTTGGCGCCGTCGAGAACGAGGTTCGACAGGACGATCCGCTTGCGGTTCTCGGCGATGAGCAGGTGGCCGTTGCCGCTGTAGACGAGGCGCGTGGCCCCCGGCACGCCGGAAAGCCGCGCATTGTCGGGCAGCGTCAGGTTCGAGACGTTGTAGACGCCCGGCGGGATGAAGAGCGGCGTATTCTCCGCCGCCGCCTTGTCGATCAGGCGCTGGAGCGCCTTGCTCTGGTCGTCGACCGTCCCCGGCAGAAGTCCGTTCTCGCCCGCGTCGAAAGCTCCCCGCAAAGACGCGGGCGAGAACTGCGGTACGGTCTTGCCCATCGCCGGAACGATGGCCAGCCCAGCCAGCCCACTGACCGTCCGCAAGAGGAAACGTCGTGTCACCATTGAGCAGGTGTCTCCTTCGAGGCTGGCAATGCACGCGGCGTGCCAGCCGAATCCGTGCCGGATCGGGACGGCCTCCGGCCGGCGCGCCGTCCGCCGCGCGACGGACGATCCGCGGCGCGCCGCACCCGTCCCCCGCACCCGTCCCATTCCGGGACTCCACGGCACGCGGGATTCGGGCACGCCCGGCCCCAGGCTCCGAATTACAATTCAAGATAGAAATGCGGACGATTCGTCAACTGTGAATATCGTTTCTGGCGGACCCGCACCGCGGATGGCCGCGCTGCGGGACGAAGCCGCGTCGGCGGCGGTTACGCCCGGTCCTATTCGGCCGCGTCCCTGCGGTCCCGCATGAGCTCGTCGACGAGCTGCCCGGCGGCCTCGGCGATGACGGTGCCGGGCGGGAAGATCGCGTCCGCGCCGGCCTTTCTGAGCGCCTCGTGGTCCTGCGGCGGTATGACGCCGCCGACGGCGATCAGGATCGATCCGCCGCCGCGCCGCGACAGCGCGTCGCGCAGCTCGGGAACGAGGGTGAGGTGCCCGGCGGCGAGCGAGGACACGCCGACGATATGCGCCTGCTCCTTGACGGCGAGCTCGGCGACCTCCTCCGGCGTCTGGAACATCGATCCCACCACCGCGTCGAAGCCGAGATCGGCGAACGCCGTGGCGATGACCTTCTGGCCGCGGTCGTGGCCGTCCTGTCCCATCTTGGCGATCAGGATGCGCGGCCGCGCGCCCGCGGCCTTCTCGAAGGCGCGGACCTTGGCGGCGGCGGCCGCGAAGGCCGGGTCCTGCTCGCCGATCTCCTTGCGGTAGACGCCGGAGATCGTCCGGATCTCGGCGACGTGCCGTCCGAAGGCCTTCTCCAGCGCCAGCGAGATCTCGCCGACCGTCGCCTTGGCGCGCGCCGCCTCGACGGCGAAGGCGAGGAGGTTGCCGCGCCCGGTGCGCGCCGCCTCCTCGAGCCGGTCGAGCGCTGCCTGGTGGGCCGCGACGTCGCGGGTGCCCTTCAGCTCCTGCAGCTTGGAGAGCTGGCGCGCGCGCACCTCGGAATTGTCCACCTTCAGCACGTCGACCTCGATGTCCTTCTCCGGCCGCGAGAAATTGACGCCGACGACCGTCTGCCGGCCGCTGTCGATGCGCGCCTGCGTGCGGGCGGCGGCTTCCTCGATGCGCAGCTTCGGCACGCCCTGCTCGATAGCGCTCGCCATGCCGCCGAGCCGCTCCACCTCCTCGATATGCACCATGGCGCGCGCCACGAGGTCGTGCGTCAGCCGCTCCACGTAGAAGGAGCCGCCCCACGGGTCGATGATCCGCGTCGTGGCCGATTCCAGCGCCAGCACGTGCTGCGTGTTGCGGGCGATGCGGGCGGAGTGGTCCGTCGGCAGCGCCAGCGCCTCGTCGAAGGCGTTGGTGTGCAGCGACTGGGTGTGCCCCTGGGTGGCCGCCATGGCCTCGACCACGGTGCGCATGACGTTGTTCGTCGGGTCCTGCGCCGTCAGCGACCAGCCGGATGTCTGGCAATGGGCCCTGAGCGCCAGCGATTTCGGGTTCTTCGGGGCGAACGTCCGCTCCACGAGCGCCGCCCAGATCAGGCGCGCCGCCCGCATCTTGGCGATCTCCATGAAGACGTTCATGCCGACCGCCCAGAAGAAGGAGAGCCGCGGCGCGAAGGCGTCGATGTCCTGCCCGGCCGCCACGCCCGCCCGGGCGTATTCGATGCCGTCGGCTATGGTGTAGGCGAGCTCGAGGTCGGCCGACGCCCCGGCCTCCTGCATGTGGTAGCCGGAAATCGAGATGGAGTTGAATTTCGGCATCCGCTCGGACGTATAGGCGAAGATGTCCGAGACGATCCGCATCGAGGGCTTCGGCGGATAGATGTAGGTGTTGCGGACCATGAACTCCTTCAGGATGTCGTTCTGGATGGTCCCGGCGAGCTTCTCCGGCGGCACGCCCTGTTCCTCGCCCGCGACGATGAAGAGCGCCATCACCGGCAGCACCGCCCCGTTCATCGTCATCGACACCGTCATCTCGTCGAGCGGGATGCCGTCGAAGAGCTGGCGCATGTCGAGGATCGAATCGATCGCCACGCCCGCCATGCCGACGTCGCCGGCGACCCTCGGATGGTCGCTGTCGTAGCCCCGGTGCGTGGCGAGGTCGAAGGCGATGGAAAGGCCCTTCTGCCCGGCCGAAAGGTTGCGCCGGTAGAAGGCGTTCGATTCCTCCGCCGTCGAGAACCCGGCATATTGCCGGATCGTCCAGGGCTTCTGCAGGTACATGGTCGGGTAGGGGCCCCGCACGAAGGGCGCCGCGCCCGGCCAGGTGTCGAGGAAGGGGAGGCCGTCGAGGTCCCCGGCGCGGTAGGCGCGCCTGACGGAGATCGCCTCCGGCGTCTCCCAGTCCCCGCCGGCGGGCGCCGCCTCCGGCACCGAAGGCCTGTCCCAGTCGACGGCCGTGAAATCCGGAACGCGGCTCATGCCGTCTCTCCTTCCCATGCCTCGTCCAGAAACGCCGCCGCGAGCGCCCGGCCCGAGCCGCGCGGCCGCCCCGCCGCCCGCGGGCGCTCCGCGAGCACGTGGACGGGCCGTTCCTCGCCTGCCCGGTAGAGCGTCGTCCCGACGATCGGGTCGTCGCCGGCGGCGATCGCCGCCTGCCGCGCGGCCCGCACCGCGCCGACCCGCTTCTGGAACGCCCCGGCGGCGAGGCTCGCCATGATGCCGCCTTCGCCTTCGATCGCCTGGAATTCCGCCCATGCCGACGCACAGAGCGCGTCCGTCAGCGCCTCGATGCCGCCGGACCCGGCGGAGGGATCGGCCACCACGTCGAGATGGCTTTCGTGCACGAGGATCACCTGCGTGTTGCGCGCCACCCGCCGGGCGAAGGCGTCCGGCAGGCCGAGCGCCAGCGTGTGCGGCAGCACCGTGACGCCGTCCGCGCCGCCGACGCCGGCGGAAAACGCCGCGATGGTGTTGCGCAGGATGTTCGTCTCGGGATCGTGCCGGGTCAGCATCCGGAAGGACGTCTCCGTGTGGACCGACGCCGGCGGCGCGGGCGCGATGCCGCAGGCCCCGGCGAGCCGGGCGTGAAGCAGGCGCAGCGCCCGGATCTTCGCGATCGAGAGGAATTGCCGCTGGTCGACGCAGATGCCGAGGGCCGTGGCGGCGAGCGCGTCCTCGACGGCCATGCCGCCGGCCTCCGCCGCGCGCAGGAGCGCCGTCAGGCTCGCAAGCACGAAGGCGAGTTCCTGCGCCTCGCTCGCCCCGGCATTGTGCGCCACCCGCCCGCACGCCAGGAGCACCGTGCCGGCAAAGCCGAAATCCTTCAGCCCGAGCGCGATGTCGGCGATATGCCCGTCGACCGCGAAGCCCTGTGCCGCGGCGGCCGCGGCCGAGACGGGATCGACGCCGAAATGGACCTCCGCCGGCGCCCGGCCCGAAAGGGCCTCGGCCAGCGCCCGCGCCGCCACCGCGCTGCCCTCCAGGCGCAGCGACGCCTTCGCCGTGTCGAGCGCCCCGACGATCCGTTCGAGAGCCGGCCCGGCCGGCTGCGCGAGGCCGAATCCGTAGGCGCCGGGCGTCCCCGCCGTCACCAGCGACACCTGGCCGGCGCCGTTGTCGAGATCGTCGACGGCCTGTCGGCAGGCCCGTTCGGTGTCCGGATCGTCGACGCGCTGGCAGATCGTCCACGGCCGGTCCGGCTGCGCGCGCGCCACCGTCCGGCCGTCGGCGCGCCGCGGGTAGATCGGACCGTAGCGCAGGCCGTCGTCGGTGAGGGTCGTCAGGGTCTCGTCGAAACCGGCGCCCTTCAGGGCCTTTTCGGCGAGCTTGCGCCATCCGGCCTCGTCGACCGCATCGAACCGCGCCTGCGCAATCACGCTCGCGTCCATCGTTCCTCCCGTCTTGCCCTGCGGCGCTCGTTCAGACGAACTGGCCGAGGCCGGGGACGGAGTTGACCACCTCGTCCACGGTCTGCTCGCCGGCGTGCTCCCGGGCGAAGGCGATCGTCTCCCGGGCCACGCCCGTGATCTCGCTCATGCCGAGGCCTTCGCCCATCAGCTGCTGGCCGAGGGCCATCACGCCGCCGCTGCCCATCAGGCCGCCGAAAAGGCCGCCGCCGGCCGGCGAATTGTGTTTCGCGACGAATTCCGGCCCGCCGGGGATCGCCTCGATCATCCGGGCCACGGCCCCGTCGTCGGCCTCCTGCTGCAGGAAGCCGAGGATCATGCCGACCGCTTTCTCTGCAAGCGCGGGATCGATCCCGACAGTGTCGGAAATACGCGAAATCAGGTCTTCCATCGGGTCGCTCCGTCTGAGGTCTCTCGCTGCACGGTCTTCCGGACGGAAGGCCGCTTCGAGCCAGGACAAGAGAAGACGGATTTGTCCCCCGTTGCAAGCCCCGACGGCGGGCACCTCGGCAACGCCGCGCCGGAAGGCGGGAAGGGGAGGGTGGACCATGATGCCGGTTCAGCGGGAAGGCATCATGGTCCGGCAGCGGCGGAGGGGCCGCTACAGCCGTGACGAGGGGAAGTCACGGCAATCAATTGATCGGTTTCAAGACGTCCATCAGACTGCCAATACCATCGACTATTTTCGTCAAAGGCTTATCAGCCAGATATTTGGCCCGCGCGATCGGCGAAATGTATTTCACCGATACAATTTTATTGGAGGATGTAAATCTGAACCGTTCCTTTCGACCCGTATCGTCGATAGTCCGTGTCGTGACATCCTTGCGCGGAAGCATGGTCAATAATTTTGAAAACATCTCTTAAAACTCCTGTCGGCCCGGCTGCTCGAGCGTTGGCTATACTGCGACTTCGGGTTATCGTTCAGCCCAGTTTTTGGTACCCTTGCTTCTGACAAAGAAAATTCTTGACCCTGCTGCCAACCTTGCCGGGTATTGCCGAAGGGGCCGTGTATCGCACGGTGACGGTACGGCCGGTGCTGTTACGGGGCGTCCTAATTCTCGCTCTCCGTCCGTTGGACCCCTTGATCGTGGTGACGTCCTTGCGCGGAAGCATGACCAATACTTTTGAAATCATATCTTGAAACTCCTGTCGGCCCGGCTGCCCGGGCGGTTTGAAACATATTGCATCGTAGCACCGGCAGCCGGCCGGCCCTGTGCCCTTCGTCACACCGCGACGAAGATTTTTGACACCGACGATCCGGCACACCCGCCCGGTCATGACCGACGCCGAACCTGCGGTCACGCCCGCCCCGCGCCGGTCTTCCCCTTGCGGGAGGAGATGCCCGGCAGGGCAGAGGGAGGTCTCCGGCGACGCGATACCCGCTGCCGCCTGCGTCCTGGCGCCGTCGTCGCGTCAGCCCCGCGAAATGAGATTGCCGATCTTGTCGCCGAGCTTGAGGGCGTAGCCTTTCGGGGTGTAGTAGGTCGCCGTGATCTTCTGTTTTTCGTGGTCAACCCACGCCCATCTTGTCCTCTGCCTCTCGCCGCGACCGTAATAAGTCGTTTCGACGTCGTTTCTGGGCAGGTAGGTCTTGAGCTTTTCAAACATCTTCAAATATTCCTTTGTGCCCGGTGCCCGGGCGGTTTGAAATCATGGTCATGACGGCGAGGAGCCATGGGCGGCGGCCCATGCAGCCGCCGCTCCGTCAGGTGGGAGCCTCGCCGTTCTGTCGTTCGTGGCGTAGTCAGAGGCCGGCGTCGTTTAGAACAACCTTCATCTTGGCGCTTTCGGCCTGGCTATTCGGATCGACCTGAAAGTTGCCGACGAGGCAAAACGCCACGGCGCCTCCGATCTTCTTGGCCGCAAACGGCAGGCCCTTGGTAAAGAAGCGCTTGAGCCCGGTGCCGACTTTGCCGGCGGCGCGGGACGCAGGATTGCGAAACTTCTTGACTTTGTGACCTTCGAATTGGCCTTTTTCTACTCCCTTTAACCTATTGCTGACTGTGATTTCATCCCCGAACACTGAAGCGCTTCGGTCCCTGACAACTCCAGACATCTCAAAATCTCCTTTGGGCCCGGTGCCCGGGCGGTTGGCAATATGAGAGTTTTATCAGATACGCCCCGGCCGGTCTGTGCTCTTCGTCACATCGCATTGAAAATTATCGGCTCTCGGTGAAGGACGCGTAAAAGTTGACAGCTGTCAACCGATTCCCTCGAAGCGCGCGGCCGTCCGGTCAGTGCCCGCCACCGCCGCCGCCGGCGCTTTCGGGCGGCTTTCTCATCAGGATCGAGAAGACCGCGAGCGAGGCGAAGAGCAGCGTCAGCAGGTAGAAGACGTCGAGGAAGGACAGCACCTGCGCCTGCAGTTGCACCTTGTGCGCCATCTGGGCGATCGCCCCGCTCGTTCCGTCGAGGCCGCGGGCGGCGAGGTTGCGGCCCATCATGCCGAGCTGGCGCATCGCCTCGCCGTTGCCCCACTCGATCCGCTCGGCGAGCCGCGCATAGTGCAGGTCGGTGCGGTGGATGAGCACCGTGTTGATCAGCGCCAGGCCGACGGCGCCGCCGAGGTTGCGGGTGAGGTTGAAGAGGCCGGAGGCGTTCTTCAGCCGCTCCGGCGGCAGCGTGCCGAGCGCCAGGTTGTTGATCGTCACCATGCAGAGCATCAGCGACACGCCGCGGAAGACCTGCGGCCAGAAGATCTGGTCGTAGTCCCAGTCCGGGTTGATGCCGGTCATCATCCAGGTGCCCGCGGCGAAGCCGAGGAAGCCGACGAGCAGCATGACGCGCGGATCGACCTTGCGCGACAGCATGCCGGAGACCGGCGCCGTCAGGAACATCGCCGCGCCGCTGACGAACACCGCCTCGCCGATCATCAGCGAATCGTAGCCGCGCACCCGGGCGAGATAGAGCGGGTAGAGGTAGGTCAGCCCGTAGAGCCCGATGCCCATGACGAAGGAGAAGATCGAGCCGAAGGCGAAGTTGACGTCCTTGAAGGCCGACAGGTCGACGATCGGCTGCTCCGCGGTGACCACGCGGTAGAAGAAGACGATGCCGCCGATCGCCAGCGTCACGGCGAAGAAGAGCACCGCCCGGTCCTGCAGCCAGTCGTTCTGCGGGCCTTCCTCCAGCACGTATTCCATGGAGCCGAGGAAGACGGCCATGGAGGCGAGCCCCGTCCAGTCGAACTTCTTGAGGAGCGAGCGGTCGCCCTCGTCGAAGTCGATCAGCGTCCACGCCGCGAAGGTCACGCCGATGCCGGGGACGACGTTGATCAGGAACAGCCAGTGCCAGGAGAAGGCATGGCTGAGATAGCCCCCGATGGTCGGGCCGATGGTCGGCGCGAGCGTCGCCACCAGCCCGATCATCGGCGAGACGATCGACCGCTTCGACGGCGGGAAGATCGTGAACGCCGCCGCGAAGACGGAGGGGATCATGCCGCCGCCGATGAAGCCCTGCAGCGCGCGGTAGACGATCATCTGGTCCATGTTGGTGGCCGTCGCCGCGAGCGCGCTCGCCGCGGTGAAGCCGGCGGCCGAGATCGTGAACAGCACCCGCGTCGACAACAGCCGCCCGAGGAAGCCCGACAGCGGGATCATCACCACCTCGGCGATGAGATAGGACGTCTGCACCCAGGCGATCTCGTCCGGCCCGGCCGAAAGCCCGGCCTGGATCTCGCTGAGCGAGGCCGAAACCACCTGGATGTCGAGGATCGCCATGAACATGCCGAAGACCATGGCGAGGAAGGCGAACACCTTCCGCGCCTCCATGGTGTCGGCCGGCGCCTGGCCGGAGGGCGTCGCGCCGGCCGTCGCTGTCGCGGAACTGGACATGATCCGATCCTCTCGCCCGGTCTATTCGGCCGCGGTGGCCGAGGGGGCGGTGCGCGTGTCGATGTCGACGACGACGCTCAGCCCGGCGCGCAGCCGCCCGCCGTCGAGCACGCTGTCGGGCAGGCTGATGCGCACCGGCACCCGCTGCACGACCTTGGTGAAGTTGCCCGTGGCGTTGTCCGCCGGCAGCAGCGAGAACACCGAGCCGGAGGCGGGCGAGAGCGAGGTCACCGTGCCCTCCACGTCCTGGCCGTCGAGCGCGTCGATGCTGACCTTGACCTTCTCGCCCGGCACCACCTTGGCGAGCTGCGTCTCCTTCAGGTTGGCCTCGACATAGAGACTGTGGACCGGAACGATCGCCGCCAGCTTCTGGCCGGGGCTGACGAGGTCGCCGCGCTCCACCGCCCGGTTGCCGACGATGCCGTCATAGGGCGCGCGCAGCACCGTCTGGTCGAGATTGCGCTTCGCCTGGTCGACGTCGAGCCGGAGCGAGCGCATCTTGCTTTCCGCCTCCCGGTACTCACCCTTCAGCACCTCGACATTGGCCTTGGCCGCCGCCACCTGGGCCACCGCGCCCGAAAGGGACGCATTGGCCGAGGCGAGCGCCGCGTCCGCATCGTCGGCCTGCGACTGGGAGGTGAATTGCGTCTTGAGCAGGTTGCGCGCCCGATCCGCCGTCGCCGCGGCGTTCTTCGCGGTCGCTTCCGCCGCCAGCCGGCCGGCCGCCGCCTGCTCCACGGAGGCCTCCGCGGCCTTTTCCTGCGCGGCGATCCGCTTGAGCGTTTCCTGCTGGCTGGCGATGGCCGCCTCGGCCTGCTCGAGCGCGATGCGGTAGTCGCCGTCGTCGAGCCGCACGAGCACGTCGCCGGCCTTGACCCGCTGGTTCTCCTTGAAGTCGATCCGGTCGACATAGCCCTGGATCTTCGGCGCGATCGCCGCGATGTCCGCTGTCGGTATAGGCGTCGTCCGTCGATACCATGAACCGCCCGACCGTCCAGTAGCCGTAGCCGTACCAGGCGCCGCCGGCCAGCAGCGCCGCACCGATCACCGGGAGCAGCAGCTTGCGCAGGGACCGCTTCTTCTTCGCCGGCGCCCCGGTCTCGCCGGCATCGCCCGCCGGAGCCTCCGCCTCGAGGGGCGCGTCGGCATCGGGGAGCCTGCGCCGGTCCGTCGCCGGAAGATCCGCCTTGGAAAGCGGAAAGGGCCGAACGGTCGCGCCCGCGTCGCCGTCGCTCTCTTCGCCGAACGCCATGCTTTCGTCGTTGCGCTTCATGTGAGGAACCCCTTAATTGAACTGAACCGTTCGGTTCGACGCTTGACATAGAGCAAGGGCGGGCTCATATCAAGAGCTAATCGAACCGCGTGGTTCGAAAAAAAAGATCGAGGAGGTTATCCACGCTGGACCATGACGGAATCCGACAAGGAAAAGGGCCAGGAAAAGGGCCAGGAAAAGGGCAAGGAACCGGGCCGGGAAATGGCAAAGCCGCATCGCGCTGAACCCGCCGCGGCGAAGGCCGGCCGGCACGCCGCTGGGCAGGACCCCGTCAAGCGCGGGCAGATCCTGGACGGCGCCCACTGCGTCTTCTCCCGCATGGGCTTCGACGCGGCGAGCATGAACGACATCACCCAGGAGGCCAACGTCTCGAAGGGGACGATCTACGTCTACTTCCGCAACAAGGAGGAACTCTTCGAGGCGCTGGTGGACCGCGAGCGCGCCGCCATGTTCGGGGACATGCACAGTGCGCTCGAGGGCGAGGGGTCGGCCGCCGCGAAAATGCATCGCTTCGGCTCGATCGTCGCCCGCCTGATCACCTGCGACCAGGTGATCCAGGCCCAGCGCATCGTCATCGGCGTGACCGAGCGGATGCCGGCGCTCGGCGCCAATTTCTACGAGCGCGGCCCGCAGAAGGGCCGGGGCCTCCTGATGGAGTTCCTGCGCCAGGAGATCGCCCGCGGCACCTTCGTCATCGACGACGTCGAACTGGCCGCCTACCAGTTCGCCGAACTCTGCCTCGCCGGCCTCTTCCGCCGGCGCATCTTCGGCCACATGCGTGAGGAGCCCGACGCGACGGAAATCGAGCGCAACGTCTCGGGCGCCGTCCGCGTCTTCTTCAAGGCCTACGCCACACCCGCCGCCGAATTCCCCTGACCCCCCGCCACGCGTCGCCCCGCGCGACCCGGCCTGGGGCGGGCGCCTTGCGATGCGGCGGGTGCTGAATTGCGGGGCGGCGGATGGGCTGCCGAGCGGCAGCGGCATTCTCCAATCTCCCCCCTTGAGGGGGAGATGTCGGCGCAGCCGACAGAGGGGGGTCTTCGGTGAGAGGTGGCGGCAAGCGACGGCCGTCGATCAGCGTGTCGGAGACGAAGTCGAGTTTCCATCGCTGGTTCGGGTCCTGCGGGATGGCCATCGGTGCCCGCGTTCCCAGGACCCGCTAGCCACCGCCGCGCTTCCTCACTGTCAGCCGCTCCTCCCTGTAAAGGCGGGAGATCGTCTTCCAGTTCACCTCGACGCCCTCACGCTTCAAGCAGGATGTGCAGGCGGCGATAGCCGAAGCGCCGGCGTTACGACGCCATTTCCATCGCCGTGTTACGAAGCGCGGCATCATCCGGTCGCGTCGATCGGTAGCGGTAGACCCGCCGATCGATGCCTACCAGCCCGCAGCCCCGCCGCTGCGGCATATCCCCCCTCTGTCATGGCCCAGCTCACGTCTTCCTCCTCAAGCCGGGCGTCAGAATTTTTTCCGAGCATCTCGCGCAGCGTCGACACGTCCATCATCGACTTGGCCCAGAAGCTTCTTGCGATGCGGCGTTCTCCTCCTCCAGGTGCTGAAGCATGTGGCGGCGCACGGGGTGCCGTGCCGGCAGCGGCATTCTCCAATCTCCCCCCTTGAGGGGGAGATGTCGGCGCAGCCGACAGAGGGGGGTCTTCGGTGGTGGCGGCAAGGGACGGCAGGGCGGGTCTTCCATCGCCGGTTGCGCCACGCGAGTCGTAGCAGAACGCCGCCGCAGTCACCCGCCGCCACCGCCGCGCACCCCCCTCTGTCCTGCCGGACATCTCCCCCTCAAGGGAGGAGATCGGCGTGGGGCGGGCGCCTTGCGAGGCGGCGGGTGCCGGAGTCTGCGGCGGGGGCTTCGGGGAAGCCCGGTCAGGCCGCCTTCTCGTAGCACTCCAGGACGTAGTCCCAGTTGATGAGGTTGTCGATGAAGGCTTCGAGGTATTTCGGCCGGGCGTTGCGGTAGTCGATGTAGTAGGAGTGCTCCCAGACGTCGACGCCGAGGATCGGGACGCCGCCGTGGACGAGCGGGTTCTCGCCGTTCGGCGTCTTCATGATCTCCAGCTTGCCGTTCTTGACGGCGACCCACGCCCAGCCCGAGCCGAACTGTCCGGCGCCGGCGGCGGCGAAATCGGACTTGAACTTGTCGTAGCCGCCGAGATCGCTGTCGACGGCGGTCTGCAGCTTGCCGGGCAGGCTCTTGCCGCCGCCGCCCTTCTTCATCCATTTCCAGAAGTGGACGTGGTTGTAGTGCTGGGCGGCGTTGTTGAAGAGACCCTGGTTCGATCCGTAGGACTTCTTGACCACCTCTTCCAGCGGCAGGGTGTCCATGCCGGCCTCTGCGGCGAGCTTGTTGCCGTTGGTCACGTAGGCCTGGTGGTGCTTGTCGTGGTGATATTCCAGGGTCTCGCGCGACATGTAGGGCGAAAGCGCCTCGTAGTCATAGGGAAGATCGGGCAATTCGAAAGCCATTCTCGCGTCTCCTTCTCGTTCGGATCGTTCGGTGATCGAATAGGGTCAACATAGGATTCTGCCCCGTCCCGGACAACCGGTGAGGCAGGGGAATGTTCCTGCCGCCGCCGTCGCCGGGGGGTCAGGTCTTCGGCAGGGAATGGGCCCATTCCCAGTAGAGTTCGCGCGCCTTGCGGGCGACCGGGCCGGCCTGCAGTTCCCGCTCCTCGATGCGCGTGACGGGGACCACCTTGGAGTGGTTGCCGGTCGAGAAGATCTCGTCGGCGCCCATGAAGTCGTCGACGCCGAGCGTCGTCTCCCGCACCTCCATGCCGGCGGCCTTCAGGAGCGCGATCGTGCGCGCCCTGGTGATGCCGGACAGGAAGGTGCCGTTGGCGACCGGGGTGAGGACGACGCCGTCCTTCACCATGAAGATGTTGGAGGTGCCGGTCTCGGCGACGTTGCCGAGCATGTCGCGCACCAGCGCGTTGTCGAAGCCGCGCGAGCGGGCCTCCATGATCGCCCGGCCGTTGTTCGGGTAGAGGCAGCCGGCCTTGGCGTTGGTCGGGGCGCATTCGATCGTCGGCCGGCGGAACGGCGAGACGGCGATGGAAAAGCCCTGCGGCGCGATCATCGGCGCCTCGTAGAGGCACAGGCAGAAGCGCGTCGAGCCGGGATCGGCGGGCACGCCCATGTAGCCGCCGTGCTCGGCCCAGTACATCGGCCGGATGTAGACGGCGGTCCTGCCGTCGAACTTCTTCAGCCCGTCGCGCGCCAGCCCCTCGATCTCGCCGTCGCCGACCGTCGGCTGCAGTCCGAGGGCGGAGGCCGAGCGGTTGACGCGCTGGCAGTGCAGGTCGAGGTCGGGCGCCGTGCCCTCGAACCAGCGGGCGCCGTCGAACACGGCCGAGCCGAGCCACATGGCATGGGTGCGCGGCCCGACGATCGGCGGATTGCCTTCGATCCAGTCGCCGTCGATATAGGTCCAGGTCGCCGTCTGCGCGTTGGTGTCGACCGCCATCTCGTCTTCCTTCCGGACGTTTCCTCCCGCCTCGCGGGATCGCGAGCGAGACCGCAATCAAATCCGTCCGCCTCGCCCAGTCAAGACCGCGGGGGACCGGGCCCGCCCCCCGCGCTTGACGGCCCTGCCCGCAGCGGTCATCGTGCAGCCGACGTCAAGGATCGGAACAGAAGACATGCATGCCGCCTTTGTGTTCGACGCGTACGGGACGCTTTTCGACGTACATGCCGCGGTGCGGCGCCATGCGGGCGAGATCGGGCCGGACGGCCAGAAGCTCTCCGAGATCTGGCGGGCCAAGCAGCTGGAATATTCGTGGACCCGGGCGCTCATGGGCGCCTATCTCGATTTCCGGGTGCTGACCGAGCAGGCGCTCGACCATGCCATGAAGCGGGTGCCGAGTGCCGATCCGAAGCTGCGCGGTGCCCTTCTCGAGGCCTACTGGACGCTCGACTGCTATGCGGAGGTGCCCTCGGTGCTGAAGGCCCTCAAGAAGCGGGGTGCGAAGCTCGCGATCCTGTCCAACGGCTCGCCGGACATGCTGGAGCAGGCCGTCCGCAACGCCGCGCTCGACACGGTGCTCGACGACGTCTTCTCGGCGGACAAGCTCAGGACGTTCAAGACGGCGCCGGAGGTCTACGAGATGGTGACGACGGCCTACCGGCTCTATCCGGACGCGATCTCGTTCCAGTCCTCCAACCGCTGGGACGTGGCGGGGGCCGCGAAGTTCGGCTTCCGCACCGTATGGATCAACCGGTCGGACATGCCCGACGAGTATCCGGACCTGTCGCCCTCGCTGATCCTGCCGGATCTCAAGGGCCTTGCAGGGTGACCGCGCGGATGCCGGCAACCATGCGGCAATGTCGCACGGAACAGCCGGAACCCTTTCGCGTTGAATCGTGGTCGGGCAACGGATGGGGCTGATGGGGCTGTCGACCGATCCATCCTCCGGACAGGCTTGTTGCCGGGCCGCCGCGTGCGCGTGCTGCCGCCCCGACGTCGAAAGGGAACATGGCGGCATGCCGCCCAGGAACGGATCGCAGGTCATCTCATGAAAAAAACGGCTCGCTCCGGAACCGCCCCCGGTTCCACCTCCGCGGGGCTCTCCCGCCGCTCCATCCTCAAGGCTGGCGGAGCCCTTGCGCTCACCGGCCTCGCAGGCTGCACGGAGGTGATGTCCACGCGGCGCTTCGGCGCACAAACGGCGGGCATGTTCCGCATGGGCGGCCCGGAGCTCCCGCCGGGCGACACCTCCTACGCGGAAGTCTACGGGCCCGAGGAAGACGACGGCTTCGAGATCCCGGCCGTCCCCTACCACAAGATCGAACCGCGGCTCTACCGCCAGGTGGTCGCCGATCCGACGGGCGAGAAGCCCGGCACGATCGTCGTCAACACCCAGGAAAAGATGCTCTATTTCACCCAGCCGGACGGCCAGGCCATCCGCTACGGCGTCGGCGTCGGCCGCGAGGGCTTCTCCTGGTCGGGCCGCGGCCAGGTCCAGTGGAAGCAGAAATGGCCGAAATGGACGCCGCCCGGCGAGATGATCGACCGGCAGCCGGAACTGGCCAAGTATTCCGCCAGGCACGGCGGCATGGACCCGGGCCTCATGAACCCGCTCGGCGCGCGCGCCATGTACATCTTCCACGGCGGCAAGGACACGCTCTACCGCATCCACGGCTCGCCCGAATGGTGGTCGATCGGCAAGGCGGTGTCCTCCGGCTGCATCCGCATGATCAACCAGGACGTCATCGACCTCTACGCGCGCGTGCCGGTGCACACGCCGGTCCTGGTGATCTGAGCCCCCCAGCCCCACCCCGATCCCATCCACCGCACCGCAAGGCGCCCGCCCCAAGGCGGCTTTCGCAAGGCGCCCATCCCAACCGGGGGGGAGAGTGGGGGCGCCACCGCCGAAGACCCCCCTCTGTCGGCTGCGCCGACATCTCCCCCTAATGGGGGGCGATCGGAGAGTGGGGCGGCACCCCGTCGGCTGCCGCAATTCGCCATGCGGCTGCCGTCCCGGCGCTACACCGGCGTTTCGCGGGCGGGATGGCCGGGGTCGCCGAAGATGCGCCGGTAGCGTTCGATCTCGGCCGGGTCGCCGCTTGCCTTGGCCGGGTTGTCGGACAGCTTGACGGCCGGGCGGCCGTCGACGTCGGAGACTTTGCAGACCAGCGAGATCGGGCCGAGCGTGTCGAGGGAGGCCGGCACCACGCCGCGGAAATCGTTGGTAAGGTTCGTTCCCCATCCGAAGCTCATCCGCACCCGCCCCTCGAAGTGGCGGTGGATCTCCTCGATCGTGTCGATGTCGAGCGCGTCGGAGAAGATCAGCAGCTTTTCCCGCGGGTCGGCGCCCTTGTCCCGCCACCAGCGGATGATGGCTTCGCCGGCCTCGATCGGCGGCGCCGAGTTCGGGCCGGAAGCCGGTCCAGCCGGCGAGCCAGTCCGGCGCGTCGCGGAGGAAGCTCTCCGTGCCGAACGTATCCGGAAGCACGACCAGCAGATTGCCGCCGTAATAGGTCCGCCATTCCTGAAGCACCCTGTAGGGCGCCGCCCTGAGCTCGGCGTCGCCGTCGGCCAGCGCCGCCAGCACCATCGGCAGCTCGTGCGCGTTGGTGCCGATCGCCTCGAGGTCCGTCTCCATCGCCAGGAGCACGTTGCTGGAGCCGATGAAGCGCTCCCCGAGCCCCTCCTTCATGGCCTCCACGCACCATCGCTGCCAGAGAAAGGAATGGCGCCGGCGGGTCCCGAAGTCGGAAATCCGCAGGTCCGGCAGCTTCTGCAGCCGCTCCACCTTCTCCCACATCTTCGCCTTGGCCCTGGCGTAGATGATGTCGAGCTCGAAGCGGCCGAAATCGCTGAGGAGCGCCCGCGAGCGGAGCTCGCTGATGATCGCCAGCGCCGGCACCTCCCACATCATGACGAGCGGCCACGGCCCGTGGAAGCTGAGCTCGAACTGGCCGTCTCGCCGGTCGAGCTCGTACTCGGGAAGCTGGAAGTCCTGCAGCCAGTCCAGGAAGTCGGGGCGGAAGATCTGCTCGACGCCGTAGAAGCTGTTGCCCGCCAGCCAGATCATCTCGCGCTTGCTCAGGCGCAGCGAGCGGGCATGGTCGAGATGGGCGCGCAGCTCCGCCTCGTCGATCTCGTCGGCCAGGCGCACCCGGCCCGTGCGGTTGGTGAGCGAGAAGGTGACCGGCAGGTCCGGATGCAGCCCCCGAATCATCTGCAGCATCAGGAGCTTGTAGAAATCGGTGTCGAGAAGGCTGCGCACGATCGGGTCGAGCTTGAACGTGTGGTTCCACACCCGCGTGGCGATGTCGGTCGCGACCATCGGTTTCCCTCCGTCTGTCTCTGACGTCGGGTTTACCGGCATCGCGGCCCCGGCGAAACCCGCCGACGGCGCCTTTCGTTGACGCTCCGTCACCGCTTCACCGGCCGACCTCACGCAAGCGTGATCCCCGGTCGCTCAAAAAATGCCGACGAATGTGCCACCCCTGCGTTTCGCGCCTGACGAAACGAAGCTCCCGGAGGACCGAACTCATGCGACTGACCCCGATTGCCCTGGCCGTTTTCGCCCTGTCCGCAGGCCTCGCCTCGGCGGCCGACAATCCGATCGCCGCGCGCAAGGCCCTGATGGATTCCAACGCCGCCGCCGCCAAGATGTCCGGCGCCATGCTGAAGGAGGACCTGCCCTACACGCCGACGGCGGGGCTGGCCGCGATCGCCGCTCTGCACGCGACGGCCGTGTCCTACGGGGCGTTCTTCCCCGACAATTCCAAGACGGGCGGCGGCACCCACGCCTCGCCGAAGATCTGGACGGACCGCGCCGGCTTCGACAAGGCGCTCGGCAAGTTCAAGTCCGACACCGAAGCCGCCATGGAGGTCGCGGGCGAGGACGGCCCGGCCGACCTGGCCGCCTTCAAGGCCGCCGTCGGGCCGGTTCTCGGCAACTGCAAGTCCTGCCACGAAAGCTACCGCGTGAGATAGGGCGTGTCCGGCCCCGGTACGAAGGCGTCGGGAAACGCCGCCATCCTGTTGCGCGCCGTCGCCGTCGCCTTGGCGATCGCCGTCGTCCTCGTCGCCGGCGTCGGATGGCTGGCGAGCGCGCCGCAGCCGCTGGACGCGGCCGAACTGAAGGGCGTGGCGGCCGGCGACGCCAAGGCCGGCGAGACGGTGTTCTGGGCCGGCGGATGCGCCGCCTGCCATGCCGCGCCGGGCGCGAAGGGCGAGGGGCTCCTCCGGCTCGGCGGCGGCGTGAAGCTTGCGACCGATTTCGGCGTCTTCGTCACGCCGAACATCTCGCCGGACGTGAAGGCCGGCATCGGCAATTGGTCCCTCGCCGATTTCGTCGACGCCCTGCAGCACGGGCTCGACCCGCGGGACCGCCACCTCTACCCCGCCTTTCCCTATCCGTCCTACGCGCGCATGAAGATCTCGGACGTCGCCGACCTCTTCGCCTTCCTGAAGACCCTGCCGCCGGTTTCGTCCGAGCCGCCGCCGAGCAGGTTGATGTTTCCGTTCAACCTGCGCCGCGGCATCGGCCTCTGGAAGCGTGCCTTCATGCATCCCGAGCCGGTGGTCGATTTCCCGGCGGGCACCGATCCGGCCGTGCTGCGCGGCCGCTATCTCGTCGAGGGCCCCGGCCATTGCGGCGAATGCCACACGCCGCGCAATTCCGTCGGCGGACCCGACTACGCCAAGTGGCTCTCCGGCGCGCCGAACCCCGACGGCAAGGGCGTCGTCCCGAACATCACGCCGGGCAAGGGCGGCATCGGCGACTGGTCGGCCAAGGACATCGCCTATTTCCTCGAATCCGGCTTCACGCCCTCCTACGATTCCGTCGGCGGGTCGATGGTCCAGGTGCAGGAGGACATGGCCAGGCTCCCGGCGAGCGACCGCGCCGCCATCGCCGCCTACCTGAAGGCCGTGCCGCCGCACGAGAGCGGCTATCCGCCGAAGAAGAACTGACCGGCTGCCGAAGCCAGCCGATCAGACGGACGTCGCGTCCCTGCCGGTCACCGTCAGGGCGAAGGCGTATTCGTAGGCGATCTCCTCCAGCCGCTGGAAGCGGCCCGATGCCCCGCCGTGGCCGGCGTCCATGTTCGTCTTGAGGAACACGGGCGACGGTCCGGTCGTCTTTTCCCTGAGCCGCGCGATCCATTTCGCCGGCTCCCAGTAGGTCACCCGCGGATCGGTCAGGCCCGCCAGCGCGAGGATCGGCGGATAGGGCCGTTCGCTCACGTTCTCGTAGGGCGAATAGCTGGCGATCGTCGCGTAGTCGGCCGCCGAGGCGATGGGATTGCCCCATTCCGGCCATTCCGGAGGCGTCAGCGGCAGCGTGTCGTCCAGCATGGTGTCGAGCACGTCGACGAAGGGCACGGCGGCGATGAAGGCGCCGAACTTCTCCGGAGCCATGTTGGCGACGGCGCCCATCAGCATGCCGCCGGCCGAACCGCCCTCCGCGACGATCCGGTCGTGGTGCGTGAAGCCTTCCGCGACGAGATGGTCCGCCGCCGCGATGAAGTCGGTGAAGGTGTTCGTCTTGTGCTCGCGGCGGCCGTTCTCGTACCAGGCGAAGCCCTTGTCCTTGCCGCCGCGCACATGGGCGATGGCGTAGACGAAGCCGCGGTCGGCGAGCGACAGCGCGTTGGTGTTGAAGCTCGCCGGGATGGCGATGCCGTAGGCGCCGTAGCCGTAGAGAAGGCATGGCGCGCTGCCGTCGAGCGGCGTGTCGCGGCGATAGAGGAGGCTGACCGGAACCGTCTCGCCGTCGGCAGCCTTCGCCGTCACCCGCCGGGTGACGTAGTCCTCCGGATCGTGGCCGGAGGGAACCTCCTGCGTCTTCAAGAGCCGGCGCTCGCGCGTGCGCATGTCGTAGTCGTACTGCTGCGACGGCGTCGTCATCGACGAGTAGGAGAAGCGGATGACGTCCGTGTCGTATTCGAGCGATCCCTGCAGGCCGAGCGAATAGGCCTCCTCGTCGAAGGCGATGGCATGCTCCGCGCCGCCGGCCCGCTCGCGCACGACGATGCGCGGCAGGCCGTCGCGCCGTTCCAGCCACACGAGGAAGTCCCTGAAGGCGATGTGGCCGAGAATGAGGCGGCCGGGCTCGTGCGGCACGACCTCGCGCCAGTTCTCCCGCTGCGGCGCGTCGACCGGCGTCTCCATGATCTTGAAATCCTTGGCGCCGTCGGCGTTGGTCAGCACGTAGAAGACGTCGCCGCCTTCCGTCAGGTCGTACTCGACCGCCGTCTCGCGCGGGGCGACCACCGTCGGCTCCCCGTGCGGGTCGTCGGCCCTCAGGAGCCGGACCTCCGACGTCTCGTGGTCGTGGATGTCGATGAAGATGAAGTCGTCGAGGCGGCTGTCGCCCACGCTCATGAAGAAGCCGGGATCGGTCTCCTCGTAGACGAGACGGTCCTCCGACTGCGGAGTGCCGATGCGGTGGTAGACGATCTTCGAGGGGCGATGGCCGTCGTCGAGGGCGGTGTAGAAGAAGCCGTCGGCGCCCGGCGTCCACGCACCGCCGCCGCCGGTGTTCTCGACGCGGTCGTCGAGGTCTTCGCCGCTTTCGATGTCGCGCACGCGCAGCGTGTAGAACTCCGACCCCTTGTCGTCGTATCCCCAGATCAGGCGAGCGTGGTCGGAGGAATGGTCCGTGCCGGCGAGCCGGAAATAGGCCTTGCCCTCCGCCTCCCGGTCGCCGTCGAGGAGGAGCTGCCTGTCGCCCCCCTCCCGCGGCTCGCGGAAGGCGCGCGGGTGCTCGCCGCCCGTCACGTAAGCCACGCCGTAGGCGAAGCGGCCATCGGGGGAGGGCACCGACGAATCGTCCTCCTTGATGCGGCCCTTCATCTCGGCGAACAGCGTCTTCCGCAGCGCCGCCGTGTCCTCCATGGCGGCCGCCTGGTAGGCGTTCTCCGCCTCCAGATGCGCCCGGATCTCCGGCTCGAGCGTCGACGGATCCTTGAACATCGCCTGCCAGTCCGCCGTCCGCAGCCAGGCGTAGTCGTCCGTGCGGGTGGTCCCGTGCCGGGTGTCGGTGACGGGCTTCTTATCGGCCCGGGGGGCCGTCGGCGGTGTCTTCAGCATGCTTGGGAAATCCTCATGACGAAAAACGGGGCGGCAGAGGGCGCCACCCCGGTACGGAAGGCCGGACGGATCACTTGACGGATCACTTGGCGTCCGGATCGAAATCGAGCGCCGTGCCGTTCATGCAGAAGCGCAGGCCGGTCGGCTGCGGCCCGTCCTCGAAGACGTGCCCGAGATGGGCGTCGCAATCGGCGCAGCGGATCTCGGTGCGCGTCATGAACAGCGCCCGGTCCTTGTGGGCTGTCACCGCATCCGCGGCGATCGGCTCGTAGTAGCTCGGCCAGCCGGTCCCGGATTCGAACTTCGCCTCCGAGGAGAACAGCGGCTTGCCGCAGCACACGCACCGATAGGTGCCCTCGGCATGGTTGTCCACGTAGGGCCCCGTGAAGGCGCGCTCGGTCCCGTGCTTGCGGGTGACGCGGTACTGCTCCGGGGTGAGCTGCGCGCGCCACTCCGCATCGGTCTTCTCGACTTTCAGGCTCTTGGTCTCGCTCATGGGTTCGCCTTTCGGTTTCGCAACGAAGATAGGAAGTCTTGACCCGCCCGGCAATCGGCAAGGGCGCGCGCGGCGACGACGGGTGGCCTCATTGGTTCCGTCCGGCACCGCTTCCCGCGCCCCCGGGACTGTCCGCGGCACCCGCTTCGACTTCGCCGACTCCGGGAAAATCGTGGCTGCATCTTGCTCTGGCTGTGCGGTGCAAATAAGTGTCACGAACAAATGCGCGTCGTTCGGCGCGCGAACCTTGTTCGCCATTGGACGACGCGTGGGAGAGACGATGAACGGCAATGCCGCGATACTGACGATGCTGGCCATGGGCCTGCCGTTCGTCGCGGCCGCGTTCGCGCCCTACCTCATCCGATGGACAGGCCATCGCGGCTCCTGGATCCTGGCGCTGGCGCCCGCCGCGGTCTTCGTGCATTTCCTCGGCTATGTCGGCGTCGTCTCCGGCACAGCGGCCGTCACCGGCGGATATCCGTGGATCCCCGCCTACGGCGTCTCCTTCTCCTTCATGATCGACGGGCTGTCGCTCACATTCGCGCTGCTGATCAGCGGCATCGGCACGCTGATCGTGCTCTATTCGGGCGGCTACCTGAAGGACCATCCGCATCTCGGCCGCTTCCAGTCCTTCATCCTCCTGTTCATGGGATCGATGCTTGGCCTCGTCCTTTCCGACGACTTCCTGATGCTGTTCGTCTTCTGGGAACTGACGTCGGTCACCTCGTTCCTGCTGATCGGCTTCGACCACGAGCGCGAGGCCGCGCGCCGCGCCGCGGTGCAGGCGCTGGTCGTCACCGGGGCAGGGGGGCTCGGCCTCCTGGCGGGGCTGCTGCTCTTGTCCGGCATGACCGGCGCGACCGCGATGTCCGAGCTCGTGCATCTCGGCCCGCAGGTGCGCCAGAGCCCCTACGCCCTCCTGGCGCTGGTGCTGGTGCTCTCGGGCGCCTTCACCAAGTCGGCGCAGTGGCCGCTGCATTTCTGGCTGCCGAACGCCATGGAGGCGCCGACGCCCGTGTCGGCCTACCTGCACTCCGCGACCATGGTGAAGGCCGGCGTCTTCCTTCTGATGCGGCTCAACCCCGTCTTCGGCGATACCGCCGCATGGCAGGTCGTCCTGCCGGTCTTCGGCGGCGCCACCCTCGTCTTCGGCGCCATGCTGGCGATCCGCCAGACCGACCTCAAGCTGATGCTGGCCTATACGACCATGTCCTCGCTCGGCCTGATGGTGATGATGACCGGCTTCGGGTCCGAGCACGCGCTCGCGGCGGCGGTGCTCTATCTCGTCGCGCACGCCATGTTCAAGGGCGGCCTCTTCATGGTCGCGGGCATCCTCGACCACGAGGCCGGCACGCGCCAGGTGCACCGCCTCGGCGGCCTCGCCCGCGTCATGCCGGTCACCTTCCTCGCCGCGCTCGCCGCCGCGATCTCCATGGGCGGCCTGCCGCCCGGCTTCGGCTTCCTCGCCAAGGAGGAGATCTACGCCGCGCTCTGGCATCCCGACGGCTGGTCGCTCGCCTTCCTCGCCGCCGCGATCGTCGGCAACGGGCTGATGCTGGTCATCGGCTTCGTCGTGGCCCTGAAGCCGTTCCTCGGCGAGAAGCCGGCCGAACTCGGCGAGGTCCACGGCGCCCCTGTGCTGCTCTGGCTGGGGCCGGCGGTGCTCGGTGCCCTGGGCGTCCTCACCGCGGTCTTCGCGCACGCCTCCCACTCGGCGATCACGTCGCCGATGTCGAGCGCCGTGGCCGGCAGCACGGTGCCGGTCGAGGTCACGCTGGTGCCGCACCTCTCCGTGCCGCTGCTCCTGTCCGGCGTCACCGTCCTGTTCGGCATCGCCGTCTATCTCGGCCTCGACGCCTGCCGCGCCGGGATGCGCCGGCTCCTCGACGCGATCGGATGGGGCCCCGACACCGGCTTCGACCAGGTCATGCGCGGCCTCGTCCGCTTCTCCCACCGCTTCACCTGCATCGTCCAGCCGGGATCGCTCGAGGTCTACATGACGGTCACCTTCGTCTTCGTCGCCGCGGCGCTCCTGGTGCCGATGGCGGTGTTCGACGAATGGCCGTCCATGCCCGCATGGCCGGCCGGGCTGCGCTTCTACGAAGCCGCCGTCATGCTGATCGCCGTCATCGGGCTCGTCGCCGTCATCGTCGCGCGCGACCGGCTGACGGCCATCGTCTCGCTCGGCATCCAGGGCTTCGCGGTGGCGCTGCTCTTCATGCTGTTCGGCGCCCCGGACCTGTCCTTCACGCAGTTCATGATCGAGGCGCTGTCCGTCGTCATCCTGGCGCTCGCGATGACGCGCCTCAGGCTCGCGCCGGCGGACCATCGCCCGGTCGGCGAGCGGCTGCTCGACTTCCTGGTCGCGGGCGCCTGCGGCACCGGCTTCGCGCTCTACCTGATGCGCGTCACGCAAGCCCCGTTCGACAACCGCCTGTCCGACTTCTTCTCCGCCTATTCCAAGACGATCGCCCACGGCCACAACATCGTCAACGTCATCATCGTCGACTTCCGCGGCACCGACACGCTCGGCGAGATCTCGGTCGTCATGGTCACCGGGCTCGCCGTGCTGGCGCTCATCCGCATCCGCGCCGGGCGCACCCTGCAGCAGGCCGAGGCTGCGACCGCGGAGGCCGTCGACTGATGCGCACGCTCATCTTCCGAACGGTCGCACCGTACCTCACGAGCCTGATGGTCCTCTTTTCCGTCTTCGTGCTCCTGCGCGGACACAACGCGCCGGGCGGCGGCTTCATCGGCGGGCTCATCGCGGCCTCGGCCTTCGCCATCTACGGCATCGCCTGCGGCGTGTCGCCGGTGCGCCGGGCGCTGCGCTTCCATCCGCTGAGCATCGCCGGGGTCGGCCTGCTCCTGTCGGCGGCCGCCGGCATCGTCTCGCTGTTCGACGGCGTGCCCTTCATGACAGGGCTGTGGATCTATCCGAGGATTTTCGGGATCGAGGTGCCGCTCGCCACCGTCATGCTCTTCGACATCGGCGTCTATCTCGTCGTCACCGGGACGATCACCTCGGTCGCCCTGGCCCTCGAGGAACGGGAGAGCGAATGATGGAAGCCCTGATGTCCATTCTGATCGGCATCTTCTTCGTCGTCTCGATCTACCTGATGCTGTCGAAGCACATCATCCGCATCCTGCTCGGCGTCGCCATCCTGGGCAATGCCGTCAACCTCCTCATCTTCACCACCGGGCGCATCGTCCAGGCGGTTCCGCCGATCGTTCCCGAGGGGCACGACGTCCCCCAGACGATCACCGCCAATCCGCTGCCCCAGGCGCTGATCCTGACGGCGATCGTCATTTCCTTCTCCTTCTTCGCCTTCCTCCTCGTCCTGGCCTTCCGCGCCTATCAGGAACTGGGGACGGACGACACCGACGAAATGCGCATAGCCGAGCCGGAAAATCCGCCGGTTCCGCCGCTCGGATACTGACCATGGCCGCACCTTCCGGACAGATCGCAGACCTCTCCGAGGCGCTCGTGCTGCAGGCGCCGCCGCTGGCCGACTGGCTGGTGATCGCGCCGGTGGTGCTGTGCATCGTCATGGGGGCGCTGCTGCTGGTCGTCCGCAAGCGCCTCGAGCTCCAGGCGTCGATCGCCGTCGTGGGCCTCGTCGGCCTCGTCGCCGTCGATGCCGCGCTGCTGTGGCACGTCGCCGCAAACGGGCCCGTGACCATGACCATGGGCCGCTGGCTGCCGCCCTTCGGCATCTCCTTCACCGCCGACCTCCTCGGCACCATCCTGGCCCTGACGAGCAGCTTCGCGGCGCTCGCCTGCGGCGTCAACGGCATCGTCGACGTCGACGAGAGCGGCAAGCGCTACGGCTTCTACCCCTTCCTCTTCCTCATGATGGCCGGCGTCTCGGGGTCCTTCCTGACCGGCGACATCTTCAACCTCTACGTCTGGTTCGAGGTCCTGCTCATCGCCTCCTTCGGCCTGCTGGTCCTCGGCTCCGAGCGCGGCCAGATCGACGGCGCGACGAAATACGCCTTCCTCAACCTCGTCGCCACGACGCTGTTCCTGATCGCGGTCGCCTATCTCTACGGCATCTTCGGCACGCTCAACATGGCCGACATCGTCGAACGCGCCCGTCATGCCGGCGATGCGCCGCTGATGACGCTCGCCGCGCTCTTCCTGCTCGCCTTCGGCATGAAGGCGGCGGCCGTTCCCGTCAATTTCTGGCTGCCGGCCTCCTACCACACGCCGCGCATCGTCGCCTCCGCGCTCTTCGCGGGCGTCCTGACGAAGGTCGGCGTCTATGCCCTGGTGCGCACGCTGGTGATGCTCTTCCCGCCGCAGCGCGCCGAACTGTCGCTCGCCATCGGGCTGGTCGCCGTCGGGACGATGGCGGTCGGCGCGCTCGGCGCGCTCGCCCAGAGCGACCTCAGGCGCCTGCTCGGCTACGTCGTCATCTCCGGCATCGGGATCATGCTGGCCGGCGTCGCGATCGCCAGCGCCGACGCGCTGGCCGGCTCCATCTTCTACATGGCCCATTCGATCGTCGTCATGACCGCGCTCTACATCGCCGCCGGCGTGGCGGCGCGGGCCGACGGCAACAGCCTGTCCATCCGGTCGCTGGCCGGCTTCTACCGGTCCAACCCGTTCCTTTCGGCGCTGACCCTGCTGCTCTTCCTCTCCGTGGCGGGATTGCCGCCCTTCACCGGCCTTTGGCCGAAGATCATGCTCGTCCGGGCGTCTTTCGAGAGCGGGCAGGGCTGGCTCGGCGCGGCCGTTCTCGCGACCGGTTTCCTGACCACCGTGGCCGTCGCCAGGGTCTGGGCGCTTGCCTACTGGCGCCCGCAGCAGGCGATCGACAGCGCCGGCGAGCCGGACCGGATCGCCCCGGCCTTCGCCACGGCCTATCTTCCCCTGTTGCTGCTGACCGCCCTGACGGTCGGCTTCGGGCTCTTCCCCGAGCCGGTGATCCGTGCCGCCGAGGCGTCCGCCCACACGCTTCTCCATCCGGCCGGCTACATCCACTCGGTCTTTCCCTCCGGAGGCGGGTCGCCATGAACCTTGCCCTGATGAACATCCTCCTGGCGCTCGGCTGGGCTGCCGTCACCGGTTCGTTCACGCTGGTGAACCTGCTCTTCGGCTTCGTGCTTGCCATGTTCAGCCTCTGGCTGACGCGCGAGCAGGTCGGCTCCGTCGGCTACTTCTCGCGCTCCTGGCGCATCCTCGTCCTGGCGCTGCAGTTCCTGTACGAGCTCGCCATGTCCGCCTACAAGGTCGCCCGGCTCGTCCTGTCGCCGAAAATGGAGCTGAAGCCCGGCATATTCGCCTTCCCGCTCCGGCTGGAGCGCGACTTCGAGATAACGCTGCTGGCCAATCTCATCACGCTCACGCCCGGCACGCTTTCGGTCGACGTCTCCGACGACAGGCGCACGCTCTACGTGCACGCCATCGACTGCTCGGACCCGGAGGGCACCTGCCGCGAGATCGCCGACGGCTTCGAGCGCAGGATCATGGAGGCATTCGGATGAACGCGGCGGAGATCCTTTCCTGGTCGACGACGATCGCGATGGCGATGGTCTCGCTTTCCTTCCTGCTGACCGTCGTGCGCGTCCTCCTCGGCCCGTCCCTGCCGGACCGGGTGCTGGGCCTCGACATGCTGGTCTCGCTCGCGATCGGCTTCATGGCGCTCTTCGCCATCCGGACGGGCTACGCGCTCTATATCGACATCGCCATCGCGCTCGGGCTGGTCGGCTTCCTGGCCACCGTCGCCTTCGCCCGCTTCATCATCATCAAGGGCAGCGAAGGGGATGCGGTGCAGTCGTCCGTCGAGGACGGCGACACGCCGCTCGGCATGATGGCCCGCGAACCGCGGAGGCGCCGCTGATGGAAACCGTCCTCGCACTCCTGACGTCCGCCCTGCTGCTCGTCGGCGCCGTCTTCGCGCTGTCCGCCTCGATCGGCATGCTCCGGCTGCCCGACCTCTATTGCCGCATGCACGCGGCGTCGAAGGCGGGAACGGTCGGCTCCGGCCTGATGCTCCTCGCCCTTGCCGTGCACGCCGACGACATCGGCATCGCCATGCGCTGCATCGCGGGCGTCGTCTTCTTCCTCCTGACGGCGCCCATCTCCGCGCACCTCCTTGCGAAGGCCGCCTACAGCGTCGGCTACCGACTCTCGCCACTGTCGGTTCACGATGATATGCAGGGCGAGGGCGATTCCACTTGATCCCCGGTTTAGTTTATTACAACTAAATATCATAAGTTGTGATTATAATCGCGACGACTCTTGATTTTTCCAAAATAGGAGGTGCGTTTAACCTAATTGATTATCGAATTACGAGAAATTAACTTGAATTTCCAATTGAAGATGATAATTCATCTAAAATCGCGGCGGACTGGCAGATTTCGATACGGATTGTATAGAAACGCAAGCCCACGCAGTTTTGGGGGCGAGTAGAAATGACGGAAATGATGGAAGAAAACGGAAAAGATTTTCTGGTTGAACTAACCGCTGAGGTTGTGGCGGCCTACGTCAGCAACAACGTGGTCCCGACGAGCGAATTGCCCGGATTGATTGCAGATGTGCATACCGCGCTCGGCCACACCAAGTCGTCCGCGACGATGCCGCCGGCAGAAAAGCCGAAGCCGGCCGTACCGGTCCGCAAGTCGTTGCAGCAGGATTTCATCGTGTGTCTGGAAGACGGGCAGAAATTCAAGTCGCTGAAGCGTCACCTCATGACTCATTACGGCATGACCCCGGAGGAATATCGCGAGAAGTGGGAACTTCCGGCCGATTATCCGATGGTGGCGCCGGCCTATGCCGAAGCGCGGTCGCGGCTGGCGCGGGAAATGGGCCTCGGCCAGAAGCGCAAGCGCCGCGCAAAGTAGGTCATCCGCAGCGGCGCCCGGCAGGACACATGGCGGGCGCCCGCTGCCGCTGACAATGGAAAGCCGCGGTCCCCCGGCCGCGGCTTCATGATTATCGGCTGAGCGTCGAAATCCGTCAAACGACCCCAAGAAGCGACAGGATAAACCCGACAACGACCACCAGGCCGACAAGATAAATGATCGCATTCATCGCTTTTCTCCTTTTCAGCAGTGCCCGATAAACGGAAGCCCCGTCGATTTGTTCCGCCGTTGCCGGCGCGCCGTTCGGGCAACGCGGTCGCGGCGAGGCCGGCATGCCGGTCTTTCCGCGATCCGGCGATGCGCATCGGTTCCGTTGCAGATTTTATTGCAGATCGACAGGCAACGTGATCGCACGTCCGCCCACAATCGCCTGTCTTTCTGGAACAAATCCCACCGTGACTCGTTCCGGCGACTGACCCTGGAGAGGACAATCTTGATGCCGAGTACGATGTCCGTTCGCTGTATTGGCGGTAGAGCCGTGACTGTCCGTCCCGGCCGGTCCGCCCGGCAGGCGAGCGAACGGGAGGGCCGCGTTTCGGCTCTCCGGGTCCGCTCGTCACACCCCATGTCGTCGATCTCTTGGTCGCTCGCGTTCCGGGACTAGCGCTCGGACGACCTAATGCCAGTCCTGTGGAAGAGGAGTTCAAAATGAAGAAGGCTATCTTTGCCGTGCTTTGCATTGCCCCGTTGGCCGCATGCACACCCACCGAACAGGGAGCCGCCGTCGGCGCGGCTTCGGGCGGCGCCATCGGTGCGGCCGTGTCCGGTAACGCTGAAGGAGCGCTGGCCGGCGCAGCCATAGGCGGCGCGGCGGGCGCCCTGATCGGCCACGCTTCCGAAGGCAGCAACCAGTGCCGCTACCGCGACCGCTACGGCCGCACCTACGTGGCGAGCTGCCCGAACGGCTACTGAGCGAACGAACCGATCGACGCGAGACCCGGCGGACATCTCCGCCGGGTCTTTTTTTGCGCCCGGCGCAGGAAAGCCGGAACATCGCCGCCCGGCCACACGTTTCGACACCATGGGAATCGGGTTCGTATTTCGACAGGAGAATCAGATGAATTGGGACATTCTGGAAGGCAAGTGGAAGGAATATCGCGGCAAGGCCAAGGAGCAGTGGGGCAAGCTGACGGACGACGACCTCGACCAGGTCGGCGGCCGCCGCGACCAGCTCGCCGGCAAGCTGCAGACCCGCTACGGCATGGCGAAGGACGAGGCCGAGCGCGAGGTCGACGCCTGGGCATCCAGGCACTGACCGTCGCTGCTTCCCGTCCGTAAGCGGGAACAGGCAGTCCATACGAGGGCGGCATCCG
>CAWIQE010000037.1:0-33440 GCA_963838155.1 uncultured Alphaproteobacteria bacterium
AGGCTGACGCCGCAGAGGCCGAGAACGTTTGCCGGCTGGGTATTCTGATTGATGATCTGCGTCAGCCGCAATGCTTCGGACGGATCGGAAACGGCCTCGAGCGCCGGTGAGGTTATCGGGATCGTTGGCATGACCCAGCCATCCAGGTCGGCGAATCTGGTTGCCGCTTCCAAGGCAAGGCTTCTGTGGCGGCGGAGCGCGTCGAGGTAGTCCAGGGCGCTGAGGTCAATGGCGAACGCGGCGCGCTCGGCCACGGCCGGGTCCATGTCTGCACGACGGTCCTGGAACCTCCGCCTGCCGAGGGAAGCCATCAACTCACCGGTTATCAGAGGGGGCATGACTTCGCTGCGCTCCCGCGCCTCCGGAATATCGATCTCGACGATTTCGACACCCGCTTCGCCAAGCAGGGCGAAGGCGGCCTCGATCGATTGCGCGACGGCTCCGTCGAGGTTGTCGAAGAAGTAGGTAGCAGGTCGGCCGAGCCTCAGGTGGCCGGGGTGGCGCTCCAGGAATTTCTCGCCGGTGAGCGCTTCGAAGAAGATCGCCGCGTCCGCGGCCGTTCGGCAAAGCGGTCCGATGCTGTCAAGCGTCGGGCTGAGCGGGAAGACCCCGTCGGTCGGAAACGTACCGACTGTGGTTTTCAGGCCGAAGACGCCAGTGAAGGCGGCGGGTATGCGGATCGAGCCGCCCGTGTCCGATCCGATGGCGAGCGCCGCCAGACCAGCGGCGACCGCCACCGCCGAACCGCTCGACGATCCCCCTGGTAAACGATGTACCGCACCGTCCGTTGGATTCCACGGCGTCCCGCGGACGGAGTTGACGCCGGTTGCGCCGAGGGCGAACTCCACGGTCTTCGTCTTGCCGAGGATGACGCAACCGGCACGCTTCAGCGACTTGACGAAGCTCCCCTCTGGACCGATCAGGTCCGAGACGTCGATGTTGGAGCCGGCGCGGGTCGGCATGCCGTCGACCGCAAAGAGATCCTTGATGGCGATCGGAACGCCCATCAGCGGACCAAGGTCGGTCCCTGCCCGCAGCATTTCGTCCATCGCCCGGGCCGTCTGCTGGGCCGCTTCGGTTGCGACATGCTCGAACGCGCCGAGCTTGCCGTCCAGCGATTCAATGCGATCGAGACAGGCCCGCGTCGCCGCCTCTGCCGTAATTTCCCGCTGTCGAAGCCTCGATCCATAACCGGCGAGACCGGCTTCGTCGACAGGCGGGCAGGGCAGGGTCGGGGTCATCTTGGGGCCTCGTGAGTTGCTGGTCGTTGCTGGTTCGCCGCCAAGGTCTGGATGACGGTCCAGACATCCTGCTCGGCCGGCGATTTGCTGCCTGACAGGCGGGTCGCGCCGATCCGCAGCCGCGCTTGGCCGAAGAGATGGCTGAGTTCCGTCAGGTTACCGTAGCCGATCTCCTTGGCGGCGAGCGATTGCGGAACCCATGCCACACCCACCCCGGCGAGCGCCAGCTGGAGGGCTGCGAGCGTCAGGGCGCTTTCCGCTTTCTCCTTCAGGAAGAGCTGGTCGCGCAACCTCGGTAGTATCTCTCGTCGCATCACTTCACCAAGAAAGACGTCCGGCGGATAGATGATGACCGGGACTTCGCCGCTTCTGTATTGTGCGTTCAGCTCGCCGAGGCCAGCGCTGGCGAAGACGGGCACGAAGAGCTCCTCGCCGAAATCGATCTGCTCCAGGAATTCGCCGCCGATCGGCAGGTCCTCGTCGGGCGAGCGATAGGTGAGCGTGAGGTCGGCCTGTTTCGTCACGAGGAGGGTAAAGCATTCGCTCCGGTTGGCGGATCTGAGCCGGATCTGCGTATCGAGGTCCGACGCCAGTTCCTTTATGAGAGATGGAGCGACGGAGGTGGTGATCGCGTGCTGGCTTGCGATGACGACCCTGTTCTTAACTTGGCGATCCTGCTGGCGCAGCGCGTAGAGCAGGTCGCGCAGGCCTGCGGCGAGCTGTTCGAGCTTTTGCTGCTGTTCGACGACTGGCCCCCGCAGCTGCGCCGGCTTGTGGGTACGGTCAATCAGCTCGACGCCGATATAGTCCTCAATCGACTTTATCCTGCGCGAGAAAGCCGGTTGCGTCAGAAAGCGTTGCTCCGCGGCGCGGTTCAGCGACCCGGCGCGCAGGACGGCGATGATGTCTTCGATCCACTCAAGGCGCATGCGTCACCATAAAATGCAGAAAACGCATATTGTGCCCGGAATTTTGCATTTGCAATCGCAATTTTCCCGTACATCATGGCAATCACGCATTTAACTGATGGAGGAAGGCATGCACCTCGCTCGTTTCCCACGGATTCATCTAGCGCATCTCCCGACGCCGCTGGAACCTCTCGAGAGACTGTCCCGGGAACTGGGCGGACCAGAAATCTGGATCAAGCGCGACGATTGCACGGGCCTGTCGACCGGCGGCAACAAGACGCGCAAGCTGGAATTCCTGATGGCCGAGGCGGAAGCCAAAGGCGCCGATCTGGTCATGACGCAGGGGGCGACGCAATCGAACCATGCGCGCCAGACGGCGGCCTTTGCCGCGAAACTGGGCGTCGCCTGCCATATCCTGCTCGAGGACCGCACCGGTTCGAAGGACCCCGACTACAACCAGAATGGCAACGTCTTCCTGGACTACCTGCATGGCGCGACGGCGGAGAAGCGGCCGGGCGGGATCGACATGAACGCGGAGATGGAAGACGTCGCGAACAGGTTCCGCGATGAGGGGCGCAAGGTCTACACGATCCCCGGCGGCGGCTCGAACCCGACGGGCGCGCTCGGCTACGTCAACTGTGCATTCGAACTGCTGTCGCAGGCGAACGAGCGCGACCTGACGATCGACCACATCGTCCACGCGACCGGCAGCGCCGGCACGCAGGCGGGGCTGATCGCAGGCCTGAAGGCCATGAACGCAAATATCCCTCTGCTCGGCATCGGCGTGCGTGCGCCGAAAGCCAAGCAGGAGGAGAACGTCTACAAGCTCGCGTGCGCGACGGCGGAGAAGCTGGGTTGCGCCGGCGTCGTCCAGCGCGAGGACGTGGTCGCCAATTCCGACTATGTCGGCGAAGGCTACGGCATCCCCGCCGCGAGCACGATCGAGGCGATCGAGATGTTTGCCCAACTCGAGGGCATCCTTCTCGACCCGGTCTATTCGGGCAAGGGGGCGGCCGGCCTCATCGATCTGGTCCGCAAGGGACAGTTCAGGAAGGGCGAACGGCTGGTCTTCGTCCATACGGGCGGATCTGCGGCATTGTTCGGCTACGTTTCGGCCTTCGACGTCGTTCCGTCCGCGAAGGATATGGCGGCGGCCTGACGGGCAAAAGAGGGAGGCGCTCCGATGAAACTGCGACCGTTCAAAGGCAGCTTCACGCAGCAGGAGCCGATCAGCGAGGAGGGCGTTGCCGCGGCCGTCGAAGTCCTGCGTTCCGGCCGCCTGCACCGCTACAACACTGTCGGAGACGAACTTTCGGAAGCGGCGCTCCTGGAGCAGGAATTCGCGCGCTACCAGGGCAGCCGCTACGCGCTGGCCTGCGCCTCGGGCGGCTACGCCCTGCAAGTGGTCCTGCGTGCTGCGGGACTGCGACACGGGGAGCCGGTGCTGACTAATTCGTTCACGCTCGCTCCAGTGCCGGGCGCCATCGTCAATGCCGGCGGACGGCCGGTGTTCTTCGAGATCACCCGGGACCTCGTGCCCGACCTCGACGATCTGGAGCGCAAGGCAGGCGAGTCCGGCGCGCGCTTCTTGATGCTTTCCTACATGCGCGGCCACATGCCCGACATGGACGAGTTGATGGCCCTGGTGGCCCGTCTGGGACTGACCGTGATCGAGGATTGCGCGCACACGATGGGGGCCTCCTGGAACGGCCGCAAGAGCGGCTCTTTCGGCCTTGCGGGCTGCTTCAGCACCCAGACCTACAAGCATCTGAATTCCGGCGAGGGCGGGCTGCTGACCTCCGACGATGCCGAACTCATGGCCCGCGCCATTTTGATGTCGGGTTCCTACATGCTCTACGAGCGGCACGGCGCCGCTCCCGATCCCGCGATTTTCTCCGATGTTCGCCTCGATACGCCGAACTTCTCCGGGCGCATGGACAATCTGCGCGCGGCGATCCTCAGGACCCAGTTGGCCAGCCTGGACGACAATGTCGCGCGTTGGAACGAGCGATACCGGACAGTGGAAGCGCGTCTTCGCCCGGTCGAAGGCATCTATCTGCCGAACCGGCCGTTGCAGGAGCGCTATGTCGGCAGTTCGATCCAGTTCATGTTTCCCGGCCTGTCGCCGGCGGCGGCGAGCGCCTTTGTGGATCGCTGCGCTTCCATGGGTGTGGAGATAAAATGGTTCGGAGGTGCCGAACCAACGGGCTTCACGAGCACCCACCGCAACTGGCGCTATCTCGAACCCCAGAATCTGCCGCTGACGGACGCCACGCTCTCCGTGCTATTCGACATGCGACTGCCCCTGACTTTCTCGATCGCCGACTGCCATCGTATCGGCGAAATTATTGCTGCGGCTGTCGCGGAAACCTCTTTGAAGGTCGGCGTCGATGCCTAGCCGCCCGACCAAGCGCCGCATAGGCATACTCGGCGGCATGGGGCCCGAGGCGACTGTCCTGCTGATGTCGCGCATCATCGCCAGGACGCCCGCGGACGACGACAGCGACCACGTGCCGTTGCTCGTCGACAACAACACCCAGGTTCCTTCCCGCATCAAGGCGCTGATCGAGAAGACCGGCGAGGACCCCGGGCCGGTGCTCATCGACATGGCGCGCCGGCTGGAGGCGGTGGGTGTTGCGGCGCTGGCGATGCCCTGCAATACGGCCCACCATTACGCTTCGCGCATCCGGGCTGCCGTTTCAATTCCTTTTCTCGACATGATCGAGCTCTCCGCCGACGCGGTCGCAGGGGCGGGACGCGCTTCGTCGGGCTCGGGCCAACGCCGCATCGGCATCCTCGCCTCGCCGGCGGTCAGGATCACCGGGATATTCGACCGCGCCTGCGCCGCTCGCGATCTGGAAACGGTCTATCCGTCCGATCAGGATTCGCTGCTGGCATGCATCAGGGCCGTCAAGACGAGTGGTGGCCAGGCGGAGGTGCGTGAGCTGCTGAGGAACGCGGCACTCGAACTGCGCGAGGAAGGCATCGGCGTGTTCCTCGTTGCCTGCAGCGAGCTTTCGATCATCAACGACGCCATACCGGAGGACCTGCCGATGATCGACACGATCGATGTCCTGGCGGATGCAGTCGTGAGGTTCGCCTCCGCGTGAGCAAGTGCTCGTCGCCTCTGGCGACCGGCCGGCAAGTGCCCCGCGCGTGGCGGGCGAAAACCCAGGGCGGCGGGCAATGCCGCTCGTGAACCCGACAAGGGAATCTGAAGAGGGAGAATGGCAAATGACCAGAACATACCTGATGTCCGTCATCGGCGGACTTGTGGCCTCGGCTGTGGCGATGCCGGCGGCGCTGGCTTCAGACAACGTCATCATCGCGACCTTCGGTGATCCGACCCCGGCCCAGATGGCAGCCCATGACGGCAAGTACGCTGCCGCCACCGGCTGGAACGTCGAGTGGCGCAAGTTCAAGTCGGGCACCGACGTCATTGCGGCGATGGCGTCCGGCGACGTCAGCGTCGCCGAGCTCGGCTCATCGCCGCTCGCCATCGCGGCCACGCAGGGCGTCAACCTCGAAGTCTTCATGATCGACTACGTCATCGGCAAGTCAGAATCGCTGATCGTGCGCGACGGCTCCGGGATCAAGTCGCTTGCCGACCTGAAGGGCAAGCGTGTCGCCGTTCCGATCGGTTCGACGTCGCACTTCTCGCTGATGGGGGCGCTGAAGCACGCAGGCATCGACGAGCATGACGTCACCATAATGAACATGTCGCCGGACCAGATCGTCGCCGCATGGCAGCAGTCCGCGATCGATGCCGCATTCGTCTGGCCGCCGGCGCAAAGCGAGATCCTGAAGACGGGCAAGCGTCTTGTCGGCGCCGATCAGGTCGCCAAGTGGGGCTATCCGACCTTCAATGCCTGGGTGGTGAACAAGAAGTTCGCGCAATCGCACGAAAAGTCGCTTGTCGCATTCATGCGAACGGTCGAGGATGCGAACCAGGCCTATTTAAAGGATCCCGAGGGATGGACAGCCGACAGCGCCCCCGTGAAGGCGATCGCTGCGGAAACCGGAGCCGACGCCGCCCAGGTGCCGGACACCATCAAGGGTTACACGTTCCTGCCGCTCTCCGAACAGGTCAAGGAGCAGTGGATGGGCGGGACGCTTCCCAAGACCATAAAGGCGACGGCCGAGTTCCTGAAATCCGCGGGCCGACTGGATCACGTCCTGAAGGACTACTCACGTTTCGTGACCGTGAAGTACCTCAAGGAAGCGCTCCAATAGGGCACGATTGCTGAGGAACGAACCCTCCCGGCTCCGCGAACTGCGGAGCCGGGACGAAGCGAACGCATGGAGGAGTGCGAGATGGGTCTTCAAATCGACAGCGCGTCGGTGGTTTATCCGGGCGTCGAAGGGCGTCCTTCTACAGAGGCGCTGCAGGCCATAAATCTGAAGATGGACGACGGCGATTTCGTCGTGGCGCTGGGAGCTTCCGGTTGCGGCAAGTCGACGCTCCTCAACCTGATCGCCGGCTTCCTTTCGCCGACTAGCGGAAGGATCCTCCTGGACGGATCTGGCGTCGAAGGGCCGGGAGCCGACCGTTCCGTCGTCTTCCAGAAGCACGCCCTGCTGCCCTGGCTGAATGTGCGCGACAACGTCGCCTTCGGGCTGATGCTGCAGGGACGTTCCCGCGAGCAACGCTACGAGGTCGGCGATCGCTATATCGAGCTTCTGGGGCTGAAGGGCTTCGAGAACTCGCCCGTCTACGCGCTCTCGGGCGGAATGCAGCAGCGCGTCGGCATCGCGCGCGCCCTGACCTGCGATCCCAAGGTCCTTCTGATGGACGAACCGCTCGGCGCCCTCGACGCGCTGACGCGCGAGAAGGCCCAAGAACTCATTCTCCGCGTCTGGAACGACACGGGAAAGTCGGTCTTCTTCATCACGCACAGCGTCGAGGAAGCGCTGTTCATGGGAACGAGGCTCGTCGTCATGTCGCCGCGACCCGGCCGGATCGCCCATGAGTTCGACCTGCCGTTCTCGCGCCTGTTCCTGGAAGGGCGGAGCGCTCGTTCGGTCAAGGCCTCCAGCGAGTTCATAGCCCTTCGGGAAGAAGTGCTCGGCATCATCTTTGCCGACGAGGAGGAGGAAGCATGAAAGCCCGCAGCATTCAGAAACCATCCGTGACGCGACGTGGCGGCTTTGGCGACCTGATCGCAAGACTGTCACGCGAACGTCCCACAAAGCCCGGCGAGACCTACGGCGTCCCGGGTTCGGGTGACACGGTCTGGCTCAGCCTGGCGACGATCGCGGTCCTGCTCCTGGTCTGGTGGCTTGTCACGACCATGGGATGGGTGAAACCGCTCTTCGTCCCCTCTCCACAGTCGATCGTCCGGAAATTCATCGCCATATGGAACGAAGGCTTCACCGGAACGCCGTTCTGGGAGCACGTGCTGATCTCGACGGTCCGCGTCTTCAGCGCATTCATGCTCGCCTGCCTGATCGGTATTCCGCTCGGTCTCGGCATGGGCATGAGCCCGAAGGTACGCGGGGTCTGCGACCCGCTGATCGAGTTCTACCGACCAATTCCTCCGCTTGCCTATCTGCCGCTGATGATCATCTGGTTCGGGATTGGCGAGACTTCGAAGGTCCTGCTGATCTTCCTCTCGGTCTTCGCGCCCGTCGCGCTTGGCGCGCGCGCCGGCGTGCGTTCAGCTGCGATCGAGCAGGTCCATGCGGCCTATTCCTTCGGTGCCACCAGGTGGCAGGTGCTGCGCCACGTCATCCTGCCATCGGCCATGCCTGAAATCCTCACGTCCATGCGCATCGGCATCGGCTTCGGCTGGACGACCCTGGTGGCGGCCGAGATGGTCGCGGCCACCAAGGGCATCGGCTACATGGTGCTGTCGGCCTCTCAGTTCCTCCAGACGCCGGTTGTCATCATGGGCATCTTCGTCATCGCGGCGATCGCCTATCTCTTCGATCTGATGATGCGTGCGCTGGAACGCAAGCTGGTCCCGTGGAAGGGCAAGATGTAATCGCGCCCGGTCCGCCGGCGCAGAAGTTTGCAGAGGTTGTCATGTCGATCAGATACCTGAAGAAGGCGGTCCAGACCGCCGAAAGCGGACACGAGGAGGTTCGCGCCAGAGTGCAGTCCATGCTCGACCGGCTGGAAAGCGGCGGCGACGAGGTCGCCCGCGGCTTTGCCCGCGAACTCGACCGGTGGGAAGACGAGATCGTCGTCTCGCCGCAGGCCATCGAGACTTCCCGGAAGCATGTTCCTGAACGACTGAAGGACGACATCCGCTTCGCGCACGACAATATCCGGCGCTTCGCAGAGGCCCAGAAGGGCACGATCTCGGACTGCTCTATCGAGATCCTGCCGGGTTTCCGCGCCGGCCAGAAGCAGATTCCGGTCGGCGCCGCCGGCTGCTACGTGCCGGGCGGCCGCTACAGCCACATCGCATCGGCGATGATGACCATCACGACCGCCAGGGTCGCGGGCGTTGCCCATATCACGGCCTGCTCGCCGCCGCGACCCGGCGTCGGCATATCACCCGCGACGCTCTTCACGATGGATCTGTGCGGCGCCGACCGGATCCTCAACCTCGGCGGCGTGCAGGGCGTTGCCGCCATGGCATTCGGAATGTTCGGCACGCCGAAGGCCGACATAATTGTCGGTCCCGGCAACCAGTACGTCGCCGAGGCCAAGCGCATCCTCTTCGGCAAGGTCGGTATCGACATGGTCGCAGGACCGACCGATTCCCTCGTCATCGCCAACTCGACGGCCGATCCGCACTTTGTCGCCTGGGACCTCGTCGGACAGGCCGAGCACGGCTACAACTCGCCCGTATGGCTCGTGACCAGCGATAGCCGCCTGGCCGAGGCCGTCATCGACGCAGTTCCCGGCCTGATCGCGCAGCTGCCCGAGCTCAACGCGAAGAACGCCGAGGCCGCCTGGCGCGACTATGCCGAAGTGATCCTCTGCGACAGCCGCGAGGAGATGGCGGAGGTCGCCGATCGCTATGCGCCCGAGCATCTGCATGTCCAGACGGAAGACCTGGACTGGTGGCTCGGCCGCCTCCGCTCCTACGGTTCGCTCTTCCTGGGCGAGGAAACGACGGTCGCGTTCGGCGACAAGTCATCCGGCCCGAACCACGTTCTCCCGACTTCCGGTTCGGCCCGCTACACGGGCGGACTGTCGGTGCACAAGTTCATGAAGACCGTGACCTGGCAGCGCGCCACAAGGGAAGGCGCCAGGCCCGTGGCGGAGGCGACAGCCCACATCTCGCGCCTGGAGGGCATGGAAGGACATGCCCGCACCGCAGACATAAGGCTCGAGAAGTTCTTCCCGGAAGAACGCTTCGAGCTTTCCGTCGACAACGCGGCTCACAAGGCATAACCCGGCTGCCCGGCAAGCCGCCGCTCGCGTCGCTGCGGCGTCCGGTGAGCGGTGCGCTCCGTCCGGGCCGCGTGGCGAGAGCGGTGCCGCAGGCCTGTTTGAAACGGGCCGGCGCGAGGAGGCTGCGTTGCCTGTTGAACAGGCCCTCGACCTGGGCGTGAACGGTGACGGTTTCCTGTAATGTTCGCATCCGCCGAAAGCGGCACACCGCCGTTCGCGTCTTTGGAACGGCGGTGCGAATTCTCTCTCTCCGAATGTCTGCACGGCGCCTCGTCGATCGCCGCCGCCGTGCTTGCCGTCATCGCCGTGACCTGCGGGCCGCAGCACATCTCCGACGGCAACGCCTGAGTGGGATCAGGCCAGTCCAGCCAGATGGATGAGGCCGAGGCTGATGGTGCCGAGCGCCACCAGCGAGAGCACCACCGCCGCAGTGACGCGACCGCCGGCGCGGGCGACGACCCGCACGTCGACGCCGAGCCCCAGGGCCGCCATCGAGATGATCGTAAGGACCGTCGCAAGGTGCGAGGTCGGTGTCAGAACGGCCGCGGGCACGATGCCGGAGGAACGCACGACGATCAGCGCCAGGAAGCCGATAATGAACCACGGCACGAGGCGATGAACAGGCGGCCACGCCCTCTTACCCTTGCTTTGAGGTGCCATCCCGTCCTCTGCCTCGAAGCGGTGTGCCAGAAGCGCGAGCACGAAGCAGACCGGGCCGAGCATCAGCACTCGCACGAGCTTGACGAGGGTCGCGGTCTGCACGGCGGTGACACCGAGCGGTGCCGCGGCTGCGATGACCTGCGGCACAGAATAGACGGTGAGCCCTGCAAGCGCACCGAACTGCAGGCCCGACATGCCGAGCCCGACGCCGACGAGCGGCAGACCGAGCACGACGATCACGCCGAGCACTGCCGTAAACGCGATCGAGGCTGCAACGTCGCGGCTGTTGGCTCCGATGACCGGCGCCACGGCCGCAATGGCCGAATTTCCGCAGATCGAATTGCCGCAGGCAACCAGCAGCGCCATGCGTTTCGGCAGGCCGAGCAACCGGCCGATGCTGAAACTGACCGTGATCGCCACGGCAACGATGACGACGATGCCGATCAGGAGGTCCGGCCCGATCGACAGGATAGTCGCCGCACTGACGGACAGGCCGAGGAGGACAACGGCGATCTCCAGAACCAGCTTTGCGCTGAAGTTGATGCCCGGCCTCCAGCGCTCCGACGGAGTCCAGATCATCCGCACCGCGGTGCCGAGAAGGATCGCCAGCACCAGTACCTCCAGCCACGCCTGGCCGAGCAGATAGGCTTCGATCGCAGCCAGCCCATAGGCGGCTGCCGTGACGGCCGCGCACAGTAGAAGCCCCGGCAGGATTCGTCCGATCGGCTCAAGCTTCCGCGGCTGGAAGAAAGTGTGGGTTCCGGCAGCAGGGCCGGTCGGGAAGGGTGTCGCGAGATAACGTGCCACGCACGCCGATATGACGCATTTGGATCAATCTTTCTAACAAATCATTTAGCTTGTACCATTCGAGAAAATCGATCGATTAAGCGCTCCTTACTCAGGCCGCACCGAACTGGATCCACTCGGCAAGCGCGCCGGTTCGGTCGCTTGCGTGATCACGATCTTATCGCTGAATTCGGAAACGCTCTCCACAGTCAGTCCGGCCGGGATCAAGAGCGACAGGCCTCACCGCCGCCAGGGGGATGTGCTGTTTCCGGCGCGCGAGGCGCTGGAGTGCCCGCACCGTGAGATGGGTCCGGCAGCCTTCTCGACGCAATGGCGACAGCCCCGTCGCCGTCGTGGCGAGCATGATCTGCCGGTTCGGTGACATCGACCACGTTCGCCGGCGGAGTGGCAAAGACGTTGCCGGATTGCGCCACCTCGACAATGCCGGCTCGTCGCAGCTCAACTTCCCTCAGATCATCGCTGCACGGCAATGGGAGAATTGCGGCTCTGTCAACGGCGGAGCAAAACCAGGCCATTGGGCGGCGCAAAAGTAGGCCACTTGGCGCCGCAAGCGGGGAACGTCGGGAGGGCGTAGCCCGACCAGAGTTTCCCGCTTGCGGCTTCGGCAATTTTTGTGAGGGTTTCAGCCTGCCTTTCGGGCGCGGCTTTGGGCGAGGCGATAGCTTTCGCCGTTCATCTCGAGGATGTTGACGTGGTGGGTGACGCGATCGAGCAGTGCGCCGGTCAGGCGTTCGGATCCCAGCGTCTCCGTCCATTCATCGAACGGCAGATTGCTGGTGATCAGCGTCGCGCCACGTTCGTAGCGTTGCGAGATCAGCTCGAACAGCAATTCCACGCCGGTCTTGGACAAGGGCACGAAGCCCAGCTCGTAGATGATGAGGAGCTTGTAGGTGGCCATCTGTTTCTGGAATCGTAGCAGACGCCGTTCGTCGCGGGCCTCCATCATCTCGCTGACGAGAGCGGCTGCGGTTATGAAGCCGACGGATAGGCCCTTCTGGCACGCGGCCAGGCCGAGACCGAGGGCGATATGGGTCTTGCCCGTACCGCTGGGACCAAGTGCGATGACGTTCTCGCGGCGCTCGATCCATTCGCAGCGTGCCAGTTCCAATACCTGCATCTTGTTGAGCTTCGGGATGGCGGCGAAGTCGAAGCTGTCGAGGCTTTTGACGACCGGGAACTTCGCCGCCTTGATCCGGCGCTCGACCTTGCGGCGGTCCCGCTCGATCATCTCCCTCTCGGCGAGGCGGGTGAGATATCCGACATGATCCACGCCCTCGGTGGCACATTGCCGCGCCAGCTTCTGGTGCTCGCGCAGGAAGGTCGGCAGTTTGAGGGTTTTGAGATAATGGGAAAGCAGGATCTCGGAGGCCTCGCCGCTCATGCCGCTTCTCCGGCATTCGTTGAGAGAAGACGCATGTACGCCTTCGCCGATGTCGTCTCGACCGTCGCCCTCGGCAAGTATGGGTAGATGGACAGGTCCAGTCTCGGCGGCCGGCGCTCCACCCTGCACAGAACCAGATGTTTGACGGCGTCGAAGCCGATAGCACCAAGTTGCAGGGCTTGCTTCACCGCCGCATGCAGGTCGGCAAGCTCGAAGCTTTCCAGCAGCCGCAGCACCTGCACATACTCACGCCGGCCGTGCTTTGCCATGCGCGCCTCCATCAGGCGACGCAGCGTGGCGAACTCTCCGGGCAGATCCCAGCCCTGCAAGGGTGCTGCCTGATCCAGCGCGTTGATCTTCTGCTCGATCAGCGGCAGGTAATGCAGCGGATCGAAGATGACGTCTTCGCGTTCCCAACTGCGGGGATGGCGGGCAATGATGTCGCCGCGCCAGCCGATTACCACCTCGTCGACATAGCCCCTGACCCAGACTTGTCTGTGGCCATAGGCGACAGGGACGGAATAGTCGTTGGTCTTGTAGCGCACCAGCGACTGGGCCGTGACACGAGCGCTGGCCTGGTCGCAGGCATCGAAGAGCGAAGCAGGCAACGCGCGCATGGCAGCAAGATCGCGCTGCAGTCGATCCGCGATCGTCTCGCTCTCACCACGCAGCCTATCGCGCTGACGCTTACGGCATTGCTCCTCCAGCCAGTCGTTGAAGGCATTCCATGTCGCGAACTGCGGGATCGGCACCATGAAGTTGCGCCGGGCATAGCCGACGAGACCCTCGACATTCCCCTTGTCGTTGCCTTTGCCGGGGCGGCCATAGCGATCCCGGATCAGGTAATGGGACAGGAATCCGCTGAACAGGCGGGCTCGCTTGCGCGTGCCGTCGGGCAGGATCTTGGCGACAAGACAACGATCGTTGTCATAGACGATCGATTGCGGCACAGCTCCGAAGAAGGCGAACGCATGGATGTGGCCGTCGACCCACGCCTCCGACACCGCCGCCGGATAGGCCCGGACATAGCAGGCGTCGCTATGCGGCAGGTCGAGTACGAAGAAATGTGCTTTGCGCTCCACGCCGCCGATCACCACCATCGCCTCGCCGAAATCAGCCTGCGCATGCCCTGGCGGATGCGACAGCGGCACGAACACCTCCTGGCGGCGCTGCTCTCGCTCGCGCATGTAATCCTTGATGATCGTGTAGCCGCCGGTGAACCCGCACTCTTCACGAAGACGGTCGAAAACCCGCTTCGCCGTATGGCGCTGCTTGCGCGGCACTTGTCTGTCCTCATCCAGCCAATGATCGATGGTCGCAACGAACGCATCGAGCTTCGGCCGCCGCACCGGGGACCGGCGTCGATACCCTGGCGGAGCCGAATACGCCACCATCTTGCGAACCGTGTCGCGCGATATGTTGAAATGCTTCGCCGCCTGGCGCTGCGTCATCCCTTCCGAGCAGGCCAGACGGACCTTCAGATAAAGTTCCACGGTATAGATCCCCTCATCCTCCCTGCTGCAATCGCAGAAAGGACTTCTAGGTGGACGACTTCTGTGGTTGCCGCCCTCAATGCAAGAAGTTTCTGCCCTTTGAGGCATGTGATCGAACGCAGACTTCTGTCAGGCCTCTGGTTGCGACCCTTGAGACGTCGCTGGCCGGTATGGTGATGCCAGTAGTGCGCACTACCACAAGCCTCCATCACAACGACTGCCGGCGTCTGCTCAGCCACAAACGTCCGGAACTGTGAACGCGAAAGCTTCCTGCGAACCACGACCTGTCCGCTCATCGTTGCCACGTGGATCTGAAATGCCGCCTTTGCCAGGTCCACCCCGATCATCATATCCTTGGTCACGGTTGCCGTCCTTTCCGTTTGGTGGTTTTTCACAACACCACCATGGCACACTGCGATGCCGTCTGGAGAGGGCGGCAACCATCCCATCTTTTACGCCGCCCGAAGTGGGACTATCCCGCCGCTACCGTGGTCGAATTTTGCACCGCCGCTCTCACGGGCCCGGTGCGTTCGCCTTCGGCCCGCAGTTCCGGGTAGCGCAGCATTTTGCGGATCGGCATTCCGGTGGTCTTCAGACGTCCGAGGAACTCTTTTCATGCAAGGATCGAATGATCGTAATCACGCTGTCCGCCGGAATCGCGATCGGCATAGGGTATTCGCGCTTCATGTCGCCGCCGAGTGTCGCGTCCTTCTTCACGTACCAGGCCTTCTGGCCATCGGTAAGGTGGATGCCGTCGACGGCCAAGCGTGCCGCCCGCACCCTTGCGGACACGCCGGCGCTGCACCGAATTCCAGGCAGATTGCAAAGACGACTGCTGCAGATCCTGCAGGGAATGGCCAGTCCGCGCCCTTTCAGGGCCTTGACGTAGACTAACGAGCCTCGCTGACTGAAGTTGACATAAGACCTTCGCCGTAAACGGCTCGTTCGATTGGCCGATTTGTTTTAGCTTTCCCAGGGGCGCTAGTGTAAAAATTGGTTAATAGGGACGCGAAAATGCCTTTCGATAGTAGCGAAGCGCGAAGCGGGTTCCAGAAGCCATCGCGAGAATCTGAACTCCAATCGGCGGCATTGGCTTCGCAGCGGTGCCGGGCAGTGTGGGAAGCCTATGGCATCGGGACGCCCCGCGTTGCGCATTTCTCGATGTCGATCCTGCCGCATTCGCTCCATCTGGATCACTTCTTCACACTGGTGGAGGACGGAGAGGTTGATGCGGTCATCCTGGCGAACCCCGGTGTGAACACAGATTTCGACAAGTTTCGAAGCGCGAGCGAATATTTTCTCGTTCCGATAATCAATGTCTCTCGCCGCGCCAGTCACCTCGCGGACGCGCAATTCGTCGTCGATGATCCCAACTCGTGGCGCGAAACCGCGGCGGTCATCCAAAAATTCCGCATGCGGCGCGCGCTTCTGAGGGAAAGCTTCCGCAGACCCGCGACGCCGGGCCTGCGCATGTTGGCACGCATGTTCGTTTCGGACGAGGATCTGACGCCGCTTAGAAGTCCGCAATCTCGATATTTCCATGTCTATCAGGGATTTCAGGATACACGTTTCGTTACGGCGCTGGCCGAGGCGCTGGCCAACGCCGGCATGCTCGACAGGCGGTTCGTCGACCGGCACATGGTGTGCGCGAAATGTCGCTCTCACCGAATGCTGGCGCGGGAGGAATGCCCGAGTTGTCGATCGGCCTGGCTCTCCAACAGCGCCTTCGTGCACCATTACAGCTGCGCCCATTGCGGTCCCGAGGAGCAATATCGCCAAGGCAGCATGCTGATCTGCCCGAAGTGCAGGAAGCAGTTGCGCCACTACGGCAAGGACTACGACAAGCCCGCCGACGTGCAGGTCTGCGGTGCATGTGGCAACGCCACCACCGAACCGGTCGCTGCTTTCATCTGCCAGGATTGCACGTCGAAGATCGACGGCGAGTTTGTCGAAACCGTCGACATTCATGCCTATTCCTTGTCCGGCTACGCTGTCACCGGTCTGGCGAGCGCTCCGGCTGACGGACTCTCGCTTGCGGCCGTCGCATTCGACGGGCTTCCGCCGATATTGCGCAAACATATCGAAGCCACCGGTCGCGAGACGACCCTGACAGATGATCATCGTTTCGTGGTGCGCCTTGAATACGAGGCCCGACAGGACATCGCGCAACAAAAGGGCGAGGCCACATTCGAGAAGTTGCGCGGACTCTTTCTTGACAGGCTGCAAGGCCTGCTGGCGGACGTCGCAGTGGTCGAGTCCCTTCGCAGCGGCGACTACGTCTTCGTACATTCGATGAGCCACAAGGCTTTCAGGCAGGATTCCCAAAAGATCTTCGAGAAGTCGCAGTTGGTTCTTTCGGAGCGACTGACGCCCCGGTTCGAAATCGTATGGAGCGCCGGAGGCGAAACCGCCAGTGAGTGATGCGCAGCTTGGGATGCTGTGGCTGGCATCCCAGACGATTGCCAGCCTCATCAGCCTCTTCTGGTATGTGTTGATCTTCGACGTGCCGCGCTACGTGCTGCCGTTCGTCGCGCTCGCTTTCACCGCGCCTAGGAAGAAGGCGGATCTTGAAGGACGCGCGTGGGCAGCCGCGCCTCCCTCGGTGAGTATCGTCATCGTCGGGCACAATGAGGCCGGATCCATCCGGGCCTGTATCCGATCGCTCCGGGAGCAATCCATTGGCGGGTTCGAAATTGTGATCGTCAGCGACGGCTCGTCCGATGCCATGGCTTCCGTCTCGGCCGAAATCGTCAAGCGCGGCGAGGCGAAATGCATCGTCTCGACACATGCGCGCGGCGGCAAATCCAGCGGCATAAATCTGGCACTGAACCTGACGCGCGCCGATATCGTCGTGAATGTCGATTGCGACTGCTCGTTCGACAGGTACGCGATCGAGCGCCTGATCAGCCCATTGCGGATGTCCGGAGTGGGCGCCGTCTGCGGTGACATCGTGCCGCGCAACGCGACCGCGACGCTCGTTACCCAGATCCAGGAAATCGAATATCTTCAGTCAATTTCCGTCGGAAAGCGCTTCAGTGAAATGATCGGGCAGGTCTCCTGTGCGTCCGGCGCCTTCAGCGCGTTTCGTCGGTCGGCGCTGGAGGCCGTCGGCGCCTTTGATGTGGGTGGCGGAGAAGACCTCGATGTCACCATGCGGCTGCGACAGGCAGGGTGGCAGATAGCGTTTGCACCGGAGTCGGTCTGTTATACGGACGTCCCAGCCACCGCATACGCTTACCTTCGTCAGCGCCTTCGCTGGGAACGAGATGCCGTCTGGATCCGCTTCCGCAAGCACCGTCGCCTGCTGTTTCCGTTCGACAAGAAGTTTTCGCTGTCCGAGGCGCTTCATCAATGGGATTTTCTGCTGTTCAACGTCGTCGCGGCCTTCGTCTTTCCCGCCTACATAATCGGACTTGTGGTGTCCAACGGAGCGCAGGTCATTCCGATACTTTTTGCGATGCAGGCCGGGCTCTTCGTTCTCGACGTCGGGATGCTGGCTCTTGCCTCAAAGGTGAGCGGTCGCCGGGTGTTCTGGCGAATCCTGCCGTTCCTGCCTGCCTATTCCGTGTTCATGGCATTCGTCATGCGGCCATTGCGGGCATTTGCCTATCTTCAGGAGTGGCTCCTCTTCGGTTCCCATGGCGACAACTACGTGCCGGGCAAGGTCCGGCGCAGCAGGGCGTGGTGAGGTAACAGGACATGCGACACCTTAGAAAGGCCGTGCGGTTCGACAGGCTGGACACCGAGCCGCGATCGTCGACCGGGCGTTTCGGTCGGGTATTCTACTTGTGCCTGCTGGGCGCCTTCGTCTGCCTGCTTTCCTACTATTTCCTGGGCGGCATGTTCGTGCTGTCGGCGGACGGTGTCGTAATGAGCGAGCGCCAGATCGTCGCCGCGCGATATCCCGGGATGATTACGGCCGTGCTGGTCCACGAGGGGGACACGATCAAAAAGGGAGATCCCCTCGTGCAGATCGAGTCCTTCGAGACAGTCAAGACGCTTGCTGATCTCTCGCTTCGCAACAGCGAGTTCAGCTATCGCGACATCGAACTGCGGGCCAAGGCTGCTTCCATAGAGCAGCTTCTTCCGTTGGCCAACGAAACGGCGAGCCAGACCCGGCGGGCCGCGGTCGAGCTTTCACGGGCCACCGATAAGGGTCTGGTACCCATGCGCATCAAGGGTGAAGCCCTAAACAGCAGTCTCGACGCCGCACAGAAGGTCGCCGAGCTTTCTGCAGAGCTCGAAGCGAGCCGAGGGGAACTGGTAATGATCGCCAAGTCGCAGAAACAGGCGACGGCGGCCATCGCCAGGCTCGACGCCATGTATGACCAAGGCGTGGTCCGCGCAACTGCATCCGGCATCGTGGGCCCGAAGATCGCGGCGGTGGGACAGGTCGTTTCGCGTGGCGACGAACTCCTTGAAACACGAGGGGGCAAGAAATTCGTCCTTGCTTATCTTCCTGAAAGCTATCTCTTCCCGGTCCGAAGCGGAACCAAGGTCAGTGTAAGGTCGGGCAACCAGTACGCGGTCGGCGTGATCGAAAAGGTCATGCAGATTGCCGGCGCGCTGCCGGAAGATTTCCAGAGCGGCATCGGTCCGCGCAACCGCTCGCGTCTGGCGCGAATTCTATTCGAGAACAATCCACCGTTCGCCCTCATGCAGAAGGTCACCATTTCCGGGTGTGCGTTTGGCAAGTGCTGGCTGGACTAAGTCGACCGTTTCAAATTCCATACGGCCACGGGATGCTGCTCCCCCGGGCCCCCAAAGCAATGGTTGTAAGTTGAGCCCGGTCAGGTTGCGTCGGAGGCAGTTTGCTGCCGGTCTCGCCGCTGCCGCATCCGGCATGGCGTTTAACGGACGAGGGTTTGCGCTTGCCTCCACTGGCGGTGACATGGCGCGGTTTCGTGCCCTGCGAAAGGCGCTGTGGGTCTGGAACGTTGACGAGAATGGGTTGGCGGATCTGCGGAAATTTGCCAAGAGCATCGGGGTGGATACGATTCTTCTGTCCCTATACGGTTCCCTGATGGCGAAGTTCGCCTCGAGCGAGGCCGAGACGACCGCCCAGCTGGAAATGTTCAAGCGAGACAGCTGCGTCCTGCATGCGCTAATCGGTGATCCGGGATGGATTTCGACGAGCCGGGCGATGCCGAGTTTCATCAAGCAAACTCTCGCTGCCATGGCGCGTCATCCGGATATTTTCGATGGTCTCTCTCTGGACATAGAGGCGAATTCCCTTGCGCAATGGCGCGACCCGTTCGGCAGGCAGGCTTTGGTGCGGCAGACCATTCAACTCTTTGAAACGATTAGGTCCGAAACCGGTGGCATCCCCATCGACGCGGCGCTGAACCCCTTCTTCGCTTCCGTCGAGGCCCGGCAAGGGCGAACTTTCCTCGATGATCTCGCCCGGCAGGTCGATTCTGTGGGCCTGATGGCATACAGGAGCGCGCCTTCGCGCGCGATGGAGTGGGCACGGCAGGCAATAGCGATTCTCGACGGCACTGTCCCCTGGCGCATGGGAGTGCTCGTCAACGCCGATCCCGAGTTTGGCACGAGCTATTTTGGGAAGAGCGGCGCGGTCTTTCAGCTTGAAATGATCGATCTCGACGCGAGGATCAGGATAGCCCGGCCGAAAAGCTATGCCGGCCTGGTTTTTCAGGACTACAAGGGCCTGCGGGCAATGCTTTCCGGCTGAATGGTGTCAAGCAGCCAGGAAGCAGCGGGTCGTGACAGACCGGCTCGCGTGGGTGGATACGGGGGGCAATGCCAATGCGACCGTCACGACGGGTACCGGCTTCCGTTCCAGCATCCTCGCCGGCCAAGAGCCAGCCGGGGCGCCCCTGCGCGAGGCCCAGCGGATCACCGCGGTCGCCCCGATGACCAGCAATCGCCGGATGTCGCGTTGCCCCATCTTCGAGGTCTTCCCAAGCTTCTGCTTGCCGCCCCATCTGACCGAGTGGATCAAAACAACGAGCTACAGGCTGTTCACCAAACGTCAACAGCTTCAGAGAATATCGGCCGAAGAGAATGCTTTCAGGCCCCTTGGCGCCACGGCCGGTGAACAGCCCGTCCTGCATTACTCCCGAAAACAACAACAAAATCAGGCCCTCGCCGCGGCAGTATCAAGTTGTCACATGATGACGTTCCTCGCACTGGCTGCCAAAGCGGGATGGCCGGTCGCGAGTTACCAGGATCACGCCGTTGCGCATCTGGGCAAGAACCCCAGAGGACAGATGTCCGTGACGCAGATTGATCTGTATCCGGTCGTCAAATTCGATCCCGGCTTTACTGTAGAGCCCGAAAAACTCGAAGAGGTGCATCGTCGTGCCCACCGTTATTGCTTCATCTCCAACACGTTGGCGGACAGCGTCGAAACCAAAATCCACTAGATCGTGATGGACCGGCGCGGCGACTGTCCGAAGGCAACCGCGCATGTGGGGCCTGATTTTTGAGTGAGCGATGTGAGGAGGATCTTGCTGGATTTCGCGCAATTGACCCATCGCAATGTGAAGGCGACCATCGTCCGGCAGTCTCGGGGTTTTCGGACGCGGAGACGCAAATTGGACCGAGCAACGAAAGCGCCGGGAGAAGCGAAGCCGAACCCTCAGGAGATTATCGTCTCCATCGCCGATGCGGCTCACAAGGTGCGCCGGCACGACGGACAATTCGCGGCAGCCGTGATGTCGCTTGAACGCGCGATAGTCGAAATCCATCGCAGCCTTGGCCCAACCGTTTAGGCGGGGAAGCGGTCGGCTGCGCAGGGCTTTCTATCCAGAAGCGGGCACCCCGCTTAACAGATCTGATAGCAGATGGCCGACCGCGGTGTAAAATTGGCATCTGCAACGGCCCCCCGCCCTACGCCGTTGCTCACTCGCGAGCGAGGAATGGCTGACGTGCGATCGCCCCTTTTTCGTTCACCGCATGGATCGGGCGGCAAGCCGGTTCATCTATACGATTGAGACTACGCGAGATCGGTTGCAAGATAGTCGACGAGTTTACCAGGAGACCGCCGGAAGGAGAGCGACGATGCAACGGATGGGAATGGTCATCGGACTCCAGGCCGACCGGGTGGAAGAATACAAGCAGCTGCATGCCGCTGTCTGGCCCGAAATTCTCGGCTGTATCCGCGCATGCAACATCAGAAATTACTCTATCTTTCTGAAGGAACCGGAAAATCTGCTTTTCGGATATTGGGAGTACGTTGGCACCGACTTCGGTGCCGACATGATGAAGATGGCTGACGATCCTCGGACAACGGATTGGTGGGCACTTTGCATGCCCTGCCAGAGGCCCCTCGAAAATCGCAGGAAAGACGAATGGTGGGCGATGATGGAGCAGGTCTTCCATCTCGACTGACGCCGCCCCTAGATCGTCTCGCTCGGATCCAGTCGTTCGCGAACAGATCTTGGTGCATGCAATGAAAGCCCGCGACACGGAGGCGCACGATGCCATTGCTGACCGACGACCTGTGGTAGGTCAGCAACGCGGTGGTTTCGCAGAGCCGGGGGCAATCGGGCGATCGGGGAAGGCCTACGCTGTTCCGGTCGTTTAGTCGGTTCGGCGGTTGCCGGAAACACCGCTACCCGCGGACGTGGGCACGCAACTCGTCAGGCAATTCGTCAAGCATTGTAAAGATCTTGTCGAGATGCTCCACCAGCGCCTTCCTGGCGTGATCGAAATCGCCGGCGTCGAGCGCATCGAGGATCGCCAGATGTTCCTCGGCCACCATCGGAAGTCGCGAAGCTTGTCCGAAGAGCCTGTGAAGTCGGGTCAGCCGGGTCTTCGCCGCCTGCACGACGGTCCAGACCCCTTCGCGCTCGGCGAACCGGGCCATCAATTCGTGGAAGTGTTCGTCTTCGGCGTGGAAGCCGTCGTCGTCGCCGGCAGCGATCAGTTCGTACATCCGATCGATGCTCGCTCTCGCGGTAGCGCTTTTATCGGGCGACCAGTTCGCGGCAACCTCGTCGAGGATGGCCACTTCGAGCGCCCGGCGCACAAAGTGACTATCCATGATGTCGGAAAGGCGGATCGGCGCAATGAAGCTACCCTGCTGCGGGAACACGTCGATCAGGCCTTCCTCGGAAAGGCGCTGTATTGCGGCCCGTATCGGTGTCCGAGAAACGCCGAATTGGCGGACAAGGGCATTTTCGCTGATCGAGGCGCCGGGCTGCAGCCTTGCGCTTATGATTCCAGAGCGAAGCGCCTCGTAAACTTGGTAGCTCACCGGCAGCCTTCGGTCGATTCTCGGTATCAGGTCTTCCAGCCCGGCGGCGGGTGCATCACGCCCGGGAATGGTCAGCGGCATCGTTGCGGCTCCATGGTCTCCGAACCCATTGTAACGCCTCTTGTCGTTTGACATCAAGAGACTTGTATACTAGCATCCATGTGTTCTGCGACCCCAGGCTTGCGGGGCTTTTTCGAATTAAGGGAGGAAATGCATGTTCACGGCAATGAAGACATTTGCGCTGGCTGGCGCGGTGCTCGCTACAACTCTCAGCCTCGCCAGCGCTAACGATACCAAGGTGGCACTCGTGCCCGGTGGCCCGCACCCCTACTTCGCTTCTTGGGCCCAAGGTGGCGCCGATGCGAAAAAGGACTTCGATCTTGGAGCTGCCGACTTCAAGGTGCCCCAGAAATGGGAACTGAGCACCCAGAACAACCTCCTCGAGAACCTGGTCACACAAGGCTACAACGCATTTCTTGTTTTCCCGGGCGATCCGGTCGGTTCGGTCAGCACCGTGGCCGAACTTGCCGATACCGGCGCACCGGTAATCGCCCTGGCCGGCTGTTTTAAGGATCCGTCGAAGGCAGCATTCTGCTTCGGCACCGATACGGGCCACTCCGCATATCTCGGCACGCAGCATCTCCTTGAAGGCCTGAAGGGTACCAAGAAGCGGATCCTTCACCTTACGGGCTTCCTCGTGGATCCCAATACGCAGCTACGAATTGATGCCGTCAACAAGGCTGCCAAGGAAGACGGTGCCACGGTAGTCCAGACGATAGCCGACATCGATGCACCCGGGCCGGCGGAAGAAAAGATCAATGCCTATCTCGCTGCCCATGCGAACGACGTCGACGGCATCATCGCGACCGCCTGGGTGCCCTCGGTGGTTGCCGCGAATGCGCTCCGGCGGATCGGCGACAAGCGGATCAAGATGGTCGCGATCGATCACGACGAGACAGTTCTGAAGGCGATCAAGGACGGCTACCTGATGGGCACGATGCTGCAGAACCCTTACGGCCAAGCATACATCGGTTCGTTCGCGGCGGACAAGCTCCGGAACGGCTGCAAGCCCAAGGCCGATGCGCCGTGGAAGAAGAACGCTCTGACCGACCGCTTCATCAACTCCGGGACCGTTTTCGCGGGCCCTGAGCAGGTCGACGATTACGTCGCTTCGATGCAGAAGATCACAAAGAAGATCTTTGCCAGCTTTCAGGAAACCTACCTGACTTGCGCCAAGTAGAGGCGATGGCGCATGGTCCGCGAGCGTCGCGGGCCATGCACGAACCTTCGAGGCCGCGGAGCGTGACGCGCGACTGGTTCCGGTATCAATGCGAATGCGTGCCAAGGGCGAGGCGGGCTCTGGAATGAACCCTCAGGTCGAAATGCAGAGCAACGAGGCGTCCCTTCACGAGGCGGATTCCGCACCGCCCGGCGCCGCTGCGCGACGCTCGCGGTTCTATCTGACGAACGAGTTCGGGCTGCTGGTGCTGATCCTCCTGTTCTCGACGCTATTCACGATCGCGATGCCCGGCTTCGTTTCGAAGTTCAACCTTTTTGCGATGGGCCGCGAGGCGGCCATAAACATCGTGACCGGCCTCGCCATGATGGCCGTGATCGTCACGGGCGGGCTCGACCTGTCCGTCGGGGCGATCGGTGTCTGTGCCGCCATGGCCGGTGGCTGGTTGATCCAGGTCGTCGGGCTTCCGTGGCCGCTGGCGTTACCCGGTGCGCTGGCCGTCGGCGGTTTCCTCGGCTTCGTGAACGGATGGCTCGTAACCCGCTCGGGACTTCACAGCTTCATAATCACGCTGGCGACCATGAGCATCTTCTTCGGCGGCATGATCTTCCTGACACACGCCGAATCCTTCAGGGAACTGCCGCCGGTCGTATCCGAGTTCGGGCACATGAAGGTCTTCGGCGCCGTTTCGCCTCTCCTGATCGTGGCCATTCTTGCGACGCTGGCGATGGCCGGGCTCTATCGGCTGACGCCGATCGGACGCGAAATGCTGGCAGCGGGGGCGCGTCCCGAGGCAGCGGAGCTATCAGGCATCAGCGTCAATCGGGTGTTCGTGCTCTGCCATGCACTGACCGGCCTTCTCGCGGCGCTTGCCGCGGTGCTGCTCGTTTCCCGCACCGGCGCCGCAATACCTTCCATGGCCGGGCAGCTTGGCCAGGACTGGCTGCTGCCGGCCTTTCTCGGCCCGGTTCTCGGCGGAACCCTGCTGACGGGAGGCAAGGCCTCGCCGGTCGGGACCTTCCTTGGCTCAGTCTTGGTGACGGTCCTCACCAGCGGGCTCCTGCTGCAGCAGATTGGAGCGTTCTGGGTGCAGGCCATACTTGGCGTGGTCCTGCTGATCGCGGTCATTCTGGATCACGGGCGCCGCGTGTTTCTCGCGCGGAGGAGAATGTTGTGAGAGGCATCCTTGCTCGTCTTGGCAGGGCTGACTGGCTCGGGCTCTCGGTCGTGACCGCGCTGGCCATCGCAGTCATTGCCTGGTTCAGTCCGAACTTCCTTTCGAGGTACAATATCCAGGTTCTCCTCCTTGCCATCTCGGTCAACGCACTCGTCGCGTATTCGCAGATGATCATCATCGCGATCGGTCAGATGAACCTCTCCGTCGGCGCGATCGGGGGACTGGCGGCGATAAGCTTCGCCGGGATGATGGAGGTCTTCCATCTGCCGGTTCTGCTTGCCGCGGTTCTCGCCCTTGCGGTCGGCCTCGTTGCCGGCCTGCTGAACGGCATCATCGTCGCGCTGACCGGGATCTCGGCGTTCATCATCACGCTCGCCAATCTCTCGCTGTTCAAGGGAATAAATCTCGGCATTACCCAAGCCCAGCCTTTCTACGGCATACCGGCGTCCGTGAAGGCTTTCGGCAACACCACCTTCCTCGGACCGCTTCCCTGGGTGGTGATCCCGGCGGCCTTGGTGGGCATCGGTCTGTGGTTCTTCCTGAACCGCCTGGCCTACGGACGCTTCATTCTCGCGATCGGGGGAAACACACACGCAGCGGAACTTTCCGGAATATCCGTGAAGCTGACGATCGCCCTTGCCCATGCGATCTCGGGCATGATCGCAGCGCTCGCCGGCATTCTCCTGGTGGCGCGCCTTCAGATCGGGCAGCCCACGATCGGCGACGACTGGCTCATTCTTTCCTTTGCGGCACCAGTGATCGGCGGGGCCGTATTGAGCGGTGGGCATGTCAATGTTCCCGCCACCACCCTCGGCGTGGTCATCGTCGCCATCATTACCCAGGCCCTGGTCCTGTTCAACATCGACCCGTATCTGGTGCAGGTGGTTCTCGGCGTACTTATCCTGTGGGCCGTCGGCCTGAACCGGCTCAGAGAGGTCCGGATATGGGGTAAAATGAGGAGGGCCACATAGTGGGGAATATCGTCCTGCGCGCCGACGCGATCTCCAAATACTTCCCCGGCGTGAAGGCCCTGGAGGACGTCTCCCTGCAGCTCGAGGCAGGATCAATTCATGCCTTGCTCGGCGAGAACGGCGCAGGGAAATCGACGCTCATCAAGATAATCACGGGAGTGCATAGACCTGACGGCGGACGTCTCCTGCTCGATGGCGAACCCGCGGAGTTTTTCGGCCCGCGAGACGCGATCGCCCATCGCATCGGCGTGGTGCACCAGGAGCGCAATCTCATTCCCCGGTTTTCGATCGGCGAGAACATCTTCCTTGAGCAGCTGGGCGCCTTTCCGTTCAGGCCCATCGACTACCGGGCGATCAACAAGCGGGCGCAGAACTGGCTCCGGATGCTCGACCTAGACATCGATCCGTCGACTCCCGTGTCGGAACTCAGCGTCGCCCGAATGCAGTTGGTCGAGATCGCCAAGGCGCTGGCCCTGCGCTCGAGGATCCTGCTGCTCGATGAACCGACGGCGTCCCTGACGGAGCATGAGACCGTCGTTCTGTTCAGGCTGCTCGAAAGGCTGAGGGACGAAGGCGTGAGCCTACTGTTCGTCAGTCACAAGCTCGAGGAAGTGCAGGAGATCTGCGACCGCGTCACCGTGCTTCGCGACGGCAGGAACGCCTGCGAGAGCCAGCCGATGGAGGGGCTCGGCCGGCAGGATCTCGTTCGGCTGATGATCGGGCGTAGTGAACGGATCGCGGACTGGTCCTTCCGGGAATTCGCCGACGCTCCGGTTTCCCTGGAATTGAAGGGCGTTTCAACCGTACTCGGCCACTCCGGCGTCGACCTGACGGTGCGGCGGGGCGAGATCGTCGGCCTTTACGGTCTCGTCGGGGCAGGGCGGACGGAACTCGCCAAGTGCATAATGGGAAAGTATCCGCCCACCTCGGGCACGATCGAAGTCGATGGAAAGACTGCTCGAATCCAGTCTCCGGCGGACGCGGTCAGGCGATATGGCCTTGGCTACGTCAGCGAGGACCGGAAGCAGGAGGGGCTGATCCTGATGCACTCGGTTCTCGACAATGCGGGCATGGGAGTTTGGAGGGCGCTCGCGCGTGCATGGCTCTTTCTCACCGACGCCATGATCCGGAAGAAGGTCGAGCCGTACATCCGGCGGCTCGAAGTTAGAACACCTTCACTGGATCAGACCGTTGGCAACCTTTCCGGCGGAAACCAGCAGAAGATCAGTGTGGCCAAGTGGCTGGCAGCCGGCGTCCGGGCACTCATCGTCGACGAGCCGTCGGTCGGGATCGACATCAAGACCAAGGCTTATCTCCATGAACTTTTGCGCGAGTTGTCGGATGCAGGGACCGCGATCCTTCTTATCACCAGCGACATGCCGGAGATGATCTCGTTGGCTGACAGGGTCGTCGTCATGAATGACTTCCGGATCGCGGGTGAGCTCGTGAACAGCCGCGCCTACGACGAGATGAGCACGGCGATCATGGACCTCATACAACGGGTGGAGGGTATGACATGAACCGCATGATCATCGATGCCCACCAGCATTTCTGGGACCCCGGGAAGGGAGACTATCCCTGGATGAGCGGTGAGGCTGCCTCGCTCAAACGCATCTATTCGCCGGCGGACCTCCGATCCGAGCTCGAGGCGACCGGAGTGGCGGCAACAATACTTGTGCAGACGTGGTCGAGCGTGGAAGAGACGGTCGAGTTCATGGAGACGGCCGCCACGACCGATTTCGTGACCGGGGTGGTGGGATGGGTGGATCTCACGGCGCCCGACGTCGAGCGGACGATTGCCGGGCTGAAGTCACATCGCCACGGGCGTTACCTGGTCGGAATCCGTCACCAGGTGCACGACGAGCCGGACGTCGACTGGCTGCTTCGCAAGGATGTTCGGCGAGGCCTCGAAGCCGTCGCTGCACACGATCTCGTGTATGACCTGCTTCTTCGCCCGGCGCATATCCCCGCTGCCCTCGCAGTGGCGCGGGAACTGCCGCATCTTCGGCTCGTCGTCGATCATATCGCGAAGCCCGAGATCGCTGCGGACGGTTTCGCCGCGTGGTCGCGCAGCATGGCGGCCTTTTCCGCCGAGCGCAGTCATGTCTGGTGCAAGCTGTCCGGCATGGTGACGGAAGCGGACTGGCAGAACTGGACGGTCGAGCAACTGGTCCCTTACATTCGCGAGGCGCTGGAAGTCTTCGGTCCGGACCGCTGTCTCTTCGGCAGCGACTGGCCTGTCTGCACGCTCGCCGCCTCCTTCACGCAGGTTTTGTCCTGTGTATGCGCGGGCATATCCCACCTTTCCGAGGCGGAGAAGTCGAGGGTGTTGGCGGGTTCGGCGGTCGATCTCTACCGGCTCGATGAGACGCTACCGGTTTTGGCCGGGCGAGGCGCGTGACGGAGGTGGTGCATGTCGAGGATTGTCCGCATCGAAACTTCGCTGGTGAACCTGGAGCCAAAGACGGAAAGAACCGATGCGATCCAGTCGTTCGTCCGGCAGGAGACGCCCGTCGTCCGGATCTTCGACGAGGACGGCTCTTCGGGTACCGGCTATTCCTATACGATCGGGACGGGAGGGGCTTCCGTCATGGCACTGATCGACCGCACGTTCGCACCGGCTCTCCTCGGGCGCGAAGCGGCCGAGATCGAGGCAATCTGGCGGGACCTGTTTTTCCTGACACATGCAACTACGGTCGGCGCGATAACCTCGATCGCGCTTGCCGCCGTCGACACTGCCCTCTGGGACCTGCGATGCAAGCGGGCCGGGCTTCCACTCTACCTGATGGCGGGCGGCGCCCGCCGCGAGATCGCGCTTTATTCGACGGAAGGCGGCTGGCTGCATGTCGAGACCTCGCTGCTGGTCGAAGATGCCGCGCGCGTGAAGGAGCAGGGCTTTTCCGGCGCGAAGGTGAAGGTCGGGCGGCCTTTGCATGAAGACATGAACCGCATACGGGCCGTGCGGGAGGAGGTGGGCCCCGGCTTCGAGATCTTCACGGATGCGAACCAAGCCTTCAGCGTCGACGAGGCCCTCCGAAGGGCGGCGGCATACGAGGACCTGCAGATCGGCTGGCTGGAAGAGCCGCTCCCCGCGGACGACATCGACGGCCATGCCCGCCTGTCGAGATCGACGAGGACCCCGATCGCCGTGGGCGAGAGTATCTATAGCCTCTCGATGTTCCGCAGCTACCTCCAGCAGGGCGCCTGTTCGATCGTCCAGGTCGACGTCGGACGGATCGGCGGTATCACTCCGTGGCTGAAGACTGCCCATCTCGCCGAGGCCTGCAACGTCGCGGTGTGCCCGCACTTCCTGATGGAACTGCACGTATCCCTGGCCTGCGCCGTCCCGAACGCGCGCTGGGTCGAATACATACCGCAACTCGAAGACGTGACCGGTGCGGCCCTGGAGATAGAAGGAGGACGGGCAAAGCCGTCGCAATCGCCCGGTCTTGGGATCGATTGGGATGAAGGGGCCCTGAAAAGGCTCTCTGTGGCCCACACGGTCCACAGTGAAGCTGGGTCCTGAAGCCTTACCATCGGTCTTCATACCGTGCGACCAGGTCAACGCGAGCCGACGGAACCTGCAAGGTGGTCCGTTCCGGCAAGGCGATTTATGGCCAAAGACTTGAGGTGGCCGATGAGTGGCGGGCGATCGGGTCTTTCGGAGCGCGAACGGACTTATTCCCGTCTATCAAATGGCTCTTTCGGTCAGAGAAGCCGCCCGTCCAATCAGATTGCGCACGTTCGACACCTGCCACCTGCCGCCACGGGCGGTGCGGACGCCGCGGTTGTTGAGCGCCTCGGCAATGCCGCGGTAGCTGGTGATGCCGGCGCACTGCAGGGCCTCGATGACAGGCCGCAGCGTTGCGGCAAAGCGATCGGCCTCGGCAATGGAGACAGCCCGGCCGCGGGAAGCCGCCTCGGCCGGATTGGACGTGTTGCCGAGCCTGGCGCCTTTGGCCTTGCGCTGGGCGAGGGCGGCCCGGGTCCGCTCCGAGATCAGCCGGCGCTCCTTCTCGGCCAGGGCCGCATAAAGGTGCAGCATGAAGGGATCGGCGTCTGCTCCCAGTTCCGCGACGATGAACGGCACGCGCTGTGCCATCAGCCCGGAGATGAATGCCAAGTCGCGCGACAGCCGATCGAGCTTGGCGACGATCACCGGAGCGCGTTCGCGCCGGGCGAGCAACAGTGCTTCGGCAAGGCGAGGGCGCCGGTCGAGGGCGTCCGATCCCTTGCCGGTCTCGACCTCGACGAACTCGCCGATCAGCTCGAGGTCCTCTGCCTCGGCGAAGCGCTCGACGACGTTGCGCTGGGCGTCGATGCCGAGCCCGGAACGGCCCTGGCGCTGGGTCGAGACACGATAGTAGGCGACTGCGCGCTGCAACATGGAATTCCCCGGAGTGTTCAGACTGCAAACCACCGTTTGCAGTGTGCTCGTTGGGGAAAATGAAGCAAGTTCAATGTCGTAAGGAGAACCGGAGCAGCGATGAGCAGTTGCAGATAGCGAAGGGTGCCCACCCAGTCAGCTTGACGCACCCCTTGTCTCGACCAAGCCGCCAGCGGACGTCAGAGATGAATGGTGCTAGAGTGGTCCAGGCGCCAGGGCTTTGCAGGAGGCTTGCACGGTATGGTCCTTGCCCTGCCGGCGAAGGGACTCGACGATGACGACGATCGATTTCTGGTATTCTATCGGAAGCACCTATAGCTACCTCTCTGTCATGCGCTTGCCGGACTTGGCGAAAGCCGCTGAGGTGGAATTTCGATGGCGGCCGTTTGACGTCCGCCACATAATGGTCGAACAGAACAACATTCCGTTCAGGAACAAGCCGGTGAAGACCGCCTATATGTGGCGCGACATCGAGCGTCGGGCGAAGAACTACGGACTTCGACCGCTCGTTCCCGCGCCCTATCCATTGCGCGAGCTTGTCTTCGCAAACCAGGTCGCCATCCTCGGGACGGAAGAGGGATGGGCAGCGGCCTACACGCGGGCAACCTACCGCCGCTGGTTTGAGGCTGGGCAGCCCGCGGGCGAAGAACCGAACCTTTCGAATAGCCTCGCGGAGATCGGACAGGATCCGGATCGGGTCACCCAAGCAGCCCGTTCCGACCGTATCGCCAAGGCGCTCGAGCGAGTAACCGCAGAGGCAATGGCCCTCGACATTTTCGGCTCACCGACTTTTGCCGTCGGCAGTGAAATATTCTGGGGTGATGATCGGATCGACGATGCCATCGCCTGGACCAAGCGCGCCGCCGAAGACTGAACTGCATGCCGCGGAAGGTCACGATACCTCGTGATGTCGCCCCCCCAAATACCATCTGGAGACATCACGAAGGCAGTCCTTTGCCGCTCCGCGTTGTCCGAAAGGTCGTCCTCCCGCTGCTCGCGGTGTGCAGAGAGAGCGCATCCTCGGCCGCAAGCGTAGCATCCAGCAGTCCAGGTCAAGGTCGTCGAGCCTCCCGTCAAGATCAAGCTTGTCCGGGTCCGCAAGCAATACAATGTCCTCGAGAAGCCAGTGACCCCGGGACTGGCACTCTTCCCTGAACTAGCTGCACGTGACCAATGGAATGAGCTTGTCGAGAAGTACCGGCTGCTGGAGACGCAGCAGGACGGACTCACGCCGAGTGAGGCCGCCCGTGCATCATCCAGCAGGACATTTGACCTCACCGAGCGCCGCGAAAAGCAAGTCTTCTCACGCCTCAGCTTGGTGGGGGAAGTCTCTCGGTACCTCAACCAATCGCCGTTGAAAATCGAGTCGCTGCTGGATGCCACAAAAGAAAGTGTCGAAAAGCTTGTTGAAATCACTAATGAGTTCAATGAGCTGCTCTACGACGAGATCATTCCACGCTTGTTCCGGATGACCTTTGACCTCGACGAAGCGCAGAAAATCGAAGAGCATGAAGTTGAACTCATCAAGCTCCCACCAAACGGTTATTACGAGGTCACTGCCGCCAAGGACAAGATCGTACGCAGCACCGACACGGTGGTGAAGAGCAATGAGCGCGACAAGAGCTTCCATCTCGACACCTACTGCTTCAATTCCAATTCGGAGCGAACGCTATTCTGGGACCTCCTCAGAGAGAAGCGAGTGAAGAAGATCTACTTTACGGGTATGCTCACCCATGGCCAGTCGGACTTCTTCATTCAGTACATCGATCCAGATTCGCACACGGTTCGAAGCTATTATCCGGATTTCGTTTTCATCCGTGAGGAACTGGACGGGAACGAAAAATACGTGATCGTTGAGGTGAAGGGAGATCACCAGATTGACGATGCAGTGGTTCGCGCGAAGAAGGACTTTGCCGAGCAAATCGCAGTGGCCAGCGGAATGGAATATCAGATCATCAAGTCCAGTGACGCGGATGCTCGAAGCTATCGCATGCTCCTATGACGAAGGCCGGGGTTCCCTCCGGCCATGCCTGCTCAGGAACTTGAAGCTCGGTTTGTGTTCCATCTCGCCGAACGCGACTGGCGTCGAAGTGTTCAGCCGAAGACCCAAACGAATATTTTCCGAGTCTTGCAAACAATTCACCAAATCCGCGCAGTCATGAGGTCCGGAGAATATCGGCCCTGAGAGACCGCTTCCGGGCCACCTGGCGCCGAGGCCAGTGCTCAGCCCATCCCGCATAACCCTCAAATACAACGAGAAAATCCGGCCGCAGCCGGATCGGGAGAACGCTTTCGCGAGTGAACGGCCCGAGACATAGGTGACGTTTTGTACCGGACACATGGGTAACACTTTCCCTTTTTCGGGGGAGATGTTGATGCCGTGGAGAGAGTGTTCGGTGATGGAGGAACGTATGCGCTTTGTCGCTCGGCTTCTCGAGGGAGAGGGCATGAGTGACGTGTGCCGGGAATTCGGCATCTCGCGGAAGACCGGCTACAAGATTTTCAACCGCTACAAGGAAGACGGCCTGGAGGCGCTCGCCGACCGGTCGCGGCGGCCGGTCAGATACGCCAACCAGTTGCCCGGCCAGATCGAGCGGCTGATCGTCGAGACGAAGCGGGAGAAGCCGCACTGGGGTGCCAGGAAGATCCGGGAGCTCCTGGTGCGCCGACTGGCCGGCGACGTGCGCATTCCGGCCAGGAGCACGGTGCACGCGGTGCTCGACCGCCATGGCCTTGTGAGCCAGGCCCGCAAGAGGCACCGGGCTCGCAAGGCCATGGGCACGCCGCTCTCGCAGGCGGTGGCGCCCAACGACCTGTGGTGCGCCGACTTCAAGGGCGAGTTCAAGCTCGGCAACGGCCGCTACTGTTACCCCCTGACGGTCACCGACCAGGCCTCCCGCTACCTGCTTGTCGCCGAAGCCCTTGAAACGACGAAGGAAGCGCCGGTCATCGAGGCCTTCATCCGCCTCTTCAGGGACCGCGGCCTGCCGCAGGCGATCCGAAGCGACAATGGCGTCCCCTTCGCCAGCCCGAACGGCCTCTACAATCTCTCCAGGCTGTCGGTCTGGTGGCTGAGGCTCGGCATCGCAATCGAGCGCATCAGGCCGGGGCGGCCCCAGGAGAACGGCCGGCATGAGCGCATGCATCGAACCCTGAAGCAGGAGACCGCCCGGCCGCCGGCCATGAACGCGCTCCAGCAACAGGCACGGTTCGACGCCTTTATCAGCGAATTCAACGATGAACGCCCCCACGAGGCGCTCGCCATGAAGCTGCCGGCCGAGCGCTACGCACCCTCTTCACGGCCCTATCACGGCCTGCCGGACCTGACCTACCCCTTCCACGACAAGGACATCATGGTCACCGCATGCGGACGCATCTGCATGCACCGCAAGAAGATCAACATATCGACGGTGCTTGCCGGTCAGAGGCTTGAAATCAAGGAGGTGGACGACGGCATTTGGCTGATAAGCTTCATGCAGTACGATCTCGGTTATATCGACCTGGAACAGAGGACATTGCAAACCATCGACAGCCCGTTCGGCACGAGGCTGTCACCCATGTCTTAGGTACGATCTGTTACCCATGTCTCCGGGCTGTACAGAGGGCAAG
>CAWIQE010000038.1:0-220978 GCA_963838155.1 uncultured Alphaproteobacteria bacterium
AGGACTGAATGGTGGGCCCGGCAGGACTCGAACCTGCAACCAAGCGGTTATGAGCCGCCGGCTCTGACCAATTGAGCTACAGGCCCCACCCCTGCCGCCGCGGTGCGGCGGGCGAGCCGCCCTGGCGGCGAGGGTCTGCCTGTAGACGAAAAGACCACCTCCGACAAGACGGAACGCGCGCGGCCTTGCCGCAATGAACACACATTCGCCACGCATGAGGCGTGGGGGGACGGACCGATTCGACGCAGACGGAGTGATTTCTATGCCGCGTGTTTTGCTTGCCGCCGGGTTTTTCGCAGCGACGGTCCTTGCCGCGCCCTTCCAGGGGGCGGCCCTGGCGCAGACCGTCGCCACCCACGCCCCGGCGCAGCCGGGCCTGATCACGGTGACGGGAGAGGGCGTCGCCAAGAAGGCGCCCGACATGGCGGTGATCACTTTGACCGTGCTGCGCGAGGGCGAGACCGCGCGCGCCGCGCTCGACGCCAACAACTCCGCCATGGGCAGCGTCCTCTCCGCCATGGAGGCCGACGGCATCGCGGAGAAGGACCTGCAGACCTCCGGCTTCTCCATCCAGCCGCGCTATTCCGCCCCCGCCCCGGACAAGAAGCCGCCCCAGGCGCCCCAGATCGTCGGCTACCAGGTCTCCAACACGCTGAGCGTGCGCATCCACGACCTCACCAAGGTCGGCGACATCCTCGACCAGTCCGTGTCGCTCGGCGTCAACCAGGGCGGCAACATCCTGTTCACCAACGAGGACCCCTCCCAGGCCATGAGCGAGGCGCGCAAGTCCGCCATGGCCGACGCCATCGCCAAGGCGAAGGCCCTGACGGACGCCGCCGGCGTCGGCCTCGGGGCGATCAGCCGCATCTCCGAGCAGACCTCCGAGCCGCACCCCATGCCGATGATGCGCGCCGCCTTCAAGGCGGGCGACCAGGCCGGCGTGCCCATCGCCGCCGGCAGCAGCGAGTTCCGCGCCTCGGTCACCGTCACCTGGGAAATCTCCCAGTAAAGCGGTCGCCCGTCCGGATTCGCCCTGTCGCCTTGCTCAGCGAAATGCGGTCCGGTGTGCCGTACGTGACAAATACTATTGATTGGCCGTGATAAACGTATGCGTTTCCGGAAGTAGGGAGATGCGCGTCATGGGAGACAAGATCGGCGGTGCCTCGCAGATCGGATACCTTCAGAGTGGGGCGAACGGTCCCGGCGGCGTCGGAGAAACGTCCGCCGCCAAAACCAACGGTCCTGCGGACGAGGTCGGGAATCCGAACATCCGCATGATCGAGCCGCGCAAGACAGGGCACCCGAAAGGCATCGGCAGGAACATCAAGAAGTTCATGAAGAGCCGGAAGACCATCGCAGGGTCGGCGCTGAAGAAACTTTCGGCAAAAAGAAAATCTTTTCAAGAGAACAGCGGCTTGAAAAAAGATTTTTTTAAAATTATGAAAGAGATATCGCAAGCATATCCAGAAAAGGATATCATGAAAATCTTGAAAAGCGAGGATTTCGAAGAACTCAACAGGGTGGACGGTTTGAAAGCGATGAATTTCTCCGACACTTTGGACGCAACTTTCAGAACATACCCTAACTTCGAACAATTGCAGGGAATTTGCGACAGCGTTATCGAAAAACTTAGGATCCAGAAACAGCAAAAGAGCGTTTTCGACGACTGAACGGCGGCGGCCGAAAGCTGCTCCTTGGTATCCGCATGGGGCAAGTCGAGCACGGCGCCTCAGGCCTTGTCGAGCCGTCGTCTTCGACATCAGTCGCAGCGCCGGTCCGAACCTCCCCTTCCGCTTCAGCCGCCCATGCACCACCTCGAGCCGCGCAATGACCGCGGCGTCCTCCTCCTCCTTCGTTCACGCCATGACGGCGGCCTCGCATCAGCGAAGCACGGAGCATGGCGGCCGTCCCCCTTCCGCTCCGGGGACGCAGAGGCTCGCCCGTTTCCGACACGCGGGCGGGCCGGCTTCGGCGGCCGGACCTGCAAAGGGAATGTTAATGTCATCACGATGACAGATCGCTTGCACTCTGCGAGATATATACAGGATACGGCCGATAAAGCGGCCGGAATATTAGAAACAGGAATTTTATATTAGAGGATTTACTAATGGGAACGATCAGACGATTGATGGGTCGCCCGGCCCAGGCGGTTGCGAATACCGCGGCCCCGGCCGCTCGTTGGATACGGTCGCGGGTTAGGAAAAGCGGGAACACGGTTGTCACAATCCACAGTGGAAACGTTGTAAAGCCCGAAGACCCCGACACCCCGCGCACGAAGGCATTGAAGAAGGCCGAACCTAATCTAAGGAGGGAAGCTATCAAAACCCATTTGTCCAAGCGATCGACGACAATGGACAAGGCGAAGCTACTGGACAAACTCGCAACGTTCAAGGACGGAACTCTGATGTCGGTGGACCGGAGAACGGCATATCTTGACGATCAATCGGACAAGGATGCGCTTTTTGAAGCGATCGTCGGACGGGCAGCCAATAAATACTCTTCGTCGGATAAAAGTTTCGAAAAATTCATAACTGATCTGGAGGAGCACATTTCCTCAAACCGATAAATCGTGAAACTGTCCCCTCACACCCGGCGGGACAGGACGCCGAAGCCGTCGATGATGGCTTCCTGGCTTTCCAGCCGGCTGATCTCGAGCTGCATTTCGTTAAGCGTGCGCATCAGCCGGAGTGCCGCCTCCTCGTCGCCGGCCTCCGTCGCCTCGAGCGGCCTCGGGCGGCAGTCGAAAGACACGCGCAGTCGGAATTCCGTCTCGCGTCGATAATGGATCGGTTCGCGATCCAAAGAGCATCCGGGAAGAGCGGAAGCCGGTTGTCCGTCCGGAAGCGCTTGAAGAAAACGCGCTGGAGCCTCTCCGCGATGCTCTGAGGCATGCAGGCTCCAGCAGTAAAAGCTGCCGCAAGAGCCGGCCGACAATGACGCATTTCCGGCCGCCGATTGGACAATCCACGATATTGGCCGCGCGCGGCTCTGCACGTCGGTGTGGCGAACAGGTGAGGGCCGCCGAAGGCCGAAGGGAATCGCAACGCCGCGTCCGCGTAAATCGGGCGGACTGTGACAAAGATTACAGTCGAGAATATAAGCACGTGATAAATTAATTTTTATCCCCGGGGGCTTTCACTTTATCCCTCGCGTGGGCCTCCGAGCGCGGAGCCGGTTCCTCGATGCGGACGCGCGCGGCAAACGGCCGACAAGTTCCGCCCCCGGCACCGGCAAACGCCGGACCACCCGCTGCCCTCACCGCAGCGACGCCTCCGCCGTCATACCGCGGAAATTCCGCTTCCCCGGTCAGGTTTCGAGACCGCCGGCGGGTTCCGTAAAGAAAGGAAATATCGTGAACAACACTATTTCCGGAGCCCCGCAGATCGGCAACAGGCCTCTGGAGGCGGGAGACCCTCCTGCGGCGAAAAAGACGAAAGGCAACCGCCTTGTCCGGAAAATCAAATCGCAACCGCGCCTGGCAGCTGCCTTCGAGAAGAGATTCGGCGCGCTTAAAAGAAATAGTGGCGGGGACAAGAACATCCTGAAAAAGCTTTTCAAATTCAGAAACGAACAGGCAGACCCCCCGACATCGACGGCTACGGGCAATTCTGACCGAATAGCAGGATTGAAGAGGAATATCGAGAGTTGCAACACGCAACAGCAATTCAAATACTATTTTTCGGAGCTCATTAGCATGTTCCCAGGTGATGAGAACCTCTCAAAAATAGAAAATGAATTTCTACAAAGGAGGACGCCAAACGATAAATCTCTCCCATTCGATGAACGAAAATCAAATTTGATAAACGATATCAACGAATTGTGCCTGAATGAAAATAAGCAAGGCGTAAAAATAATGGACGCCGAGATGGCTAAAATGTTTTTCAAAACCGCTTGTGACATATTGGAAGGCAGCGGCCCGCCGGCGGGGACTGCTTTTTTTCGGCCTGAGCGACGCTGACGAATTTCGTGAGAATACCCGCGCCGCAGGCCGGCTTCGGACAGGCCATCGACCCGGCGTAGCGGTAGCCGGCAGGAGCCCACCGGCGCCGGCCCCGAAGCACGGTCGCGTCACGCTTATGGCGGCCGGCAATGATGCATTTCCGGCCGCCTATGGACGATCCACGATACCGTCCCAGCCCCGGCCCCTTTTCCAATCCCTCATCGGTGTCACGAACAGGACAATCGGCTCCGCGCGGCATGCAATAGACGGTAACGATGCGCCGCTCTTTGCGGCGCGGGAACATTGAAACATTGTCTGAAAGGAATTCATGATGGGAACAATTGCTCGACGGGTGTTCGTTCGCCCTGCTCGGGCGCTGGCGCATTCGGCCGGCAGAGCCGTGCAGAGGATCGCATCGCAAAAGCCCCCCCGTTGGCAACATCAATGCAACGAACGATAGCAGCTCGAATAAGACAAAAGATGATAGAAAAGAGCGGCTAAATAAAGATATAGAGATTTGGAACTTCCATAATAAAAATAACAATATATTGTGGATTTTCTTATAACATTTGATAGAGAGAACAAAAATATTATTGATGATTATAACTTAGATTCAGATGAAGAACAGGATTACGACGATACCGACCGTGAGAGGATAATTGAAATTTTGATTGATAAGTACTCTGAAACAGAGGAAGGATACGCTCTCCTGGAAAGTCCCTTGTGGCCCAAAGCGAATTGATCATGGCCCTCAAAGGGAAGCGGCCGCCGAAGCCGGTGAGACCCGGAAGGTAAGCCATTTGCGCCGTCGCCGTCGCGGCGCCCCCCGCCTCACGCCCCGGCCGGCCCCTTCGTCCGGCCGGACAGGACGCCGAAGCCGTCGATGATGGCTTCCTGGTTCTCCAGCCGGCTGATCTCGAGCTGCACCTCGTTGAGCGTGCGCATCAGCCGGGGGGCGGCCTCCTCGTCGCCGGCTTCGGTCGCCTCGGCGATGTCGCGCTCGAGCTCCGCCTTCTGCCAGCGCAGCGCCCGCGTGCGCTTGTGGAGCGCCAGCGCCTGGAGGAAGCCCTCGCGCGCGTCGTCGAACGCGGCGGCCGCGGTCGCCGTCCAGATGCGCGCGTTGCGGATCTGCTGGTCGAGCGCGTCGAGCAGGTCGCCGAGCCCGTCGGCGCGCATGCGCTTGGCGAGCGTGTCGGCATCGACCGCGTGGTCCTCGCCCGCCAGCTCCAGCATGGCCGTCCAGAGCCGCGAAAGGTCGCGGTTGTCGAACTCCAGCGTGGCGATCTCGTCGAACTCGTCGTGAAGCAGCCGCGGATGGCTGGCGACGGTGAGCACCAGCGCGCTCTCGCGCAGCGCCGGCAGCTGTCCGTGCCCCCTGACGAGCCCCGATCGGCTCAGCCGCTCCGAGACGGCGTATCGCCGCCCCGCCAGGCCGCCCCGGGAAGCGTTGCCGTAGCGCCCGCCGGCCTCGTTGCGATAGCCGTCCCGCCCGCCGCGCCGGAAGCCGCGGTCGGTGCGCGACGGCCCGGCGCCGGTGTCGAAGAAGGCGTTCAGCCGCTCCCGCATGTCCTGGCCGTAGTGGCGCCGCACGCTTTCGTCGCCGATGGCGTTCGTCACCTGCTTCAGCCGCGCCTCCAGCTCCGCACGCCGCTCCGGCGTGTCGAAGACGCCCGATGAGGACTCCCGCGACCACACCATGTCGGCGAGCGGCCGCGCCGCGCCGACGACGGCGTCGAACGGCGCCCTGCCCTCGTGTCGCACCAGGTCGTCCGGATCCTTGCCCTCCGGCATCAGCGCGAAGCGCACCGAGCGCCCCGGCTTCAGCCCCGGCAACGCCAGGTCGACGGCCCGGTTCGCCGCGCGCACGCCCGCCGCGTCGCCGTCGAAGCAGAGCACCGGCTGCGGCGTCATGCGCCACAGGAGCTCGAGCTGGTTCTCCGTCAGCGCCGTGCCGAGCGGCGCCACGGCGTTTTCCACGCCCGCCTGGGCGAGCGCGATGACGTCCATGTAGCCCTCCACCGCGATCACCGGACCGGGGCCGTCCGGCCCTTGCGCGGCGCGCCGGGCCCGGGCGAAGTTGTAGAGCACGTTGCCCTTGTGGAAGAGCTCCGTCTCGTTGGAATTCAGGTATTTCGCCGGCACGTCGTCGGACAGCGCCCGGCCGCCGAAGGCGATCGTCCGCCCGCGCGCATTCGGGATCGGAAACATGACGCGGTCGCGGAAGCGGTCGTAGGAGACCGGGATGTCCGGCCCGTGCACGACGAGCCCGCAGGCCTCGATCTGCTCGCGGCCGACGTCCTTCGATGCGAGATATTCCTTGAGAGCGTTGCGGCTGTCGGGCGAATAGCCGAGCCGGAAGGCGGCGATCGTGCGCCCCGAGAGGCCGCGCCCGCGCAGGTAGGCCCGCGCCTTGGCCCCGGCGGCGGACTGGAGCTGGTCCTCGAAGAACTGCGTCGCCATCTCCATGACGTCGATGAGCGAGGCGGTCTCCCGCGCCCGGCGCACCTCCTCGGGATTGAAGGCCGGCATCGGCACGCCGGCCAGATCCGCCACCTGCTCCACGGCCTCCGGGAAGGTGAGCCCCTCCAGGTCGGTCAGGAAGCGGAAATGGTCGCCCGTGACGCCGCAGCCGAAACAATGGTAGCGGCCCTTGCGGTCCTCGCAATGGAAGCTCGGCGTCTTCTCGCCGTGGAAGGGGCAGCAGGCCCACCAGTCGCCGCGCGCGGCGTTCGTCTTGCGCCGGTCCCACGCCACGCGCTTGCCGACGATGTCCGAGATCGGAACGCGGTCGCGGATGTCGTCGAGGAACGAGTTCGAAAAGCGCATGGGACCCTGCTGCGGCACCCCTGTCGCCGCCGACGATACGGAGCTTGTCGCCGCCGACGATACCGACCTTGCCGCCGCCGACGATACGAAGGTTCGACGCCCTCATTCAAGGGCCGTTCCGGCCCTGGAGCCGCTCTGGTGGTCCGACCCAAACGGACGGTACCCATCCGTTTGGAAAAGTCAGCCCACAAGCTATTGATCCGGTGGGGCGATTTTTCCCGACAGATGGTACCATCCGTCAGGATCGCACCACTAGCGCAGCAGCCCCTTCACCATGCCCGACGCCTTGGAGAAATCCATCTGGCCGGGATAGCGCTCCTTGAGCTTGTTCATGCACTTGCCCATGTCGCGCAGCCCCTGCGCGCCGGTTTCCTGGACGACCGACTTGCACAGTTCCTGCACCGTCGTCTCGGGCAGTTGCTCCGGCATGAACTGCTGGATGATCGCGATTTCCTCGCGTTCCTGCTGCGCCAGCTCGATCCGCCCGGCCTCTTCGTAGACGCCCGCCGACTCCTCGCGCTGCTTGATCATCTTGGCGAGGATCCGCATGATCTCCTCGTCGCTCACCGGCTCCTTGCCGGCGGTCCGATTGGCGATGTCGCGGTCCTTCACCGCCGCCTGGACGAGGCGCACCGTCGAAAGCCGGCGCGCGTCCCTGGTCTTCATCGCGTCCTTGAGCGATGCGGCGAACTTGTCGCGCAGTCCCATCATTTTCTCCTGCCTCGAAACGATCATAATCGCGCCGCTTTCGCTTTGCAATCGTGTCGTTTCAACAAGTGACTGTAATGCTTTTACTTTTCAGTTCTGGATGACCGTGTCCAACCGATTGACCTCTGACCGGCCTTTATCTATGTTCCGGCGCCTGCAGATCAATTCGCAGATCGGGTGGTGTCGCGCAAGCGTGGCGCCTCCAGATTCCTGCACATAAGTGGCGATTTCCCGTCTTGCCTTCAAGGCCGGCCGGGACACGTGGAGACATGCGACCATGCCGAACGGAACCCCCTGGCCCATCGAAAAGCCGACCGCCCTCCTCGTCCTGGCGGACGGAACCGTCATCGAGGGGAAGGGCGTCGGCGCCCCCGGCCGCGTCCAGGCCGAGGTGGTGTTCAACACCGCCCTGACCGGCTACCAGGAGATCCTGACGGACCCCTCCTATCTCGGGCAGATCGTCACCTTCACCTTCCCGCACATCGGCAATATCGGCGCCAACGACGAGGACATCGAGGACCTGACGCCCGCCGCCCGCCGCACCGCCGTCGGCGCGATCTTCAAGGCCGACATCACCGAGCCCTCCAGCTACCGCTCGCGCGAGCATCTCGACGGCTGGCTGAAGAGCCGCGGCATCGTCGGCCTGACCGGCATCGACACCCGCGCGCTGACCGCCTGGATCCGGGAGCACGGCGCGCCGAACGCGGTCATCGCGCACGACCCGGCGGGCGACTTCGACGTCGAGGACCTGAAGCGGCAGGCGAAGGCCTGGTCGGGTCTGGAAAACCTCGATCTCGCCCGCGAGGCGACCGCCGGGGAGCCCTCCAGCTGGAGCGAGGCACCCTGGGCCTGGAACGAGGGATACGGCGCCGGCAGCGGCGCGGCCGGCATCCACATCGTCGCCATCGACTACGGCGTGAAGCGCAACATCCTCCGCCTCTTCTCCGGCCTCGGCTGCACGGTCACCGTCATGCCGGCGGAGTCGAGCGCCGAGGAGGTGCTTGCCCGCAAGCCCGACGGCATCTTCCTGTCGAACGGTCCCGGCGACCCGGCCGCGACCGGCGCCTACGCGGTGCCGACCATCCGCCGGCTCATCGACAGCGGCATCCCGATCTTCGGCATCTGCCTCGGCCACCAGCTTCTGGCGCTGACGCTCGGCGCCCGCACGGTGAAGATGCACCAGGGCCACCACGGCGCCAACCATCCGGTCAAGGACCACACCACCGGCAAGGTCGAGATCGTGTCGATGAACCACGGATTCGCGGTCGATTCGAAGTCCCTGCCGCAAGGCGTTGAGGAGACTCACGTTTCCCTGTTCGACGGCTCCAACTGCGGCCTGAGGGTCCTCGGCAAGCCTGTCTTCTCAGTCCAGCACCACCCGGAGGCCTCTCCCGGCCCGCAGGACAGCCACTATCTCTTCCGCCGCTTCATCGATCTCATCCGCGAGAGAAAGGGCGAAGACGCGCTGGCAGGGGCCTGATTCGACTCCGCTTTCCGTCCCGGCGCCCGGCCACGCTTCACGGGGTTCGCTGAGCGGTCAGATGGACCCGCCGAAGGTGTTGCAGGACTCGACCCGGCCGGTCTCGAAGCCGTGCATGAACCAGGTCTTGCGCTGCGCCGACGTTCCGTGGGTGAAGCTGTCCGGCACGACGTAGCCCTGGCCGCGCTTCTGCAGCCGGTCGTCGCCGATCTGCTCGGCGGCGTTGAGGGCTTCGTCCAGGTCGCCCGGGTCGAGCAGGCCTTCGCTGCGGGTGTGGAAGCCCCAGACGCCCGCGAAGCAGTCCGCCTGCAGCTCCACGCGCACCGACATCGCGTTCGCCTCCGCACCCGTCAGCCCGGCGCGCATGCGCTCGTATTTCGGCAGCACGCCGATGAGATTCTGCACATGGTGGCCCACCTCGTGCGCCAGCACGTAGGCCTGGGCGAAGTCGCCGGCCGCGCCGAGCCGCGACGCCAGCTCGTCGTAGAACGACAGGTCGAGATAGATCTTCCGGTCCTGCGGACAGTAGAACGGACCCGTGGCCGATTGCGCCGCCCCGCACTCCGAGCGCGTCGCGCCCGAAAAGAGCACCAGCTTGGGCGGCGGATAGGAGATGCCGCTGCCGGCGAGGAGCTTGGTCCAGGTATCCTCCGTGCTGGCCAGCACCGTGGCGACGAACTGCGCGCTCTGGTCCGGGCTGCGAAGGCCGCCCGCGGTCTGCTCCTGCCGGTAGCCGGGCGCCCTCGTCCCCGATCCGTCGTCGAGGAGCAGCATCGGGTCGATGCCAAGCGCCTTGAAGATGAAGAAGAGCGCAACCAGCACGATGATGCCGGAGAGGCCGCCGCCCGAGACGCGGCGGATGCGGCCGCCCGTGGGAAAGCCGCTGCCGCCCCGGCCGAAGGGATCGCCGCCGCCGATGCCGCCCTGGCCGCGCCGGTCCTCGATGTTGCTGCTCTGCCTGCGCCCGCGCCACTGCATCGCATTCGTCCTCCGGGATCGCGGACACGCGCCCGCCGGCCAGCATCCTCGCCGCATTGCAGGGCGCAAGGCAACAGAATTCGCCGTCCGCCGGCATCCGGAATCGGCAGGGGCTCAAGTTTTCGTGAAATTGTAACGGAAGGCCTGTAACGGGACTTGATGGCATCCCGGCCCCTCACGAAATAGGGGTTGAACCGGGTACGTCTGGGGGTCCGAAATGAAGTCGGCAGATTTCAAGCGTTGGCGACGCGCCATGGGGTTCAAGCAGAAGGACGCCGCGGAGGCCCTCGGCCTGAAGAAGCGCATGATCCAGTATTACGAGAAGGGCGACCGCGAAGGCCGGACGGTGACCATTCCGCTCACGGTCGCGCTCGCATGCTACGCCGTCGCCCGCGGCGTGCGCAGCTACGACGCCTCCGACCTGTCGGCGGCCGACGGCGCCTGATCGCCGGGCCGCCTGCCGGCCCTCCACGCCCGCACCGCTGCGACGGCCGAGAGGACGAAAGCGACCGCCGCAAGCGCCGCCAGCACCGCCGGCGCGGCTCCCCCTTCGACCAGCCGGCCGACGGTCGAGCGGCCGGGCGTCAGGAAGACGTCCGGCACGCCGAACACGAGCCTGTGCATCAGCCGCCCTGGATAGAGGGTGAAGGCGCCGGCGATGCCGATCCCCCCGACATAGAGGCCCCGCATGATGGCGCGATGGGTGCGGATGTCGCCGCGCCGCGCCGCCGCCACCGCACGGATGCAGCCGGCGATGACCGCGATCGACAGCAGGTGGATCGCGCTGAAGCCGTGGAACGTGCCGATCGTATGGATGAAGAACGTCGATGCGGCCGTCGCCAGCATCAGCAGGACCCAGATCCGGCCGAGAAGCCGGTGGATGCGCGTGCCCTTCCTGCGGGAAAGGACGACGGCGCCGATGACCGCCGCCGGCACCACCGTCAGGAGATGGATCCGCACCGCGAGCGGCTCGGCGAGGACGGGGGCGAGGTTCATGACGCAGATCTCCGGCGGGAAAAGGACGGGCGTGGAGTTGAACTGCTCGCACGCTTCGAACAAGATCCGCGTCCCGGCAACGGTAACTGCGCAAGCGGCATGGAAAACTGCGTGAACGACGGCTTCCTGCAATCCACGTATCGCGAATTGCTGAGGGCACTGGCGGATGTGCGGCTCTGGATCACCTTCGCCGCCGTCGTGGTGCTGTTTGCCGTGACCGGCCCCTTCGGAACGTTCGAGCGCCTCGGCGCCGCCACCCGTCTCGGCTACTGGCTGCTGCTCCAGGGCGTGGCCTGGTCGATCTGCGTGATCTGCATCGCCGCCGCGAAGACGCTTCTGGAGCGCCGGGTGGCACCGCCGCTCCTGCGCATGCTCGCCGGCGCCCTCGTCGCCTCGCCGCTCGTCGGCGCCGGCATCCTCGCCGTCGACGCCCTCGTCCTCGGGGATGCCCCGAGCTGGCCGGGCCTGCTGCGGCAGAGCCTCACGGCACTCCCCGTCACGCTTCTCATGTGCGTGTTCGTCCGGCTCTCGCAGGGCGAGGGCGGCGCCCCGCCGACGCCCGCCGCCCCGTCCGACGACAAGTCCGACGACAAGTCCGCCGACGGGCCCGCCGCGCCTTCCGCGCCGCCGCGGCTCCTGGAACGCCTCGACCCGCCGCTGCGCGGCCCCCTCCTCCACCTCGCCGTCGAGGACCACTATGTCGACGTGGTCACCACGCGCGGCCACGCGCTCGTCCTCGTCCGCTTCGCCGACGCCGTCGCCGAGACGGCACCCGAGGCGGGCATGCAGGTCCACCGCTCGCACTGGGTGGCCGATCGCGCCGTCGAGCGGCTGCTGTCGCAGGACGGACGCGTGAGCCTCCTCCTCGTGAACGGCCGCCGCATCCCGGTGAGCCGCCCCTACGTCGCCGGCGCCCGGGACCGCTTCGCCGGCCGCGGCTGACCCCGCGCCCATGCGAAAAAGGCCCGGCGATGCGTATCGCCGGGCCTTTTGCATGCGTGGGCGAGCAGCTTTCGGCGCTTGAGCCCGTCCGCGTTTCACGGAATCGCGGACGGGCTCCATCTCTTCGTCTTTACGCGCTTCCGGACGGAAAACCGGTTCCCACTTTTCCTGGAAGCGCTCTCGTCCGCGAGCCGCCTACCTCGTGTAGACGGTCAGCGTGCCGTTGCCGTCGTAGTTGGCGGCCACGACCTGCGACACGTCCACCGACTGCGACTTGAGCTGCTCCATCACCTTCGGGTTCGATTCGAGCGCCGACTGGATCGAGGCCTGCTCTTCGGGCGTCGTGTTGGTCGCCGTCGGCTGATCCGTCGACTTGTCGCTCGTCGCCATGTCGCCGGCCCTGACGACCTTGACCGTGCTGACGTCGGCGGTCTTCAGGTTCTGCATGTCGGCCATCGCCGAGCCGGTGCCGACACTGTTTTCTTTCTTCGTGCCCCGTTCGGTCGTGTTGCCGTTGGCAGTGGAACTGCCGGCGCCCATGGCGGTGGTGCCGTTGTCCATGGTGGTCGCGCCGGACTCGACGTTCTTCTTCGTGCCCCTGGCCACGCCGCCATCGGCTGCGAGCGCCGGAGCGGCGGCGATGGCGGTACTGACGAACAAGGTCGCGAGGATCGTGGTTCTCTTTTTCATGACTAACCTCTTCTTGGTGCGGTGTGTTTCGTCCCTGTGCACAGGCCTAACCGCGACCCCCCCGCGAACTGTTCCGACTAAAATCGCAATAAGTTTTTTCCCTTCCCGCCGGAACTTTCCGGCGCCTTCCCGCGTGCGCCGCCGCTCCGCACGCCGGTCCCCGACGGCCGGAAGCACCGTGGACGGAGGTGGATTCTTTCATTTTTCCCGGCTTTGGGGGTTCCGCCGGCGCGGGGCTTTCCCTATAAGCCGCTTCTAGCCTGAAATCCGGCTTCGAGAGCCGCGGCGGCCTCTGCTCGTCGTGGCGAAAGTCATGCCTTCAGACGGGACAGACCATGCCGAAACGCACCGATATCCAGTCGATCCTCATCATCGGGGCGGGCCCCATCATCATCGGGCAGGCCTGCGAATTCGACTATTCCGGCACCCAGGCCGTCAAGGCGCTGAAGGAAGAGGGCTACCGCGTCATCCTGGTCAACTCCAACCCGGCGACGATCATGACCGATCCGGACATGGCCGACGCCACCTATGTCGAGCCGATCACCCCGGAAGTCGTGGCCAAGATCATCGCCCGCGAGCGCCCGGACGCGCTGCTGCCGACGATGGGCGGCCAGACGGCGCTCAACACGGCCCTCTCGCTGCGCCGCATGGGCGTGCTGGAACGCTACGGCGTCGAGATGATCGGCGCCAACGCCGAGGCCATCGACAAGGCGGAGGACCGGGCCCTGTTCCGCGAGGCGATGGCCAAGATCGGGCTCGCGACGCCCGTGTCGCTGCTGGCCAACGCGACCGAGATCAAGAACGGCGACCGCAAGGCGCACGAGGCCAGGCGCGCCGAGGTGAAGGCCGCTCTGTCCGGCGATGCGCTCGACGCCGCCCTCGACGAGCTGGAGAACGAGTGGAACCTCGGCGAGGCGGACCGCAAGCAGCGCTACATGAGCCACGCCATGGCCATAGCCGCCACGGCGCTGGACACGGTCGGCCTGCCGGCGATCATCCGCCCCTCCTTCACCCTCGGCGGCACCGGCGGCGGCATCGCATACAACCGCTCGGAGTTCTTCGAGATCGTCGAGCGCGGCCTCGACGCCTCCCCCACCACCGAGGTCCTGATCGAGGAATCCGTCCTCGGCTGGAAGGAATTCGAGATGGAGGTGGTGCGCGACCGGGCCGACAACTGCATCATCATCTGCTCGATCGAGAACGTCGACCCGATGGGCGTCCACACCGGCGATTCCATCACCGTCGCCCCGGCGCTGACGCTCACCGACAAGGAATACCAGCTGATGCGCAGCGCCTCGATCGCGGTGCTGCGCGAGATCGGCGTGGAGACCGGCGGTTCGAACGTCCAGTTCGCCGTCGACCCGAAGACGGGCCGCCTCGTGGTCATCGAGATGAACCCGCGCGTCTCGCGCTCCTCCGCGCTCGCGTCGAAGGCGACCGGCTTCCCCATCGCCAAGGTTGCCGCCAAGCTGGCCGTCGGCTACACCCTCGACGAACTCGGCAACGACATCACCGGCGGCGCCACCCCGGCCTCCTTCGAGCCCTCGATCGACTATGTCGTGACCAAGATCCCGCGCTTCGCCTTCGAGAAGTTCCCCGGCGCCGAGCGCACGCTCTCGACCTCCATGAAATCGGTCGGCGAGGTGATGGCGATCGGCCGCACCTTCGCCGAATCGCTGCAGAAGGCGCTGCGCGGCCTGGAGACCGACCTCACCGGCCTCGACGAGATCGAGATCCCCGGCATGAGCGGCGACCCCGCCGACGACCGCAACGCCATCCGCGCCGCCATCGGCACCCCGACGCCGGACCGCCTGCGCATGGTGGCCCAGGCGCTGCGCCTCGGCATGAGCGCGGAGGAGGTGCACGAGGGCTGCCGGATCGATCCCTGGTTCATCGCCCAGCTCAAGGCCATCGTCGACATGGAGGCCCGCATCCGCCGGGACGGCCTGCCGGGCGACGCGGCCAATCTGCGCATGCTCAAGGCCATGGGCTTTTCCGACGGCCGCCTCGCCTATCTCTCCGGCGGCAGCGAACGCGAGGTCAAGGCGCTCAGGACCGGTCTCGGCGTCCATCCGGTCTACAAGCGCATCGACACCTGCGCGGCCGAGTTCGCCTCGCCGACCGCCTACATGTACTCGACCTACGAGACGCCCTTCGCAGGCAGCCCGCGCTCGGAGGCCGACGTCTCGGACCGCAGGAAGGTCGTCATCCTCGGCGGCGGCCCCAACCGCATCGGCCAGGGCATCGAATTCGACTACTGCTGCTGCCACGCCGCCTTCGCGCTCGGCGACGCGGGCTACGAATCGATCATGATCAACTGCAACCCGGAGACCGTGTCGACCGACTACGACACCTCCGACCGCCTCTATTTCGAGCCGCTCACGGCGGAGGACGTGCTGGAGATCCTGCGCGTGGAGAAGGAGAAGGGCACCCTCCACGGCGTGATCGTGCAGTTCGGCGGCCAGACGCCGCTGAAGCTCGCCAACGCGCTGGAGCGCGCCGGCATCCCGATCCTCGGCACCCAGCCGGACATGATCGACCTCGCCGAGGACCGCGACCGCTTCCAGAAGCTGCTGACGAAGCTCGACCTGCTGCAGCCGAAGAACGGCATCGCCTATTCCGTGGAGCAGGCGCGCCTGGTGGCCGCCGAGCTCGGCTTCCCGCTGGTGGTGCGTCCCTCCTACGTGCTCGGCGGGCGCGCCATGCAGATCATCCGCGACGAGGCGAGCCTGTCCAACTACCTGCTCGGCACCGTGCCCGAGCTCGTGCCCGAGGAGATCAAGGCACGCTATCCGAACGACAAGACCGGCCAGATCAACACGCTGCTCGGCAAGAACCCGCTTCTCTTCGACAGCTACCTGACCAACGCCATCGAGGTCGACGTCGACTGCCTTTCGGACGGCACCGACGTCCACGTCGCCGGCATCATGGAGCACATCGAGGAAGCCGGCATCCACTCCGGCGACAGCGCCTGCTCCCTGCCCGTCCACACGCTCGGCGAGGACACGCTCCGCGAACTCGAACGCGAGACCGCGGCGCTCGCGAAGGCCCTCCAGGTCGGCGGCCTGATGAACGTGCAGTACGCCATCAAGGACGGGACGATCTACGTGCTCGAGGTCAATCCGCGCGCCTCGCGGACGGTCCCCTTCGTCGCCAAGTCGGTCGGCTCGCCGATCGCCAAGATCGCCGCGCGGGTGATGGCCGGCGAAGCGCTCGAATTGGCCGTCGCCGCCTATGGCCGGCCGGACCCGGCGGCGCTCGCCCACATCGCCGTCAAGGAGGCGGTCTTCCCCTTCGCCCGCTTCCCCGGCGTCGACACGCTGCTCGGGCCGGAGATGCGCTCCACCGGCGAAGTGATGGGCCTCGACACCGACTACGCGCTCGCCTTCGCCAAGTCGCAGCTCGGCGCCGGCGTCGACCTGCCGCGCTCGGGCACGGTCTTCGTCTCGGTGCGCGACGAGGACAAGGCCCGCGTCCTGCCGGCGGTCGCCATGCTCCACGGTCTCGGCTTCTCCGTCGTCGCGACGTCGGGCACGGCCCGTTTCCTCGTCGAGAACGGCATCGAGACGACGAAGATCAACAAGGTCCTCGAGGGCCATCCCCACGTCGAGGACGCCATCCGCAACCGCCAGGTCCAGCTCGTCTTCAACACGACCGACGGCGCCAAGGCCGTCTCCGATTCCAAGTCCCTGCGCCGCGCCGCACTGATGCAGAAGGTCCCCTACTACACCACCATGGCCGGCGCGCTTGCGACCGCGCAGGCGATCAAGGCGCTGAAGGCGGGGAACCTCGAGGTGCGTCCGCTGCAGAGCTATTTCTGACGCCCGGCCCGAAGACGCGCGCCGTCGTTCTCTCGCCCGCTTTCGCTGCAGAGGCATGACGGTTAATTCGGGTGCGGGGCCGAAGGACCGTGCCGAATTAAGGGTAAGAAAGGTGCACGGTCCCCCGTGCCCCGCCGACGCCGACAGCCAGGATTGCTTTCCTGCCAACCGGGCCTCGTTTCCGGATGCTTCCTCGGGGAACGCCGGCCCTTTCGCTGCCACCGGCCTTCGACAGGATTACCTCGAACCTCCTGCCCTTCCCCATTTCCCCGAAATCCGCCGAACTCGACTTCCGAGGGCACCCGTCCCTTGCGAGGCTCCTCCGAAGCGGACCGATCCCGCCCCGAAGCGCCGTCCCCTGCCCGCATCCGATCGTCTGCAGATCCGCCCGAGCAGCAGGGGCAAGCGCCTTATCGCACATCGCCAATAGAGAATCAATTCCTATTCCGAATTATTTCAAAAGACCGCCGACAAGCACGACCGCCCCGCCATGCGGCGAGCGGCAACGCGAAATCGGTTTGGGCAGGCGCCCCACGATGCGGCGGGCGACAGCGCGAAATCGGCTCGCGGCGAGCGCCCCGCGATGCAGCGGGTGCAGAAGCGCGTGGCGACCGATGGGGCGCCGTGTGGCCCGCCCCACCCTCCAATCTCCCCCCTTGAGGGAGAGATCGACCTGAAGCGGGCGCACTGCCGATCGGGCGTAGGATTACGGCGTCGTCGACGAGGTGGTGGTGACCTCGGTTTCGGTCGGGTCGGAGGTATCCGCCGCGTGCGGGCCGAGTGCCGCCTGGACGTCGCCGATCTTGCCGGAGAGCACGTCGGCGCTCCAGTCGACGACGTCGGGGTCCACCGTGGTGGAATTGGTCGCCGCCTCGAGCGCATCGACGAGGCCGGCCCTGTTGGTCGGATCGGACAGGTCGTCGACCGCGGCGTCGGCGGTCGCCACCGACGTCAGCGCATCGAGTTCGGCCTGCTGTTCGGCGGTCCGGTCGGTGAGCGCGGTCAGCGCGTCGATGCGCCCGTTGACGGCCTCGGGGTCCGTCGTGTCGACGGGAGCGTCGTCGTAATAGGCGCCGAGCGCCGAGTAGGCGTCGAGCGCGGTGGCGAGATCCGTGCGCGCCTGCGCCTGGCCGAGGACATAGTCCTGGATCGGTGCGAACTTCGGATCCTTGGCGTTGAGATAGGCCATGTAGTTGCGTTGCAGCGAATTCAGCCAGCCGAGCTTGGCGTGAATGTTCCGGTTCCTGGCGGACGGAACCTCGGTGGGCACGGGGACGTCCTTGTTGTGCAGCGCCGCCTGCTGCCGGTGCGCCAGCGACCGGGCATCCCGGCTCGCCACCCCGTGGCCGTGCGCCTGGCCCGATTTTCCGTGACCGACGCCGAAGAGCCCGCCGAGGAAGCCGCCGAAACCCTTCGCACCGCCCGAATGGCCGTGCCCGCCGGACTTTCCGTGGGCGACGCCCGAATGGCCGATGCCGTTGCCGCCGGCATTGCCGTGGTCGCCGCCATGGCCGTGGCCGCCGCCGTTGCCCCCGCCGTTGCCGCCGCCATGTCCGTTGCCGGCGGCGAACGCGGCCGTCCCGGCGAGGGGGCCGGTCGCAGGCAGCACGGCCGGCGCCATCGCCAGCGCCACCGCCGATACGGCCACCGCCAGGCTCTTCCTTAGAGCGCTTCCAGGAAAAGTGGACACCGGTTTTCCGTCCGGAAGCGCGTAAAGACAATGCGGTAGAGACTGTTCGCGATTCCGTGAAACGCGGACAGGCTCTAGAGCGCTTCCAGGAAAAGTGGAAACCGGTTTTCCGTCCGGAATCGCGTGGAAACAACGGGGTAGAGCGTGTCCGCGATTCCGTGAAGCGCGGACACGCTTTGGCGAAACGATCATTGCAGCCTCCCTGTCGGCGATTCGTCGCGGTAGCCTAGCCGACGGATGGCCGTCCGCCAGTAAAATTCGGTTGCAGCGCATCACGGAACCCCGCCGAACGGACCGCTTTTCGGTCCCGTCCTTAACGAATGTCGAACGGATTGCGCCGAATGCCCCCGACCGGGCTCCCGTCAGCCGGGCAGCGACCGGGCACCGACGTGAAGCGCCCGCCCCGCGCCCAGCCCGAAGCCCGCCAGAAGGACCCCGAGCGCGGCGAACAGCGCGGCGGAGGCGAGGAAATCGCCGGTCACCCCGCGCAGCACCCCAACGATCAGCGGCCCGACAGAGGCGAGCAGGTAGCCGACGCCCTGGGCCATGCCCGACAGATGCGACGCCACGTGGCTGTCGGGCGACCTCAGGACGATCATGGTGATGGCGACGGCGATGAGCCCGCCCTGCCCGAGCCCCTGGACGACCGCCAGCGGCCAGACGAGCCAGAGCGGCGCGACGACGAACGCCGAAAGCGCCCCGCCCGCGCAGGCGGCCAGGAGCACGTTCACCCCGCGCTGGTCCCGGCAGCGCGATGCCACGGCAGGCGTCACCAGGCAGGACGCGACCTGCACGAGGACGTCCGCCGACACCACCGCGCCCGACGTCACCGCATCGAGGCCGCGCGCCCGAAGGATCGGCGCCAGCCAGCCGAAGACGCAGTAGGCGAGCGACGACTGCAGGCCCATGAACAGCGTGACCTGCCAGGCGAGCGGATCCCGCCACAGCCCGACGATCCGCACCCGCACCCGCTTCGCCCGCGCGCGGCCGCCGCCGAGCTGCGGAAACCACACCGCCGCGGCGACCGCCGCCGGCAGCGCCCAGGCCGCGAGCGCCGCCGCCCACGAGTGGCCGAAGACGCCCTCGAGCGGGACCGTGATGCCGGCCGCCAGCGCCGCGCCCCCGCAGAGCGCCATGGTGTAGAGCCCCGTCATCAGCGCCACGCGGTCCGGGAAGTCCCGCTTCACCAGGCCCGGCAAAAGCACGTTGCCGACCGCGATGGAGGCTCCCGCCAGCGTCTGCCCCAGGAACAGCGGCCACGTCCCGAGACCGCGGATCGCCGTGCCGAAGGCGAGCACCGCGAGCAGCCCCATGAGGGTCCGTTCCGTCCCGATGCGCTGCGAAAGCCAGGGCGCGGCCGGCGCGAACAGCCCCAGGCAGGCGACCGGCAGCGTCGTCAGCACCCCGGCGGCGAAGTCGGACAGCCCGCTCGACGACAGGATCTCGGGCAGCAGCACGGAAACGCTGGAAAAGACCGGCCGGAGATTGAACGCCACCAGGACCAGCCCGAGGCCGAGCAGCAGCCGTCCGCCCCCCGCGGCCGCCGCCCCGGCGGGACCGCCCTGCACCTGCCGATTGCCTGTCATGAGACGTCCGCTCCTTGCCGGTTTCCGGTCCTGCCCGCCATCCGCTCTATTTCGCCGGCATCGGAATGACGGCGAAGGCGAAGATGAGCAGTTCGATGGCCACCAGCCAGCTTCCGAGGATCCGCCCGGCGACGGTCAGCCACGGCCGCCTGAACTGCCTGAGCAGGAAGGCCGGCGCCACCAGGATCCACACAGCTGCGACGACGCCGCCGAGCGAGAACGCGTTGAGGTCGTAGGCAAAGTCCTGGAGCCCGACGAAGAGCGAAATGTCGAAGGCGAGAAGCACCGCGAGACAGAGGGCCGCCCCGTGCCGCAACGGCCGCGGCAGCCAGAGCGCCACCCCGGAGAAGCCGACCGCGACAGGCGTCACGAGGTAGATCCGCTCGTCCAGGCCGAACCGCAGGAACATCTGCCAGAGACCCACGAAATCCGCGAGGAAGCCGAGGAGCGCCGCGACGAAGACCGCGCACACGGCGAAGAACTGCCGGTTCGTTTCGAGGCCGGCGCACAGCACGCCGAAGCCGAGGATCGCCAGCGCCACGTCGTAGACGGTGAAGGTGAAGAGGAAGCCGAGCTCGGCGAAGGAATAGATGTGCGGAACCGTCTGCGACGCGAGCACGGCCACCGGCCCCGCCAGGAAAAGCGCCGCGGCGGCCGGGAACCGGCGCGCATCCGGCTCCAGCCAGCGCCGCAACGGCGACGGCCTCGGCGCCTCCACGGTCCGCACCGTCGTCCCGGACGCATCCCGCCCGGTATTCGCCTTCCTGCGCTTCGACCGGCTGACGGGCATCGCTCACCCCGCCGCCACGATCAGGTAGTAGACGCCGGCGAGCGCGACGAGACCGCCGAGCAGCCGCGAGACCAGCCCGCCATAGAGGCGCCCGACGAGAAGCCCCACCGCGATGCCCGCAACGTGGATCAGGCCGGTCGAGACGACGAAGCCGACGGAATAGGCGGCCGGATCGGCGGCCTGCGGCAGCTCGACGCCGTGGGCGTAGCCGTGGAAGACGGCGAAGACCGCGACGATCGCCACCGCAAGCCACTCCGGCGCCTTCCATTCCGCCGCGATGGCGCCGCCGAGCACGAGGATCGACAGCGCGATCCCCGTCCCGATGCCGGGAATGGCGACGCCGGCGATGCCGAGGACGCCGCCGACGCACATGATGAGCGGGAAGGTCACCGGCAGCGACCAGACCGCACGGCCGCCCATCTGCGCACCCCAAAGGCCCACCGAGAACATCGCCAGGAGATGGTCCGGCCCCGACAGCGGATGCTCGAAACCGCTGGCGAAACCGCCCATCGGCCCGTTGAGCACATGCGCCTCGGCGAGCCCAGTCCCGGCCGCCAGCAATCCGACGGCAAGACCGCCGGCGACCGGCAATCGGGAAAGCGGACCGTCGGGGCGGCGGCAGGCGGACCTCATGCGCAACACTCTCGAATCGTGCCGGAAGAACGCCGAAGGGATAACCCGCGGGAAGCCCGACGGCAAACACCAGGAAAAGCGGGAACCGGTTTTCCGTCCGGAATTTCGAAAATCGCCTGTCGGGGAACCGATCGGGAAGCCCGGGCGAACCGAACGGGTCTAGCGCAGGCCCGCCTCCTCCAGGAGCCCCATGCGCTTGGCCCGGTAATAGTAGCCGCTGCGGTAATAGGCCATCGCGCGCGCCGCGTCGCCGCGCGAGACGAGATAGGCGCCGCGCAGATATTTCACGCCGTAGTCGAGGTTCGTCTCCGCGTCGAGCAGGCCGCGCGCCGGTCCCCTGTAGCCCATGGTCCGGGCGGTGGCGGCCTTGATCTGCATCAGGCCCCAATTGCCCCGGTGCCGGCTCTTCGGATCGAAGCCGCTCTCCCGCGCGACGACGGCCCGCACGAGACCGGCCGGCACCCCGTATTTCGCGGCATAGGTCTCGATGAGCGCGTCGATCCGCCGGTCGCCCGCCGGAGCGACGGAAGCGACCGCCTTGGGGGCGGATTGGTCCGCCGCCACGCAGCCCGCCGCGAAGGGCGTCAGGAGGCACAGGGCAACGCTCGCTGTCCGCAGGTGTAGGCGCATCTTCTTCCGGCTCCGGTCGTCGTCGATGCGCCTAGTGGTGCGATTGGCTGACTGGGTCAGACCACTAGCAAGGCCAGCCGGCGGCAATGTGGCGGCCGGGTGGCAAGGGGCCGGCAACCGGGCGGCGGCGGCCCGGAACCTGCCTCGAAGGCGCTCACAAATGCGGACGCCACTCTTACAAATCCGATTCAATTGAACTACATTGATCGACTGAACGTTCGACGGTGCCGGCGTTTCGCGCCGGCGACCGTTTTCTTTTTGTCTTCGGCACATCGAAAGAAGTCCGGGCTGAAGATCCGACAGAGGATGACGACATGGTAGAGAAGGTGCCCATGACCCAGGGCGGGTTCAAGAAGCTGCAGGACGAACTGCGCTGGCGCCAGCAGGAGGAACGGCCTCGCATCATCGACGCCATCTCGGAGGCGCGCTCGCACGGCGACCTCTCCGAAAACGCCGAGTACCACGCGGCCAAGGAAGCGCAGAGCCACAACGAAGGCAGGATCACCGAGGTCGAGGACCTCATCGCCCGCGCCGAGGTGATCGACGTTTCCAAGATGTCCGGCGACACGATCAAGTTCGGCGCCAGGGTCCGCCTCGTGGACGAGGACACGGACGAGGAGAAGACCTACCAGATCGTCGGCGACCAGGAGGCCGACGTGAAGGAAGGCCGCATCTCGGTGTCCTCGCCCATCGCGCGGGCCATGATCGGCAAGGCCGTCGGCGACTCGATCGAAGTGGTCGCTCCGGGCGGCTCGAAAGCCTACGAGATCCTCGGCGTCGACTGGGGGTAGGCTCGCATGTCCTCGGCCGGGCCGCTCAGGGACATCGACGTCATAGCCCCGCATTTCAAGAGACGGCTCTCCGGCGTCACCTCGACGGTGGTGCAGCTCGTGCCGGCGCTCAGCGCCTCGGGCGTGCGCATCGCCGTGCTCGGCCCCGGCCTGCCTCCGGCCTTTCCGCACCTCGCCTGGTGGCAGCTCGCCGGCCTGTGGCGGCGGCCGGCGAGCGGAGGCCGCCGCGTCTGGCACGCCCGGCGCAACGTCGAGATGCTGGCCGGCATCGTGCTGCGCGACATCTTGCGCATGCCGCTCGGCCTCCTCTTCACCTCGGCCGCCCAGCGCCGCCACAAGCCGTTCACCCGGTGGATGATCGCCCGCATGGATCGCGTCGTGGCGACGAGCCGCCGCTCCGCCTCCTTTCTCCGTGTCCCCGCCGAGGTCGTCATGCACGGCATCGACACGCAGGCCTTCGCGCGTAAGGAATGCCCGCCCTCCGCCGCCGGGGACCATGTGATCGGCTGCACCGGGCGCATCCGCCACCAGAAGGGCACCGACCTCTTCGTCGAGGCGATGATCGCCCTACTGCCGGACTATCCGGCCTGGTCGGCGGTCGTCACCGGCCGCGTGACGGCCGAGCATCGCGCCTTCGCCGACGATCTCAAGCGGCGGATACAAGCCGCCGGCCTGCAGGAGCGCATCCGCTTCGTCGGCGAGGTCGACGACATCCGGCCATGGTACCGCAGGATGACCCTCCTCGTCGCGCCGTCGCGCAACGAGGGCTTCGGCCTCACCCCGCTCGAGGCCATGGCGTCGGGTACCGCCGCCGTCGCCTCCGATGCCGGCGCCTATGCCGAAATGATCCTGGAGGGAGAGACCGGAGCGGTCGTCCCGGCCGGCGACGCGCAGGCCCTCTGCGCGGCCATCCGCCCCTACCTCGCCGACCCCGCGCGCGCACTCGCCCACGGCCGGCGCGCGGCCGGGCACGTGCGCGAGCGGTTCGCGCTGGAGAAGGAGGCCTCCGCGCTCGCCGCCATCTACCGCGACATGGCCTCCGGCACGGCGGCGGGGGACAGGCCGTGAGCCCGGCGAGCGCCATCGTCGTCGCGCGCGACAACAAATACGGCCTCACCACGGACGTTGAGATCCTCAAGCGGGCCCTCGAGACGCGGTCCGTCGAGGTGCGGGTCGAACTGCCGCGCGGCCGCCGGTGGATCGAGCGCCTCCGCGCCCGCCCCGTGGCGGACTGCGTCTTCCATCTCGAACGGGTCTTCCCCGGATGGATCTCCGCCGGCCGAAGCAACTTCCTCCTCCCCAACCAGGAGCGCTTCCCCGTCCGCCATCTGCGCCGCCTGCGCATGATCGACGCCGTTCTGGCCAAGAGCCGGCATGCCGAGGACATCTTCGCCCGCCTGGGATGCGACAGCCGTTTCGTCGGCTTCGCCTCGCCGGACCGCTATTCCCCCGACGTCGGAAAGGACTGGAACCGTTTCCTTCACGTGGCGGGGGCGAGCACCCTCAAGGGCACCGAGGACCTGCTCGCGCTCTGGGCGAAGAACCCGCACTGGCCCGAACTCGTGCTCGTCCAGAAGGCCGACAACGCCCCCGGCACGGTGCCGCGGAACGTCCGCCTCGTCTCCGGCCGCCCCGGCGACGACGACTTGCGGCACCTGCAGAACGCCTGCGGCATCCATCTCTGCCCCTCGCGGGCGGAGGGGTGGGGGCACTACATCCTCGAAGGCATGATCTGCGCCGCCCTCGTCGTGACCTCGGACGCGCCGCCCATGAACGAGCATCTCGACGAAACGACCGGCCGCCTGGTCAGGTGCGGCCGCGGCGAACCGCGCCACCTGGGCTTCACCTATCGCGTGGACCCGCAGGCACTCGCCGAATGCATCGAGACGCTCGTGAGGATGCCGGCCGACGAGAAGGCGCAGATCGGCGCGCGCGCCCGCCAGGCCGCCGTCGCGCTGCCCGACGCCTTCGCCGACAGGCTGGCCGCCGCGTGCGGCCTGTGACCTCCCGATGAAGCCGCGGATCCTGCATCTCGCTTCGGAACGCGGCTGGCGCGGCGGCGAGATACAGCTCGCCCTCCTGCTCCGCGGCCTGGCGGAGGCGACCGACGGAACGCTCTTCGTGCGCCCGAATTCGGCGCTCGCCGAACGCTGCGCGGCTGCCGGGCCCGTCGTCCTCGGGGGAATGGGCTTCCTGCGCATCCGGGATGCGATGACGGTGCACGGCGTGCTGCGCAAGGGGGCGCCGGCGATCCTGCACGCCCATTCGGGCAGGGCGCTGGAAACCGCCCTCCTGGCGCGCGGCCGGACGGGCGCGCCCCTGGTCGTGTCCCGGCGCACCGCCTATCCGGTGCGGTCGGGCTGGAAATACAGGCTCGCCGACCGGGTCGTCGCCGTCTCCGGGGCGGCGCGCGGCCGCCTGCTGGCGGCCGGCGTCGAGGCGGAGCGCATCGTCGTCGTGCCCGATGCCGTCGACCCGTCCAGGATGCGGAGCGGCCCCGCGCGGAACGGCGGGCACCGCCGCGCGACGGTGCTCTGCGCGGCGGCCTTCTCGCCCGAGAAGGACCACGCCACCCTGCTCGACGCCTGGAAGGCCGTCGAGGTGCGCTGCGACGCGGAACTGCTCGTCGCCGGCGACGGTCCGACCCGGCCCGCCGCCGAACGGCAGGCCGCGGGGCTCGGCCTGGCGCGGGTGCGCTTCCTCGGCTGGCGGGACGACGTCGCGGAGCTGATCGCCGGCAGCGACGTCGCCGTGCTTTCCTCGACGAGCGAGGGGCTCTCCACCTTCCTCTGCGAGGCGCAATGGTGCGGCCTGCCGGTCGCCGCGACGGACGCCGGCGGCATACCCGACGTCGTGGTCGACGGAGAGACCGGCCTTCTCTCGCCGCCGGGCGACGCCGGCGCGCTCGCCGACGGCCTGGTCCGCCTCATCGAAGACAGGGACTTCCGGGAAGCCTGCGGCCGGGCGGGAATGGAGCGCGCAAGACGCACATTCGCGCCGGAGGCCGTCGTGGAGGCCCACCTCGCCCTCTATCGCGAGCTCCTGGAGCAGGCCGCCGCCTGACGGGAGCCGACGCCCCGCCCGACGGCTACCCGGACGGATCAGCCGATTTCGGCGGCGCCGCCGTCAAGAGCCAGAGCTTCGTCTCCGACAGGAACGCATATTGCGCGCTCAGAACGGCGTAGACGAAGCCCGGCCGGCCGCACAGGAAATAGCGCTTGGCGAGGTAGAACTTGAGGAAGTAGCCGAGGGGCCGCGTCACGAGCCTCCAGGCACGGGGCCGCCTGCCCTGGCGGAGCGATTCCTGCGCCTTCAGCGTCGTGTAGGTGTTCTGCTTGGCGAGTTGCGCCTCGAGGCTCTCCGTGTGGCGGTGCCAGATCCAGCCTCCGGCAAGCTTCCGCACCCCTCCCCGCACCGCCAGCGACTCGTGGATGACGCGCTCCTGCGCGTAAGCCGCCCGGCCGCGCCGCACGAGCCGGACGATCCGCTGGTGCGCCACGCCGCGCGGCGCGAAGCCGTAGCCCGTAAGCCATTCCCTGAGCGCCAGGCCGAACCCGTCGCAACCCGGCTCGGGGTCGCGCACGGCAGCGGCGACCGCCGCCGCGAGCCCCGCGTCCACCCGCTCGTCCGCGTCGAGGTTGAGGCACCATTCCTCGCGGCATTGCTCGAGCGCGAACTGCTTCTGGGCGGCATAGCCCGGCCAGGCCCGCTCGAAGAGACGGATCGGGAAGCCGCGCTCCCGGAACGCGCCGATGATGTCGAGCGTGCCGTCGGCGGAGCCCGAATCGACGACGACGATGTCCCGGCAGAAATCGAGGCTCTCCAGGCATGTCGCGATGCTCTCCTTCTCGTCCTGGCAGACGATGTAGGCCGAGACGGGAATTTTGTGCTTTTCCATCGAATTCTTTTCTGCAAGAAGCATCGGGCTGCATTTAACGGCAACCTCGCCGGCGCCTACAGCTCCACAAGTCCCGCATCCTTCACCTGCCTGATGGTCAGCATGGTGCGCACGGTGTCGACGTTTTGGGTGGCGGTCAGGTCCTCGATGACGAAGTCCTGGAACTGCGTCAGGTTCTCGGCCACGCAGTGCAGCAGGAAGTCGCTCTCGCCCGACACCATCCACGCCTCCCGCACCATCGGCCAGGCCTCCGTCCGCGCGGCGAAGGTCTTGAGGTCGGCGTCGGACTGGTGGTGCAGGCCGACGAGGCAGAAGGCGACGAGGTCGAAGCCGAGCGCGGGAGCACAAAGCATGGCGCGATAGCCGCGGATGATGCCCGCCTCCTCGAGCTTGCGCACCCGCCGGAGACACGGCGGCGCCGATATGCCGACCCGCTCGGACAATTCCACGTTGGTGATGCGCCCTTCCCGCTGCAGTTCCCGCAGGATCTTGATGTCGATCGAATCGAGTTCCGCGCGTAGCGTCATGGTCGAGATCTCTCCGTCGTCTTTCGCGCGATATTGCGTGAGCGGAGCAAGCGCGCGCAAGGAAATTGCGCAGAAAGCACGGGAAATGTCTGTGCTTTCCCCTTCCTTTCGTGTTTAACCGAAACGTCCGTCTTGAAAGAGCACCGCATAGAAATAAATTGAAGCGGTCGCGCGACGGCAAGCGGCTGCCCGCGCGGAAGAACCGCTTGCCACCCACGAAAACCGATCCGTCCGCGCGGTCGTAAGACGAAGGCGACCTCGGCGACATCGCGCAGAGAGGGAATAGAAATGACAGCTCGTCACGTGCCCGTCCTGATCATCGGCTCCGGCCCGGCCGGCTACACCGCCGCGATCTATGCCGCGCGCGCCATGCTGAAGCCGGTGCTGATCGCCGGCCTCGAACAGGGCGGCCAGCTGATGATCACGACCGACGTCGAGAACTATCCGGGCTACGCCGACCCCGTCCAGGGACCCTGGATGATGGAGCAGATGCTCCGCCAGGCCGAACATGTCGGCGCCGAGATCGTCAACGACGTGGTGACCGCGGTCGATCTTTCGGGCCGCCCCTTCCGCGTCCGCACCGATTCCGGCGCCGAGTACGTCGCCGACGCGCTCGTCATCGCCACCGGCGCCCGGGCGAAATGGCTCGGCATCGAGACGGAGCAGACCTTCATGGGCTTCGGCGTCTCGGCCTGCGCCACCTGCGACGGCTTCTTCTACCGCGGCAAGGACGTCGTCGTCGTCGGCGGCGGCAACACGGCCGTCGAGGAAGCCCTCTATCTCTCCAACATCGCCGCCTCGGTGACGCTCGTCCACCGCCGCGGCGAGCTGCGCGCCGAGCGCATCCTGCAGGAGCGGCTCTTCGACCGGAAGAACGTCACCCTCGTATGGGACACCGTCGTCGAGCGCATCGAAGGAACGCCGGCGAAGCCGCCGATGCCGCCCTCCGTCACCGGCGTGACGCTGAAGAACGTCAGGACCGGCGCGGTGACGGAAAAGGCGGTGGACGGCGTCTTCGTCGCCATCGGCCACGCGCCCGCCGTCGATCTCTTCGCCGGCCAGCTCCGGCAGAAGCCGAACGGCTATCTGTGGACGGCGCCGGATTCCACCGCGACCGACATCCCCGGCGTCTTCGCCGCCGGCGACGTCACCGACGACATCTATCGCCAGGCGGTGACCGCCGCCGGCATGGGCTGCATGGCGGCGCTGGAGGCAGAGAAATTCCTCGCCGCGAAGGAGCACGTCGCCGAGGCCGCCGAATAGAAAGCAAGAAGGGCGTCCGCCCGAAGAAACGATCTGAACGGCCCCCCGGGGAACGGGGCCGCCACCACTGGGGTCTTCCATGCCGCCACTTGACTGGGACAAGCTGCGGATCTTCCACGCGGCTGCCGAAGCGGGCTCGTTCACGCATGCCGCCGAGATGCTGCACCTGTCGCAATCGGCCATCAGCCGGCAGGTCAGCGCGCTCGAACTGGAGATCGGCGTCAAGCTCTTCCACCGCCACGCCCGCGGGCTGATCCTGACGGAGCAGGGAGAACTCCTCTACCGCACCGCCCACGAGGTGCTGCTGAAGCTCGAATCCGTCAAGGTGCAGCTCACCGAGACGACCGAGCGGCCGAGCGGCAAGCTTCGCGTCACCACGACCGTCGGCCTCGGCCAGGCCTGGCTGACGGCGAAGCTGCAGGAGTTCATGGCGCTCTATCCGGACCTGCACATGCAGCTCCTCCTCGACAACGAGGAGCTGGACGTCAACATGCGCCTGGCCGACTGCGCCCTGAGGCTGCGCCAGCCGCAGCAGCCGGACCTCATCCAGCGCAAGCTGTTCACGGTCCACATGCACATCTACGCCTCGCCCTCCTACATCAACCGCTACGGCGAGCCGCAGTCGCTGCAGGAACTCGACAACCACCGTATCATCACCTTCGGCGAGCCCGCCCCCTCCTACCTGCTCGACGTCAACTGGCTGGAGATCGCCGGCCGCTCGCCGGACAATCCGCGCTCGTCGCACCTGCAGATCAACTCCCTGACGTCGATCCGGCGCGCCACCATGCTCGGCATGGGCATCTCCGCCCTGCCCGACTACATGGCGAGCAACGACGGCAACCTCATCCAGCTTCCGATCGACGCCGAGCTCCCCTCCTTCGACACCTATTTCTGCTATCCGGTGGAAATGAAGAACGCCGCCAAGCTCAAGGCCTTTCGCGATTTCCTCATCTCGAAGGCCCGAACCTGGGATTACTGACCGTTTTTCAGGCATTTGCGCCGGCATTGCCTACGACATGCGCAACCTGCATGGCTGGCATGCAAGGCCGACACTTGAAAGCTGCCTATTATCGCATCATATCGATCACAGCTGATGCAACCTGACGGTCATCCTCCCAGTGCCGTCGCAGCAGCTGTTCCCCTCTGGAGGTTTTTACCTTCACAACTGACAAGGGCCCAGGAGAAATCCTGAGGCCCTCTTTTTTTGCCCCCGGGACCATGGAGGGGGCCGCGAAGTTGTGGGTTTCCGCCCGGCCGCTTTCCCACCGCGCGCGCATCGGTGCTAGAACCCCCTGCGAGGGTGCGGCCCCGCGGCTGCTCCGATCCCCGGGAGGCAGCCCGAACGCGCAAGGAACCGCGATGAAAGTCGACATCGACATGGGAAACGCGTCCGACGGGGCGCCGGCCATGCTCGATCTGGAGGAGCTGCTGGCCACGCGCCTCCTCGTCCAGGGCAATTCCGGATCGGGCAAGTCGCATCTCCTGAGGCGCCTGCTGGAGCAGAGCGCGCCGTGGGTCCAGCAATGCGTGGTCGACCCCGAGGGCGATTTCGTCACCCTCGCCGACCGCTACGGCCATGTGGTGGTCGACGCCGACCGCCCGGAAGGCGAACTCGCCGGCATCGCCGCGCGGGTCCGCCAGCACCGCATCTCGACGGTCGTCAACCTGGAAGGCCTCGAGATCGACCGGCAGATGCGCGCCGCGGCCGCCTTCCTGAACGGCATGTTCGACGCCGACCGCGACCACTGGTATCCGGTGCTCGTCGTCGTCGACGAGGCGCAGATGTTCGCGCCGACGGCCGGCGGCGAGGTCTCCGACGACGCCCGAAAGCTGTCGCTCGGCGCCATGACCGACCTGATGTGCCGCGGGCGCAAGCGCGGCCTCGCCGGCGTCATCGCCACCCAGCGGCTCGCCAAGCTTGCCAAGAACGTCGCCGCCGAGGCTTCGAACTTCCTGATGGGACGCACCTTCCTCGACATCGACATGGCGCGCGCGGCCGATCTCCTCGGCATGGACCGACGGCAGGCGGAGATGTTCCGCGACCTCTCCCGCGGACGGTTCGTCGCCCTCGGCCCGGCCCTCTCGCGCCGTCCGCTGCAGGTGGCGATCGGCGACGTGGAAACCAGCGCGCGCTCGACGAGCCCGAAGCTCACCCCCCTGCCCGAGGCCCCGGAGGACGCGCACGACCTCATCTTCGCCCCCGGCGCCGAGGAGGCCGCGCCGCCGCCGCGCCGCCGGGTGCCGCCCGCCCCGCGGCCGACGACGGACATCCTCGCCGAACTGAGCCGCGCCGCGCCGCCCGCCGCCCCCGCCGACGAACCGGCGATCGATCCCGAAGAGCGCGAGACGCACATCGCGGCCGTCCTCGCCGATCTCCTCGCCGACCCGGAGGCCGCCTTCCGTTCCGACGCGGTGCTTTACCAGGATTTCCTCGTGCGATGCCGCATGAAGCGGCTGCCGGGCGCGGCACCCGGCATGCAGGCCTTCCGGCGCCGCCTCGCGCTCGCCCGTTCCGGAGTGGACTCGGAGATGGCCGAGAGTCCCGACTGGCAGGCGGCGGTCGACCTCTCCCGCGGCCTTCCGGAGGATATGCAGGGCGTCTTCCTGGCGCTGGCGAAGGCGGCGGTCGCCGGCGAGCCCTGCCCCGGCGACGCGACGCTGGCGCGCATCTACGGAACCCATTCGCGCCGCCGCGCCCGCCGGCTGCTCGACTATTTCGAGGAACGCGGCCTCACCGTCATGCGCACCGATTTCGGAGGCGGACGCATCGCCGCCTTCCCCGACATCGGGCGGGAAACGCGGCCCGGACACCCCGACGCCGCCGACCCGGGCGGCGAGGCGCGCTCGGCCGCCGAGTGAAGCATTCGCCGCAAGCCCCCGGAACGACTCGTGGAACGGCCGGGACAGGGCCCCGCAAGCGACCCCGCTCAGCGTCGCTCCTTGCCGATCGCTGCCGAAACCCGCCGCGACGCGCCGGCCGGATCGAAGTCGCTCGCGAGCAATTCGTCGAGCGAAAAGGGGCAGGCGTCCGGGAGGGCGCCGATGAGGACACCGTGTGCTTCCAACGACCGCACCGCGGCGTTCGCCGCCAGCTGCCAGATACGCGGCAGATCGATGCGCTGCCGGATCCCCGGCGAACATGCCAGTATCGCATCGCCCTGGAATGCGAGGATCTCGTCGATCCAATGGCCGGCGGGGTCGGAGTCCGGTTCCGCGGCCAGTTTGATCAAATGAACGAGAACCTGGCGCAGAAGGCTCGACGTCTCCCGAATCTCCGACCGTCCCAAATCGGCAATCTCCTCGGCCAAATTGTCGGTATCGAGACCGAACGCCCCCTTGGGCATGCCATGCAAAATCCTGGCCTGGCACTCCGTCCAGCCCACGAAATCCAATTCGTAGTCGCGCGCGGCATCCATCGCCAATTCCGCCTTCCAGACATCCTTGCGGGCTCGATCATAGCGCATCCGGCGACCTGTTTCATCCCGTTCTCGAATCCGGCTCAGCCGCAGTTTCCGCAGAACCGCTGGATGCGGGTGCAGGCTTCCTCGAGCGCCTCTTCCGACGTCGCGTAGGAGATGCGGAAGTTCGGGCCGAGGCCGAAGGCCGAGCCGTGCACGACGGCCACGCCCTCCGTCTCGAGAAGCTCGGTGACGAAATCCTCGTCGGTCTCGATCGTCTTGCCCGACGGCGCCGTCCGGCCGATCAGCCCCGCGCAGGACGGATAGACGTAAAACGCCCCCTCCGGCACGGGGCAGGTGATGCCCTGCGCCTGGTTGAGCATGGAGACCACCAGGTCCCGCCGGCGCTGGAAGATCTCCTTGTTGCGCGGGATGAAGTCCTGCGTCCCGTTCAGCGCTTCCACGGCGGCCCATTGCGCGATCGAGCAGGCGCCCGAGGTCTGCTGGCCCTGGATCATGTCCATCGCCTTGACGAGTTGCTGCGGCCCGCCGGCATAGCCGATGCGCCAGCCGGTCATGGCGTAGGCCTTGGAGACGCCGTTCATCGTCAGCGTCCGGTCGTAGAGCGCGGGCTCCACCTGGGCCGGCGTCGTGAAGGTGAAGTCGCCATAGACCAGGTGCTCGTACATGTCGTCCGTCAGGCACCACACGTGCTCGTGGCGCATCAGCACGTCCGTGATCGCCCTGAGCTCGCTTTCGCTGTAGGCGGCGCCCGAAGGGTTCGACGGAGAGTTGAAGATGAGCCACTTGGTCTTCGGCGTGATGGCCGCCTCGAGGTCCTCGGCCCTGAGCTTGAATTCGTTCTCGAGCGTGGTGTCGACGAAGACCGGCGTGCCGCCGCAGATCGCCACCATCTCCGGATAGCTGACCCAGTAGGGCGTCGGGATGACGACTTCGTCCCCTGGGTTGAGCGTCGCCATGAACGCATTGAAGAGAATCTGCTTTCCGCCCGTCCCGACGATGGTCTGGGCCGGCGCGTAGTCGAGGCCGTTCTCCCGCTTGAACTTCCGCGAGATCGCCTCGCGCAGCTCGGGTATGCCCGAAACCGGCGTGTATTTCGTCTCGCCGCGCCGGATCGCGGCGATGGCCGCTTCCTTGATGTTGTCGGGCGTGTCGAAATCGGGCTCCCCGGCGCCGAGGCCGATGACGTCGCGGCCCGCGGCCTTGAGCTCCCGGGCCTTCTGGCTGACGGCGATGGTGGCCGAGGGTTTCACACGAGAGAGGGCGTCGGCGAGAAAGGCCATGCTGACAAGCTCCGCTTGGTTGGTTCCGGGACGTCGGACCCGGCCGGCGGTGCGCTGTTCCTGCAGGCCGAACCCTTTCAGTCGCGCTGTATGTCGGAACCGGCAGGGAAGTGCAAGCCCGCAAGGCCCGGCGGGCCGCGGATTCCGGTCGGCCGCACCGGCCTCCCGCCGGTCGGGCGCTGCCGGCTTGCGGCAGGTTCCTGCACCTGCTAGGCCCCGCTCCGAACCGCCAAGGGAAGGAACCATGCGCCGCACGAGCGCCAATCTCCTGCTGTTGCTCGCCGGCGCGGTCTGGGGCATGGGCTTCGTCGCCCAGTCCGAGGCCATGGCATCGGTCGGGCCCATGCTGTTCCTCGGCCTGCGCTTCCTGCTCGCCGCCGCGGTGACGGCGCCCTTCGCCGTCAGGGAAAGCCGGCGCGCGGAGCGGCCGGTTTCCCCGCGCATGATGGGCGGGTTCGCCGCCTGCGGCGCGGCGCTCTTCGTCGGCATGGCCGTACAGCAGGTCGGCCTGCTGACGACCACGGTGACGAACTCCGGGTTCCTGACGGGCCTCTATGTCGTCTTCACGCCGCTGCTCGCCCTCGCCTGGACGCGGCGCGCTCCCCACCCGGTCGTCTGGCCGGCCGCCCTCTCGGCGCTTGCCGGCATCTGGCTCCTGAGCGGCGGCGCCGTCGTCTCGTTTCGGGCCGGTGACCTCCTGACGATCCTCTGCGCGCTGGTCTTTTCGGTGCAGGTCACGCTGGTCGGCATCTACGCGCCGGCGAGCGGCCGTCCCCTCGCCCTGTCGCTCGTGCAGTTTTCGCTCTGCGCGGCGCTCGGCCTCCTCGGCGCCGTCCTGGCCGAGCCGATCGAATGGCAGGCCATCGCCGGGGCGCTGCCGGAAATCCTCTATGCCGGCATTTTCGCCAGCGGCCTCGCCTTCAGCCTCCAGGTGATCGGCCAGCGCTACACGAGCGCGCCCCAGGCCGCGATCCTCCTGTCCACCGAAGCCCTCTTCGCCGCGGTCTTCGGCGTCCTCCTGCTCGGCGAGGACCTGGGCGGCTGGCGCCTCCTCGGCTGCGTGTTCATTTTCGCCTCGGTGGTGGCCGTCGAGGTCGTTCCGGCCCTGAAATCGCGGCGGAACGTGCCGGTCCCGGCGGCCGAAGAGGGGGCGACGGGCAATTTGTCGCATTTCACCGAATCGGCCGACCCGATACTGTTGTCAGAAACTTGGCGAGGTGAGTGACATTTTTGCCTCGGGATAAAAATTTTTGCTTGCCAACCTGATTTAAACCCATCAGTCTCTTTGCGTTCGGGCAACTTGCGAACGGGAAGACCATAAACTATGCGAGCCGGAGACGCACAATATTCCGGGCGGTCGGATGGTCGGGCATGACGAAACGTACATGCCGCGGACGCTCTGCAACGAGGCAAACCGCGATAACCAGGACCCTTTCCTCAAAATTCGACAACTGCCTGCCTCCATGCCCGCATTCCGTGCGGGTACAGACTGCAATGCCGCTCGACGAGATGAGCGGCGAGAAAAGGACCTGACAGCATGGCCGAGACTGGTATCGTGAAATTCTTCAACAATGACAAAGGCTTCGGTTTCATCAAGCCGGACCGTGGCGGAGCGGACATTTTCGTCCACATCTCAGCCGTGCAGGCATCCGGCCTGCAGGGTCTTGCGGAAAACCAGAAAGTCACCTTCGACACCGAGCCCGACCGCCGCGGCAAGGGCCCGAAGGCGGTCAACCTTTCGGTTGCCGACTGAACCGGCTTTCCGCCGGCTGCGGGCTGGTAGCGCGCGATCCCCGGCCGGCACGGAAAAAGACGACCCGACAGGAAAAGTGAAGCCCGGCGCCTGCCGGGCTTCGTCTTTTTGCTCTATCCAATCGTTCACGGTCATGCGTTTGCCATCATGTGGGCATGAGCATCGTTCAGCCTGCGTTCAGGCAGGAAGAGATAGGAAATCGATATTGCAGGGGCGCGGTTGCCCTCGCAGATTTCGGTTCTAAGAAGGAAGCGGATCCATGAACAGAATTGCTAAGGCGCTCGTGCTCTCGGCCGCCGTGGCAGCGACCGCGGCAGTCCCCCTGGCTTCGGCCCAGGCCCGCGATTGGCACCACAACTACCACAACGGCGGCCGCTACTACCACAACAACAACGGCAACGCCGTCGCGCTCGGCGTGCTCGGACTGGCGACCGGAGCCATCATCGGCGGTGCCATCGCCAGCTCGCCCCGCTACTACGACGGCCCGCCGGCCGGCTACTACGCTCCGCCGCCGCGCGTCGTCTATCGCACCTACGAGCCGGCTCCCGTCTATGTCGGCGGTCTGCGCCCCTGGACCGGGCCGTGGTACCGCTATTGCTCGCAGCGCTACCGCAGCTTCGACGCGCGCAGCGGCACCTTCGTCGGCTTCGACGGGCGGTCGCATTTCTGCGTCGCCAACTGAGACGCGCGCAGGATCGACTAGCCGGAAAGAGGACACGCGCCTGCAGCCTCGTTTCCTCCAGCCTCAAGGGCCGCCCGCGAATGGGCGGCTTTTTTTGCCCCCGGGGAAACGCCGAAGGCCGGCCTCAGAGCCCTTTCAGGAAGGGGTTCGAGCGGCGTTCCTCGCCGATCCGTCCGCCCGGGCCGTGGCCGCAGATGAAGCCGACGTCGTCTCCGAGCGGCAGCACCTTGTCTCGGATCGAGGCCAGCAGCTGCGCGTGATCGCCGCCCGGCAGGTCGGTCCGCCCGATCGAGCCGTTGAACAGGACGTCGCCCAGATGGGCGAAATTTCCGGCCCGGTCGAAGAAGATCACGTGGCCGGGCGCATGGCCCGGGCAGTGGAAGACCTCGAGCCGGTGCTCGCCGATCGCCACCTCGTCGCCGTCCGACAGCCAGCGGTCGGGCGTCACGTTCCTGACCGGTCCCTCCAGCCCGAACATGCGGGCCTGCTCCTCCAGGCCCGAAAGCAGCGGCTCGTCGTCCCTGTGCGGTCCGACGATGTCGACGCCGAGCTCCGCCTTGAGGTCGACGGCGCCGCCGGCGTGGTCGATGTGGCCGTGCGTCAGCCAGATGGCGTCGATCGCCAGCCCGTTCTCCTTCAGCACCTGCGTTATGACCTCGACGTCGCCGCCGGGGTCGACGACCACGCCGTGCCTGGTCTCGGGATCGAAGAGCACGGTACAGTTCTGCTGGAAGGGCGTGACCGGAATGATCCCGGCCTGCAGCTTGGCCATCGGGGCCTCCGGCGGTGGGTTGGCGGTTGGCCGCAACCTGCCCTTTTTGGCCCGCCCTGTCACCCCCGGGGCAGGGACAATCCGTTGTCGAACGTCAAGAGCCCGCTCCCCTTCGGACCGTCCTTGACCGGCAGCGCGCCGCCCTCCTTCGACCCGTCCCCGATCGGCAGCGCGCCGCCCTCCTTCAGCGTGTCGAGCACGATCGCCGTCTTGACGTGCTGCACCGATTCGTGCGGCAGCAGCACCTCGTTCACGAAGTCCGACAGGCCCTTCAGGTCGGCCGTCACCACCTTGATGAGGTAGTCCATCTCGCCGGTGAGCGCATAGGCCTCCAGCACCTCCGGCAGGTCGCGCACCAGGCGGGAGAAGCGGCGGGCGTTGTCGGGGTTGTGGGTGGCGAGCGTCACGGTGATGATGTTGACGATGCCGACCTCCAGCATCTCCCGGTCGAGCTCGGCATGATAGCCCTTGATGACGCCCAACTCCTCGAGCCGCATCCGCCGCCGCGAGCACTGCGACGCCGACAGGTTGACCCGCTCCGACAGCTCGTTGTTCGTCAGCCGCGCATCCTTCTGCAGAAACCGAAGGATCTTGCGGTCGAAATCGTCGATTTGCGTGGACATTGCAGATACCCCGTCCTCTGCGCGAGAAGAACGCGTATCCTAAAGCAATTCCAGGAAAAGTGGAAACCGGCATCGCGTCCGGGGCGGCGACAAGCAGGAACGGGCGGCGGACGCTGCGCGCCGCCCCCTTGCGGGTCAGGCCTGGTTCGCGGGCCGCGGTTCACTCGGCCGCGAGGCGGTGGGGCCGAACCTCGTCCGTGTAGTCGTTCATGAGGTTCCGGGAGATATCGCCCGGCACGAAACGGTAGGGGCCGACCTCGGAGACCGGCGTGACCTCGGCGGCCGTGCCGCAGAGGAAGCATTCCTCGAACGCTTCCATCTCCTCCGGCATGATCACGCGCTCGACCACCTCGTAGCCGCGCCGTTTCGCGAGCTCGATGACCGTGCGCCGGGTGATGCCGTCGAGGAAGCAGTCCGGAACCGGCGTGTGCAGCCGCCCGTCCTTGACGAAGAACACGTTGGCGCCCGTCGCCTCCGCCACCTGGCCGCGCCAGTCCAGCATCAGCGCGTCGGCATAGCCCTTGGCCTCCGCGGCATGCTTGGAGATCGTGCAGATCATGTAGAGGCCGGACGCCTTCGACTTCGAGGGAGCGGTGCGGGGATCGGGCCGGCGGTAGTCGGCGATGTCGAGGCGGATGCCCTTCAGCCGCTCCTCGGGCTTGAAGTAGCTCGGCCATTGCCAGATGGCGATGGCGCAGTTGATGCGGTTCTTCTGCGCCGAAACGCCCATCATCTCGCTGCCCCGCCAGGCGATCGGCCGGACATAGGCGTCCTCGAACCCCTGCCGCTTCAGGAGCTGGTTGCAGGCGTCGTTGATCTCCTCGACCGAATAGGGAATCTCGAAGCCGAGGATCTCGGCGGAGCGGTGCAGGCGCTCGGTGTGCTCGTTGAGCTTGAAGATCTCGCCCCCATAGGCCCGCTCGCCCTCGAATACCGAACTCGCATAATGCAGGCCGTGGGTGAGTACGTGGATCTTGGCATCCTTCCAGGCGACGAATTCGCCGTTGAACCAGATTTCGCCATCGAGCTGATCGAAAGGAACGGATGCCATTCTCGTTTTCCTCCGGCGCGCGCGCCATTTCAGGGGTTTCGTTGTGTCCGGTGCGGCCGGTCTGCGGTCGGAGATTGCGAAAGGGGCCGCCGTCCGGACCTGCCGTCGACGGTCTGAACGGTGGGAAGCCGCCGCCGGTTGCCGCCGGCAACGCGACTTTCGACCCCGACAGGCCATCGACGCTAGCAATTTCGACAAAATATGTCAACATAGCTGACGTATTTGGAAGGAACGGTCGCAGGCATGGATTCGAAGGCAACAAAAGAACGGCCCGTCGACGGCGCCAGCCGGCGCGCCGCGGCCGACGCGGACATCGATTTCGACATCATCGAGCTCCTCTTCTTCGCTTACCGCGATTTCACCTCCGATCCGGACGCGATGCTCGCAGGGCTCGGCTTCGGCCGCGCCCATCACCGCGTCGTCCACTTCGTCAACCGCCAGCCGGGAATGACCGTCGCCGACCTTCTCGACACCTTGAAGATCACCAAGCAGAGCCTCGCCCGGGTGCTCAAGCAACTCGTCGACGCCGGCTACGTCCACCAGGTGACCGGCCCCGAGGATCGCCGCCAGCGCCGGCTCTACCCGACCGAGCGCGGCCGGGAGCTGGCGCTCGCGCTGGCCGCGCCCCAGTCGCGCCGCATTGCCCGTGCACTGGCAGGCGGCGGCCCGGAATCGCGCGCCGCGGTGGAGGCGTTCTTGCGGGGCATGATCGATCCGCAATAGACTGGCGCGAAAATCGCGAATGCCACGCCTGCGACCGGCATTCCCAGGGAGACAAGAATGACCACGCCGGACACTTCCGCCAGCCCGTCGGACGACGCGGCCCATCTGCTCGTCATCGACGACGACACGCGCATCCGCGACCTTCTGAAACGCTACCTGAGCGAACAGGGCTTCCGCGTCACCACGGCGGCGGAGGCCTCCGAGGCGCGCCGCAAGCTCGAGGGACTGGATTTCGATCTCCTGATCGTCGACGTCATGATGCCCGGCGAAAGCGGCCTGGCGCTGACGAAGAGCCTGAGGGAAATCAAGGACGTGCCGATCCTCATTCTGACCGCGCTCGATGAGGCGCAGTCGCGCGTCGACGGCCTGGAGGCCGGCGCCGACGACTACCTGCCGAAGCCCTTCAACCCGAGGGAGCTGGTGCTGCGGGTCAACAACATCCTGCGCCGCGGCGGTCCCCCGCCGACACCGAAGATCGAGCAGGTCGTCTTCGGGCCCTACACCTTCACCATCGCCCGGCGCGAACTGAAGAAGGGCGCCGACCCCGTCCGCCTGACCGACCGGGAGCGCGAGATCATGACGCTGTTCGCCGAGCGCGCCGGCGAGACGATACCCCGCCACGAACTCGTCGCCGGAGAAGCCGAGGTCGGCGAACGCACGATCGACGTCCAGATCAACCGCCTGCGGCGCAAGATCGAGGCGGACCCGGGCAATCCCGTCTGGCTCCAGACCGTGCGCGGCATCGGCTACCGGCTGAGCGTCGAATGAAGACCGGAGCGCAAGAGATGCCCGCAATCGGAAACGGCGGCCAACGCTAGAAGCCAATGGCCACCATCGAGCTGATCCGACGGGAACGCGACCGGGAACCGCCGACGGGCGTTCGGCGGTTCACCCGCTGGATCGGCCGGCGCATGCCGACCGGCCTCTACGCCCGCTCGCTCCTGATCATCATCATTCCGATGGTGGTGCTGCAGTCGGTCATCGCCTTCGTCTTCATGGAACGTCACTGGCAGATGGTGACGGAACGCCTGTCGACCGCCGTGGTGCACGACATCGCGGCGATCATCGACGTCATGGGCACCTACCCGCAGGACGCCAACTACGACCAGATCATCCGCATCGCGCGCGACCGCCTGAACCTGAACATCGCCATCGACCCGCCGGCCCCCCTTCCGCCGCCGCGGCCGAAGCCGTTCTTCTCCATCCTCGACCAGGTGCTGAGCCGCCAGGTGTCCGAGCAGATCAACCTGCCCTTCTGGATCGACACCGTCGGCAACTCCAATCTCGTCGAGATCCGCATCCAGCTGCCCAACAAGAAGATCCTGCGCGTCTTCGCCAAGCGCAGCCAGGCCTACGCCTCCAACACGCACATCTTCCTGATGTGGATGGTCGGCACGGCGCTGGTGCTGCTCGGCATCGCGATCCTCTTCCTGCGCGGCCAGATCCGGCCGATCCTGGCACTCGCGGACGCCGCCGAGAACTTCGGCAAGGGCCAGCCGACGCCGGAGGACTTCCGCCCGCGCGGCGCCGACGAGGTGCGGCGCGCGGGCGCGGCGTTCCTGCGCATGCGCGAGCGCATCGAGAAGACGATCGAGCAGCGCACCGCCATGCTGTCGGGCGTCAGCCACGATTTGCGCACGGTCCTCACCCGCTTCAAGCTGCAGCTCGCCATCGTCGGCGACGCGCCGGAATTCGAGGGGCTGAGCCGGGACGTGGAGGAAATGCAGTCGATGCTGGAAGGTTACCTCTCCTTCGCCCGCAGCGAGGCCGAGGAGGACGTCGGCATGCTCGACATGGAGAAGCTGTTCGCCAAGGTGGAGACCGACGCACGGCTGCGCGAGCGGTGCCTGAAGACCGAGATCAGGGGCGATCCGGTCGTCAAGGTCCGCCCCAAGGCGTTCTCCCGCCTGATCACCAACCTCACGGCCAATGCGCTGCGCTACGCCGACACGGTCGAGGTCTGCGCCACGCACGACGCGAAATGGCTGACGATCCGCGTCGACGACGACGGGCCGGGCATCCCCCCCGACGCACGCGAGGAAGTCTTCAAGCCCTTCTACCGGCTCGACCAGGCGCGCAATCTCGACGAGAGCGGCACCGGGCTCGGCCTGTCCATCGCCCGCGACATCGCCCGCAGCCACGGCGGCGACGTGAGCCTCGGCGACAGCCCCATGGGAGGGTTGCGCGCGACGATCACGATCCCCTCATGACGGCCGCCCTGGAGCGCTTCCGGGAAAGCGAAGCGCCGAGGCGAGCGGGCGGCGCCGCCGGCCGGAACCGATCGCGGCTGCTGCCGTTCCGAAAGTGCATTCACCTCAAACGGAGAACCGAGCCATGGCACACGTCACCTACCACGTAGTCGAGCATGACGGCGGATGGGCCTACAAGCTGGGCGACGTCTTCTCCGAGCCCTTTCCGACGCACGACCTGGCGCTGCGCGCGGCCAAGCAGGCCGCCGCCGAGCAGCGGGTCGGCGACGACGCGTCGACCGTGATCCGCTATCAGGACGCCAGCGGAAACTGGCGCGAGGAAACATCGAAGGGGGGAGACCGGCCCGAGACCGACGTCGAGGACGACGCCCCCAGGTGAGGCAGCCCTTCGCGGAGAGCGCCGGCCGTCAGGCCAGCCGGCCGCCGTCCGGCACCGCGCGATCGCAGCCGGCGAGCACGATCGCGCCGCCCGCGTCGGGAAAGCCGAGCGTCAGAACCTCCGACATGAACGGCCCGATCTGGCGCGGCGGAAAGTTCACCACGGCCATCACCTGGCGCCCGACGAGATCCTCGGGGCTGTAGTGGTCGGTGATCTGGGCGGAGGACTTCTTCACGCCGATCCCGGAGCCGAAATCGATCCTGAGCTTGATGGCGGGCTTGCGGGCTTCCGGAAAGGGCTCCGCCGCGACGACGGTGCCGACGCGGATGTCCACCTTCTCGAAATCCGCCCATTCTATCGTTTCGTTCATGTTCCAGGTCCCGAAAATCTCAGTGGCGCACGGCGCCGTCAGTCGGCGAGCTCCCGCGCCCGCCGCTGCGCCGCCGAAACCGCCTTCTCCATCAGCGGCATGAGGCCGCCATCGCCCATGAGCACGCCGAGCGCCGCCGCGGTCGTGCCGCCGGGCGAGGTGACGTTCGTCCTCAGCCGTTCGGCGGTGTCGGGCGACTGGTGAAGCATTTCGCCAGCCCCCGACACGGTCGAACGCGCCAAACGCATGGCGAGGTCCGCCGGCAGGCCCCCCTTGCGGCCTGCTTCAGCCATGCATTCGACGAGGTAGTAGACATAGGCCGGCCCGCTGCCGGAAACGGCCGTGACCGCATCGATCAGCGCCTCGTCGTCGAGCCACTCCACCGGCCCGCTCACCGACAGGAGATCGTCGACGACCTTGCGCTGGGCGGCATCGACATGCGCGTTCGGCACCGCAGCCGTGATCCCGCGGGACACCATCGCCGGCGTGTTCGGCATCGCCCGCACCACGGCGCCGCCGCCGAGATGCGTTTCGAGCGTCGCGATGGTCGTGCCGGCCGCGATCGAGACGGAGACGGTCCCGGGCCCCTTCATCACCGTGAGCCCCGGCAGCACCGCGGCCATCATCTGCGGCTTGACGGCGACGAAGAGCACGCCGGCGGAGACGTCCGCCGCCGGCTCGGAGAGATGGCGCAGGCCATGCTCCGCGATCAGGTCCAGCATGTCCTGCCGGGGCGACGGATCGAGCACCACGATGTCCTTCGCCGCCATGCCCGATGCCAGCCAGCCGCGCATCATGGCGCCGCCCATGTTCCCGGCGCCTGCGAGCACGACCGGTCCGGACGCCGCGGCCGCCATCGCTCAGGCCTCTCCTACGGTTTCGAACAGCACCGCGTCGACCGCCCGGCGGGCGTCCATTCCCGACCAGACGACGAACTGGAAGGCCTGGTAGTAGACCTCGCACGCTTCGAGCGCTCCATTGAGCAGCACCTCGACCTGCCGGTTGGTCGGCTCGGCGCCGCCCGCCAGAAGGAGAGACTGGCGGAAGATCACCACGTCCTCCTGGTCCCACAGGTCGAAGTGCCCCATCAGCACCTGCCCGTTGATGTGGGACAGCAGGCGGATCACCTCCATCGTGCGGCTTTCCGGCACCTTCATGTCGAAGGCGCAGGCCACGTGCAGCGCCTCGAACTCCTCCATCCAGGAGAAGGAGACGTGGTAGTCCGTCCAGCGGCCCTCGACGGTCATGGCGATCTCGTCTTCCCCCGACCGCTCGAAGGACCACTCGTTGCTGGCTGCGACGAACTCGATCATGTCGACCGGGTTCGACTGGCGTTCCATTTCGAATTCCATAAGGCTCATGCCACACCCGCTTTGCCCGGAGTCACCACCGGCTTCGTGTTCGAACACGTCAGACGCACACTGGTAGACCGGGGAGTAATTCCTCGGAGACGAACGATAGCCGGGCTGTAGCGTGAACGATGCTACTTGCGCGAAACTGGAAGGCCCGTTTCGAATCATCTTGTAAATTCAGTGTATAAAAGCGGAGTCGCGGCGCCAGCCCCCCGACCGGAAATTACCCCGGGATATCTTTTGGCGCCTTTGCCGGCGTGCTCAAGCGCCGACTCATAAGCGACTCTGCCGAAACGATTTTCACCGCCCCGGCGGGGGCGGAAAAAAAGCGAAAAAAATTCCGGATCGGCTCAGTCGCCCTTCGCCGCCGAGCCCGAGCCGGCCTTCGGGGCCTTCCCGGAAAGCTTCGCCTCGAGCGCTTCGATGCGCGCCAGCAGGAGGTCGTTCTCCTCGCGCGCCCGGATCGCCATCTCCCGGACGGCCTCGAATTCCTCGCGCTTGACGATCTCCATGCCGTTGAGCACGCGCTCCGCCTGGCTGCGGAAGGCCGTCTCCACTTCCTGGCGCACGCCCTGGGCGGCCCCTGCGGCATCGGTCATCAGGCGCGCGAAATCGTCGAGCAGGCGGTTCGGTCCGGTGGTCATCGGGACATCTCCATGGGCTGCCGGGCACGATTGTGCCCCGGATGGGGATGAGGTAGGGAATTCCCGGCTGCTGTGCAAGGCGAAGAGCCCGCGCCGCGGCGGACGATCCTTCCGAAACGGCGGCAAAGCGAGAGGCGGTCAATTGGAATACTGGCTGATGAGGGCTGCCCTTCTGCCCTACCCGCAGATCGACCCGGTCCTGCTCCGGATCGGTCCCCTCGCCATCCATTGGTACGGCGTCGCCTACATCGTCGGCATCCTTCTCGGCTGGCTCTACGCCCGCTCGCTCCTCAAGGATACGCGCCTTTGGCCGGGCGGCACGCCGCCGATGGCGTTGAACGACGTCGACGACTTCCTCTTCTGGGCGGCGATCGGCATCGTCGTCGGGGGGCGCACGGGCTACGTCCTGTTCTACGATCTGGAGCCGGTGCTCCGGCATCCCCTGCGCGCCTTCGAGATCTGGAACGGCGGCATGTCCTTCCACGGCGGCCTGATCGGCACGACGCTGGCGATCGTCCTCTTCTCGCGGTCGCGCTCCATCAACGTCTGGGGGCTGTGCGACCTCATCGCCCCTTGCGTGCCCATCGGGCTGTTTTTCGGCCGAATCGCGAATTTCATCAACGACGAGCTCTGGGGGCGGGTCTCCGACGTGCCGTGGGCGATGATCTTTCCGACCGGCGGCCCCTTCCCCCGCCATCCGAGCCAGCTCTACGAGGCGGGCCTCGAAGGCATCGTCCTCTTCCTGGTGCTGCGACTGCTGACGCACCGCTTCCGCACACTGAAGAAGCTCCGCTTCACCTGCGGCGCCTTCGTCGCCGGCTACGGGTGCTGCCGCATCTTTTCGGAATTCTTTCGTGAGCCCGACCCGCAACTGGGTTATCTTTACGGCGGCTGGCTGACGATGGGCATGGTGCTTTCGGTGCCGATGGTCCTCGTCGGAATATGGGCGATGGTGAGCGCGCGTCCCGACACGGACAAGGCGGGTGCGCCCGCTTCGAGATGATATGGAACGTCGTGTCGACACCGCTCGCAGAACGGATGAAAGCCCTGATCGCATCGGCCGGCCCGCTCGGCGTGGCCGACTATTTCGCCATGTGCCTCGGCGATCCGGACCACGGCTACTACCGCACGCGCGAGCCCTTCGGCCGCGCCGGCGACTTCGTCACGGCGCCTGAGATCAGCCAGCTCTTCGGCGAGATGATCGGCGTCTTCCTCGTCCACGCCTGGCATGCGAGCGGCCGCCCCTCCGGCGTGCGGCTCGCCGAGCTCGGCCCCGGCCGCGGCACCATGATGGCGGACGTCCTTCGGGTCGCCGAACGCTTGGCGCCGGACCTCGCGGCGGCGGCGAGCGTGCACATGGTCGAGACGAGCGAGCGCCTGGTGGCCGTGCAGCGCGAGACGCTGCGCTCCTGCGCGACCCCGATCGCATGGCACCGCCGGCTCGACGACGTCCCCGAGGGCTTCCTGCTCCTCGTCGCCAACGAATTCTTCGACGCCATCCCGATCCGCCAGTTCGTCAAGACGCCGGACGGCTTCCGCGAGCGGACGGTCGGGCTCGCCGCCGACGGCGGTCTTTGCTTCGTCGCGGGTCCGGCGACCCTTTCTTCCGACGAGCTCCCTCAGGACGCCGGCGCCCAGCCGGCGGGGACGATCGTCGAGATCTCCCCCGCGCGCACGGCGATCATGGCGGCCGTCGCCGGCCGCCTCGCGGCCGCGGGCGGCGTCGCCCTCGTCCTCGACTACGGCCATCTGGTGACCGGCTACGGCGACACGCTGCAGGCGCTGAAGAACCATGCGGCCGACGATCCGCTCGCCCACCCTGGCGACGCGGACCTGACGAGCCATGTCGATTTCGCCGCCCTCGCCCGGGCCGCCGGGAGCGAGGGCGCCAGCCTCGTCGGCGCCATGACCCAGGGCGACTTCCTGCTCGGCCTCGGCCTGCTCGAACGCGCCGGCAATCTCGGCGCCGGCAAGGACCACGCGACCCAGGAGGCCATCCGCGACGCCGTCGAGCGGCTTGCCGCGCCCGGCAAGGGCAACATGGGCGAACTGTTCAAGGTTCTGGCCGTTTCCGGCAGCCCCGCCAGAATTCCCCCCTTCATATCCCGCGATTGACATGCCATGAGGCAGTCTTCACCATCGCCGCGCTCGTTCCGAGGCAGCGGTCGCATGAGGAGGCCGACCATGCTTGACCAGTCCCACCCGCAGCCGATCGAAAGTCCGCTGCTCGAGGCGGCGACGCGCGGCGGCCCCGTCCGCCACGGTTTCTTCACCCGCGAGGGCGGCATCTCCGGAGACGTCTACAAGGGCCTGAACGTCGGCCTCGGCTCGGACGACGACCGCGGCAGCGTCCTGGAGAACCGCGCGCGGGTCTGCCGGTGGTTCGCCGCCGAAAGCGACCGCCTCGTCACGCCGCACCAGGTCCACTCCGCCGACGTTCACGTGGCCGACGGCCCGTTCGACGGCGACCGGCCGAAGGCCGATGCGGTGGTCACCGCCGTTCCCGGCCTCGTTCTCGGCGTCCTGACGGCCGATTGCGGGCCGATCCTGCTCGCCGATCCGCAGGCCGGCGTCGTCGCCGCCGCCCATGCCGGCTGGCGCGGCGCCTTCGACGGCATCGTCGAGAACACCGTCGCCGCCATGGTCGCGCTCGGCGCCTCCCGCACCCGCATCGTCGCCGCCCTCGGCCCCTCGATCAGCCGTCGGAACTACGAGGTCGGCCCCGAATTCGTCGAGCGGTTCACGACGCGCGACGCCGCGCTCGAACGCTTCTTCTCCCCGTCGGACCGCCCCGGGCACGCCATGTTCGACCTGCCGGCCTTCACCCTGGCGCGGCTTTCCGAATCGGGAGTCGCCGCCGAAAATCTCGATCTCTGCACCTATCCCGACGAAGAACGCTTCTTTTCCTACCGCCGCACCAGCCATCGCGGCGAGCCGGACTACGGCCGGCAGATTTCGGCTATTTCGATCAAGGAGTTATAAGATGGCCCTGCAATTCGCCCCCGACGAATACGAAGACCGACGAAAGCGCCTTCTCGAGGCGATGCAGGAGGAAAAGCTCGAAGCCGTGCTGCTCTTCGCGCAGGAAAGCATGTACTGGCTGACCGGGTTCGACAGCTTCGGCTTCTGCCACTTCCAGTGCCTCGTCGTGAAGGCCGACGGCGACATGGCGCTCCTCGCCCGCTCGGCCGACCTGCGGCAGGCGCGCCAGACCTCGACCATCGAGCGGATCGTCGTGTGGATCGACCGCGCCAACGCCGACCCGACCGGCGACCTGAAGAACCTTCTCGACGACATGGATCTTCTCGGCTGCCGGATCGGCGTCGAATACGACACCCACGGGCTGACCGGCGCCAATTGCCGGATGCTCGACAACCGCCTGCAATCCTTCGCCAATCCGGTCGACGCCTCCCACGTCGTCAGCCGGCTGCGGCTGATCAAGAGCCCGGAGGAGATCGCCCGCGTCCGCCGCGCCGCCGAGCTCGCCGACGCGGCCCTCGACGCGGCGCTCCCCCTGGTGCGCCCGGGCACCGACGAAGCCGCGATCCTCGCCGCCATGCAGGGCGCCGTCCTCGCCGGCGGAGGCGACTATCCCGCCAACCCCTTCGTCATCGGCTCCGGCCGGGAGGCGCTGCTGTGCCGCTACAAGTCGGGACGGCGCAAGCTCGAAGCCGAGGACCAGCTGACGCTCGAATGGGCCGGGGTCGACGCCCACTACCACGCGGCCATGATGCGCACCGTGCTCGTCGGCACCGTCGGCGAGCGCCACCGGGCCCTCTACGAGGCCGCGCGCGCCGCGATCGAGGAAATCGAGACGGTGATGCGGCCGGGCCGGACCTTCGGCGACGTCTTCGCCGCCCATGCCCGCGTCATGGACCAGCGCGACATGACCCGCCACCGCCTGAACGCCTGCGGCTATTCGCTCGGCGCCCGCTTCGCGCCGTCCTGGATGGAGCACCAGATGTTCTACGCCGAGAACCCCCAGCCGATCGCGCCCTCCATGTCGCTGTTCGTCCACATGATCATCATGGACTCCGACAGCGGATGCGCGATGTGCCTCGGCCAGAGCTATCTCACCACCGAAGACGCCCCGGAACCGCTGTCGAGACACGGGCTCGACCTGATTTCATGCTGAAAGCGAAGCAGACGGACCGGGCCGCCCTCCCGGCAGGCCCGACTTCCCTCCGGCGGCGCCCGATCGTCCGGCTGCCCGTCGCAATGCTGCTCGCGGCCGCCGCGTCGGCCTGCACGCTGTCCGACAGCCTGGTCCCGCCCAATCCGATCCCCGAGGCGCGGCCGTCGGAGGCCGCCGGCTACGGGCAGGACGCCACGCCCATCGATCCCTCCACGGGCGACGACCGGGTGGCGATGGCCGCACCCGCCCCGACCGGCCCCGTCGAGGCCGCCGCCCTGCCGCCTCCGGCCGCGACGACGAGCCGGAGCGGCGGTGTCTACGCCCCGCGCACGGCGCCCGGGAGCGGCTCGTCGAACCGCCAGGCGGCCGCCTTCCCCGCCGCCTCGCAGAAACGCAGGACCCCGCCGCCGGCGCGCGCGAGCGAACCCCAGCCCGCGCCCGCCGCCGCGCCCGCCGCCCCTGCTGCCGCCGCCACAACGACGGCAAGCCGCGAACCGGCGCGTCAGACCGCGCCGACGATACGCTTCACCCCGGTGATCGGAGCCCCCGTCGGCGCCATCCGGCCCCTGTCGGCGGAACTGGAAAAGGCCGCCCGCAGCCACGGCGTCGTTATCCGCAACACGGCGGACGAACCGGTGGACAACATCCTGCGCGGCTATTTCTCCGCCTCGGCCGGCGGTTCGAAGGTCCGGCTGGTCTATATGTGGGACGTCCTCGACGCCTCGGGCACGCAGCTGCACCGGATGCAGGGCACCGTCACGGCGCCCGGCTCCGCCGCGGATCCCTGGAAATCCGTGCCGGATGCGACGATGCGGGACATCGCGCGAAAGACGATTTCGGACTATCTCGCATGGCGCGCGGGGCGGCCGGGATGAAACCGCATGATTCCTGACGGATTCGCCGCACAAGCCCCGATACCGGCACGCCGGCATCTTGCAATCGTGTCCAAGCCAGCTAAAAGCCCCACAACAGGCGCACACACAGGCGGGTCGAAATGAAAGTTTTCGCGGGCAACTCCAACCGTGCTCTTGCCGAAGCCATCTGCCGATATCTGAACCTGCCCCTGGGACGAGCCTCCGTGCGACGGTTCGCCGACCAGGAGATCTTCGTCGAGATCCAGGAGAACGTGCGCGGCGAGGACGTCTTCGTGGTCCAGCCCACGTCCTATCCCGCCAACGACCACCTGATGGAACTCCTGATCATGATCGACGCGTTCCGCCGCGCCTCCGCCCGGCGGATCACGGCGGTGCTGCCCTATTTCGGCTATGCCCGGCAGGACCGCAAGGCCGGCCCGCGCACGCCGATTTCGGCGAAGCTCGTCGCCAACCTGATCACGGAGGCCGGCGCCGACCGCATCCTCACCCTCGACCTCCACGCCGGCCAGATCCAGGGCTTCTTCGACATTCCGACCGACAACCTCTACTCCGTTCCGATCCTCGCCCGCGACGTCAAGGAGCACTACGACACGACGAACGTCATGGTCGTCTCGCCGGACGTGGGCGGCGTCGTGCGCGCCCGCTCGCTCGCCAAGCGCCTCGACGCCATGCTGGCGATCGTCGACAAGCGCCGCGACCGGCCGGGCGAGTCGGAGGTGATGAACGTCATCGGCGACGTGGCCGGGCGCGACTGCCTGCTGATCGACGACATCGTCGATTCCGGCGGCACGCTCTGCAACGCCGCCGACGCCCTGCTCGGCAACGGCGCGACGAGCGTCACGGCCTACATCACCCACGGCGTCCTTTCGGGCGGCGCCGTCGCGCGCGTGACGTCCTCGAAGCTGACCGAGCTCGTCATCACCGATTCCATCCTTCCGACGCCGGCCGTCCAGGGCGCCCACAACATCCGGGTCATCACCACGGCGAACCTCATAGGCGAGGCGATCAACCGCACCGCCTCGGAGGAATCGGTCTCGAGCCTCTTCGACTGAGGCGCCCGCGCAGGCCCTGCCCGAAGGCGTTGCAAGGTTCTAGGCCCACTCGCCCTTGCGCATCAGCGGTTCGGCCTCGCCCGCTTCGGTGATCCCGTCGACGTCGATCTCGCCGGAACCGATCATCCAGTCGACATGGATGAGGCTCGCATTGGCGCCGCGCGCGGCGAGATCCTCCACGCTGGCGCTTCCGCCGTTCTTCATGCATTTGGAATAGGACTGGCCGAGGGCGATGTGGCAGGCGGCGTTCTCGTCGAACAGCGTGTTGAAGAACAGCGTGCCGCTGGCCGAGATCGGCGACGAGTGCGGCACCAGCGCCACCTCGCCCAGGCGCCGCGCGCCCTCGTCCACGTCGATGAGCTTCTTCAGCGCCGCCTCGCCGGTCGAGGCGCGCGCCTCGACGATCCGTCCCTCCTCGAAGCGCACCTCGATGTCGCGGATCACGACGCCCTGGTGGGCCAGCGGCTTGGTGCTGCGCACGTGCCCCTCGACGCGGCGGCAGTGCGGCGTGGTGAAGACTTCCTCCGTCGGGATGTTCGGGTTGCACATGACGCCCTGGATCGTCCGGCCGGCGCCGCCGCCCCAGGAATGGCCGTCGGCGAGGCCCACGGTCAGGTCGGTGCCCGGGCCGGTGAAGCGAAGGGCGGAATACTGCTTCTCCTCCAGGAGCTTGCGGCGCGCCGAGAGCTCGCCGTTATGCGCCGCCCAGGCCGCCTTCGGATCGGCGACGGAGGCGTCGACGCGGCTGGCCGAGAAGATCGCCTTCCACAGCCGGTCGACGGCGTCCGGCGCATCCGGGAAGACCGTCTTCGCCCAGGCTTCGCTCGCATGGGCGACGATCGACCAGTTGGTCTCGAAGCGCGTGATCCGGCCGATCACCGGCTTGCTGGCCCTGGCGAAGGCAGCCTCGGCGCGGGCGACCTTCTCCGGATCCTCCTCGGCAAGCAGGTTGGGGTCGGCGCCGATCACCTTGAGGCGCGCCGTGCGGCCGTCCTCCATGGCACGCGCGATTCCCTCGTGGAGCCAGCCGCGGTCCCGGTCGAAGGAGGCCTCGTGCCCCAGCCGGAAGCGCGCGAGCGTCGCCGCCTCGTCGTCGTACATGACGGTGACGAGCCCCGCGCCGCGGCGATAGGCCCGCTCGGTGATCCGCCGGACGAGATCCAGCATCGACACGTCGGCGGAAATCAGCAGGTCCTGCCCCTCCTGCACGTTCACCCCGACCTCGACCGCGACGTCGGCGAGGCGGTCGAGAAGGTCCGAATGCGTCAGCGTGGCGTGGGTGGCGTGGTTCATGGCCGAAAGCCTCCGAGGTCGTTTCGAATTGTGCGCCATGTCACCGAGCGAGGCACGCCCTGTCAATCTCGATCGAGCCCTTGACGACGGCCCCGGGTCCCGCCGCGATTGCTCCCGCCGCCGAAACCGGGCAGATTGGCCGTTCGTTCGGGGAGGCGTGAAAATGGCGGACGGATCCAAGGTCCTGTCGATCCTGGTGCTGGTCGTCGCCGAGCTCTCGGGCATGAGCCTCTGGTTCACCTCGGCGGCGATCCTGCCGGACATGGTTCGCGAGGCGGCCGTCTCGCCCATGCGGCAGGCGCTGCTGTCGAGCGGCGTGCAGGCCGGTTTCGTCCTCGGCGCGCTCGCCTTCTCGATAAGCGGCGTGCCCGACCGCTTCGACCCGAGGACCGTCTTCTCGCTCTCCTGCCTGGCGGCCGCGGCCGCCAATCTCGCGCTCGTCTTCCTGGCCCCGGGCGGCAACGGCGCCATCGCCTCGCGGGTCTTGACGGGCGCGCTCCTCGCCGGCGTCTACCCGGTCGGCATGAAGATCGCGGTCGGCTGGGGCCGCCGCGACAGGGGGCTGCTCGTCGGCCTCCTGGTCGGCGCGCTGACCTTCGGCAACAGCGTGCCCTTCCTGACCAGCGCCCTTCGCGGCTCCGACTGGCGCGCCACCGTGGCGACGGTCTGCGCCGTCGCGGCCTTCGGCGCGCTCCTCGTGCTGACGGTCCGCCTCGGCCCCTTCCACGCCAGGGCCAGCCGCTTCGAGCCCGGCGCCATTGCCCTCGCCTGGAGGGACAAGCGCATCCGCGCCGCCTATCTCGGCTATTTCGGGCACATGTGGGAGCTCTTCGCCATGTGGGCGTGGATCGGCGCCGCGGTCGCCGTATCCTATTCGCAGCGTCTCCCGGCACCGGAGGCGCACAGGCTCGCGACGCTGACCGCCTTCGCCGCGATCGCCTGCGGCGCCTTCGCCTCCGTCGCCGCCGGCCTGGCGGCCGACCGGATCGGCAAGGCGGAGGTGGCGATCCTCGCCATGCTGGCGAGCGGCTGCTGCGCGCTTCTGACGGCGTCGACCTTTGGCGGCCCCGTCTGGCTGACCTTCGCGATCGTCGTGCTGTGGGGCGCGTCGGTCATCCCCAATTCGGCGCAGTTCTCGGCCCTGGTCGCCGATTTCGCGCCGCCGCGCCTGGCGGGAAGCCTGATGACCTTCCAGACCGCCCTCGGCTTCGCACTGACCATCGCGACCGTCCAGGCGACGCCGCTCCTCGCCCGCGCGACGGGATGGCCGGTCGTGCTGGCGGGCCTCGCCCTCGGGCCCGCCTTCGGCGTGGCCGCGATGCTGCCCTTGCGGCGCGGAAACGCGGCCGGCGCCGGCCCCTGAGGCGAAAATCTCCGGGAGTTCTCTCCCCCGGCGGATTTGACATCCTCCCCCGAGATTCTAGATAGGGTGACCTCCGCCGCGCCGTTCATGCACCGACAAAGAGGCCGATCTTGCCCGCTGCACCATCGAGGACGACCATCTCTCCCGCGCTCGCGGCCATCGCCGCAATGCTGATCGCCGCGTTCGGGCTGCTTGCCGCCACCCCCGCCGGCGCCGCCACGACCGCGCCGGCCGCCCCCGAGGCGACGAGCGAACAGGGCCAGGCGGCGAGCCAGCAGGACAAGCAGATCCAGGCCGTCGTCGACGCCATCAAGAACGACAAGACCCGGCAGAAGCTGATCGACGCGCTGGAAAAGGTCGGGGCGCCGGCCAAGCCCTCGAAAAAGGCCGCGGAGGAAGCCGCCGTCGACCAGGGCATCGCCTCCTTCGGGCGCCGGATCGCCGAATTCACCCAGTCGATCGCGCAAGGGGCGGCGCACTCCGCTCAGGCATTCGTAGGCCAGCTTGGATCCGCGCCGGCGCGGCTTTCGGCCCTCGGTCCCGACCAGATGCGCGTGCTCGCCATCGCCGTGCGCGACGTGGCGCTCTCGATCGTCGCGACCTATCTCATCTATTTCGCCCTGCGCTGGCTCGCCGTCCGCCTCTTCCGGCGCATCGGCGGCTTTGCCGAGGACGCGGGGTTCTTCCGGCGGGCCTTCCTCGTCGTCGTCTCGGCCGCGATCGACGCCGCGGTCGTGGCGCTCGCCTGGGCCGCCGGCTATCTCGTCACCCTCTTCGTCTTCGGTCACTTCGGCGAGGTCGGCATCCGCCAGTCGCTCTATCTCAACGCCTTCCTCCTCGTCGAGCTCTTCAAGGTCCTCCTGCGGGTCGTCCTGTCGCCGGCGACCGCCGACCTGAGGCTGATCAACATCAGCGACCGGGCAGCCGCGGTGCTGAACAACCGCCTGGCATGGATCGTCGGCATCCTCGGCTACGGCCAGCTCTTCGTCACGCCCGTCTTCAACCAGAGCGTCTCGGTCGCCGCCGGGCAGGCGATCTCGGTCCTCCTGTCGCTGGTCGCCCTGGTGATCGCGGTCTCCATGACCGTGCGCAACCGCTTCGCCGTGCGCAACTGGCTGCTCGGCGAGACCACCGACCGGAGGGAGCCGTCGCGCTCGGCGCAGATCATCGCCGAGTACTGGTACCTGGCGGTGCTCCTCTACTTCGCCTTCCTCTTCGTCGTCGTGCTCACCCAGCCCGCCGCTAGCCTCCTGCCGGTCCTCGCGGCGACCGCCAAGATCCTCGTCGCCCTCATCATCGGCTTCGGCATCACCGGCTGGCTCGGCCGCGCGCACGGCCGCGGAATCCGGCTTCCGGAAAACCTGACGCAGAAGCTGCCCCTGCTCGAGGCCCGGCTCAACGCCTTCGTGCCGCGCATCCTGACGGCGGTCCGCGTCGTCGTCTTCCTGGCGGTCCTCCTCTTCGCGCTCGACATCGTCGGACTGATCGACATACCCGCCTGGGTCAACACCCAGATCGGCGCGCAGGCGACGACCGCCGGCGTCTCCGTCGTGCTGATCCTGCTCGTCGCCGCCGCGGTCTGGCTGGCAATGACCTCATGGGTCGACTACCGCCTCAATCCGGATTACGGCTCGGTGCCGACGACGCGCGAGACGACGCTGCTGGCGCTGATGCGCAACGCCGCGACGGTCGCCCTGATCGTCATCACGCTGATGTTCGTGCTTTCCGAGATCGGCATCAACATCGCGCCGCTGATCGCCTCTGCCGGCGTGCTCGGCCTCGCCGTCGGCTTCGGCGCGCAGAAGCTGGTACAGGACATCATCACCGGCATCTTCATACAGCTCGAGAACGCCATCAACGTCGGCGACGTGGTGACCGCCGGCGGCACCACCGGCGTGGCCGAGCGCCTGACCATCCGTTCCGTCAGCCTGCGCGACCTCGACGGCACCTATCACATCATCCCCTTCTCCTCGGTCGACAAGGTCGCCAACTTCATGAAGGGCTTCTCCTACTCCGTCTGCAACATGGGGGTCGCCTACCGCGAGACCTACGACGACGTGAAGGACGCCATGTTCGCGGCCTTCGAGCTCCTGCGCAAGGATCCCGACGCAGCGCCCCGATCCTCGGCGACCTCGAATGGTTCGGCGTCACCGAGTTCGGCGACAGCGCCGTCGTCGTGCGCGCCCGCATCAAGACGCTGCCCGGCAGCCAGTGGGGCGTCGGCCGCGCCTACAACCGCTATCTCAAGCAGGTCTTCGACGAGCGCAACATCGAGATCCCCTTCCCCCACCAGACGATCTATTTCGGCGAGGACAAGCGGGGCAACGCTCCCGTCGCGCATGTCCGCCTCGGCAATGAGGAGGCGACGCCCGAGGAAACCATCGAACACGCGCCCGCCAAGCCGTCGCCGTCCGACACGGTCAGCAACGTGCCTCCGCAGAACGCCGAGGGCGACGACGCGGCGGAAGTCGACAAGTAGCCCCGGAGCGGGAGAGAGCGGACGGGCCTAGCCCTTCGGGCCCGGGAACAGCGCGGTGCCCTTGGCGAGGTGATAGGCCACGAGGCCGATCCACTCGTGGACGGCCACGTCGGTGCGCGCCAGGCCGGCCGAAACGGACTCGGTCGGCTGCCAGAGGTCGGCCCGCATGGTCCGGTCGTCCACCGGATAGGGCAGCACGTCGAAGCCCACCTTCTCGAAACAGGCGACGGACCGCGGCATGTGGTAGGCCGAAGTGACGAGAAGCCACGTCTCGCCGGGCCGGGGCTTGGCGATCCGCACGCTGTTCTCGGCGTTCTGGATGGTGTTGCGCGAGGTGGTGTCGACCGAGATCCGCCCCGGCGCCACGCCGAGGCCCTCGATCAGGCGGCGCGCCCAGTAGGCCTCCGACTTGCTGCCGTTGGTCGACAGCCGCCCGATGCCGCCCGACAACAGGATGCGCGCCTCCGGATAGCGTCGCGCCAGCTCCACCGTCGCGGTCAGCCGCTCGGCCGCCTCGTTGGTCTCCGGCCGGTCGTGGGCGCTCGACAGCAGCGGATCGACCGCGCCGCCGAGCCAGACGATGCCGGTCACCCGGTCGGGCAGCTTCGGCACCGGAAAGCGCGTCTCGAGCGGCATCATCAGCGCCGAACCGACCGGCAGCCATCCGCAGGCGACGAGAACGAGCACCGCCGCCGCGGCGAGCGCCGTGCCGGCCCGCCGCCGGCCGAAGGCGACGAGCACGACCCCGACGAGGCCGAGGATCGCGATCGCGTCGGACGGCGTGATGACGATCGCGGCGAGCTTGGAGACAACGAAGAACATCGGACCCTTTCGTCGGGAGCGGCCATCCTCCCCCGCAAACGTGAACATTCCGCTGATGCCCGGACGCGCGGCCGCTCGCGGGGACGCCGCCGGGGCGACGCTGCGTCAGAATGCCTCATCGGACGCCTGAACCCATAGGGCCGGCAAAGCCGTTCGCCAACGAGCGGCCTGCGCCGCACGGATCGGCACAATAGGAATTCGGACGGGAAGACATGACGACAGACCTGGAAGACCTCGCGATGATCGGGGACGGCGAGACCGTCGCACTCGTCTCCAGCGCCGGATCGATCGAGTGGCTCTGTCTCCCGCGCTTCAATTCGGCCGCCTGCTGCGCCGCGCTCCTCGGTGACGCCGAGAACGGCCGCTGGACGATCGCGCCCAGCGAGCCCGTCGAGCGCAGCGTCCAGCGCTACGCCTCCGACACCCTCGTCCTCGAAACCGACCTGACCAGTCCGGGCGGCACGGTCCGCATCACCGATTTCATGCCGATCCGCGACCGCAATCCCACCCTCATACGCATCGTGGAAGGCCTCGAGGGGACCGTGGAGATGTCGGTCGAGGGACGCTTCCGGTTCGACTACGGCAACATGCCGCCCTGGATCACCGCCGAGGACGCCCACGTCACCATGCATGTCGGGCCCGACAAGCTCGTCCTGTGGGGCCTCGAGGACCCGGCCATCGACGAGGGCTGCGTGTCCGGAACCTTCACCGCGAAGAAGGGCGACCGCCGCACCTTCGTTCTCTCCTATGGCGCCGCCCACGAGGAGGTTCCCGATCCGCCCGATCCGGACGGGGCCCTGAAGGAAACGAAGCGCTACTGGCACGACTGGCTGAAGCGCTTCGAGACGCCGGTTCCCTACGAGAAGGAGGTGCGCCGCTCGCTTCTGGTGCTGAAGGCTCTGATCCACAGGCCGACCGGCGGCCTCGTCGCCGCTCCCACGACGTCGCTTCCGGAAAAGCCGGCCGGAACCATGAACTGGGACTATCGCTTCTGCTGGCTGCGCGACGCGGCCTTCACGCTGCGCGCGCTGGTCGAGTGCGGCTATCTCGACGAGGCGACGGCGTGGCGCGACTGGATCCTGCGCGCGGTGGCCGGCGCCGAGGACAAGCTGCAGATCATGTACCGGGTCGACGGCTCGCGGCGGCTGGACGAGGCCGAACTCGGCTGGCTGCCCGGTTACCGCTTCGCCAGGCCGGTGCGGGTCGGCAACGCCGCCGCCGGCCAGTTCCAGCTCGACGTCTACGGCGAGATCATCAACATGCTGCACATCTCCGAGGACGCGGGGATGGAGCGCACCGAACAGGGCCGCCTGCTCGAACGCCAGATCGTCCAGGAGCTGGAAACCGTCTGGTCGAAGCCGGACCACGGGCTGTGGGAAGACCGAGGCGCCCCGCGCCACTACGTCTCCTCGAAGGTCATGGCTTGGGTCGCCTTCGACCGCTTTCTCGCCGGGTCCGGCGGCAAGGAGATCTCCCGCAGGGAACGCGGCCGGCTGTGCGACGTGCGCGACGAGATCCACACGGTCATCTGCCGCGAAGGGTTCAACGAGGGCATGGGAACGTTCACCTCGTTCTTCGGCGGCCAGACCTTCGATGCCTCGCTGCTGCTCCTGCCGAAGGTCGGCTTCCTGCCGATGAGCGACGAGCGCATGGCCGCCACCGTCGACACGATCGAGCGCCACCTCGTCTTCGACGGCATGGTGCAGAGGCACCAGAGCAACGCGATCGTGCCCGAGGGCGCCTTCCTCGCCTGCTGCTTCTGGCTTGCCGAATGCCAGCTCCTCGCCCGCCGGCGCGACGACGCGATCCGCACGATGGAGCGCGCGATGGGCGCTGCCGGCGATCTCGGCCTTCTTGCCGAAGAGTACGACACCGGCGGCAAGCGCCTCAACGGCAACTTCCCCCAGGCACTCAGCCACCTCGCCCTGATCACCGCAGTCCTGGCGCTGGCCAGGCACGACGCCGGTTAGCTCCAGCCTCCACAACAACGGAGATCCACCATGGCCATCCTTTCCCGCAAGCCGAAGACGGTCGTCATCACCGGGGCATCCGCGGGCGTCGGGCGCGCAGTCGTCCGCCGCTTCGCCAGGGACGGCGACAGGCTCGGCCTGATCGCCCGCGACCCGGAGCGGCTGGAAAAGGCGGTCGAGGAGGTCGAGCAGCTCGGCGGCAGGGCGCTCGCCTGTCCGCTGGACGTCTCCGACCCGGAAGCGCTCGAGGCCGCCGCCGACAGGATCGAGGCCGCCTTCGGCCCCATCGACGTCTGGATCAACGTCGCCATGGTGACCATCTTCGCGCCGGTGACCGACATCACGCCGGCCGAATTCAAGCGCGCCACCGAGGTGACCTATCTCGGCTTCGTCTACGGCACCATGACCGCCCTGAAACGCATGAAGCCGCGCGACCGCGGCGTCATCGTGCAGGTCGGCTCCGGGCTCGCCTACCGCTCCGTCCCCCTGCAGTCGGCCTATTGCGGAGCCAAGCACGCCATGGTCGGCTTCACGGACTCGCTCCGCTCCGAGCTGATCCACGACAGGAGCAAGGTCGAGATCGGCGTCGTCCACCTGCCGGGCATGAACACGCCGCAGTTCGAATGGGGCCGCAACAAGCTCGGCAAGCGGGCGCAGCCGGTGCCGCCGATCTTCCAGCCGGAGGTCGCCGCCAAGGCGATCCACTACATGGCGCACCACCCGCGCCGCGAGATCTGGCTGACCTGGTCCACATGGAAGGTCATGATCGGCCAGGCCTTCGCCGCCGGCTTCCTCGACCACTACCTTGCGCGGGCGGCCTATTCGGGGCAGATGTCCGCCGAGGATCTTCCCGACCGGCCCGACAATCTCTATGACACCGTCAAGGGCGACTACGGCGCCCACGGCCGCTTCGACGACAAGGCGTATGACGACAGCAGCGAACTGACGCTTGCCCGGCACCCCCTGCTGACGGGGGCCGCCGTCGTCCTCGGCGCCCTCGCCCTCGGCCGCCTGGCCCTCGCCGCCGGGAGGCCGCGCGGCGGGCGACGACGGCTCGGCTAGCACTCCCGGACGGAGAGTGCTAATTTATTTCTCCGGGGTGCTTGAAAGCCTCCGCGTTTTCGACCAAATGAACGCCACTCAGCGCCGCTCATGGGCTGGGTACGCGCTGCCGCCCACAGGGACAAAGGGCGGCCGCGATGGTTTGTCATCGTCTGTTTGTCCTGGAGGAAAACAATGGCATTCCGTCCCCTGCACGACCGCGTGCTCGTGCGCCGCATCGAAGCCGAAGAGAAGACCAAGGGCGGCATCATCATCCCCGACACCGCCAAGGAGAAGCCGCAGGAAGGCGAGATCGTCGCCGCCGGCTCCGGAGCGCGCTCCGAGAACGGCCAGGTGACCCCGCTCGACGTCAAGGCCGGCGACCGCGTGCTCTTCGGCAAATGGTCCGGCACCGAGATCAAGGTCGACGGCGAAGACCTGCTCATCATGAAGGAGTCCGACATCCTCGGCATCATCGAGCATGAAGTCGCCAAGAAGCAGGCCGCGTAAGCGTCCTTCTTACAGTCACAACGCTGCTGCCTTTTGATGGAGTAAGATCATGGCTGCCAAAGAAGTCAAGTTTCACGCCGACGCACGCGACCGCATGCTGCGCGGCGTCGATATCCTCGCGAACGCCGTCAAGGTGACGCTCGGTCCGAAGGGCCGCAACGTCGTCATCGACAAGTCGTACGGCGCGCCCCGCATCACCAAGGACGGCGTCACCGTCGCCAAGGAGATCGAGCTCGAGGACAAGTTCGAGAACATGGGCGCCCAGCTCGTCCGCGAAGTCGCCTCCAAGACGAGCGACATCGCCGGCGACGGCACCACCACGGCCACCGTCCTCGCCCAGGCGATCGTGCGCGAAGGCGCCAAGGCGGTCGCCTCCGGCATGAACCCGATGGACCTGAAGCGCGGCATCGACAAGGCCGTCGAGGCCGTCGTCGCCGAGCTGAAGGCCAAGGCGCGCAAGATCTCCAACAATTCGGAGATCGCACAGGTCGGCACGATTTCGGCCAATGGCGACGCCGAGATCGGCAGTTTCCTCGCCCAGGCGATGGAAAAGGTCGGCAACGAGGGTGTCATCACGGTCGAGGAAGCCAAGACCGCCGAGACCGAGCTCGAGGTCGTCGAGGGCATGCAGTTCGACCGGGGCTACCTGTCGCCCTACTTCATCACCAACCAGGACAAGATGCGGGCCGAACTCGAGGATCCCTACATCCTCATCCACGAGAAGAAGCTGTCCAACCTCCAGGCGCTGCTGCCGGTGCTCGAATCCGTCGTGCAGTCCGGCAAGCCGCTCCTGATCATCGCCGAGGACGTCGAGGGCGAGGCGCTCGCCACGCTCGTCGTCAACAAGCTGCGCGGCGGCCTCAAGGTCGCGGCCGTCAAGGCCCCGGGCTTCGGCGACCGCCGCAAGGCCATGCTGGAGGACATCGCCGTCCTCACCGGCGGCACCAGCATCTCCGAGGACCTCGGCATCAAGCTCGAGAACGTCACCCTCGAAATGCTCGGCCGCGCCAAGAAGATCGCGATCACCAAGGAAGACACGACCATCGTCGACGGCGCCGGCTCCAAGCCGGAGATCGAGGGCCGCGTCAACCAGATCAAGGCGCAGATCGAGGAAACCACCTCCGACTACGACCGCGAGAAGCTCCAGGAGCGCCTGGCCAAGCTTGCGGGCGGCGTCGCGGTGATCCGCGTCGGCGGCTCGACCGAGATCGAGGTGAAGGAGAAGAAGGACCGCGTCGACGATGCGCTCCACGCCACCCGCGCAGCCGTCGAGGAAGGCGTCCTGCCGGGCGGAGGCGTCGCCCTGCTCCGGGCGACCAAGGCGCTCGAGAACATCGAGACGCCGAACCACGACCAGCAGGTGGGCATCGACATCGTCCGCCGCGCGATCGAGGCACCGGTGCGCCAGATTGCCGAGAACGCCGGAGCCGAGGGCTCCATCATCGTCGGCAAGCTGCGCGAGACCTCCGAATACGCCTATGGCTGGAACGCCCAGACCGGCGAATTCGGCGACCTCATCAAGGCCGGCGTCATCGACCCGGCGAAGGTCGTGCGCACCGCCCTGCAGGATGCGGCGTCCGTGGCCGGCCTGCTGGTGACGACGGAGGCCATGATCGCCGAGAAGCCGCGCAGGGACCAGGCACCGTCGATGCCGGGCGGCGGCATGGGCGGCATGGGCGGCATGGACTTCTAGAGCGCTTCCAGGAAAGAGGCTTTCCGCCTGGAAAACGAAGGAAGAGCGGCGCCCTGCCCGGGGCGCCGCTCTTTTTCTGCAGTGCTTCAAGGAAAAGCGGAAACCGGTTTTCCGTCCGGAAGCGCGCAAAGACAAAGAGATAGAGCGTGTCCGCAATTCCGTGAAACGCGGACACGCTCTAATGGCCGGTGGAGCCCTACTCGGCCGCGACCGTGCGCTGCTGCTGCTCGCCGAGGCCTTCGATGCCGAGCTTCATCGTCTGCCCGGGCCGGAGGAAGACGGGCTGCGGCTTCATGCCGAGGCCGACGCCGGGCGGCGTGCCGGTGCTGATGATGTCGCCGGGCTGCAGGCTCATGAACTGGGAGACGTAGTGCACGACGTGCCTGACGCCGAAGATCATGGTCTTCGTCGAGCCGTCCTGGCGCATCTCGCCGTCGACGCTGAGCCACAGCTTCAAATTCTGCGGGTCGGCGATCTCGTCCCTGGTCACGAGCCACGGCCCGATCGGCCCGAAGGTGTCGGCCGACTTGCCCTTGACCCACTGGCCGCCGCGTTCGGCCTGGAATTCGCGCTCCGACAGGTCGTTAACCACGCAATAGCCGGCGACGTGGTCCATCGCCGCCTCCTCCGACACGTAGCGCGCCTCCTTGCCGATCACTATGCCGAGTTCGACCTCCCAGTCGGATTTCCTGGAGTTGCGCGGGATGACGACGTCGTCGTTGGGCCCCGAGATCGCGCTCGTCGCCTTCATGAAGATGATCGGCTCCTTCGGGATCTCGGCACCCGTCTCGGCGGCGTGGTCGGCATAGTTCAGCCCGATGCAGATGAACTTCCCGACCCGCCCGACGCAGGGACCCGTACGCCCGGGATCGGCCACCGCCGGCAGGCTGGCCGGGTCGAGCGCGGCCAGCCGGCCGAGGCCGTCCGGCATCAGCGTCTCGCCGGCGATGTCGTCGACATGGGCGGACAGATCGCGCACCGTACCCCCGGCATCCACCAGGGCCGGTTTCTCGGCCCCGGCAGGCCCGTATCGCATGAGTTTCATCAGGCGTTTCCCTTCGTATCGCTGTTGTTGTTGGAAATCAGGCGTTCGCCCAGCCGCCGTCGACGACGAGCGCGTTGCCGGTCATGAAAGCCGATTCGTCGCTGGCAAGATAGACGATGAGTTCGGCGACTTCCTCCGCCGTGCCGAGCCGGCCCATGGGCTGGCGCCCGACGAAGGTCTTGCGCGCCTCCTCGTAGTCGCCGAGCGCGTGCATGCGCTCCTTGAGGGATGGGCTTTCGATCGTCCCCGGACAGACCGCGTTCGCCCGGATGCCCGCGCCCACATAGTCGAGAGCCACCGATTTCGTCAGCCCGATCACGGCGGCCTTGGTCGTTCCGTAGATGAACCGGTTCGGCGCCGCGATCACCGTCGAGGCGACCGACGCCATGTTGACGATCGAGGCCCCGCCGCGCTCGAGCATGCCCGGCAGGAACGCGCGGATCATGCGGTACATGGCGCGGACGTTGAGATTGACGGAAAAATCGAAATCCTCTTCCCCGCATTCCAGGATCGTCCCGTTGTGGACGTAGCCGGCGCAGTTGAAGAGGATGTCGGGCGCCTCCATGCCGCCGGCAAAGGCCTCGATGGCCGCAAGGTCCAGCACGTCGAGGACGGCGGTCGAAAGATCCGCCTCTTTCGCAAGCTCGGCGAGCTTGCCGCCGTCGATGTCCGTCGCGACGACCTTCGCGCCCTCCCGCGCGAAGGCCAGCGCCGCCGCCCGGCCCATCCCCTGCCCCGCGGCCGTCACGACCGCGGTCTTGCCTGCAAGCCGTCCGCTCATGTTCATGCTCCCTGTCACGTTCGAGATCGTCGTCGCCTGTCTTTTTTCACCCGGCGCGCCATCCCGCAAGTCCCCGTGCGCCGGCGCGGACGAGGACGGAAGCCCGGCGGCACCCCGGTCCTTGAGCCCGTCCCCGGCGGTGAAACGGTTTCCTTACCATGTTCCGATAAGAAAAAGTGGGAATGGACATTTCCCGTGAAGGCTTTGGAAAGCATCGGAACATCGAGCAGACTTCGGAGTTCTGCCCGGAACAGCCAAAAGGTAGTTTCAGTATGGCACGCGCCGATAACAAGTTGGCGGAGGAGAAGATCGCGGCGATAAGAGCCCGGTTCCAGAATCCCGACGTTCACCGTTTCCTGCACGATCTCCCCGTCTTCCGGGTCGAGCCCGAGCTGCCCCAATCGCTGGAGGACAAGCTCCGCCGGCTCGACGAAGCCGAGAGCGAAGACGACGACGGCGGCAAGGACAGCCATTGACCGCGTTTCCGGACCCGCCGGGAACACGCGGGACCGAACCCCTTTTCAGCAAAAGTCGCAAGCTGCCGGCGCGGAGCGGCGATCATTCCCCGTTCAGCACGCGGACCGGACTGCCGTCGAGCCACGCCGACAGGCATTCGACGGCATCGGCGTAGAAGATCTCGTAGGTTTCGCGCGTCACATAGCCGATATGCGGCGTCGCGAGCACGTTCGCCAGCCGCCGGAACGGATGGGAAGCCGGCAAAGGTTCCCGGTCGAAGACGTCCAGCGCCGCTCCCGCCAGCCGCCCCGATTCCAGCGCCTCGATCAGCGCCTCCTCGTCGACGAGCGGCCCGCGGGCCGTGTTGACGATGACGGAATCCGGCTTCATGAGCCCGATCTCGCGCCGGCCGATGACATGCCGGGTCTCCTCCGTCAGGCGCAGATGCAGCGATACGACGTCCGATCGCGCCAGGAGGTCGTCGATGCCGGCCGCATGCCCGATGCCGAGCCCGGTGCATGCCTCCAGCCCGTTCGTGCGGTTCCAGCCGATGACGTCCATGCCGAACGCCTTGCCGTAGCCGGCGACCAGCCGGCCGAGCTTGCCGAGGCCGACGACGCCCAGCGTCCGTCCCGAAAGGCCGGAGCCGACGGTCAGCTGCCACTGCTGCCCGTTTCCCCTGAGGTTTTCCGATTCCGCCGGGATGTTCCGCATCAGGCCCAGGAGCAGGGCCCAGGCGAGTTCGGCGGCAGGCCCCACCGTCCCGCGGGTGCCGCACACGGTGACGCCGTTGGCGCGCGCCGCCTCCATGTCGATCGCGGCGTTGCCCATGCCGGTCGAAACGATCAGCCGCAGCTTCGGCAGCCGCGCCAGCACGCCGGCCGGAAACGGCGTGCGCTCGCGCATGGCCACGACCGCGTCGTAGTCCGCGAGAGCCGCCACGGTCGCGTCGTCGTGGAGAAAGGGCACGTCGAACCGGTCGCACTGCAGCCGCCCGTCGAGCGCCGACCAGTCGGCCGCCGCCGACGAGGCATCCTGATAGTCGTCCAGGATCGCGCATTTCGGTTCGTTCGTCACGGGGCCCGCTCCTCCTTGCTGCCGCCGCGCGGCGGAAGCAGACCCCGCCCGCCCCGCTCGCACGGAGCGACTATAGCGGATTGCGGCCGGCCGGCCAGACGGCGCGCCGGCAAATGATCCCGGCCCGCCGCCGCATTTCAGGTCACCAGGCGGGCGACCTTGCGCTCGGTGCGCGCCATCAGCCGCTCGAGCTCGGCGAGGTCGGTGGCGTTGAGCGTCGGGCCGGGCGCGCGCACCTTGGCGCTGGCGATGGCGCCGCGCTTCTGCAGCACGGTCTTGCGCAGCGCCAGGCCGATGCCGATCTGCTGTTCGTGGCGCAGGATCGGAAGATAGGCGTCGTAGACGTCCTCGGCGCGGTCCGGCTCGCCGGCATGGAAGAGGTCGACCACCTGCACCAGCATCTCCGGATAGGCGAAGCCGGTCATGGCCCCGTCGGCGCCGCGCGCCATCTCCTGCGGCAGGTAGAGCCCGCCATTGCCGCACAGGATCGACATGCGCGGCGTATCGCCCGTTCCGGTCCGCCTGCGCACGGCGGAGACCTTGTTCAGGCCCGGGCAGTCCTCGTGCTTCAGCATGACGATCTGCGGCAGTTCGCGGGTCAATTTCACGATGGTGTCGACGGAGACCGGCACCCCGGTCGTCTGCGGATAGTCCTGGTAGCACACCGGCACGTCGGGCCCGAGGGCCGCGCAGACCTCGGCGAAATAGCCGAACACCCGATCCTCCAGCGGCCGCCCGGGAACCGGCGCCACCATGACGCCCGCCGCCCCGAGCGCCATCGCCTCGTGCGCCAGCGCCTTCTGGTTGTCGATCCCGGGGCCGGACACGCCGACGATGACGGGCAGGCGCCCGTCCAGCCGCTTGAGGATCCGCCGCGCGACGGCGATCAATTCCTCCGGCGTCAGCTTGTTCGCCTCCCCCATCACGCCGAGGATGGTCAGCCCGCCGGCGCCCTTCTCGACGTAGAAATCGGTGAGCAAATCCACGCTTGCGAAGTCGACGGCGCCGTCTTCCCTGAACGGCGTGGCGGCGATGACGAAGACGCCTCTCGTCTCGCGATCGATCAATCCTGCTGGCACGTATCGCTCCTCTCGCTCAAGCGGACGGATGACCGGGCGACGGCCCGGTCGACGGGGATTCCTTATACCGCCTTCGCTCAGGCGAAAAGGTCGGGCTGGGCGCGGATCAGGTCGTCGATCGACTTGAACACCTCCCGGAGGTGGTGGCACATGTGCTCCACGGCCTCCTCGACGGCGCCGCCCTCGATCGCCTCGGCGATCGCCCGGTGCTGCTCGTAGAGGCATCCGACATGCCCCGGATGCGGCAGGCTCAGATAGCGCACCCGGTCGAGCTGTCCCTTGACGTTCTGGATCGCCCGCCAGGCCCGGCTGAGGTCGCAGAAATCCGAGAAGATGTGGTGGAAGTCCTCGTCCAGCCGCTGGAAATCGGTCAGGTCGCCCGCCGCCGCGGCCCGCTTCTGTTCGCACAGATTGGCCCGCAGCCGCATCGTCAGCGTCGAATCGGCCTTTTCCGCCGCCTTCCGCACCACCGCCGTCTCCAGCGCCTCGCGGATGAACTGCGCCTCGAACACTTCGGGGATTCGGATCGGCGCGACCTGCGTGCCGCGCTGCGGGAAGATGTCGACGAGCCCCTCGTCGGCCAGCTTGATCAGGGCCTCGCGCACCGGGGTGCGGCTGATGCCGAGCCGAAGCGCCAGTTCCTTCTCGCTGAGTGCGTCCTTGGGCCGCAGTTCCACGGTCAGTATGGCACGCTTGATCCAGGCATGCGCCTGCACGGCGATCGGCATCTTCGGGTCGATCGCTTCCGACCAGCTGGTCGTCTCGAGTATCGTCAATTTCCCGGTCCCTGCATATGCTTGACGGCGGCCGGACCGAAGCCTCCCCTGCGATGCCGCAGGCGCCCGACCCGCCATTTTCCCGACGCCCCCTCGTGTTTCGGCGCACCGATGCGGCGACATCTCCGCAATCGTTTGACATACTACCATGGCACGGTGTTATCCTCCATGCGCGGCGATCAAAAAGCCGCGAGCAAGAGGAGGAAACACATGCCCAATTGGACGTCGCGTGCCAAGGCACGCGCGGTCGCGCTCGGCGTCATCGCCACGGCGCTGCTGGCGACATCGGCCCAGGCCGCCACGCTCACGGTGTGGTGGAACAAGGGCTTCTATCCCAGCGAGGACAAGGCGATGAACGACGTCGTCGCGGCCTGGGAGAAGAAGACCGGCAACAAGGTCAACCTGTCCTATTACAGCACCAGCGACATCGCGACCAAGTTCGTGTCCGCCCTGACCGCCGGTCAGGTTCCGGACGTCGCCTATTCCGACCTGAACGACTTCCTGATCACGCCTCAACAGGCCTGGAAGGGCAATCTCGTCGACGTGTCGAGCATCGTCGAGCCGCTCAAGGACGAATATACCAAGACGGCACTGATGTCGTCCTATCTCTACAACAACGAGGCCCACAAGAGGAGCTACTACACCGTCCCGCTGAAGCAGCAGGCTCTTCATAATTTCTACTGGAAGCCGCTCATCGAGGAGGCCGGGCTTTCGGAAAAGGACATCCCCGACACTTGGGATGCCTACTGGGACTTCTGGGCCAAGGTACAGAAGAAGCTCCGCGCCGACGGCAAGCGCATCTACGCGCTCGGCTTCCCGATGTCGACCGTCGACACCGACAACTTCTACACCTTCAACCAGTTCGCGCTCGCTTACGGTGCCCGCTTCGTCAATCCGGACGGCACGCTCAACCTGACGAAGGAGACCCGCGACGCGGCGATCAAGACGCTGACCTTCTTCAAGTCGAAATACGACGCCGGCCTGATCCCGTCGAGCGCCCTCAACTGGGGCGATGCGGACAACAACGCGGCGTTCTTCTCCAAGCAGATCGTCATGACGCCGAACGCGTCGCTGTCGATCCCGGTGTCGAAGGCCGACGACAAGGACGTCTACGACAACCAGATCCGGACAGGCATGATGCCGAAGGGTCCCGACGGCAAGACGGTCGACAGCCTCGTGGCGGTCAAGGTGGCCTTCATCCCGAAGGGTGCCAAGCACATCGACCTCGCCAAGGACTTCCTTGCCTTCCTCGCGCAGCCGAAGCGTCTCGACTCCATGCTTCGGGCCGCACAGGGCCGCTGGCTGCCGGTCATGCCCAAGTCGATCAAGGAGGATCCCTTCTGGACGAACCCGAAGGACCCCCACATCCCCGTGGCGGTCAAGCAGGAAGTGACCGGCCCGACCGTCCCGTGGCCGATGGCCTTCAACCCCGCCTACGCTCAGGTGAACGCCGAGCAGGTCTGGGGCAAGGCCGAGGGCGACGTCATCAACAACGGCGTCAGCCCGGAGAAGGCCGTCGACACGGCGTTCTCCCGCATCAAGTCGATCTTCGCGCAATACCAGATCAAGAAGTGATCGCATGACGCGCGTCTCGCCGCCCCATACCGGGCAGGGAGCGACGGGCACCGCCGGAGGCGGTGCCCGAACGGCCGCATCGGCCGCTCCATCCGCATCGCGGCGTATTACCGCCGAGAGCATCTGGGGAATCGCCTTCATCCTCCCCTATTTGGCGGTGTTCTGCCTGTTCGTCGTCTATCCCGTCGGCTACGGCCTCTGGCTCGGGACGCGGTGGTCGAGCTTCCAGACGCTCCTGAACGACCCCATCTACTATCGTACGATCTTCAACACGCTCCTGCTGCTGGTCGTCGGCGTCAACATCAAGATGGCGCTCGCCCTGCTGCTGTCGGGCTTCTTCCTGCAGCGCTACAAATTCATGCCGCTGCTGCTGCTGATCTTCATTCTGCCCTGGGCCATGCCCGCCATACCGACCTTCATCTCGGTCCGCTGGATGCTGAACAGCCAGTGGGGCATCATCAACAACGTCATCTGGGCGGTTGCGCAGGTCGACGGTCCGGGCTGGCTCACCAACCCGACCCTCGCCATGGGAAGCGTCATCGTCTTCTACATCTGGAAATGGCTGCCCTTCTGGACGGTGATCTTCATCGCCGGCCGCACCGCGATCCCCACCGAGCTATACGAGGCGGCGTGGCTCGACGGCGCCAACAGCGTCCAGCTCTTCCGCTTCATCACCTTCCCGATGATGGCCAGCCTCTACCTCATCTGCACCGTGCTTTCGACCATCTGGACGCTCGGAGACTACAACACCGTGCGCTTCATCACCGGCGGCGGACCGACGCTGTCGACGCACGTGCTCGCCACGCTCGGAATCCGCGACGCCTTCGAGGTCGGCCGGCCCTCCGTCGGCATGGCGGCGGTGATCTCGGCCCTGCCGGTGCTCGTTCCGCTGGTCGTTCTCCTGATCTGGCGCATGAACAAGGAAAGGGTACAGCTATGAGCGCGAGCGGCGGCCGCCTCGGCCACAGCCCCCTGCAGCGGCTCGGGACGCTGGCGATCAGCATCGTGATCCTGTTCTGGACGCTCCTGCCGATCTACAACATGGTGATCGTCGCCATGGAGCCGAAGCAGATCGTCTTCAGCGGCTCGCCCTGGCCGAAGAACCTCACCTTCGGGAATTTCTGGACGGTGATCACCCAGAATTTCTGGTACCTCGGCCACTTCTGGCGGCAGATGCTCAACAGCCTGTTCGTCGGGCTGGTGACGGCCGGGCTCGTGATCGCCATCGGCACCATGGCGAGCTTCGCGATCCATCGCCTGAAGGTGCGGGGCGGCTTCCTCCTGTCGAACGCCGCGCTCTTGAGCTACGCGATCCCGCTCTCGTTCCTGGCCATCCCCTTCTACAACATCCTCTACGCCTACGGCCTGCTGGACACGCTCTGGGCGCTGATCATCGTCGAGGTGACCTTCGCCTCGCCCTACGCCATCTTCATCTTCTCGCAATACAGCACCTCGATCCCGATGGAGCTGGACGAGGCCGCCAAGATCGACGGTGCCAGCGTCCCCCAGATCTTCTGGCGGGTCTTCCTGCCGCTGATGACGCCGGCCATCGTCGCCGTCGGCACCTATTCGCTCCTTCTCGCCTGGAACGAATATCTCTACGCCTTCCTGCTCCTGTCGTCCGAGACGCAGGTCACCGTGCCGGTCGCCCTCGGCCACTTCCTGTCGAGCGACGACTCGCCGTGGAACATCCTGATGGCGGCGGCGCTCGTCTATTCCCTGCCGCCGCTCTTCATCTACTACCTGACCCGCAACCGCATGACGACGGGCATGACCATAGGCGGCGTGAAAGGCTAGAAACGGAAACGGCGCGAAGCGCGGAAGCGCTCAAATCCGGAGCTAGCCGGCGGGCGAAAGGGCGGGTTCGCCTGGCCGGGGCTCGGGGTCGCCGAGGGTCCTGTGGTCCGGGCGGTTCAGGAGCTTCGCCGTCGCCGAGAAGAACGCCCGGTCGAAATCGAGCTCCGGCGCGACCTTGGCATAGTCGTCGTCGACGAGCAGCGAGGCCGCGCCGTGGACGAAGGTCCACAATTGCAGCGCGACGACCTGCGGATCGTCCTCGACATGGTTGGCCGCGCAATAGGCTTCGACTTCGCGGATGACGAAGCCGAAACATGCCTTGCCGCGGTCGGCGACCTCCGCGTTCGCGGCGAGCGCCGGCGTCTGTCCGAACATCAGCCGGAACAGCGGACGCTGCCTGGCGGCATGCTCGATATAGAACCGTTCGATCGCCACGATCCGCTCGACGGAACCCGCCGGATGGCGATCCGCTGCCGAGGCCATCCCGTCCTTCAAGGCATCGAACGCCTGGGAAACGACGTTGCCGAGAATCTCGTCCTTGTTGCGGAAATGCCGATAGGGCGCGGCGGTGGAGACGCCGGCGATCCGGCACGCCTCGGCCAGCGAGAAGTTGCGTTCGCCGCGACTGAGGATCAGTTCCCGCGCCGCCTCGATCAGCGCCCGGCGCAGCCCTCCGTGGTGGTAGGCTCCTGTTGACTTTTCCGACATCTCGTCTCGCCGATCAAACCGGTTGCAGCGACCCGCCAGGGCGCCGCAGGGAGATGCCCCCACGGGCTATACCTATGGTGTCCGGCGGCGTTCCACCATTCACCTTTGGTGGAGGGCGCTCCTCAAAACGCGTGCAGGGCGCGACAAGCGTCGCGCCCTGCTTCGAAACGGCACGTGGCCGTGGCGGGATTGCGGTCAGGAGCAGCCGCAACCGCCACCGCTGTTGCCGTGATTGTTCCCATGGCCGCCATGGTTGCCGTTGTTGCCATGGCCGCCGTGGTTGCCGTTGTTCCCATGGCCGCCGTGGTTGCCGTTGTTCCCATGGCCGCCGTGGTTGCCGTTGTTCCCATGGCCGCCGTGGTTGCCGTTGTTCCCATGGCCGCCGTGGTTGCCGTTGTTCCCATGGTGGCCATGGTTGCCGTTGTTGCCATGGTCGCCATGGTTGCCGTTGTTGCCATGGTGGCCGTTGTTGCCATGGTGGCCATTGTTCGCCATGGTGGCCATTGTTCCCATGGTGGCCATTGTTGCCATGGTGGCCATTGTTGCCACGGTGGCCGCGATGCCCATTGTTGCCATGGTGGCCGCGATGCCCGCGATGGCCGATGTGACTTGCCGCGGTGATGCCCGCGATGGCCGTCGTGACCGCCACGGTGATGCCCGCGATGGCCGTCGTGACCGCCACGGTGATGCCCGCGATGGCCGTCGTGATCTCCGCGGTGATGCCCGCGATGGCCGTCGTGATGCCCGCGGTGGTGCCCGCGATGGCCGTCGTGATGCCCGCGGTGGTGCCCGCGATGGCCGTCGTGATGCCCGCGATGGTGCCCGCGATGGCCGTCGTGATGCCCGCGGTGATGCCCGCGATGGCCGTCGTGATGCCCGCGGTGATGCCCGCGATGGCCGTCGTGATGGTGATGGCCGTGATGGCCGCCGCCGTTGGGCGGGGGCGGATCGCCGGGAGGCTGGCCGCCGCCTCCATTCGGCTTGCCGCCGGTCCTGCGATCGTCGCCACTGCCTTCGGCGACCGGATCGGACTTGATCAAGGCCGTCGTGCGCGGCGGACACTTGTAGGGTCGATGGACGGACGCACCGACGCGTTCATGGCACCGCCGGGCGGCATCGGCTCCGATCTTGTCCGCTGCCGAAGCTGCCAGGCTTGTCCCCCAAATGCACAGTCCAGTTAGTATGACGGTCGACGCCGCCTTCGTAATCAACTTGCCGAATGTCATTTATTCCTACTCCACTAAAGAATTACAGCGCTTATTAGCATATTGTTAATTTCGCATCAACTAATATGATCGGCTCCGGTGATTCGCCGGCGCTCCTGATCGGTTCACGAAATGGGAGAAGGCTGCCATACTGTCGGCACGGAGGGACGACCGCGATGTCGAAGTCCGCCGCCCTGGCCGCCGCGCTCCTGGGAGCCGCCGGCTGTACACCCCTGACCACCGGAGCGATCGACGGCATCGCCACGGGATCGATCGGCCTGCCGACACCCATGGCGACCTATGGCGACGCGCTGGCGCCGCCGGCGTTCTACGACTTCTGCTTCCGCTTCCAGAACCTCTGCAGCACGAGCGGCAGCAAGGATCCCTCGACCTTGTCGCCGGACGCCGAACGGCAGCTGCAACGGGTCAACGCCTCGGTCAACGCGGCCGTGCGCGAGATCCCCGACGCGCTGAGCGAAGGCGGCGAGGACGTCTGGATGCCGGCGACCGCCGTCGGGGACTGCGAGGACATCGCGATCCTCAAGAAGCAGCGCCTGCTCGACCTGGGATGGCCCGCTTCAAGCCTCCTCCTGACCGTCGTCCGGGAGCCGGGAAACGAACGAGGGCCACACGCTCCTGACGGTGCGCACGGACCGAGGCGACCTCGCCCTCGACAATCTGACAGACGACATCAGGCAGTGGTGGTACACCCCCTACCGCTTCTATGCCCGCCAGGCCGTCGGCGGGACGGGAGACTGGGAGTTCATCGCCGAGGACACGACCGGCTGGGAGGCGCGGCTCTATTAAAGCAATTCCAGGAAAAGTGGGAACCGGTTTTCCGTCCGGAATTGCGCCAAGCAAAAACTCAATTCCAGGAAAAGTGGGAACCGGTTCCTAATCTGGACTCGCGCGACGCAAGGACTTAATTCCGCGACACGGGCTTTCCGTCCGGCACCGCGCAAGGGAAAAGTCCCCGGGATACCGTCGTCAGAGGACCGGTGACCCGAGCCGGAAGATGCCTTCGACGAAGCGTCGGAAGAGGCCGCCCGAGACGGCGTATTCCATGCAGTCCGCCTGCTGCCGCTCGAACCATGCCTGGACCTCTTCGAGCGACTGCGCGTCGTAGAGGAACAGCGCCGTCTCGAAATTGAGCAGCATGCTGCGCACGTCGAAATTGGCGGAGCCGACATAGGCGACATCGTCGACGATGCCGGCCTTGGCGTGGAGCATGCCATCCGTGTACTGCAGGATCCGGCAGCCGGCGCCCGCCAGCTCGCGCACATAGGCGCCGCGCGCGAAATCGGCGATCCGGTGGTTCGAGCGCCGCGGAACCACGATGCGCACGTCCAGCCCGCGCCGCGCCGCCGTCGACAGCGCCTGGCCGAGGAATTCCGTCGGCAGGAAATAGGGCGTGGCGATCCAGACGCGCCGGCGCGCGGCGTGGATGGCATAGACGAGGCCGTCGTGCAGCGCGTCGTCCTCGCGGTCCGGCCCCGAGGCGACCAGCTGGGCGACGGCGGTGCCGGCCCCGGCGGCAAAGGCGCCGGCCGGCGTTTCCGCGGACCCGCCGCCGACCGCGGCCCAGTCGGACGCGTGGACGTCGCAGAACGGCCGCACCGCCGGGCCCTCGATCCGGTAGGACAGGTCGCTCCAGCGGCCGGCACGGGGCGCCGGGCCCATATAGTCCTCGCCGACGTTCATGCCCCCCGCGAACACCCGCGCCCGGTCGGCGATGACCATCTTTCGGTGGTTGCGCAGGTTCAGGTGTCCCTTCGCCGGCAGGTGGACGATCGGCGAGAAATAGCGGATTTCCCCGCCCGCCCGGCGCAGGCGGCTGAGCGCCTCCCCCGGCCGCTTCAGGTCCCCGAGACGGTCGATGATGAGGCGCACCCGCACGCCGCTCCGCGCCGCCTGCTCGAGCGCGTCGACGAAGGTCCGGCCGGCCGCGTCGTCGGCGATGAGGTAGAACGTGATGTCGAGGCGCTGCCGGGCGCTCGCGACGACCTCCATCATCGCGGCGAACGCATCCGCCCCGTCGCTCAGGAGCACCAGCGCGTTCCCGCCGGTGGCCGCCGGAAGGCCGAAGCGCGTGAACACGCGCTCCAGCTCGCTCGACCGGTGGCCGGGAACGTCCTTGCCGTGGGGGGAAAAGGCGATCGCCGCGAAGCCGGAGCCGGTCTTTCGCACGCCGAGCATGACGAGCAGCGGCACCGCGACATAGGGCAGCGCGAGAATGAAGAGCAGCCAGGCCGCCGCCGACTGCGGGGTGCGGCGCTGCTGCAGCACGAAGACGGCGGCCAGGAGCGTCAATGCGACGCCCAGGACGACCGTCAGGTGATCGGCGAGCCAGGACAATTCGACCATCCGCGCTTGCCCGGCAGGCAGGACGCCGCACCGCCGGGCATGGGCCGGGGCGACGGGGAACGACGGCACTGCCGGTCGGGACCGGTTCCAGCTTGCCGGAGCGCCCCCCTCGGGCGAAAGCTAGACCTTTGCACTATGGTCCCGTACCGCCTCGCCGAAGGCCGAGAAGAGAGCACGGTTGATCGGGTTCGTCTGAGGATCGTATTCCGCATGCCACTGCACGCCGAGCGCAAAACCCGCCGCGTCCCGGATGCGGATCGCTTCGATCGTCTCGTCCTCGGCGATTCCCTCGGCGATCACCCGGTCGCCGGCCTTCAGGATCCCCTGCCCGTGCAGCGAATTCACGCGGATCACGTCGCGGCCGAAGATCTGCGCGAACGCGCCGCCGCGCATGAGCCGGACGTCGTGCCGGTCGGCGAAGACGACCTCGGGATCCGGATGGATCTCGCCGTTCTCCAGCCGCGGCATGCGGTGGTTCATCCGGCCCGGCAATTCGCGGATCTCCGGATGCAGGGTGCCGCCGAAGGCGACGTTCATCTCCTGGAACCCCCGGCAGACGCCGAAGACCGGCACGCCGCGTTCCACGCAGGCCTGGACCAGCGGCAGCGCCAGCCCGTCGCGATCCTCGTCATAGGGCTCGTGCCTGGGATCGGGGGGCGCGCTGAAGTGGCGCGGGTGGACGTTGGCGCGCGCTCCCGTCAGGAGGATTCCGTCGACGACGGACAGGAGATCGGGAATGTCCGTGATCTCCGGATTTCCCGCGAACATCAGCGGCAGAGCGCCGGCGACGTCGGTCACCGCCCGCATGTTCCTTTCCCCGACCAGTTGGGCGGGAAACCTGTTCTCCACCACGAAGGGGTTCCCGATCACCCCGATCACCGGTTTCTTCATGAGACGGTCTCGCTTTCGAGAAGCCATGGTTCCGGAAGATCCGCCGCGGTGATGCGACGAACCATGACGCGACATGCGACGCGTTCGCCCGCCCGTGAAACGGCCCTCGTCCTCTCGTATCGGATACCCTCTGTGACGGCGGGTGCGCAAGTGGCAAGGGGGCCGCAAGGCCCGCACGTCCCCGGCCCGCTCGCCGGTCCGCGCCTCAATCGTCCTTCGGCAAGGGCTCGCAAGGCGCCTCGACCCCGGCCGCGCGATGCTCCGCGTTGAGGGCGGCGCACAGCGCCCGCGCCTCCTCCTCGCCGAGACACATCAGAATGGCGTCATAGGCAACCGCGGGACAATCCGTCAGGAGATCCCAGACGAGCCAGCCGTCCGGCGGTTCCTGGAGGCATTCGTATCGGTCGCGCAAGGAACGCCTTTCGGATTCTACCTTAGATCACCATAAAATAAGAGACGATTTGCCGCAATCGCGGCCGGCGGGCGAAACCAGCCGGCCGGCAGCTTCGGGTCCGGATCGCGCGGGATCGGACGCCCGCGCGTGGCGCGGGGTCAGCGTTCGACGATGATCGTCTCGGCGACCTCGATGCCGAAGCCGGCCAGGCCCACATAGGTGCGCTCGTTGGTGGCGATCTCGGCGATCGATCGCAATCCGAGATCCCTGAGGATCTGCGCGCCGACGCCCACCTCGCGCCAGCGCCGGCGGCGGGCGACCGCGCTCTGGTGGTGCTCGCCCTCCTCCTGCTCGTTGACCGGCTCGAACTCGCCGGCGCCCGGGGACCGCAGGAGCATGAGCACGCCGCAGCCCACCTTGGCGATCTCGGTCATGGCGTTCGCCGACCACGAGCGCGGGCTGCCGATCGTACCGAAATAGTCGGCGACCGGCTGCTCGCGATGGATGCGCACCGGCACGCGCTCCGCGCCTTCCACGTCGCCGAATATCGCCACGACATGCTGCATGGGATCGAAGGGCGTTTCGTAGATCCTGAGCTTTCCGGAGAGCCCCGCGATGGTCACCGGCGCTTCGCCGGCTGCGTGCACGAAGGTCTCGCGCCGCATCCGGTAGGAGATCAGGTCCTCGATCGAGACGATCTTCAGGCCGTGTTCCGTTGCGAACGCCCGCAGCTCCGTCAGCCGCTTGACGGTGCCGTCGTCGTTGACGATCTCGGCGAGGACGCCGACGGGATCCAGCCCGGCGAGCTTGGCGAGGTCCGTCGCCGCTTCCGTGTGGCCGGAACGGACCAGCACCCCGCCCTCGCGCGAAATCAGCGGGAATATGTGGCCGGGCCGCAGGAAGTCGGAGCCGCTGCAATTGCCGTTGGCCAGCGCCTGCGCGGTGTTGGAGCGTTCCGTGGCCGAGATGCCGGTGGTCATGCCGCGCTTGTAGTCGACCGAGACGGTGAAGGCGGTCCGCAGCGGATCGATGTTGTTGGCCACCATCGGCGGCAGGTTCAGCGCCTCGGCCCGCTCCGAAAGCATGGGCACGCAGATGATGCCGCTCGTGTTGCGGATCATCGTCGCCATCTTCTCAGGCGTCGCCTTCGACGCCGCCATGATCAGGTCGCCCTCGTTCTCCCGGTCGAGATCGTCGACGACGACCACCAGTTCGCCTGCGGCGATCGCCGCTATCGCTTCCTCGATCGTGTCGAGCTTCACGTCGCTGAGTTCCATCGCTGAAGGGATCCCTCTTTCTGTCCGGCCCTATTTAAAGCGCCCCAGGAGAAGAGGAAACCGGTTTTCCGTCCGGAAGCGAAGCTTTCCCCGGCGCATCCCTCATTGTACCGCGGACGGAAGATAAAGCGCGATCTGGGGAAAGATCATCACCAGGGCGAGCCCGATCAGCCCCATCAGCGCGTAAGGCAGGGACCCCGCGAGAACCTCGCTGATCGCGTAGTCGTCGCGAAGCGACTGGACGACGAAGAGGTTCATGCCCACCGGCGGCGTCACCGCGCCGATCTCCATGTTGATGACGAGGATGACGCCGAACCAGACGAGGTCGATGTTCAGCGCCTGGAGCGCCGGCAGGAGGATCGGCACCGTCACGAGGATCGCCGCGGAGGCATCCATGAACATGCCGAGGATCAGGTACAGCACGTTGACGGCGATCAGGAACTGCCACGGCACGAGGTTGAGGCCGTCGAGCCACGACGCCAGGTCCTGCGGCACCTGGAGCAGCGACAGCGTGTTTCCGAAGACCCCCGCCCCCACGATCAGCATCAGGATCATGGCGCTGGTCACCACGCTGTCGCGCGCCGCCCGCCAGAACAGCCGGAGCGACAGCGTGCGCGCCACGAACGCCGTGAAGACCAGCGCGTAGGTGACGCCCACGGCGGCGGCTTCCGTCGGCGTGAAGTAGCCGAGATAGATGCCCCCGAGCACGATGAGGATCATCGCGAGGCTGCCGAAGGTGCGCCACTCGATGTTCACGTTCTCGCCGCCGCCGGAGGGAGTGGCGAGGCCGAGCCGCTTCTCCCTGATGCTCTGCAGCACCGTGTAGATCGCGAAGAGCAGCGCCAGCATGATGCCCGGCACGATGCCGGCCATGAACAGCTTGCCCACCGAGGCGTTCGTCACCAGCGAGTAGAGGATGAAGGAGATGCTCGGCGGGATCAGGATGCCGAGGCTGCCGGCAACCGCCACGGAGCCGGCGGTCATCTTGCGGCTGTAGCCGCGCTCGAGCATCTCGGGAATGCTGATCGAGCCGATGGTCGCGACCGTCGCCGTCGACGACCCCGAGATGGCGGCGAAGATGGCGCAGGCGAAGATCGCCGCGACCGCGAGCCCGCCAGGCAGGCGCCCGACGAACCGCTGCGCGAAATCGAAGAGGTCGCGCCCGCTGCCGCCCTTCAGCATCAGCTGGCCCATGAAGACGTAGAGCGGAATGGCGCTGATCACGAAGGAATTGATGTCGCCGAAGGCGATCTGCGCGAGCGCCGTCAGGCCGGGCATCACGTCGATCGTCAGCATGTAGCCGACCAGCCCGCTGATCATCAGCGCGACGGCGATCGGCGCGCCGAGAACCAGCAGCAGGAAAAGCGCCGCGACGGTCGCGATGAAGATCACGCTTTCGCCTCCGTGGATGGGCGGCCGGACGTCATTCGTGGCCGCCGGAGTTCGGACGCAGGATCGATTTCGAGATCTCGGCGATGGCCCAGAAGACCGTGCCCACCGGCAAGGCGGCCTTCGCCACCCAGACCGGCCACTGGACGACGTCGATCGTCTTCTCGTGGGTCTGGTAGCTGGTCGCGAGGTCCCACCAGCCGGACAGGGTGAAGAGCACCAGGAAGCCGATGACGACGACGACGCGCAGCCACCGGAAGACGGTGCGCCCGCGGCCCGCCACCATGCGCTCCAGCGCGATGCCCGAGGTGACGTGCCGGTCGTGGCGCGCCGTCAGCACGGCCCCGGCGAAGGCGACCCAGGCGAGGCTGAAGAGGTCGAAATCGTAGGTCCAGGAATTGTCGATCCCCACCCAGCGCAGGACGATCCCGAGAACGAGCCCGAGCGTCAGGCAAAGCAGCGCGATCGCGGCGAAATGCCCGACCGCGTCGGCCGCGAAGTCGCCCGCGCGCGCAATGCTGTGTATGGGGCCGGGGATGGGGCCGCCGCGCGGGCGGCCCTCTCCGTCCATGGACACTTACTGGCCCGCCTTGTCGCCGACCGACTTGCCCATCGCGTCGTTGATGTCGCCGACCAGCATCTTGCCGTCGGCGCCCGCCTGCTTGAGGTAGGTGTTGACGGCCGCCTGGTAGGTGGCGTCCTTCCATTTCGCGAGGTCGGCGTCGGTCGGCCGGTAGACCTTGTCGCCCGCCTTCTCCGCGACGGAGATGTCGTCCTTGAATTCCTTCTCTATCGCGTCGACGGCGGCGCCCTCGGTGTCGGCGACGGCCTTGCTGATGGTCTTGCGCTGGTCGTCGGTCAGCCCCTTCCACCAGGACAGGTTGACCTGCACGGGATAGACCAGCGGCACGTAGTGGATCGCCGTGATGTTCTTGCCGACCTCGTACCACTTGCGCGAAACGATCGACGACAGGCCGGAGGCGGCTCCGTCGAGCGTGCCGCGCTGGAGCGCCGTGTAGACCTCGCTCGAATCGACGGCCACGGGCACGGCGCCCTGCTTCTTGAGGAAGTCCGCGTTCAGGCTACCCTCGGAGCGCATCTTCAGGCCGCTGAGGTCCGACGGCACCTTGATCGGATGCTTGGTGTTCACGTAGCTCTCGGCATAGCCGTAGAAGCCCCAGCCGATGATCTCGACGTTGTGCCGGTTCAGGATCGTGTTGATGTCCTTGCCGAGCTTGCCGTGAAGGGCGTCGAGAAGCTTGCCCGCATCGCTGGCGAGGAAGGGAATCGTGTCCCATTCGAGCGCCGGCTCCTGGCTCGACCACCAGTGCATCGCCATGATGCCCAGGCTCGCCGTGTTGTTGGCGAGCGCCTGGGCCATGGTCGATTCCTTGGCCAGCGACCCGGACGGATAGGTCTTGACCTCGATTTTGCCGTCGCTGTCCTTCTTGATGTTCTCGGCGATCGCCTGGGCCTGGTCCGCGGTCGCAGTATGGGGCGGCATGTACCATGCGAAGCGCACGGTCAGGTCGGCGGCCTGCGCCGATGTCGCGAGCGCGGTGCCGGACAGGAGCAGGGCTGCGGCGAGCCCCGTCGCGATTGTTCTGGGTGATGTCATTCTTCATTCCTCCGATTTTCTTTTTCCCGATGCGGCGAATGCATCGGCCGTTCCCCCCGAAAGCGCGTCGGCGCGCGACACTCGATTTTGCGTACAGCAGTATGCAAGCCAAGTAAACCGGCGCGCCCCAGCCTCGGCCGCAGCCCCCTGCGGCAGGGCGGGTCTCATATGCCTTTAGTCGGCTCGAAGGCCGCGCAGCGCCGATTTCCAGAGGGGTGCGACGAAATGACCGTTAGAGCGCTTCCAGGAAAAGTGGAACCCGGTTTTCCGTCCGGAAGCGCGTAGAGACAAAGAGACGGAGCGTGTCCGCGATTCCGTGAAGCGCGGACATGGTCTAACGGATTGTCTCGAAAAGCATCGCGAGCCGGGCGTCGCGCGCCTCTTCGATATGCGCCCGGGCCGCCCGTTCGGCCTCGTCCGGCCGGCGCCTGCGGATCCCCTCCAGGATGCGCCCGTGCTCGACCTTGGCCGCGTCCGAACGGCCGGGATGCGAAAAGGTCGTGTCGGGCAACAGCGCGAGCGAGTCGTGCAGTTCCTCCAGCATCCGCGAGAGATAGCGGTTGTGCGCGGCGGCGAGAATGGCGTCGTGGAAGCGCCGGTTCATCCGGGCGAACGCGTCCGCCCCGCCCTCCAGCGCTTGGAAGCGCCCGCAGAGGAGGTCCAGTTCCGCAAGGTCGTGCTGCGTGGCGTTCTCGGCGGCGAACCGGGCCGACGCCCCCTCCAGCACGGCGCGGAGCGCGTAGAGCTCCATGATCTGCGCGCGGCTGAATTCCGCCAGGGAGAGACCGTTCTGGGACGAGACGACGAGGCCGCGCGCCTGCAGCCGGGTCAGCGCCTCGCGCACCGGCGTGCGGCTGACCCCGAGCATCTCGGCGACTTCTTCCTCCCGGATGCGCGTCCCCGGTTTGAGCTCCCGCGACCGGATGCGCTCCATCAGCGCCTCGTAGACCTTGCTTCCGCGGGACTCCGTCCCGCGCCCGCGTCCCGCCGATTCCGATTTCGCCAACCGCCTCTCCCCTGGCCAGAGCCTCGATGGGATTGCCTTTATCGGCAAAACCGTGATAGCAGCAAATCGTCATCGCTGTATACAGCAGTGTGCAAAAAGCTCCGGTGGCCCCGGGGCGTCGGGCCGCCGCGCCCGACTGGACATCCCGGCCCGGACCGGGCCGAAGGAGCCGCATGACCGAGCACGCAACCGACGTCCTGGCGGAAGCCGATCGCCTGATGACCGTGTGCAACGCGTGCCGCTACTGCGAGGGACTGTGCGCCGTCTTCCCCGCGATGGAGCTGCGGCGCTCGTTCTCCGACGGCGACCTGAACTACCTGGCCAATCTCTGTCACAATTGCGGCGCCTGCTACGTGGATTGCCAGTTCTCGCCGCCGCACGAATTCGACGTCAACGTGCCGCGGACCTTCGCACGGGTGCGGGCGGAGAGCTACCGCCGCTATGCGCGCCCCGCCGCCCTCGGGTTCCTCTTCGAGCGCAACGGCCTCGCCGTCTCGGTGCTGGGGGCCTCGGGCATCGCCGCCTTCCTCCTCGGTTTCGTTGCCATCGACGGCCCCTCGGCGATCGTCGCGGGCACGGGCCGCTTCTATGCCCTGATGCCGCACGCGGCGATGGCCTGGCTCTTCGGCCTCGTCTCGCTCGCCGTGATCGCCGCGATCGCCGCAAGCCTCGGCGCGTTCTGGCGCGAAGTCGGTGCGGGCGGCAGCGGCGCGGCCACGCCCGCCTCCCTCGCCCGCGCGGTGGCCGACGCCGCCACGCTGCGCTACCTCGACGGCGGCGGCGTCGGCTGCCACAACGAAGGCGAACGGCCCTCCGACACCCGAAGGATAAGCCACCACCTCACCTTCTACGGCTTCCTGCTCTGCTTCGCCGCGACGGCGACCGCGACCCTCTACCACTATGCCTTCGACCTGCCCGCGCCCTATGCCTGGTACCAGTTGCCCAAGCTGTTCGGCATACCCGGCGGCCTCGCCATCCTCGCCGGCACCGCCGGCCTGATGCGCGAGAAGGCGCGCCGCGACCGGGCGATGGTCGACGGCCGCAGCGTCGGAATGGACGTCGCCTTCCTGCTGATGCTCTTCCTGACGGCCGCCACGGGGCTTCTGCTGATGGTCCTGCGCGGCTCGCCCGCCATGGGATCGCTGCTCGCCCTGCACCTCGGCATCGTGCTGGCGCTGTTCCTCACCGTACCCTACGGAAAGTTCGTGCACGCCTTCCTCCGCCTCGCCGCGCTGGTCGTCCACGCCCACGAACGGCGCCGCGGCGCGCGGCTGGGCGAAGGCTGACGGCGCGCCCTCAGCCCTGGGAGACTGCGGCGGTCGCCGCGGCCAGCACGTCCTCCGGCGGGGCGTCGATGTCGACCGTGACGGCGTCCTCGTCCGGCGTGGGTTCCTGAAGCGTGTCGAGCTGGCTCTCGAGGAGAGAGACCGGCATGAAATGCCCGGGGCGCGCCGACAGCCGGCCCGCGAGCACGGACTTCTCGCCCTTGAGGAAGACGAAGCGCAGCCGCACCCCGGCCTTTTCCCGCAGATAGTCGCGATAGGCCTTCTTGAGCGCGGAACAGGCCGCCACCGAAGCGCCATGGGCCTGGTAGCCCGCCGCGAGCTCGGCCGCCACCCGCGAAAGCCACGGCCACCGGTCCTCGTCGGTGAGCGGGATGCCCTTGCTCATCTTGGCGACGTTGGCCTCTCCGTGGAGCGCGTCGCCCTCGATGAAGGGGACGTCCAGCGCCTGCGCCAGCCCCTGTCCGATCAGCGACTTGCCGGAGCCGCTGACCCCCATGACCACGATCGCGCCGATGTCAGATGGATGCCGTGATGCCGCCGTCGACATAGAGTACCTGTCCGTTGACGAATGACGATGCCGGCCCGGCGAGGAAGACCGCCGCGCCGACGAGTTCCTCGACGTCGCCCCAGCGTCCCGCCGGCGTCCGCTTCGCGAGCCACTCGGAAAACGCCTCGTTCTCCACCAGCGCCGCGTTGAGCGGCGTCTTGAAATAGCCGGGCGCGATGGCGTTGACCTGGAGCCCGTGCCGCGCCCAGTCCGTCGCCATGCCGCGCGTGAGGTTCCTCACCGCGCCCTTCGACATGGTGTAGGGCGCGATCGACGGGCGGGCGAGCTCGCTCTGGACGGACGCGATGTTGACGATCTTGCCGGCGCCGCGCGCGATCATCCGCCGCCCGACCGCCTGGCCGACATTGAAGACGCTCGTCACGTTGACCCGCAGGATCTCGTCCCACTTGTCGGGCGGGAACTCCTCCAGGGGAGCCCGGAACTGCATGCCGGCATTGTTGACGAGGATGTCGATCGGCCCGTCGTCGCGCTCGATCGCCTCGACCGCCGCGTCCACGGCGGCGCGGTCGGTCACGTCGAAGCAACGTCCGCTTGCGGCGTGTCCCGCGTTCCGCAGCGCCGCCACGGCCTGGTCGACCGGTCCGGCCCTGCGGCCGTTGACGACGATTTCGGCGCCGTGCTCGGCGAGGCCGCGCGCGAGCGCCAGTCCAATTCCCTGGCTGGATCCGGTGACGAGCGCCCGGCGTCCCGTCAGGTCGAAGAGAGGAGATGTCATCCCCGGCTTATGGCCCTTAATCGGTCTCCACGCAAGCCGGCCTCCCCTCGCGGAAGGATGTCCGGGAGCCCGTCGGGCGGTCCGCGGGCCTCCGAAAAAAAGGAGCGGCCCCCGGCGGGGGCCGCTCTTCCGGGTCGCTACCTCGACCCGTGTCCGTCCGGGCCGGTCACTCCGAAAGCGTGAAGGGACCGGTGTACTTGTCGACGTTGTCCTTGGTGATGAGCAGGCAGTTGAACAGCTGCTTCTCGGCGGAGGCTCCGGTCTTGCCGTTCTCGATGAAGGAATCGGCCTCCTCGACCGCCTTCTTGGAGAAGACGGCGACGGGCTGCAGGACGGTGTACTGCAGCTCGCCGGACTTGATCGCGTCGACCGCCGCAGGCGAACCGTCGAAGCCGCCGACCTTGATGTCCTTGAGCTTGCCGGCTTCCTTGAGCGCCGAGATCGCGCCGAGCGCCATCTCGTCGTTGCCGCTGATGACGCCGATGATGTCCGGATGCGCCTGCAGCATGCCCTGCATCTTGTCGTGGCCCTGCGTGCGGTCCCAGTTGGCGACCTGCGAGGCGACCTTCTTCAGGTCCGGATACTGGCTGAGCACCGTCTCGTAGCCGTTGGAGCGGGTGGCCGCGTTGTTGTCGGAAGGCGCACCGACGAGCTCGACGTAGTTGCCCTTCTCGCCGACGTCCTTCACCCACTGCTGGGCTCCGAGCGCGGCGCCCTGGGCGTTGTTCGAGACGAGCTGCGCCTTGGCGAGACCCTCCTGGTTGATCTCGGCGTTGACCAGGAACACCGGGATGTTCGCGGCGACCGCCTTCTTCACGGCGCCGACCGACCCGTCGGCGTTCGCCGGGTCGAGGATGATCGCCTTGGAGTGGTTGGTGATGGCCGTGTCGACCAGGCGGCTCTCCGTGTTGGTGTCGCCCTTGTGGGCGCTGACATTGGCCGTGTAGCCGAGCTTCTTGGCCTCCGCCGCCGCGACGTCGCCTTCCGTTTTCCAGTAGGGGTTGGACGGATCGTTGACGATGATCGATATGAGGCCCTTGTCGGCCGAAAAGGCCGGCGTGGCGAGACCGACGGCCGCCGTGGCGACGGCTGCCAGTCCCATGACTGCGATCCTGCTGAACATTTTTTTCTCTCCCTTTGCTCTCTGTTGATGCCGGTCAGCCGGCAGTCTTCCCGCGCGGGGGCTGGCTGCCGCCCGGATGCGACGAAGTGGGTTGCTCCTCCGTGGAGGAGATGCGTTTGGCCCGGCGGCCGTACTGGACGGAGTTGAGCAGCACGGCGAAGACGATGACGGCGCCGGTGAAGACCATCTGCCAGTAGGCGGAGACGCCGATGATGACGAGGCCGTCGGACAGGAACCCGATCACGAAGGCGCCGAGCAGCGTCCCGCGGATGTTGCCGCGCCCGCCGGTGAGCGCGGCGCCGCCGATGACGACGGTCGCGATCGCCGTCAGCTCGTAGGTGGTGCCGGCGGTGGGACCCGCCGACGTCAGCTCGGACGTCAGGATGAGGCCGGCGATCGCCGCGCAGACGCCGGACAGCACGTAGACCGTGATCTGCACCTTCTTCACCGGCACGCCCGAAAGCTCCGCCGCGCGCTCGTTGCCGCCCGAAGCGTAGAGCCAGCGGCCGAAGACGGTGCGGTTGAGCATGATCGAGCCGACGATGGCGATGACGACCATGGCGATGACCCCGACGGGAACACCGAACAGGCGGTTGAAGCCGAGCCAGTCGAAGCCGGTGTTGCCGAGCGCGGCCTGGCCCTCGAGGTTGTTGTAGGTCAGCCCGTTGGTGATCAGCAGCGCGACGCCGCGCACCGCGTAGAGCATCCCGAGGGTGGCGACGAAGGGCGGCACCTTGAACCGCGCGACCAGGAGCCCGTTGACGAGGCCGACGAGCGCCCCGAGGACGCAGGCGAGCACCGCGACGACCCAGACCGCCGGATAGAGGACCACCCCGAAGAAGGGCAGCGGCACGCCGTGCATCAGGAAGCCCGCGATCACCCCGGCGAGCCCGAGCGTCGATCCGACCGAGAGGTCGATGCCGCCGTTCAGGATCACGAGCAGCATCCCCATTCCGAGGATGCCGAAGATGGCCACGTGCGACGCCATGGTCAGGAAGTTGCTGACCGAGAAATAATAGGGCGACAGGAACGAGAAGACGGCAATGATGGCGATCAGCGCGAAGAAGGCGCGCCCCTCGAGCAGCATCTTTCCGAGATTGAGGCTTCCGTTCCGTTTGCCCTGCCGCTGGCTCGAGGCTTCTGGACGCGCGTACATCATTGCGATGGCTCCGTTTTCTGTCCGCTCAGGCGGCCGCGGCCTCACCCGAGGCGGCCATGATCTCTTCCTTGGACGCGTCGCATCCGAACTCGGCGGAAATCCTCCCCCGGCGCATGACGATGACGCGGTGCGCGATGCTGAGGCACTCGGCGACCTCCGAGGTGGAGAAGAGTACGGCGAGCCCCGCCTTCGCCCGCTCGCCGAGCAGGCGGAAGACCTCCGCCTTCGCGCCGATGTCGATGCCGCGGCTCGGCTCGTCGAGGAGGAGCGCCCGCGGCTCGGTCGTCAGCATCTTGCCGATGACGACCTTCTGCTGGTTGCCGCCCGACAGCGACCCGATCGGGACGTCGCCGCCGGCGGTCTTCACGTGGACGTCGCGGATCGAGGCGTCGATCAGCTCCGCCTCGCGCGATCGCGACAGCAGCATGCCCCGCACGAAGGCGCCGATGCTGGCCAGCGACAAATTGGACCCGACGGTCATCGTCTGAACGAGGCCGTCGCGCTGGCGATCCTCGGGAACGAGCGACAGCCCCGCCGCGATGCGCTCCGCGATCGTCAGCCGCGAGACGTCCTCGCCGTCGAGCAGGACCCGTCCGCCGGCAAGCGGCGCCCGCCCGGCGACGGCTTCGAGCAGTTCCGTCCGGCCGGCCCCCATGAGGCCGTAGATGCACACGATCTCGCCGGCCCTGATGTCGAGCGACAGGTGGTCGACGATCAGCCGGCCGGTGCCCGACGTGTCCGCCACGCTGACGTCCTCGATCGACAGGACCGGATCGCCGAAGGCGTAGCCGTCCGGCGGGGACCCGAGGTCGTAGTTCTCGCCGACCATGTTGCGCACGATCCACTCGAGGTCGATGTCCTTCGCCTCGGCCGTCGCCGTGATCACCCCGTCCCGCAGCACGACCGCGTAGTCCGTGATCTGCAGCGCTTCCTCGAGATGGTGCGAGATGTAGACGATGGACACGCCCCGGTCCGTCAGGTCGCGGATCACGCGGAAGAGCACCTCGACCTCGCTGGCGCTCAGCGCCGAGGTGGGCTCGTCCATGATCAGGATGCGCGAGTCGACCGACAGCGCGCGCGCGATCTCGACAATCTGCTGCTGCCCGAGGCGCAGGTCCTGCACGAGGTCGAGCGGGTCGATCGCCTCCTCCAGCTCCTCCATCAGCCGGGCGGTCTGCCGCGCCTCCTCGGCGAAGTCGACGCCGGCGGCCGACGTCAGTTCCCGGCCCATGAAGATGTTGTCTCTTACGCTGAGGTTGGGCGCGAGGCTGAGTTCCTGGTGGATGATCGAGATGCCCTTTTCGGTCGCTTCCACCGCCGAGGCGAAGGCGACCTCTTCCCCGTCGAGCTCGATCGTGCCCGAGGTGGGCCGCTCGACGCCCGAGAGGATCTTCATCAGCGTCGACTTGCCCGCGCCGTTCTCGCCGAAGAGCGTCGTCACCTTGCCGCGATGGATGTCGAAGTTGACGCCCTTCAGCGCGTGGGTCCCGCCGTAGGTCTTCACCACGTTGCGGGCGGAAAGGACGACCTCGCCGCGGCCCGTCTCGGTCTTTGCGGCGCCCATCACTGCACGCTCAGCCGGACCGGCGTGACCAGCCAGTTCTTCGGGTTGATCATCAGGAATGCGCCGACCACCGAAACCGTCTTGCCGTCGAGCTTCGAGGTGTCCACCTTGGACAGCACCTCCTTCTTCATCTCCTTGTTCAGCGCCGCGCCGGCGTTCTGGTACTCGATCTGGTTCTTGAACTGGCCGAACTTGATCGTGCCGATCGCGTCGCGAAGGTCCGTCCCGTTGATCGCCGGCCCGGTCTGGACGCGGATCTTGACGTCGTCGGGCACGCCATCGACCTTGATCGGGTAGATGCCCGACTGGCCCTCCCCGGCGACGCCGGTGAACTTGACGGCCATCTCCGGACCCATGGTCGCGTCGACGCCGTATTTCTTGGCGGCCGCCGTCTGGTCGGCCGCGATCGCCTTGGCGAGCGTCGCCGCGTCGACGGCGCGCTTCTCCACCGCCGCCTGCACCTTCGGGAATTCGCTCTGCCCGTAGGCCTCCGGCGAGAAGCCGGCCTTGCGGGTGTCGCCGGACGAGCCGATCGTCACCACCGCCGTGTCCAGCCCCATGGCGACGACGAGGACGACGACTGCGACGGCGATCGCCGCGCGGCGCAGTCCGGGCCCCTTGCGGCGGTGCGTCCCTGCGAGAGCTGCAGAACCCATGGCCATTGGACCTCTCACTCCGATTTTCCGTTGGTGGACGATTGTCGAGGCGCGCCGATCCCGGCAACCAGCGCCCGGGCGGTGATTTCGTCGGTGATGAGGCCGCTGAGGTACCGGCTTTCCAGGATCGACTCGATCGCCCCGACCTTCACCTTGCCGCCGGCGATCGCGACGATCCTGCGGGCCTCGAGCGCCTCGCGGCCGAGGCCGAGCATGCGCTCGGAAAGCGCCGTCTCGACGGGGCGGCCATGGCGGTCGAAGAAATGGCCGAGCACCTCGCCGACGCCGCCGTCGCGCTTCACGTCGTCGATCTCGCTCGGCTCGATCATGCCGGTCGCGACCAGCGAGGCCTCGCGCTCGGCCGTGCCGATGCCGACGAACATGAGGTCCGCCGCGCGCGCCAGGTCGATGACGGCGCCGACCCCGCGCTGGCCGAGCAGGACCTCGCGGTCTTCCACCGTGTTGGCGAAGAAGGGGACGGGCATGACATAGGCCTGCGCGCCGGTCCGCTCCGTCAGCCGGTAGATGACGTCGTGCGGATTGGCCGCGAATTTCCGGGTAAGGCCACCGAAGAGCGACACGAAGCGCACGTCGCTCGCCGAGGTGCGCGGCAGGTTTTCCACGCTTGCCGCCAGGGTGCGTCCGTGGCCGACGCCGATCAGCTTGTTCTCGCCGCGCTCGATCTCGAGCTTGAGGAAATTGGCGCCGGCGATGCCGAGCGCCCGGAGCGGCAGGTCGTCCTGGTCGAAGTCCGGCACCACCTCGCAGGTGTCGAGGCCGTATTCCTTCGACAGCGCCTGCTCGAGTTCGACGCATTCGCTGATGTCGCCGTCGATGAAGACCTTCACCAGTCCCTCCTGGTTGGCCTTCATGATCAGCCGGTGCGCCTTCAGGCTCGTCAGCCCGAGACGCTTCGCCACCTGCGCCTGGGTCAGGCCGCCGGCGTAGTGCAGCCACGCCGCGCGCGTCGCAAGGCTGATGGTCTGGTCGCGCAACGGAACGGCGCCGGGCTTCATGCTGTCTCCTCCCAAGAATGATATTTCTATCATTCACTAAAAAATTTTTCACATACGGTCGCGTTTGTCAATCGGGGCGCTGAAGATTCGCCCCCTCCCGCCCCCTCCCGCCCCTGTCCCGCGAGGCTTCCGCTCATCCCCGGCGAAGCGTCGCGGCGCCGGTGTCCACGTGCTTCGCCCAGAACGCGACCAATTCCCTGAGCGCCGGCACCACGTCGCGGTCGGTGGGCTCGCGCTCGCGGAACGACAGTTCGAGACATATCTCGTTGTCCGTCCCGCCGCCCGCTCTGACCGCCTCGATCAGCTTTTCCGGCTGGATCCGCCCCTCGGCGTTGTAGCGCTCGGTGAAGGGCCAGTGGCCGCCCTTGTTCATCGACGACTGCTTGACGTGGATGATCGGCGAGCGCGTCGGGAACGCGCGGGCCCAGGCGAACGGGTCGGTGTCGTCGGGGTTCGGCGAGGTTACGTCGCCGTGGTCGATGTCGACCATCATCCACATCGGGATCGCGAAGCCGGCGGCTTCCAGCCGGTCCTGCAGATGCCCGCAGGCGGCGATGGTCTCGCCGAACTCGCGCCCGACCGACATCGGCTCCCAGAACAGGTGATCGAGCCCCGCCTGCCGGGCATGCTCTGCGACCTCCGCCCAGCAGTCGACGGCGATCCGGATCATGTCCTCGCGCCGGACGGGATCGTCGTAGTCCTTGAGCGTCAGGATCGCGAACTGCGTGCCGACGCTCTTCGCCCCGAGATCGGCCGAAATGTCGGCGAAGGTCTTGAACCAGTCGACGTAGTAGCGCCGCACGTCCCGGTCCGGATGGCCGAAATGGTTGAGACGGCCGTAGGGGCCGGTCATGCCCGAGGTGATCTCGACGCCCGTGCGGGCCGTCGCGCGGTTGAAGGCGCGCACGAACCGCCGGACGGTCGCCGCAGGCCAGCCCGGATTGACGAATTCATGGGTCAGCTGGACGTATTTCAGGCGGATCTCGTGGGCGATCGTGTCGATCAGGTCGTCCGGCTCGGCGAAGCGGTTGACCAGCGGATTGGTGTTGACGGACAGGGTAAAGGCCATGGGTCGGGTTCCGTTTGCTCCGGGTATTCGGTCGGGAGTCACTCCGCCGCGACGTCGCGCTCTTCGAACCAGGCCGCGAACCGCTCTCTCTCTGCGGGCGACATGTGGCGGGCATGCTTGGTGCGCCGCTCGACGACGTCCTGCGCCGTCTGCGCCCACTCGGTGCGAATGACGAATTCCGCCTCGCGGGCATGGAAGTCCGGTCCGAAGGTCTCGCCGAGGTCGGCGAGAGAGGTCGCGCCGTCGAGGAGCGCGTGCATCCGCGTTCCGTAGAGACGGCCGTAATGCTTCAGCAGCGAGGCGGGGAGCCACGGATAGCGCGCCCGGGCCTCGGCGAGGAACTGCTCGAAGTCGGCGTTGGCGATGTCGCCGCCCGGCAGGTGCGCGGTCCGGGTCCAGGGCTTCTTCATGTCGGGGAAGAACGGCTGCAGCTTCTCCAGCGCATGCTCGGAGAGCTTTCTGAACGTCGTGATCTTGCCGCCGAAGACGGAGAGCAGCGGCGCCGCGCCGTCGCGGCTGTCGACGTCGAAGATGTAGTCGCGCGTCACCGCGCTCGGGTTTTCCGTGTTGTCGTCGTAGAGCGGCCGGACCCCGGAGAACGAGTGCAGCACGTCGTCGCGCCCGAGGGGGCGCTTGAAGTAGCGGTTGAGGACCGTCAGCAGGTAGTCGATCTCGTCGTCTTCCGCCCTCACCTCTTCGGGCGGCCCGTCATAGGGAATGTCGGTGGTCCCGACGAGCGCCAGGTTCCCCTCGTACGGGTTGATGAAGATCACCCGCTTGTCGGTGTTCTGGACGAGGTAGGCGTTCGGCCCCTCCCAGAACTTCGGGACGACGATGTGGCTTCCCTTGACCAGGCGCACGCTGCGCTTGGAGTTGATGCCGGCGACCTCGCCGATGATGCGGTTGACCCAGGGCCCGGCCGCGTTGACGACCGCCCGGGCGCGCAACTCGAAGGAGCCTCCCGAACGGCCCGAAAGCGTCGCGGACCAGGTCTTCCCGTCGCGCCGCAGCCCCGTGCAGGCCGTGCGGGTCAGGATCCTCGCACCCCTCTCGCGCGCATCGACCGCGTTCAGCACGACGAGCCGCGCGTCGTCCACCCAGCAGTCGGAATATTCGAAGGCGCGCGTGAACTCGTCCTTGATCGGCGCGCCCTCGGGGGCCGTCCTCAGGTTCAGGGTCCGCGTCCCCGGAAGCCGTTTCCGGCCGCCGAGATGGTCGTAGAGGAAGAGGCCGAGCCGCACCAGCCAGGCCGGCCGGTCGATGGGGCTGTGGGGCAGGACGAAGCGGAGCGGCCAGATGATGTGCGGCGCCGATTCCAGAAGGACCTCGCGCTCGATGAGCGCCTCGCGCACCAGGCGGAACTCGTAGTATTCGAGATAGCGCAGCCCCCCGTGGACCAGCTTTCCGGAGCGCGAGCTGGTACCCTCCGCGAGGTCGTCCTTCTCGCACAGCACCACCGAGAGGCCGCGGCCCGCCGCGTCGCGCGCGATCCCCGCCCCGTTGACGCCGCCTCCGATCACCAGGAGGTCGACGATGTCGTCGTTGTCGCTCACGTCCCGCGCTCCAGCTTGTTCATCCGTTCGAGTTTCGCATTCCCGCCGGCCTGCGCCATGGCCCGCCAGACGGGCCGCAGCGCCTCGTGCGCGTCCACGAAGGAAGCGAAGAGGCGGTCGTATTCCGCCGCGAGCGCCGCGTCGGGAGGTTCGGCGTCGCCGAGGAGGGAATCGACCCATTCCGCCGTGCAGGCGTCCATGGTGGGATAGATGCCGAGGCACACGGCCGCCGTCATCGCGGCGCCTGCCGCTCCCGCCTCCTCGCGCGCGCTCGTGCGGGTCGCCGACCGGGTGACGGCTCCGAAGATCCGCCTGAAGGACCGGTTGCGCGCTGCTCCGCCGGACAGCCGGATCTCGTCGGGGACGGGCCCCATGGCCGCGAAGCAGTCGCGCGCCGCAAACGCGAGGCCCTCGAGGACCGCGCGTGCCAGGTCGGCGAAGCCGTGGTCGAGCGACAGGCCGAGGAAGCCCGCGCGCGCATTCGCGTCGACGAACGGGCCCCGCTCGCCGGCGAGCGAAATGTAGGGCTGGTAGAGAAGCGACGCCGGGCGGGCCGCCTCGACCCACCGGTCGAGAGCCTTCATGAGGTCGGCCCGGTCCGGGCTGAGCCCGCCGGCCGCGAGCACGTCGCGGGCGAGCCCGACCAGCCAGTCGATGTTCAGCGTCGCCGCCATGTTGGACTGCAGCTGCGCGAAGGCGCCCGGCACCGGCATCGCGATCGTGTATCCGGAAGCGCTGTCGTTGAGCACGACGTCCCCGACCGACCGCGCGAGCCGCATGTGCATGCCCGTCGAACCCACGATCGAGCAGCCGACGTCGCGCGTCGGATGGTAGAGGCCGCCGCCGAGCGCCGTCGCGACGATGTCGACATAGCCGAGGACGACCGGCGTCCCTTCGGCGAGCCCGGTCGCCGCCGCCGCTTCCGCGTCGAGCCCGTCGTGATGCGAGAGGCCGTCCAGCATCGGCGGCAGGAGCGATTTCTGCCGCGTGAGGCCGAGAATCCCGATCGCCTCGTCGCTATAGGCCTTCCGCCTGTAGTCGCCGAAGGTGAAGGTTCCCTCGCTCGGGTCCGTGGCGCGCACCCCGGTGAGCTTGAAATAGAGCCAGTCCTTGCAGTGAAAGGCCGTCCGCGCCCTCCCGAGCGCCTCGGCGGCGTTGTCCCTCAGCCATTGCAGCTGCGCGCCCTGCTGGCAGGCGTTGAGCCCGGTTCCCGTCAGTTCGAACCGCCGCCGGTCGTCCGGCCGCGCCCGCGCCGCTTCCACCAGCCGGCCCGCCCGCGCGTCGAGCCACAGGAGCGCCGGCATGACGGGGTCGCCCTTTCCGTCGATCAGCCAGGTGCCGTCGCCCTGCCCGGTCACCGCGACGGCCGCCGTGCGCGCCTTCAGGCCGCCGATCTTCTCGCCGAGCGCGGCGAGCGTCGCCGCCGTCTTCGCCCAGGTGGCGCCGAGGTCCTGCTCCACGCCGCCGTCGCCGACGCTCGCATAGTCGTTGGGGACGGACGCCACGTCGATCTGGCGCCCCGACAGGTCGAACGCCACGGACTTGATGACCGAGGTTCCGGCATCGACGCCGATCAGGATATCCTTCATTCCGGCAGCCTCCCCACGATGATATTTCTATCATCACATAAAAAAAATTTCACATCGGGGCGCATTTGTCAATCGAGCGGCCCTTTCGGACGGCCTCTCCCGGCATGACAACCCGGCACGACGCCCCGGTCATGGGCGCGGCCCGAGGGCGCCTCAGCCCACGGACGTGCCGCCCCCGGCATCGAGCGCGATCCCGTGCCGGGTGACCGCGATCGCGCGCACCTCCGCCGCCTCGCGGTCCCGCCGCCCGGCCGGCCAGCCGCAGGCGCCCGCGACGATCCCGGCGAGTTCGTCGAGCGCCTCCGGCGTCAGCCGGCCGGTGATCGCGATGGTCGTCCTGCGGAAGATGACGTCCGCCAGCGACCCGACGAGCTCCTCGTCCGAGATCTGCGCGATCTCGCCGACGGAATAGTCCGGCAGGCTCGAAAGCGGCCGGTCGCCGTGCGAGCCGGCCCGGGCGGCGAACGCTTCCGCCCGGGTTCCGTATCGATCGAGGAGGCAGGCCACGCGCCCGGCCTCGAGTCCCGAGGAGGCCGACACCCGGCCGATCCACGCGGCCCGCGCGGCTTCGCCCGCCGGAAAGTCCCGGCCCCCGCCGATGGCGACATGGCGTGTCGAGACCCGGCGTTCCTTCCCGACGAGGGCGAGCACCCGGTCGGCCGCCTCCTCCGCGAAGCCCCGGAACGTCGTCCACTTGCCGCCGACGAGCGAGAGCACCGGCGTCCGTCCCTCCGCAAGGACGTCCTCCCTGATCGAGTGGTCGCGGCTGATGCGGCCCGGGTCGTCGACGTCGGCGGCCGGCAGCGGCCGCACGCCGCAATAGCGGTAGACGACCTGCCCCGGCGCGACCGCGACGCCCGGAAACATCGCCGCGACGGCCTCCAGCATGTAGGCGGCCTCGGCATCCTCGCAGACCGCCGCGTCGGGATCGTCGGCACGGATGTCGGTGGACCCGACGAGCGCGAGGCCGAAATAGGGATAGACGAGGCAGATGCGCCCGTCCGGCGACCCGAAATAGACCATGCGCCCGTCGAGCTGGCGCACGAGTTCGGGATTGTCGAGCAGCAGGTGCGACCCCTTGGTGCCGCCGATATAGGTCCGCTCGAGGCCGAGTTTCGCGTTGACCCTGTCGATCCAGGCGCCGCCGGCGTTGACGACGACGTCGGCCGTCACCCGAAGCGCCTCGCCCGTCGTCTCGTCGCGAAGCAGCAACGCGTCTCCGTCCCGCCCGGCGAGCCCCGTGTGCGTGAGCGCGACCGAACCGGGGTTCGCGCGGCCGCCGTCGAGCACCAGTTCCAGGCCGAGCCGCTCCGGCAGCGTCACCGCCGCGTCGTAATAGCTGCCCGTCGCGACGATGTCCGGCTTCAGCGCCGGAAGCCCCGCGAGCGACCTGCGGCGCAGGGCGAGCCCGTGCCGCGGCATCGCGCGCTCGCGGCTGCCGAAGAGGTCGTAGAGGCCGAGGCCGAGTTCGGTGATCAGCACCCCGCGGTCGGACAGTTTCGCGGGGACCCCGAGGACGCGCGCGATCGACGGCACGATGCCCCCGAACCAGGAGAAGATCGGGATGACCGTCTTCAGCGGCCGGACTGCGTGCGGCGCGTTCCCGAGCAGGAGGTTCCTTTCGAGCGTCGACTGCGCGACGAGGCGGAACTCGCCGGTTTCCAGGTATTTCAGCCCCCCGTGGATGAGCCGCGACGGGGCCGCGCTCGCCCCGGAGCAGATGTCGGACTTGTCGCACAGGAGGCAGTCGACGCCCTGCATCGACAGGTCGCGGTAGAGGCCGGCGCCGTTGATGCCGGCGCCGGCGATGACGACCGGCACGTGCCGCATCGACCGCGCCTTCGAGAGCGCCGCCTCGCGCGAGGTGGTCACGGCGCCGCTCCCCCGGCCCCGTCGAGCTCCGCCCAGAAGGGCCGCATCGCTTCGGCCAGCCGGGTGTAGAGGTCGAATCTCCGCCCGAGCGCGCCGCCTCGCTCCGGATCCGGCCGGAAGGTCCCGGCGATTTCGCAGCAGGCGGAAGCCGCCGCCCGGAGGTCGTCGAAGACGCCGACCGCGACGCCCGCGCAGAGCGCCGCGCCGAGCGCGGCCGCCTCGCTTTCCGCCGGCACCTCGACGGCGCGGCCGAGGCCGTCGGCGAAGAGCTGCCCCATGCGCGGACGGGCGGAGCCGCCCCCCGTCAGCCGGACGCGCTTGACGTCGAAGGCGCCGGCCAGGATGTCGACATGGGTGCGGTGGTTGAAGACGATGCCCTCCAGCACCGCCTGCAGCATGTCGGCCTGCCCGTGCCAGGCCTTGAGGCCGAAGAACGCCGCGCTCGCCGGCTCCGGATGGGGAGAGCCGTAGAGGAACGGATGATAGACGACCGGCGCCGCCTCGAGCGCCGCCCGGTCGAGCTCCGCCTCCATGGCGGACAGGAGCGCGCCCGGATCGCGTTCGCCGAACTGGCGCACGACCCACTCCAGGTTGGCCGAGGAAGCCGGCGAGATCGACATGTTCATCCACGAGCCGCGGGTGACGCCCGACCGGCAGGCCCAGCGCGGACCGCCCGGATGGTCGTCGACGCGCGGCGCGTCCGACAGCACTTCGTTGATGCTGAAGGTGCCGGCCGTGATCGTCAGGTCGCCGGCATCGAGGTTGCCCATGCCGACGGCCGCCGCTGTGACGTCATGCAGGCCGGCGGCGACCGGCGTACCCGCCAGGAGCCCCGTCGCCCTCGCCGCGGCCGCCGTGACCGCTCCGGCGCGCGCCGCCGGCTCCAGGACGGGAGGCAGCGCCGCGGCGATGTCCGAGAGCCCGTAGAGCGCCAGCACGGCCTCGCTGTAGTCCTGTTCGTGAAGGTCGAAGAACGAGGTACTCGCCTCCGTCAGGTCCGTCGCGATCTCGCCCGTCAGGCAGAACCGCAGCCAGTCCTTGCAGAAGAAGGCGTGCCCGATCGCGGCGAAGCGGTCCGGCTCGTGCCGCCGGATCCAGGCGAGCAGTGCCGCCGCCGAATAGGGATAGGGATGCTGGCCCGTCAGGGGCAGCGCCCGGTCCAGCACGCCGTCGGACCGCCACCCGGCGACGATGCCCGCGGCGCGGCTGTCGAGCGACAGGATCCCGCGGCCGAGCGGCCGTCCGTCGCGGCCGAGGCAGTAGAGGCCGTCGCCGTGGCCGGTGACCGAGACGCCCGCGACGGCGGAAGCCGCGATGCCCGCCGCGGCGACGGCCTCGCGGATCGCTCCCGCGGCGGCCGACCACGCGGCCGCCATGTCGCGCTCGACATGGGCGGGCCGCGGGACATGCTGCTCCACCGTCGCCTTGCCGGTGGCGACGACCCGGCCGGCGGTATCGACCACGATCGCCTTGGTCACCGTCGATCCGCTGTCGAGGCCGACGAGGTAGGGGCCCGCCATCGTCCGCTCCCGCAGGGTGCCGGGCCTAGGAGGCCCGCGCTTCCCGGAAGCGGGCGTCGACCTGGTTCATCTTCTCCACCTTGCGCGCCGAGCCGCCGCCCTGGAACTCGTTGGCGAGCCAGATGTCGGCCAGCATCTTGGCGACGTTCACCCCCGTGGTCAGCGCGCCCATGGTGATCACCTGGGCGTTGTTGGAGGCGATGGCACGTTCGGCCGAATAGGGATCCATGACGGTCGCGGCGCGCACGCCGGGCACCTTGTTGGCGGTGATCGCCATTCCGAGACCCGTGCCGCAGATGAGGATGCCGCGCTCGAAATCGCCCTTCGAGATGCGCTCGGCGAGCTCCACCGCGACGTCCGGATAGTCGACCGGATTGTCGTCGTGGACGCCGATGTCCTCCACGGTGTGGCCCTTCGAGCGCAGGTGCTCGACGAGCGCGTCCTTCATGGGCAGGCCCAGGTGGTCGGTACCGATGATGATTGTCTTGCTCATTGTCTGAACTCTCTTTCGGTCGGGGATGGAACGGATGTCATGCTATCCGCCGATGACGGCGGCACATTGGTCGAGGATCCCGAGATAGCCTTCGACGGTCCACGCCGAACGGCCGATGAAGAGCCCGTCGACCGCAGGGCGGCCGATCAGGTCCTCGCAGTTGCCCGGGTTGACGCTGCCGCCGTAGAGGACGGGCGGCGGCGCGGAAAGCAGCCCGGCCGCCACCGCGCGGATCCGCGCCTGCCGCTCGTCGGCATAGTCCGGCGAAGCCGGGATTCCGTGTTCGCCGATCGCCCAGACCGGCTCGTAGGCGAAGAGGATCGTCGCACCCTCGCGCGCCTCGCCGAGGAAGGCGAGCGCTGCCTCGGTCTGGCGCGCGAGCACCGCGTCGGCCCGGCCCGCTTCGCGCTCCTCCATGGTCTCGCCGACGCACACGAGCGGCGTGAGGCCATGGCGGAGCGCGGCCGCCACCTTGCGTCCGACCGTCTCGTCGGTCTCGCCGAAATGCGCCCGCCGCTCGCTGTGCCCGAGTTCGACGAGATCCAGGCCGCAATCCGCCAGCATCGCCGGCGAGATCTCCCCGGTCCATGCCCCGGCGTCCTCCCAGTGCATGGTCTGCGCCCCCACCTTGACGTCGGTGCCGGCGAGCGCCGCCTTGACCTCGCGCACCGCGGTGAAGGGCGGAACGACGAAGGGCTGGATCGACGGATGCCGGAAGTCGCGCTCCAGAAGGCCGCCGGCGAAGTCGAGCGCCTGCGCCAGCGTCTTGTTCATTTTCCAGCTCGTGCCGATCCAGTAACGCTTGTCAGCCATGTGTCGTGCTCCTTGCCGCCGCGCCGGCGATCTCCAGCTCGATGCCGGCCTCCTCCAGCGGCGCCGACGCCTCCGCCGGCAGCGCCGCGCCGGTCAGGACCGCGTCGAACGCCGTGAGGTCGGCGAGGAAATGCAGCGCCGACCGGCCGAATTTCCGATGGTCGGCCAGGAGGAAGCGGCGCTCGGCCGCCCGGATCATCAGCCGCTTGTAGTGGACGACCTCCTCGTCCTGGTGGTAGGCCGAGGCGCCCTGGATCGCCGAGGTGGAGACGAAGGCGATGTCGGCCCTCAGCCCCCGCAGAGCCTCCTCCGCCACGAGGCCGAAGAACCCGTGGAACGTCCTGTGATAGCGTCCCCCGAGGGCGATCAGGTCGATGCCCGGCTTGCCCGCGAGTTCGTTGATGACGGCGAGGTTGCTCGTGATGACCGTCAGCGGTTGTCGGCCGGGCAGGAATTCCGCTATCGCATTGGCGGTCGACCCGTCGTCGACCATGATCGTCTGCCCGGGCTCGATGCGGCGGGAAGCCGCCGCCGCGATCCGGCGTTTTTCCTCCGCCGCCTGTCGCTCGCGGTACCTGAAATCGCTCTCGAACTTGGAGCTGGACTGGATGGATGCCCCGCCGCGCACCTTGCGCAAGAGCCCCGACTGCTCGAGATCGTCCAGATCGCGATGCACGGTCATGCGGCTGACGCCGAAACGGGCGGCGAGGTCGTCGACGCTCGCGCTGCCCGCGTCCATCAGCATGTCCATTATTCCCTGCCGGCGCGTTTCGGCCTTCATTCTGACGTTCGCCCGTGCTTCCGGTAGCGTTGGCTCCGTGGCCGGCCTGCCGCCGACCGATGGACGAAAGATAACACAGATCGCGTGATTTACAACATGTTGAATGTGATATTGATAGAATTCGCTGTTATGTATAAACTCCGGCAAAACACGCGAACCGAGGTCGAACCGATGGGAGCTGCATCATGAACGAACAAGCGACGATCCGCCCGCAATCGCAGATGGCGAACTGCATCCGCGCCCTCTCCATGGACGCCGTAGAGAAGGCGAATTCAGGGCATCCCGGCGCGCCGATGGGCATGGCCGATGCGGCGACCGTCCTTTACGAGAAGCACCTGAAGTTCGACGCCTCGGCCCCCGACTGGCCGGACCGCGACCGGGTCGTCCTGTCGAACGGCCATGCCTCGATGATGCTCTACAGCCTGCTCTATCTGACCGGCTACGAGGACATGACGATCGAGGAGATCGAGAACTTCCGCCAGTACGGCTCGAAGACCGCCGGCCACCCGGAATACGGCATGGCCAAGGGGATCGAGACGACGACGGGACCGCTCGGCCAGGGCCTCGGCGCCGCAGTCGGGATGGCGATGGCCGAACGGATCCTCGCCGAGGCCTTCGGCAGCGACGTGGTCGACCACCGCACCTACTGCTTCTGCGGCGACGGGTGCCTGATGGAGGGCGTCGGCCAGGAGGCGACGTCGCTCGCCGGGCACCTCAAGCTCGGCAAGCTGACCGTGCTCTACGACGACAATTCCATCAGCATCGACGGCGCCACCTCGCTCGCCTTCACCGACGACATCCCGGCGAAGTTCCGCGCGCTCGGCTGGCACGTCGTGACCTGCAACGGCCTGGTCCCCGAGGAGGTCGACGATGCGCTGAAGCAGGCCAGGGCCGAGACGGAGCGCCCGACGCTGATCGACATGAAGACGATCATCGGCTACGGCGCGCCGAAGAAGCAGGGCACCGAAAAGGCCCATGGCTCGGCGCTGGGCGCCGAGGAGATCGCCGCCGCGCGCAAGGCCCTCGGCTGGACCGCCGAGCCCTTCGTCATCCCCGACGACCTGCTCAAACGCTGGCGCGCCATCGGCCGCAAGGGAGCCGAGAGCCGCCACGCCTGGGAGAAGCGCCTCGCCGACCTCCCGGCCGACCGGCGCGCCGAGTTCGAGCGCCGCATCGCAGGCCGGCTCCCGGCGGACTTCGACCGGATCGTCGAGGAGGCCCGCGACCGGCTGATCGACAATCCCGAGAAGCTCGCCACGCGCAAGTCGAGCCAGAACGCCCTCGAGGTGCTGACCGCCGCAGTGCCCGAGATGATCGGCGGTTCGGCCGACCTCACCGGCTCCAACAACACCGACACGAAATCCACCGTGCCCTCCTTCACCCCCGAGCATCCGGGCCGCTACGTCCACTACGGCGTGCGAGAGTTCGCCATGGCGACCGCGATGAACGGCATGTCGACCCATGGCGGGGTCATTCCCTACGGCGGCACGTTCCTCACCTTCTCGGACTACTGCCGCAACGGCATCCGCCTTGCCGCGCTCATGCACATCCGCACGATCTTCGTCATGACGCACGATTCCATCGGGCTCGGCGAGGACGGCCCGACCCACCAGCCGATCGAGCATCTGGCGGCGCTGAGGGCGATCCCCAACCTCAACGTCTTCCGGCCCGCCGACACGGTCGAGGCGCTCGAATGCTGGGCGCTGGCCCTGAAGTCCGACAGGCGCCCCTCGCTGCTGGCGCTGTCGCGCCAGGGCGTGCCGCAGCTGAGGACGGAGAAGACGAAGGAGAACCGCTGCGCCCGCGGCGCCTACGTCATCCGCACCGCCGGCGACGGCGAGCGCGACCTGACGATCCTCGCCACCGGCACCGAGGTCTCGATCGCCGTCGACGCGGCGGAACGGCTCGCCGGAGAAGGCTTCACCGTCGCCGTCGTCTCGATGCCCTCATGGGAGCTCTTCCAGTCCGAGACGAAGAGCTACCGCGACGACGTCCTGGGGTCGGCGCCCCGCCTCGCGATCGAGGCCGCCGGCAAGTTCGGCTGGACGCGCTACGTCGACAGCGAAGACGACGTCGTCGGGCTGGAGACCTTCGGCCATTCGGCGCCGGGCGACGTGGTCTACGAGAAAATGGGAATCACCGCGGACGCTCTCGTCGAGCGCGCCCGCACCAAGCTCAATCTTTGAATCGAAATCCGAAGAGGACGGGACAAGACCATGAAATTCTTCGTCGACACGGCAGACGTCAAGGAGATCCGCGAGCTCAACGAACTCGGGCTCATCGACGGCGTGACCACCAATCCGTCGCTGATCATGAAATCGGGCGGCAAGATCAGCGAGGTGACGAAGCAGATCTGCGACATCGTCGACGGCCCGGTTTCCTCGGAGGTGACGGCGACCGACTATTCGGAGATGATGAAGCAGGCCGACATCCTGTCGAAGATCGCCGACAACATCTGCATCAAGGTGCCGCTGACGCTCGACGGGCTGAAGGCCTGCCGGGCGCTGACCGGCGACGGGCGCAAGGTCAACGTGACGCTCTGCTTCTCGGCCAACCAGGCGCTGCTCGCCGCCAAGGCCGGCGCCACCTTCATCTCCCCCTTCATCGGCCGCATCGACGACATGGCGGTCGACGGCATGGAGGTGATCCGCGAGATCCGCGCGATCTACGACAATTACGACTTCCAGACGGAGATCCTCGCCGCCTCGATCCGCACGGTGAACCACGTCAAGGAAGCCGCCATCATCGGCGCCGACGTCGCCACCGTGCCGCCGGCGACCCTCAAGGCCCTCGTCAAGCACCCCCTCACCGACAAGGGCCTCGAGGCCTTCCTCGCCGACTGGAAGAAGACCGGACAGACGATCGGCTGACCTGCGGGTCCGCGGCGGCGGTTCGCTCCTCTCGCTCGTCATCCTCGCCCTCGCGGCGAGGATGCGGCCGGGGTCAGTAGCTGCGCGTCGGACGGTCCATGACGCGCTTGCCGAAGAGGCTCGCCACCAGGTCGACCATGAGCTTCGCGGTGCGCCCGCGCTCGTCGAGGAACGGGTTGATCTCCGCAAGGTCGAGCGAGGCGACGAGGCCGCTGTCGTGCAGCATCTCGCACACCAGGTGCGCCTCGCGGAAGCTCGCGCCGCCCGGCACGGTGGTGCCGACCGCCGGGGCGATCGAAGGATCGATGAAATCCACGTCGAAGCTGACGTGAAGCCGCCCCTCGCAGGACGCCACCCGGTCGAGGAACCGCGCCAGCGGCCGCGCGATCCCCTCCTCGTCGATCGTGCGCATGTCGGCTATGTCGAGCCCCGCCTCGACCACGCGATCGCGCTCGGCCGGATCGACGGACCGGATGCCGAGCATCGTCACGTTCTCCGGCGGGACGGCGGTGGCAAGCGGCGGGAAATGCCGACCGAAGCCGGGCTGCCCGGTGAAATAGGCGACCGGCGTGCCGTGGAGGTTGCCGCTCTCCGTCGTCGTGAGATCGTGGAAATCGGTGTGGGCGTCGAGCCAGAGCACGAATTGCGGCCGCCCCTCCTCCCGCGCCCGCGCCGCGACGCCCGCGACCGTGCCGGCCGACATCAGGTGGTCGCCGCCCAGGAAGATCGCGGTCCGCCCGCCGCCGGCCCCCTCGAAGGCGGCCGCGCTCAGCGCCTCGATCCAGGCCGCGCACTCGGACAGGTGGTGGATCGCCCGGTTGGCATGGGCCGTTTCCTCCTGCGGGCCGATCGACAGATTGCCCCGGTCCTCGACCGAATGGCCGAGCTCCCTGAGCGCGCCCGCGAGGCCCGCAACCCGCAGCCCGTCCGGCCCCATCAGGCATCCGCGCTGCGCCCCGCCCACGTCCACCGGCGCACCGACGAGCACGATCGATTGCCTATCCATGTCCGTTTTCGCTCCGCTTTGTTTTTCGACCGGCATTGAGGCCACGGCCTCGACATGGAAAACTATTCGAAAACGGCGTCCGGAAGCAAAGGAAGCGGCGAATGTGCGCCAGGTGCGACTACACGATCCATGACCGCCACCGCCATTTCGGCTGGGACAACGCGATCGAGCCGGTCGCGCGCGTGACGCCGGGAACGACCGTCGAGTTCGAATGCGTCGACGCCTCGAACGGGCGGCTCCTGCCCGATGCGACGGCGGCCGACATCGCCGGACTTCCCGCCGACGAGGTCAACCCGGTCACCGGCCCGGTCTTCGTCGAGGGCGCCGAACCGGGCGACGCCCTCAAGGTCACCATCGAGGAGTTCAGGCCCTCCGGCATCGGCTGGACGGCGAACATTCCCGGTTTCGGCCTGCTGGCAGACGATTTCAGGGAGCCCGCGCTCCACATCTGGACCTACGACAGGACCGCCGCGGAGCCGGCGCTCTTCGGCGACCGCGCCCGCGTCCCGCTCAAGCCCTTCGCCGGCACCCTCGGCAACGCCCTCGCCCAAAAAGGCACCCATTCCGTCCTCCCGCCGCGTCGCGTCGGCGGCAATCTCGACATCCGCGACCTCTCCGCCGGCACCGTCCTCTACCTGCCGGTCGAGGTGGAGGGCGCGCTCTTCTCCGTCGGCGACACCCACGCCGCGCAGGGCGACGGCGAGGTCTGCGGCACGGCGATCGAGAGCCCGATGACCGCGGTACTCACCTTCGAGGTGGAAAGGCAGGCCCGCCTGGCGATGCCGCGCTTCACCACGCCCGGCCCCGTCGCCCGCCATCTCGACGGCAAGGGCTACGAGGTGACGACGGGCGTCGGCTCGGACCTGATGGACGGCGCCCGCGCCGCCGTCTCCGGGATGATCGAGCTCCTCGCCCGGCGCCACGGCATGTCCGCGATCGAGGCCTACATGCTCTGCTCCGTCTGCGGCGACCTGAAGGTCAGCGAGATCGTCGACGCGCCGAACTGGGTGGTCTCGTTCTATTTCCCGCGCTGCGTCTTCGACTGACCCGCCAGCCCCGGCACGCGGAAGTTGACAGCTGTCAACTTTTCGCCCCACCCACACCTCAGACGGCCTTCAGCCGCGACCCCGAGAGTAGCCCCTGCGCCTCCAGCACCGGATAGGCGATCGTGGCGAGCAGCGAGTTGATCTGCTTCAGGTCGCGGATCGTGTCGAGATGGATCGAACTCGTCTCGACGCTCTTCTCGGTGCCCTGGCGCAGCCGCTCGAAGTGGCGGCGCCCGGTTTCCTTCTCCACCGCCCGCAGCCGGTCCTTCTCGTGGACGAGCTGGCGCGCCGTCTCCGCGTCGCCGGTCACCAGGAGGTTGAAGGCGAGCCGGGCATTGGCGAGCACCGACGCGTGGAAGTCGGAAAGCTCGGCCCAGCCCTCCTCGGTGAAATCCACCTTGCGGTCCATCTTCTTCTGGACGTGGGCGACGAGGTTCCGGGTGATGATGTCGCCGACCTGTTCGAGCTTCACGCAGGCGCCGAGCAGGTCCTGGCAGCGCCGCGCCTCGTCCGGCGACATCTCGGTCTCGGCGATGCGGGCCAGATAGAGCTTGATGTCCGCGTGGCGCCGGTCGACCTTGTCGTCGAGGGCGGCCAGCGCGTCGATCTTCCCCTGGTCGGCCTTTTCGTAGAGGTCGATGACCCGCGCGAGCATCACCTCGATGGTCTCGCACATCCGCACGGCCTCCCGGGTGACGTTGGCGAGCGCCTGGGCCGGCCGGTCCAGCGCGCCGGCATAGAGGACGCTGGTTTCCTCGATGTCGGCGGGCGCGTCCACCACCGGCTTGACCGGCGGCGTCTGCATGGCGACCACGGCCTCGGTCGCCTTGAGCACCATCCCGGACATCGGGATGCCCGCGAGGAGAATGAGCACGTTGAAGAGAATGTGCGCGTGGATGATCTGGTCCCCCGGGTTCGCGCCGAGGAAGGCGACGGAGGGCTGCGCGATCATGAAGGCGACGAGCACGACCACCGACCCGGCCCCGCGCATCAGCAAATTGCCGAGCGGCACGATCCGGTAGGACGGCTCGGCCGATCGCGTCAGGATCGGCGCGATGAACGAGGAGCCGAGATTGACCCCGAGCACCATGACGACGCCCAGTTCCGGACCGATCACCCCCTGCCCGGCGAGCGCGACGAGGAGCAGCACCGCCGCGATCGAGGAATGGAAGAGATAGGTCATCAGGGCGGCCACCAGGAAGGCCGTGATCGGATCGCCCGACAGGTAGCGCACGATCACCGGAAGGAGCGAGCTCTGGCGCAGCGGCTCCGACGCCTGGCCCATGAGCTCCAGCGACAGGATCAAGAGGCCGATGCCGACGAGGATGCGCCCCGCCTGCCGCCACTGCCGCCGCTCGGTCGCGCGGAACATCACCGTCCCCGCCAGCAGGCAGACCGGCACGAGCAGCGTCAGGTCGAAGCTCAGGAGCTTGACGAGCAGCGCCGAGCCGACCTCGGCCCCCCGCACCGCGAGAATGCCCGACAGGCCCGTGACGATGTCCATGCCGGCAAAGGAGCCGACGAGCAGGGTCACCGCCGTCGAGCTCTGCAGCGCGATCGCGAGCACCAGCCCGGTCGCGGCCGCCAGCAGGGGATTGTCCATCGTCCGGCGCAGCTTGCGCCTGAGCACGTTGCCGTAGGCGCGCTCCACCCCGGTGCGCACCATGCGCGTGGCCCACAACAGCAGCGCCACCGCGCCCGCCATGTGAAGGAGCACGACGGAACCGCTCATGGGCCGACGGGGCCTGTGCCCGGAGTTATGAAGCTTTTCATCGACAGTCGTCCATCGAGGTGCGGGCATGCGAAGCACCCGCGGATCGCAGCCATTTTTCTTCCATATGAGGGAAAAGACAACGCATGTCATGCGTTCCGTCGATAAAAGAACGGGAAGCCGGCCGCCCCGCGGCCGGAATCGGCCGTTTTCACCAGGCGGCGGCAGTCAGATGGGCCGGATGCCGCGTCCGCAAGGTCTCGCAAAACTGTTGCATTTCGATCAGTATGAGGCGAATTCGCCCGCCATGCGTTATGGAGCCGGGCGGCGGGCGGCAGGCCGCCGAACTTTTGTCGCTCTTGAGGAGTTCGTCTAGCACGATGTCCGACATTTTCACCGTGACAGCCTCAGTCGTGGCACTCGGCGCCTCGCTCGTATCCGGGCCGCTCGGCCCGATCGACGCCCGCCCGGCGCTGGATCTCCACGGTTCCGCGAACAGCGGCGTCGTGGCGGTCGCCTATCGCGACGGCGAGCTGGCCGGAACCATCGGCAAGGAATCGAACAAGGCCGCCTATGGCGATTTCCCGCCGCTCTTCTTCAAGGGCCTCGAATCCGCCGAGGACGCCTCGTTCTCCAAGCACATGGGGGTCGATCCGGCCGGCATCGCCCGCGCCGGCATCGACCTGGTGCGCTCCGCCGCGTCCGGCGCGGCCCCGGGCGTCGGCGGCTCGACGCTGACGCAGCAGCTCGCCAAGAACGTCGTCACGGGATCGAGCCGCAGCATTTCCCGCAAGCTGGCGGACATGGTCTCGGCCGTGGAGACGGAAAGCGTCGCGAGCAAGAAGGAGATTCTCGAAAGCTACGCGAACGCCGTCTATTTCGGCCGCGGGTCCCACGGCGCGAAGGATGCGGCGGAGAACTGGTTCGGAAAGCCCTGGGACAAGCTCGACCTCGGCGAGATCGCCTTCCTCGCCGGCGTCGTGCAGGCGCCGTCCGCGCTCGATCCGCTGAAGCATCCCGACGCGGCCAGGAACCGGCGCGACTATGTCCTCGACCGCATGGCCGCCGACGGCGTCGTCACCGAGAAGGAGGCCGAGGCGGCGAAGGCCGGCCCGCTCGACGTCGTCCGCCCGAAACAGGTGGCCGTCGCCGCCGCCGCTCCCTTGCCCGACCCGGACTTCTGGGCGCTCTCCTACGCCCGCCGGCAGCTTGGCGCCCGCTCCGCCGGCGAGACGTCCACATCGCCCGTGGGCGGCGAGCAGGCGATGGTCCTGTCCATTTCCGGCACCGCGCAGGCGATCGTCGAGCGCGATCTCGCGGACGGGCTGAAGAAATACCAGGCCGCCGTGGGCGACGCGCCGCTCGGCTCGGTGTTCGACCGGAACGTGGAGGATTTGTCCGACCCGGCCACGGTCGCCGACGCCGCCCAGGCGATCGCCCCGAGCCTGCCCGAAGGCGCCGTCCGGGTCGTCGTCGGCAAGGCCGCCTCCGGCGGCCTCTCCCTGATGGCGGCCGAGGACGGACAGCCCGGCGACAACGCGGCGCTGAAGGGCATCGCGGTGCCGAAAGGCGCCGAAGCCGGCGACGTCTACGTCCTCCTGCCCGGGGCGAAGAGGCTCGACGGCCGCCCCCGCGTGCAGGGCGCCGCCGTCGCCATCGAGCTGTCGAGCGGCAAGGTCCTCGCATCCATCGGCGGCGTGCGCGACTGGGCGAGCCAGTTCGACCGCACCCAGGCCGCGCGCCAGCCCGGCTCGTCGGTCAAGCCGTTCCTCTACCTGGCGGCGCTGGAACAGGGCTACATGCCGACCGACATGATCAGCGACGCCCCCGTCTCGATGAACGTCGACGGCATGGACGGCCAGAACGTCTGGTCGCCGGACAATTACGGCGGCGAGGGAACCGGCGGATACGTGCCGCTCTTCGTCGGCCTGGAAAAGAGCCTGAACCGGGTTGCCGCCCGTCTCGTCATGCAGATCGGCTCCCGCCCCTTCCAGAGCGTGCTGGGCCTCGCCGGCGCCTATCCGCAGAACGACGACCGGCTGCTCCTGCCGTCCGCCGCGCTCGGAACGGTGGAGACGACGCCCGAGCGCATGGCGCGCGCCGTGGCCGCGCTCGACCCGCAAAGGTCGACCATCGCCGACCCGACGGCGCTCCGGGACCTGGAACGGATGATGCGCGGCGTCGTGGTCCGCGGCACGGCGGCCGGCGCGTTCCGCAACGGCCCGGACGGCGTCGTCGGCAAGACCGGAACCTCCCAGCAGGACCGGGACGCATGGTTCATCGGCCGGACCGGCGACATCGCCCTCGCCGTCTGGGTCGGCCGCGACGACGACCAGCCGCTGCCGGTCCTCGGCGGCCGCGCCGCGACGGGCGGCGCCGTCGCCGCACCCATCTTCGCCGGCATCGTGCGCGACCTGCGCAAGGCGAAACTGTCGACCGCGAAGATCGACGTCGCCCCCTTCCCGAAGGACATGGTCGACGATCCCTATGGCGGCCCCTATGGCGGCTACGACGGCTATTCCGCCGACGCCGGCGGCTGGGGCCCGCCCCCCTCGCCGGACTGGTATCCCCCCGCGCCCGACGACGGCGGCTACGGCCCCCCGCCCGGCGGCGGGCATTTCGACGGAAACGGCGGCCTCGAGCCCTGGCCGCCGCCCCGCGGCGGATCGCGGCGGTCGCACCTGGTCGACGGGGCGGGACTGTATTGATGACCGGATCCCACCCGCTGCGGCCCGCGGTTCTTCTCGCCGCCGCAGCGATCCTCGCCGCACACCTGGCGCAGGCGCAGGCGCAGGCGCAGAAGCATCCCTCCCCCTCCGTGACGATCCTCGAGGATCCGGCGACGGCGGCCTTCAGGAAGGCGCTGAACACGCTCTCCCCGGCGCTCGCCGCCGCCACGCGCTGGCAGACGACGGGGAAGGACGACGCGGGCGCGCTCACCGCAAGCTCCGTGACGATCGATCTGCCATGGAACACGAGCCGCATCGTCGCCGGCCGCCTGACGGTGGGCGACGAGGAGGTCTCCCTCGGCAACGTCCGCCTGGAGAACGCGAAGGGCTCCTTTTCGGCCGGCACGATCTCCGGCCCGGTCGGCGCGTTCCGCGCCCTCCTCGCCTTCGCGTTCGGCGGCGAGACGGCCGGCACGCCGCTGCCGGCCGCGGCGAGCTCCACGCTGCGGGTCGAGAATTTCCGCCTCGCCGCCAAGAAGCGCGACCGGGACGGCGGGCACTTCTCCTCCTCCTGGAGCGGCGCGTCGCTTGCGGTCGACGGGCTGCGTTGCGCGCCCGGCAAGGCATCGACGGACGCCTGCGCCCTCCTCCTGCTCTCCGGCTTCCGCGCGAAGGCGCTGAACGCCCGCGCGACCTTTGCGGGCGAAGCGGGCTTGCAGGTCGGCTCGGTGTCCTTCGCGCTGAGCGGCGACGGCAAGGACGACTGGCCCGCCCTCAAGGCACTCTTCTCGAACCTCGCCCGCAAGCCCGACAGCGCCGGACAGGCCATCGGCGCGGACTTTTCGGTGAAGGATCTGCACCTGACGACGGCGCGGCGCTCCGACGACACCGCCGACGGCGGGTCGATCGCGCGGGTCGACGTGGACGAGGCCGCGCTCTCGGTGAAACGCGACGCGTCCGGAGGCATACGCTTGCGCGGAACCCTCGCCTCGGACGTCTCGCCGGTCGCGGCCAAGGGGACGCCGCTCTGGCCGGCGCTCGCCGACGCGGCGAAGAAGACCGGGGCCTCAGAAGACACGCTCCTGCCGATCTCCGCAACCCTGCAGGCCTCCTACGGCGACGGGCATCTGGCGCTGACGAAACTCTCGGCAAACCTCGCGGGCCTCTTCGACATGGAGGGATCCGCCGACGCGACGGGCCTGAAGGCGTTCGTCGACGGCACCGCCCAGGCCGGGGACAAGAAGGGCGGCCACGACCTGACGGCGCTGGCCGGGGTCGCCGTCGGCTCCTTCTCCCTCGTCATGCACGACACGGGCATGTCGGAACTGGTCGAGACCGCCTTCGGCGCCTGGCCGGCCGAGCTTTTGCGCGAAGCCACCGGCACTCCCGAACCGGACGCCGGCGGAAACGACACCGGCACCGCGAACCTCATGACCCTCATGATGGGCGGCGCCGACATGCGCTCGGGCCTGAAGGCGATCCTCCGCAAGGCGGCGGTCGAGCGCGCATCGGGCATCCTGGAGGCGCTGAGGAAGGACGGCAAGGTCGACCTGCACTGCGCGTCCACGCCCGCCTGCATCGCGCTGGCGATCGGTTCGACGAACTGAGAGCCCGGCGCCGCCGCGCCGCAGGAAATCCACCCGGCCTGTGCCAAACGCGACATGGAGTCCACCGCCTCCCTCCCTATGCTCCGCCGCGCCGGAAATCCGGCCATCGAAAAGGAGCAGGGCAATGAGCCGCAATAACATCACCGGAAACAACGGTGGAAATCGAAATATAAACACATTCGGAAACGATCAATACAATCAGAACAATAATAACTTTGGACAGAATAGAAATACCAATCAACCACATCAAAACGACTTCCAAATTCCTCAAAACAACCAACAGCAATACTCGCAAAATTTTCAACCCAATCCGAACGACTTCCAAGCACGACCTGGCACTTTTCTGCCCTACGGTCCGCCGAATCCATCACAATACGGATCGAGTAATAATTATACACAACAAAATAACAACGGCTGGCCTTACCAAAAAAACAACAACGGACCTTACCAAAATAACAACGCACACCAGAACAACAATAATTATCAACAAGGCAATTATCGCAACACCCAGCCAAGCCATCAGACCCCGATGCCATACGACGGAAACCAGACGGAAGCCAGTCGAAAAAGACCATATGGGGACTACACGGGAAGAAATAATAGCAACAATAATAATAACAGCGTGAATCATCATCCGGTAGATTACTATAACACGATGAACATGTCATTCTATGGAGACAATATTCTTCATCATCCGAATTTATATCCGCAGCCAACGCCGTACAACGACGGAAGGCAATTCTTCCCTCAAGATGGCAATCAAACAAAATCTCATCAATACAATGACACCAATTTAGATAACCTGAAGACGTTGCTCCATATTGCAACGAACAAAATCGTCGCTGGCGTTGAAAACAAAAAGCCGATAGCACAAGATCACGAGATAGAGAAAAAACACAAAGAGAAGAAACCCAAGACGGCCGAAGCGCGACACTATCGTTGGCTTAGCGAGAACAAAAATGATAAATTTATAGTCGAAGATGAGGGTAGCCTTCGATTTCAACTACGCAATGATTACAATCATACGATAAATCGAAATGTTCCAATTGAAAACGATGTCATAGAGATTGGCTCGCGGAATTTCTACAACAACGGAACCGACGGAAACAACAACAGTTTTTACGCCAATCCTTACAGCTTGCGCGGAGACAGCGTGCCAATGGGTACGCCGCCACCCCCGCTGGGGCGCACCCATACGGTCAGGCCGATCGAGCCGCAGCCCCCCGCCGGCAAGCACATTGGCCCGGCTCGCCCCCGGCACCGCTATGCCCAAAAGAACCCGACCTTCGAAAAATGCAAATCAGGCAAAGAAAAATCGCTAACTGAAAAGCAAAATCTTGGATTATTCCGAAGACGAATAAAGCACGCACAGAGGCGCGCCTGCAAATTATTGGAGGAAGCGGCCGTCGGAAAGGGAGATATCAAAGCGTTGTCGTATCTGATGAAGGACCAGGTATACCACTCCGTGAAGGATCTTCTCGGAGTGGCGCCCGACTGGGCTAAAAGCGAAAACGTTTTCGCTGAAAAGTTATCGACTGCCGTTTCCGACAGTATGAAAGACGTCCAAAAATACGCCGAAGACATCAAGTCGCTACCGGACTTGTTGCAGAAGGAATTTTCCGCCGCAGAATACGAAATAAACACGGCATTCGAAAGGATGTCCGCACCGGAAGAATTCAAAGAATTCATTCTTACGGAAATGAAACTGGAAGCGACAACCATGATAAACGCGGAGATTGGGAAAAACGCCGATTTCCATGTCGAAGCGCTTGTCAAGAAAATCATGGCGGAAAAGCTTGCGAAATATCTGAAACTCATCGCGTTCTACAAATAGCACGGGAGCATCGGAAACTCGCCGGCGCCGTTGCGGGTTGAGGCCCGGCGGAGCAAGGGGCCCGGGGCCGGCAGGCGCGCGAGTTTCGCAGCCGGAGCCCCGCGGCGCCGGCAGCGGCGAGATAGGAGGGGCGCGCCCAGGGCGCACACGCTCGCTGCGATCGAAGCGACGCCCCACTGGCCTGCCGGCACCGCGGCTCGCCGCTCGCCATCGAGTAAAGAGCGAAACGCGTTTCGAGACCGGACGGCTTCGGCGAGAATTCGACCCCGGCTGTGCTAAACATGACAGGGCATCGGTCTCCTTCCTTCTTATGCTCTGCAGCACTGAAGCATGCAATCATCGATGGGGAGCTGGGAATGAGCCGCAACAACATCACGGGCAACAACGGCGGATTTCAAAACATAAACACGTCGGGGAACAATTATAATCAACAAAACAATAGCAACCAACGGAATGCTCAAAATAACCAGCTGCACACTCAAGATAACCAGCAAACACCAGTCGGATATTCTCAAGTTACACCAAGTCAATTTTCAAGAAACTCAAACAATATTCAACCAAGGCAAAACACCTCTCAAGGGAACACAGGCGTATTCAGGCAGAGGGTTTCGAGTACCCCACAAGATAATACAAATTATGACATTTTCAGCTTTGAGAATAACAACTACGATCAACAATATTATAATCAGGATGTAAGCAATCGAAACGAAAGCAACCGGAACAACAGTCGAAATTTCCCGCGGCATGGTGGCAATCAACAGACGATCGATCCTCGCATGTCGTACGGGTATTCGTCAAACAATACCAACAACAATAACAATAACATGTCGGCGGAACCCCGATACGCCTTCAACAATTCATCAGGAAATATCCATGGTCCCCATCAGCAGAACATGAATCGAGGCGGTCCCGCCTTTCCAAATCCTCCTTTCAGGAACGCAAACGTAAATCAAAATGACGGCGTCGAATTGGAGAGGCTGAAGCGGATAATCAGAAGCGCGTTGAATATTGCCATAAATGACGCAATTCAAAGAAACCGCAATCCGTTCGTCAACCAAAATCCGACGGCACCGGAACCGACGTTGGAAATCGAAAGAAAAGATCCAGAACGACGGAACGACTATTCACCGGAGCAGCTCGAAACACCCGAACAGGAAGGCCGCGGCTCCGAACCGAATATTGAGAATGAATTCCGGAACCGGAACATAACTGCGGCTGCAAGTGACAGCGACTTTCCCCAGAATATTGAAGCGGAAGCTGCCGAAACAGAAGACCGGAACGGGACCACGCCCCACGATATAATCGAGATCGGCTCCGAACGCTCCGACGATAGGAAGGACGAGGAAACCAACAATATTGTTCAGGGCGCTCCACACCGCCCCCAGGCAGATCGCCAGCCGATCGGTTCGTCACCTCCGCAATACTATTCCTACGTCGTCAGCGCGACGGAGCCGACGCAACCCCCGCCTCCCGGCAGGTTCCACAACGCGACCCATTCTCGCAGCCGGCCGGCTCCAAATTTATCCGCGACCCGCGAAAAGCCGGAAGCGACGAGCGAAAAATCGGCGCCTCGGACCCAAAACTCGCGTCTGGCTGCGAGGAATATGGAGAAGTTCCAGACACGAATAAGACAAGCCGAAAACAAGATGCTTCAGATAATGAACGAAGCCGAAATCCCATTAGAGGATAAACGCATCTTTCTGGAGCTGATGAGAACAACGGTCTTCGATTCCGTGAAAGACTTTCTCGAACTTGGCACGGACGAGACCGAATGGATCGACGTTTTTGGAGGAAAATTGACGGAAAGTACCGAAGCAACGATGAAAGACGTCGAAAAATATTTCCTGGATATAAAATCTCTCGATACGATATTGCAGAGGGAAATCAACTCCGCCAAGGACAAATTAAACGCGGCATTGGCCAATACGAGCGCACCGGGAAGTTTAAGCAATTATCTGTGTGATGAAATAAAAAGCGAGGCGACACACCTCATAAATGCGAAGATCGCGGAAAAAGACGATTTCCGTGTGGAGGATATTGTTCGGGGGATAATTGCGAAAAAGCTCGAGAAGTATGTGATGATGATTGGATATTTCAAGTAGCGTCGGTCCACCGAAGATCCTCGCCAGCGCCGTCCGGGTTCGCGCCCGGCGGCGCACGGCGCTGAGACCGCCCGCGTGCCGAAGTCCTGACGGCGGGCCGTTGAGCCTTCGCCGGCCACGCTCCGCTCCCGCGCGTCAGCTCCGAATTTTCCGACCACGGGCGTGACGGAGATCGGCGCCCGCCCCATGATCTGCGTTTCGCAGCGCCTCGCGCCCCCGCCAGCGGGAGGATGCGCGGCACTTTCCGGCACCCCGCGATCGGCCCGTATCGCATCGTCGTGCCCCACTTTCTTCGCGCTGGAACCCGGTTCGACGCAGCCATTGGCCGCAACCCGCGGCCGCGTCGACGACCTGCGGGACCGCGACGTGGCGGGATTTTTGCGCCGCCTGTGCCAAACATGACATGACCCCGCACCCCATCTGCCTATGCTCGCGGCATTGGAGACTAAGACGATAAAAGGAATTTTTTATGAGCCGTAATAATATCACGGACAACAGAAGTATATTTAATACTAATAATCTATCAACCAATAGCGTTTTAATCAATAGTAATAATAACGCCCTGAACTTCGACACAAACAGTCGGTCTAGAGCGCCGGTCGTTCGAAGGAGGCCAAACCGTCGTAAGATAGATTTTAAGCCACTCGATATTAAAAAGCTAAAAAAAACGTACTCTGACCACAATGAAAAGAGCTCCAAGAAACCCAGCGATGGCGATCGAAATAAAAGCACTCAAGGATTCGGGCCGCATAGCGGTCAGGCCGCTTACCAGAACCCTACGCAGCACCTGTCCATAAGCGGTCGAAACGAACCATACGAAGACACTTCCAACACCACAAGCAACGGCGGCAACGGCCGTAATGGCCGAGACGACGGAAACAATAACGGTTCCGATCGAAACGTCACGTCGCAAGCATCCCCGCCGTTGGCTCGCAATACGCTCGGCAGCAACAACAATGTCCATCAGGCTCCTATCGGTCAAGGCATTTTCACGCCTCAAGTCACCAACGATGCGCGCTCGGACAATCAAGATACGGATCCCGAATTTCAGGCGGACAAAGCCTATGTCGAAAAACTGACGAAGTTGATCCGAAGCGAAATGCAAAGCAGCAGCATCCTGATCGGCGATATAAGTTACACCCGCCCGCCTTCCACGAGCCTGGTGGGACCCGACATCGATATCGATATCGATATCGATAGGATGGCCCCGAACAGGGAGCGCGGTAGCGGAGGAAGCGGGAACGCCAATATTTTCGGCGACAGTCGGTACGGCCCCCGCGACCACGGCCCGGATACAAATCCCCCGTCACCGGCGGTGGGCCGCCCATCCATCGTCAGCCGCATCGAGCGGAAAACTCCCCGAATGTCGCCGGGGGCGGTAGCGCGACCCGTTCCCGAAGCCGCCCTGTTGAGGATTTCTCCGGGACCACCCGAGAGCCGGAACGAAAGCGCCCCAAATCCAATGCGCTCTTCCGGCCTTGGAAACGAAACAGCGATAATATGAAAAAGCTTTATGATAGAATTGAGAAAGCTGAGAACGAGTTGCTCAAGCAGATGAACGATACGACTATGGCCACCGGTGATAGATCGCTCTTGTTGATCCGGATGAGAGAACAGGTTCACGGCTCCATGGCGGATCTGATCGATCAGGATCGAACGCGATCCGTGACAGAAGAAGTTTTCACCAAGCGCCTATCCGAAAGCCTTTCGAACGCGGTGAAGGATGTCCAAAAGTATATGGCAGACATCAAATCGGTGCCTGATTTGCTGGAAAAAGAACTCACTGCAGCCACTCCGCGATAAACTTGGCCCTCGGAAAGACGAGCGCGCCCAAGGAATTCGGCGATTTTGTTCGTCAATCGATCAGAACCGCAGCGAAGACCATGGTAAATTCGGAGCTGGCTAAAAAGCATGACTTCCATGTCGAAGATCTCGTCAAAAAATCGTAGCGGAACAACTCGCAAAATATACGAAGGTCGTAGAACTATTCAACTAGTGGTGCGATCCTAACAGATGGTACCATCTGTTAGGAAAGTCGCCCCACCAGATCAATAGCTTGTGGGCTGACTTTTCCATCGGAAGTGTTCTAGCATTCAACCCGCCGGAAACGTCGCCGCAGCCGACCAGGCCGGCACCCGACGGCCCAGGACGCCGAGGCCACCTGGACGCGCAAACCCTTTCGGCTTGCGCGTCCGATGCGCCCTGCACTGAGGCGCTCGCAGCTTCATGGCGCAGCCGCTCGCCACACAGCGAACGATCAGACCGGTGACAGCGCCCCCGGATTCAACCCAAATCCGCATCCGGCTGTAACATACGACACAACGCCATGCCGGCGCCTTGATACGTTATTGAATGTTGAACATGGAAAAATCATTTGAGGAAAATAAAATAAGTCGCCAAAATATTCCTGGAAATAATACAAATAATAACAATTCCGCTTATTATAATAACAACAACAACAATAACAATAACAATAACAATAACAATAATAACAATAACCAACATCCAACGGTTGCTAGCTATAGCAATAATAACAACAACGTTAATTTTCAAAACAATGTTAATAATATCCAGAACAACTCAAACAGCACGCCTAGGACGGTAAATGAGTTCGTTGACGAGCGACGCTCTAATGGCGGCGTTCTTGCCCGTTATGATATCCGAATGACAACGCCGCGACGTGTTGATGTTCAAGACTTTAAGATGCGAACTGCAGTTGACGCTTTCCAGACAAATCTCCGTATTATGAAATATAACGATGATGCAATTTTCTATTTCGGTTCTAAATTTGTATACGACATAAGAGAGTGTATTTTAACAAAGCTCGTCAAGGCTGGCACTAAAAAGGCGAATAAAAAACACGATCAAATCGTCGATGATGCGATCTCTGAAACAGTAAAGAGATATTCTTATCCGTCGGATAAGGAAAAAAAGGCTTATATCGACGCCGTAATGACGACTGTCCGGCGAGATATCAGCGTACATCTTAGAACACTTAGCGACGATGAAATCGAAAAAAAGATAAAAATTGTAGAGGGCAATATATTAACTCAGGTTGATAAAATAATGGAAAGCAATAAGGGTGCTCCTTATCAGCCTGTCTTGATTACATGTGCAAAAAATGAGACTGACACTTATTTGAAAGCCCTCGAGGACGCTAATCGTCAGGAAAGCCAATCGGGTTGAAAAGCCGGGCGGAAATCCATTCCTGGGCCTTCGACCGATCGCGCTTTCGCAATCCGCGGAGACGACCGTTCGCATCGGTTCTCCTTTACGGACCCGACGGACCCCGGCGAGCGCCGCGCGCTCGCCGGGTCCGGCGGCAATAGCGCGGCCGTTAAAGGTTCGCGCATGGTGACTCGTCCTAATGCCCGCCACGGCTGCTTCCCCCGAATATCGTCTCTAACGGGTCCAGTTCGAACAATGGAAACTCCCCGATAATTTCCGTTTTTTCGGCTAACGATACCTCGGACATTGCCGCATGTCGTCTTCCAGGGCGAATGAAAACCTTTTGCGTTCTGGCCGCCGTGAAGTAAAGCTTCCGAAGTACCCGAAATATTTGTCATGCTAGTGATACGGCGTTACAAAAATCCATCACCGAAAAATAGAAATTAAGAGATTCGAGGATATATTCGGCAATAGGCGCCTGAGTCCAGGAAATGAATTTAGAGATGACGGCGCGTGCTTGCCGTAAATCCTGGAGATCGACGCCAAAGGTGAAGACGATTTCGACGGCGAGCTGCTGGACAGATAGTCCTAGAAGCCGTCAAGTCGACATTCGACGATTACGTCGCGAAAATGGAAGCCGACTGAGCCACGACGCCCGTCTCTCTCCGTACCTCCTGACGGAGACGTCCGTTCGCATCCATACCAATTGACGTCTCTCTTTCCCGCGGCGATCCGATCAAGATCGCTCAACGAAAACGACCCTCGCCGGCAGTGTGCCGGCGAGGGAAAGGAGGATGCGCCATGCCCGGTCCGCGCCCGTTGCCGGAGGACACGTTCGCGAACGCGTCGAGCCAGCCGATCTCGGCAAGCGCGCCTCTCGCCCTGGTGCCGACATGGGTGCCATCGGCGAGCGCTCGGTCCTTCCGGAGACCGGCCCGGCCGGCAGCGGCGACGGAGGCGACGGTGTCGCCTTCGGTGTCGTCGCCAGCACGCCGAACGCGGCCTTCATGCCGGACAATTCGGCGATCGCCCTCGGCGACGCCAGCGCTTCGGCGGACCAGGCGAACCACGCCCTCGTCGACCAGAACGCCCACGAATTCGCCGGCATCGGCGGCAACGGGGGCCTCTCGGCTTGGGCTCCACGCCGGCAATGGCGGCAACGGCGTCTTCGCCGGCGCGCTCGTCGCCGCCGAAGTCGGCGTTTTCGCGCCGGTCAACACAGCCGTCGCCGGCGGGCCGGACGCCCATGCGGACGCCTTCCAGTCGAATGCCGCCGCCTTCCTGCAAGGGGGAACCCAATTGGCCGGCGTCGGCGGAAACGGCGGTCCCTCCTACCTCGGCGACCCCTCCGGCGGCGGCCTGACCGTCAACGGCGACCTGCACGGCGGAGCGGGCGGTGCCGGAACCTTCATCGGCACCATGACCGACATCAGCGTCGCCATCTATTCCCCATCAACATCGCCGTCGCCGGCGCCGGCGGCTCGGCCTACGCCACCCAGGACAACAACGTCCTCATGAGCCAGGGCGCGACCCAGATCGCCGGCGTCGGCGGCAGCGGCGGCGGCTTCCACGTCCCCTCCGATACCGTCGTGACCGGCAGCCAGACCGACGGGGCCGGCGGCGGCGGCACGGCGGTGGGAAGCCTCGTCGACGTCAACGTCGCCTATTACGAGCCCATGAACATCGCCGTCTCGGCCGGCGGCAGCGCCGAAGCGCAGCAGATCGATCATTTCCTCCTCGACCAGCACACCGTCCAGCTCGGCGGCATCGGCGGCGACGGGGGCACCTACCACCTCCTCGACCCCGTCGAGACGGCCCAGCTCCACGACGCGCTCCACCTCGCCGGAAGCTGACCAAGCCGCCCCGGCCTCGATCGCCACCAAAGGCCTGCCGCCACGCCGCCGTCGCCGCCGCCAGTAAGGTCGCTCCCCCGGCTCCGGGGCCCGGCGGGGCGCCGGCGGGGCTCCGGCGACGTCGAAACGGGTGTATCCGCATGGGCGCCGCCCGATCTTGTATCTGGCGGCGCCGGCAGCGCGGAGGCAGGCTCGATGCGCGCCTTCTGCCCGGTGCGATCTCACCAGAGGAGTAAAGCCATGCCCATCCCGATCATTTCCGATACCGTGCAACTCATCGATCCGCATGCCGGCAACGCAAATGCCGGCAACGGCGGCGACGGCTACAGCTTCGGCGACATCAGCTACAGCCCGAGCGCGACGATCGCCCCGACGCAGACCGTCTTCGGCGCGACGTCGACGTCGAGAACGGCGACCCGTGACACGACTGGGCGTCCTGGGGCGCCGGTTCAGGCGGCGACGGCGGCGATGCCGGCGTCAATGCCTTCCTCGGCAATGCCAGGAACTTCGGCTCCGGCGGCGACGGAGGCAACGCCAATTCCAATGGCAGCCAGGCCTCGCTGAGCGGCGGCGACGTCGCCGCAGTCCACGCCGACACGAGCGGCGTCCAGTACACGAGCCAGCTCGCCGACCAGAGCGCGACGATCCTCGCCGGCATGGGCGGCAACGGCGGGAACGGGAACTACGCCCAGGGCGGCGACATCTCGTCGGCGGTCGTCCACAGCGATCCGTCGACCGAAACGGCCCTGAGCTCGTTCGCCGACAGCTTCAACCACGCGGATTGGGTCGGCATCGACCTGAGCCACTTCGCCTGACACCATCGACCCGCGCCCGGCGGCACCGTTCGCCGGGCGCCGGCGGTTCAACGGACCCCGCCGGCAAGACGGACGGACATCGACGATGACGACCTCTATCGACCGCCCGATGCGCCCGACCACCCCGCTGGAAGCGGCCGCAAGGGATTCGGCCGGGGCCTTCGCCTGCGTCTTCCTCTACAGTTGCGGCTACAACCTCTTCCTGCTGACGCCCTCCATCTACCTGCTCCAGATCTACGACCGCGTGCTCTCCAGCCGAAGCCTCGACACCCTTCTCATGCTCACGCTGATCGTCGCGGTGGCGGTCGTCGTCGGCACGCTCCTGGACGTCGTGCGCCGCGCAGCGCTCTCGCGCATCGCCAGCTGGCTGGACGTGCGCCTGCGCCCCGAGGTCCTCAGGGCCGCCTTCGGCCACGCCGCAAGGGTCGAGGGCGGCGCCGCCGCGCAGGCCTACCGCCATCTCGCGACGATCCGCCAGTTCCTGGAATCGCCCGCCAGCGCGCTGCTGTTCGACATTCCCTGGGCCCCCGTCTTCCTCGGCCTTCTCTTCATGGTGCACCCCCTCCTCGGCGGCATCGGCACGCTGAGCGCGCTGCTCCTGCTCGGCTTCGGCTTTTGCGGCGACTGGCTGACGCGCCGCCCCGTGGCGGAGGCGGGCCACGCCTTTTCGCACAGCCTTTCCATGCTCTCCTCCGTGCTGAAACACGCCGCGCTCGTGCGCGCGATGGGCATGCAGGACGGCGCGCTGCGGATCCTCGACGCCGAAGCCGACGTCGCCCGCAAGGCGAACGACACGGCGGCGCGCCGCACCCTCGTCGTGCAGGCCTTCTCGAAATCGGCGCGCGCGCTGACGCAGATCGTCATCATGGGCACGGCCTGCTGGCTGGTCCTGAAGGACGGCTCCAGCCCGGGGATCATCTTCGTCGCCAGCCTCCTGATCGGCCGCGGCCTCGCCCCGATCGAGGGCGCCGTCGGCGTCTGGAAGGGCCTGTCGCATGCCCGCAACGCCTGCGAAGACCTCAACCGCATGTTCGCCGCCGCGGACGCCGGCCGCGCACGCCCGTCGATCGTGACCGTCGGATCGGCCGGCCGGCTGACGATCGACAACGTCTGCCTCTTTTCGCCGGAGACGCGGCAGCGGGTCGTCTCCGGCGTGAGCTTCGGCCTGCACCGCGGCGACTGCCTGGCGATCCTCGGCCCGTCCGGCGCCGGCAAGTCGGCCCTCGGGCGCGTCGTCGCCGGCCTTGCCCGGCCGGACGAGGGGCGCGCGCTGCTCGACGGCTGCGGCATCGCCGACCTGCGCAGCGGCAAGGCCGAGCCGAGCATCGGATACCTGCCGCAGGACATCGAACTCTTCGGCGGCGCGATCCGCGACGTGATCGGCCGGTTCGACAAGCGCAACGCGCGCGGCGTCGTGGAAGCGGCCTCCATGGTCGGCCTCCACGAAACCATCATGCGCCTGCCCCGCGGCTACGAGACCGACGTCGGCGAGGGCGGCCGCGCCCTTCTCAGGGCCCAGCGGCAGCAGCTCGGCCTCGCCCGCGCGATCTACGGAAATCCCCGCCTCGTCGTCCTCGACGATCCGAATTCCAGCCTCGACCATCGCGGCGAATGCCTGCTCTTCCAGCTGGTCCGGACCCTGCGCGCCCGCGGCGTGACCGTCGTCGTCATCACCCACCGGCTGGGTATCCTGTCCGCCACCAACCGGATCGCCATTCTCGAGAACGGCGCGCTCACCGCCTTCGGCGAGAGCGAGCACATCTACGAGACGCGCCTGCGCCCCCCCGTCCCGCAAGCCGGCATTGCCTGAGGTCCGCCATGGTTCGATTGCCAGCACGCGCCGTCACGACCGTCCTCCGCCTCAAGGCCGCCGCGCGCGCCTGGCCGAAGCGGCCCTTCGCGGCCGCCGCGCCCCGGGACGCGGGGCCCTGCCGCCTCGGCGCCGTCGCCTGGACCGGCAACGCCATCGTCGCCGTCTTCATCCTCGGCCTCGGGACATGGTCCGTCTTCGCGCCGCTGAAGAGCGCGGCCCTCGCCTCCGGCGTCGTCGAACCCGAAACGAGCCGGAAGACCATCCAGCACCTGGAAGGCGGCATCGTGAGGACGATCGCGGTGAGGAACGGCGACCGCGTCTCGGCCGGCCAGGTGCTCGTCGTCCTCGACGACACCGGGCCGCGGACCGCGCGCACCGCGCTCTTCGAACAGTACTGGGACGCGCGGCTCCGCCAGGCGCGCCTGCTCGCCGAACAGGTCGACGGCGACAGGATCGCCGTGTCGGACGATCGGCTGGCGGTCGCCCTGCGGGACGCGACGGTGCGCGCGATTCTCGCCGGCCAGCAGACCATCATGGACACCCGCCGCGCGGTCCGCCGTTCCGAGGCCACGATCTATGGTCGACGCGCCGACGAGATCCGCGCCGAGATCTCGGGCCTTTCCGCGCAGCGCGCGGCGATCCTCGAGCAGCGGCAGATCCTCGAACGCGAGATCGCCGCCGTGACGCCGCTGGTGACCAAAAGGCTGGAACGCAGGAGCCGCCTGCTCCAGCTCGAACGGGAGGCGGCGGGCCTGCGCGGGACCCTCGGCGAGATCACGGCGAAGCTCTCCCAGGCCGCGCAGAACCTGGACGAAAGCCACGCCCAGTTCCTGAAGCTGCGGAGCGACCGCCAGGACGGCATCGCGCGCGACCTTCGCGAGACCGGCAGCGAGGTGCTGCAGCTCGGCGAACGCCTGAGCGCCGCCGACGACCGGCTCGCCCGCGCGACGATCCGCGCGCCCCTGGACGGCGTCGTCGCCAACCTTCGCATCCACACCGTCGGCGGCGTCGTCGGCGCCGGCGAGCCGCTCATGGACATCCTGCCCGAGCGGGACCGGCTCGTCGCCAGCGTCCGCATCCGGCCGGAAGACATCGACGTCGTCCGCACGGGCCTGCCGGCGCGCCTCCATCTCCTGCCCTACGACCAGCGGCGCGTGCCCCTGCTCCTCGGGCGGGTCACCTACGTCTCCGCCGACCGGGTCGCCGGTCCCGGCGAGGACAAGCCCTATTACGCGGCGACGATCGACGTCGACGCGGGCCAGCTCGCCGCGCTGAAGACGATGTCGCTGCTGCCCGGCATGCCGGTCCAGGCGATGATCGAGACGGGAAGCGGAACGGTGGCGCTTTATGCACTCAAGCCCCTCATCGACAGTTTCGGCCGAGCATTCAGGGAAGACTGACGCCCCCCCGGGAGATTGCCCTGCGGCCGGGGCAAGCGTACTCCCCTCCGACGGAGGACCGTGATCCGGGTGAAGGCAATGGGAAAAAAGAGGTTCACAGATGAGCAGGTCCGCGACATCGTCGCCGAATATCGCGCCGGCAACGAGCCCGTCGAAGCCGTCTGCCGCAAATACGGGATCAGCGGCGCGACCCTCTATCGCTGGCAGGCGGCAGGCGGACGCTCCGCCGGCGTCGACAGGCGGCAACTGAAGGCCCTCGAGCGCGAGAACCAGGAGCTGAAACGCCTCCTCGCCAAGGCCTTGCTGACCTCCGCGACGCTCTGCGCCATGCTCGATCGGCCCGACGGCCACGAGACCGACGGCAACGGCTGAGGGCACCCGCGGGCGACGACGGGCCCCGTCCGGGCCCTGTCAGGCGCGCGCGGGGGCGGCGGCCCCTGCCAGCGGGTTCCGGCGTGCGAGACGAACCACGATCTCGGTGCGGTTCTGCACCCCGAGCTTCCTCATGATCCGCTGGATATGCATCTTCACCGTGTTTTCCGACAGGCCAAGCTCCGCGGCAATCACCTTGTTCGACCGCCCTAGCTGCAATTCGTCGAGGACCTCGTTCTCGCGCGGCGTGAAGGTCGCCGAAACGGGCCGCGCCGCGAAGCCGGCATCGTCCTCCGCCAGGAGCAGGCCCGGATCCGCATCCCGGTCCTCGGCCCATTCCTGCTGGCGCGGACAGTAGACGCCCCCGGCCAGGACGATCCGCATCGCCGCGATCATCGCCTCGACGGGCTGCGACTTGGCGAAGACCCCCCGCACGCCGAGCTTCAGCCCCTCGACCGCGAGGTCCGTCCCCGCGAATTCCACCAGCACGGCCAGGTCGGCGCGCGGAAAGGCGCGCTTCACGACCGCGATGGCGGCCCTCGTGCCGGCGTCGTCGAACGATGCCGCCCCCGTGCCGATGACGACGAGGCGTGCAGGACAGGCGATCGCTTTCACCGCCTCGTCGACCGACGTCATGGAGACGATGTGCCAGCCTGCGAACTCCCGTCGTAGAAGAGAGACAATGGAACTTCTAATAAAAGTATTATCTTCTATGATAACTATCGATGCCGACCTGCCGTATGAGAGATTTCTTATATCGTAGGCCATCGTCACCTCCCGAGTTATCTCGCGATTATAGATGAAGATCGACGATAATAACATAACAAGTATTTATTGATCCTTACGTTATAGATTTACTGGCTTTCGTCGCGAAAATTGGCAAAGTCAATTCCATCTACCTCTTCCGGATGAACGCGGCGCCGCGAGCCGCGACGCCCTGCCGGGGCTTTCTTTCGAGAATCCCTCGCGGCTTCGCAATAGATCGCATCGGGTACCCGGCGACGGCGGATCACGGGCCGCCCGGGGAAATCCGCCTTCCCCTGTGCCGAACGTGACAGGACGGGCCGTCGATTACGCCTATCTGGCGTTGAATAATATTTTTGCAACTCGAGGCTATAGAGAATGGGCGACGGCGTAAGACCGAACAACACCAACAACAACAACTTCCTGAACAGCACGGTTGCCTCGAACGGGTCGTCGACCGCTTCCACCGGCGGCAGGAACGCCACGGGTCGCACGTTGCGCGGCACGGCGGCGCAGCGCCCGGTCGCCAACTCCGGGCGCGGACTGGCGCAGACCGGCAACACCGGCGGCGTCCAACGAAGGATCATCGCCCTTCCGACCGACCCTCTCGCCTGTGCGGCCATGTCCGCGAACTACGACACGAAAGACGTTGGACGCACCTTCGCGAGGAACGGGACTCCCTCTTCGACATGCTGAAATTGACCCGTCCCGAGACGGCGAAATGCCTCGAAAGCGAATTTTGCTGTCTCGACGAGCGTCTCAACACGGTCGGAGATCCGGGCGATGCCGTTCAGTTCGTGTCCAAATGCGATCACGTTTTGAGCCGGTTGGGCTTCGATAAAGAGAAGAGAGGCTATTTTCTCGACGCCATGGTCCTGACCGTCGGTGTGAAGGTCCTCCGCGATATCGGCGAGAACACGTGGAAAGCCAAAGGAACCGAGGTCGATCGCAAGGCCCTCGCGGGGAAGATCGCGACGGCAATCGAAACCACCGCCCGGGAATTCATTCTGGCGGCGGCAAGAGCGGAGCTTGCGGAGTGCGAAAGCCCCGAAATCGGCCTCTCGCCAAAGCGTCTCAGGGCCCACAAGATCGCGATGCAGTCGATGATCGCCCTGTATGAAACGGGAAGCTTCCAGGTGGCGATGAACACGATGGCCAAAGCCAAGGACAATGAAATCGCACGAGTGGGAAGCAGGGAAAGCTACGATGACGCGACGACAGTTCCGCTGAACGAGCGGACAAGTATCGACAAAATAATTCAGTTCGTCGAAAACAATTTTTCCTACAAGGAGACGTCCGACGACACGAAGACCAAGGCGGATTTGACGTTCCTGAAAGAACTTCTCAATCTGACCGTAACATCGAATCCACCCGGGTACGGGAGTTGGAATTTTGGCGTCGGATATGACTTCTGTTCGCTCTTCGTCTTCTCGGGCCTGTTGAAAGACTGAAGCGGCTTCGGGAAGGGTTGAACCGGTCATCGTGACGCCGAGCGGGGCGGTGCGCCTCCGGCCGCGCGCCTCGCCTCCGGGCCTCGGCGCAAATTCGAAGGGCGCCGGCGCCACTTGCCAAATGCGTGTGTCGGACTATAACTTGCAACCCTCTGGGGAGGGCCGCGGGATGTGGGACGGCAACGGCGACCGGCGCGACAGCCGGCGAAGGAAACTCGCGATCGTCGGTCGGGACACCATCGCCCGCAGGGCGTTCCTGGCGGATTACGATATCCGCAACCTGCCTGACGAGACGAAACGCATCTTCGGGAATTTGCGGGCGGAGGGCGATGGCGGGCCGGCGCCCGCAGCCTACATCCCGTGTTTCTATTCGCTCGACCTGCGGACAGTGCTCGCCCGCCTGATGCGCGCCCTGCAGGTTCCGGACCCGAGACGCGCCTATTTCGAAGCGGCGTTCGAACGGGAGGTCGACCTTCGCATCCACCGTTCCCTTCGTTCCGCCATCAGGGACGAGACCGCCGCGGCGGATCGGCACCGCCTCCCGGCACTCGTCGAGTCGGTGCGGCAGGCGGCGTTGCGGGACGTCCTGCTGGCCGTCCTGAAAACGGAACTGGCCGCGATCGACGTCGACGGCACCGCCGGCGGACCCTCCGCAACCGGACGCCGCAGGGAAATCATCGTCTCCATGATCGCGCTGCACGAGCTGCGCGCAGCCCGCAATACCCCGGACGACCTGCACGGTCGGTCGGCCGGCGGTTCGGCAAGCCGCAACGACCGCCCCTTCGCCCTCCCAGGCGCGGCTCGCACGGACGCAAGCAGGTCCGACTGACGCTCCATGCCGGACGGTTCAGGCGACCGTCCGGTCCTGCGAAAAGACCGTCGGCGGCAGCGGCGGCCGGCCGAGGATGATGTCCGCGCCCTTCTCGCCGACCATGACGGTCGGCGCGTTGGTGTTGGACGAGGGTATCCTCGGCATCACGGACGCATCGCAGACGCGCAGGCCCTCGATGCCCCTCACCCTCAAATCCGGCGTCACGACGGCCATCGCGTCGGTGCCCATCCGGCAGGTGCCGACCGGGTGATGGTCCGTCTTCGCCGTCCGGCAGGCGTAGTCGAAGAGCGCCTCGCTTGTGTCGAGGTCCGGCCCGGGCAGCACCTCCCGCATGACGAAGGGCGCGAGCGCCTTCTGGCGCATGATGTCGCGCGCGAGGGCGAGTCCCTTCAACGACATCTCCAGGTCGTGCGGATCGGAGAAATAGTTCGGATCGATCAGCGGCGGATCGGCGGGATCGGCGCTCCTGAGACGCACGGTGCCCCGCGAACGCGGATGGAGGTAGGCCGAATTGAGCGTCACGCCGGAATTCTTCAGCTTCTCCACGCCCGCCTCGATGCCGGATCCCAGTCCGAGGTGGAACTGCACGTCGGGCGTCGCCGAAGCCTCGTCGACATACCAGAACCCGCCGGTCTCGAAGAGGCTCGAGGCGACCGGACCCGTCCGCGTCATCAGGTACTGCAGCCCGGCGAGCGCGGCGTACTGCGGCCGGGCGTATTTGTCGTAGGTGTGATCCCCCGTGCACTCCGAAATGACGAACAGGTCGAGATGGTCCTGCAGGTTCGACCCGACGCCCGGCAGGTCGTGGACCACGCCGATCCCCGCCTTCCGCAACTCCTCCGCCGGCCCGATGCCGGAAAGCTGCAGCAGCTTTGGCGACCCGATCGCGCCGGACGCGACGATCACCTCCCGTTCGGCAGCGACGACCTGCGGCGCGCCGCCTCCCGCGGCAAGCTCGACGCCGCGCGCCCGGCCCTTCTCCACGACGACCCTCAGCACGAAGGCGTCCGTCCTGACCTCGAGGTTGCGGCGCCCCCTCGCCGGCGCGACATAGGCCATCGCCGCCGACGAACGCCGGGCGTCGCGCTGCGTCAGCTGGTAATAGCCGACGCCGGCCTGCACCCGGCCGTTGAAGTCCGGATTGTAGGGAATGCCGAGTTCCTGCGCCGCCTTGAAATAGGCCTCGCAGATCGGCAGCGGCGCCGACGGGTTCGACACGCCGAGCGGACCGCCATAGCCGTGATAGTCGTTTGCGAAGCGCTGGTTGTCCTCGGCGCGCTTGAAATAGGGCAGCACCTCGCGGTAGCTCCAGCCGGACAGCCCCTCCTCCGCGGCCCACGCGTCGTAGTCGCGCGCATTGCCGCGGGTGTAGATCTGCGCGTTGATCGACGAGCCGCCGCCGATCACCCGGGCCTGGGTGTAGCGCAGCACGCGGCCGTTCATGTGCGCCTGCGGCACGGTCTGGAAGCCCCAGCTGCCGAGGCCCTTGGTCATCTTGGCGAAGCCCGCCGGCCAGTGGAAGAGCGGATTGCGGTCGCTGCCCCCCGCCTCGAGAAGAAGCACCGTCGTCGCTTCGTCCTCGCTCAGGCGGTTTGCGAGCACGCAGCCGGCGGGTCCGGCGCCGACGATGATGTAGTCGTAGGTCATGGCCATTTGCCTTGCTCCGGCTAGGGTCTTTGTCTCGGCAGGCCCCCGCCGGCATCGACGACCGCGCCGGCGGCGAAGGCGAACCGGCCCGCGACGGGGGCGGGCAAGCGTCGGCCGGCCGTCACGATCCGAACTCCTCCGAAACGATGTGGTCGGCGACCCGCAGCGCCTGGGCGGCGATGGTCAGCGAGGGATTGACCGCCGCCGAGGTCGGCAGGAACGAGGCGTCGACGACGAACAGATTGTCGTGGTCGTGCGCCCGGCAGAACGGATCGAGCGCCGAGGTCGCGGGATCTGTTCCGAAGACGACGGTCCCGCACTGGTGCGACGGCGTCCGTCGGTCGAAGGTGCGCGACAGGACGATCGGGTAGCCGGCCGCGCGAAGCCGCTCCTTCATCCGCCGCTTCAGCCGCCGGTGCGCCTCCATGTTCGACCGTCGCCAGTCGAGGCGGATCGCGGCGCCGTCGACCGTCAGCCGGCTTTCCGGATCCGGCAGGTCCTCGCTCATCAGGTACCAGTCGACGCTGCGTTGCGAAAGCATGCCGAGCAGGCTCTCGGGCACGCGCCGGAGGTTGGATTTCAGGATCGGCGCGGTCACCCGCCCCAGGAGCTGGACGTTGCCGAGCGGCGTCTTGTCCGCGCCGTCCTCGAAATAGAAATCGTTGATGCCGAGGGTCTTCTGGTAGACCGAATCGTTGCGTTCGCGCGGATCGACCGCCAGCATGGCGGTCGAATTGTGGTTCATGAAATGCCGGCCGACGACGTCCGACCGGTTCGCCACGCCCGCCGGGCAGGCCTCGTTGGCCGAGCGCAAAAGCAGCGCCGCCGAATTGACCGCCCCCGCCGCGAGCACGACGTAACGGGCCCTGATCGTCCGCGACCGCCCTTCCGACATGACGTCGACGCCCGCCAGCCGCCGGCCGTCCGGGGCGAGCACCAGCCGCTCGACCAGCGCGTCCGTGTAAAGCGACACGTCCGGGCTCTCCAGCGCCCGCGCAAGCGCCGCCGTCTCGGCGTCGAACTTGCCCGAGCGCGCGTCGGGAAATGCGTCCCACGGCGTCGCCGCGCGCGCCAGCCAACGCTCGATGTCGACGGCGAGCGGCAGCGTGAACGGCCTGAGCCCGACCGCCTTCAGCCGCTCGCGCACCCGCGCGATGGCCGGCTCGTCCGGCACCGGCGGAAACGGATAGGGCGTCGAGCGCCCCGGCTCCAGCGGATCCTCGCCGGCGACGCCGTGCACCTGGAAGAGCGCCTCCGCCTTCCCATACCAGGGCTCGAGCTCGCCATAGGGAAACGGCCAGGCCGGAGACAGCCCGCCCGGCGTCTCGAAGGCCTCGAAATCGCGCTCCCGGTAGCGCAGGTGGACCGCGCCGTAGAACTTCGAGTTGCCGCCGACGTAATAGTAGTTGCCCGGATTGAAGGCCTTGCCCTTCGCGTCGAGCCAGCTTTCCTGCGGCCGCCAGACGCCGTCGATGAAGATGGCGCGGGCGTCCCGCGCGGCCGGACAGTCGGCAAGCTGCCGCCCGCGCTCGAGCACGGCGACCTTCGCCCCCGAGCCGGCGAGGCCGGCCGCCAGCGTCGCGCCCCCCATTCCCGAACCGACGATCACCACGTCCGTCGTCTCCGGGAGTGCGGTCATGCCAGCCGCACGCCCTTCTGCGGATCGAAGAGCGCGGCCTTCTCGAGGTCGAAGGCGAAAGGCACCGTCTCCCCCGGCTTGACGTCGGCGTCCGCACGCATGCGCGCCGTCACTTCCTTGCCCGCCAGGTGCGTCACGACGAAGGTGTCGGCGCCGGCGACCTCGACGATCTCGACGGGGCATTCGACGGTCTCCACCGCGCGCGACTTGCGGTCCGCGCCGTCAAGGTCGGTGATCGCCTCCGGACGGATGCCGAGGATGACGCTCCGTCCGTCCTCGATCCCGGCCATCGCTTCGGGCAGGTTGAGGACGAGGTCGTCGCCGCCCTCGCGCTTGAGGCTCAGGCCCCGGCGGCCGTTGGCGGTGACCACGCGCGCGTCCATCAGGTTCATGGAGGGCGAGCCCATGAAGTCCGCGACGAAGAGGTTCGCAGGCTTGTTGTAGATCTCCTTCGGCGTGCCCACCTGCTGCAGCTCGCCGTCCTTGAGCACGGCGATCTTGGTGGCGAGCGTCATCGCCTCGATCTGGTCGTGCGTGACGTAGACGATCGTCGTGCCGGTCTGCTGGTGCAGCCGCTTGATCTCCACGCGCATGTCGACCCTGAGCTTGGCGTCGAGGTTCGACAGCGGCTCGTCGAAGAGGAAGAGCTTCGGCTCGCGCACCAGCGCCCGGCCCATGGCGACGCGCTGGCGCTGGCCGCCGGAAAGCTGCGACGGGCGCCGCTTCAGGAGATGCTCGATCTGCAGCAGCTTCGCCACCCGGGCGACCGCCTTCTCGCGATCGGGCTTCGGCACGCCGCGCATCTCCATGCCGAAGGCGATGTTGCCGGCGACCGACATGTTGGGATAGAGCGCGTAGCTCTGGAACACCATGGCGATGTCGCGCTTGGCGGGGTGGCGGTCGTTGATCCGCTCTCCGTCCAGGCGGATCTCGCCCTCCGAGATGGCCTCCAGCCCCGCGATCGTGTTCAGAAGGGTCGACTTGCCGCAGCCGGACGGCCCGACGAGGACCAGGAAGCCGCCCTCCTCCAGCTCGATGTCGATTCCCTTGAGGATCTCGACGGCGCCGAAGCGCTTCCTCAGGTCGCTGATTTCGAGAAAGGCCATGGTCCTACCCTTTTACTGCGCCCGCCATGAGCCCGCGAAGGAAGTAGCGGCCGGCGACGACGTAGACGATGAGCGTGGGAAGGGCGGCCATCATGGCGGCCGCCATGTCGACATTGTACTCCTTCACGCCGGTGGATGTGTTGACGAGATTGTTGAGCGCCACGGTGATCGGAGCGCCGTCGCCGGAGGTGAAGGACGACCCGAACAGGAAGTCGTTCCAGATGTTGGTGAACTGGAAGATGACCGTCACCACGATGATCGGCCCGGAACTCGGCAGCAGGATGCGGCGGAAGATCTGGTAGAAGCCGGCGCCGTCCATCTGGGCCGCGCGGATCAGCTCGTTCGGGAACGCCTCGTAGTAGTTGCGGAAGAACAGCGTCGTGAAGCCGAGACCGTAGACGACGTGGACGAGCACGAGGCCGGCGATCGAGTTGCCGAGGCCGAGCAGGCCGAGCACGCGGGCCGTCGGGATGAGCACCGACTGGAACGGGATGAAGCAGGCGAAGAGCATCAGCCCGAAAACCAGCTTGTGTCCCGGGAACCGCCATTTCGTCAGCACGTATCCGTTCAGCGAGCCGAGCGCCGTCGAGATCGCCACGGCGGGCACCACCATCATGATCGAATTGCGGAAATAGCCGTGGATGCCGTGGCAGGTCAGCCCGATGCAGGCGCTGCCCCAGGCCTTGAGCCACGGCTCGACGGTCCAGACCTGCGGCAGGTCGAGCATGTTGCCGCCGCGGATCTCGTCCAGCGACTTGAACGAGGTGACGACCATCACGTAGAGCGGCAGCAGGAAGGCGATGCCGAAGAGGATCAGCAGGCCGTAGACGAGATAGCGGCTCGATGAGGCGGAGCCGACGGTGCCTTCCGCGGAACTCATTGCGGCTTCTCCTTCAGCTCGGAGTAGAGATAGGGCACCATGATGGCGCAGATCGCCATCAGCATCATGATGGCGCTCGCCGCGCCGGTCGACATTTCGTTGCGCGTGAAGGTGTAGGAGTACATGAAGGTCGACGGCAGCTCCGTCGCGTTCCCGGGACCGCCGCCCGTCAGCGCGACGACCAGGTCGTAGGACTTGATCGTCATGTGGGCGAGCACGATGACCGCCGACAGGAAGACCGGCCTGAGTTGCGGGATGATGATCCGCCGGTAGATCGCGAAGGTCGACGCGCCGTCGATCTGGGCGGCCTTGATCATCTCGCCGTCGATGCCGCGCAGGCCGGCGAGGAACATCGCCATGCAGAAGCCCGTCGTCTGCCAGACGCCGGCGATGACGATCGTGTAGATCGCCATGTGGTTGTCGACGAGCCAGTCGAACTTGAAGCTCGTCCAGCCCCATGCGTGCATGGTCTTCTCCAGCCCGAGATCGGGCGCCAGGAACCACTTCCACGCCGTGCCGGTGACGATGAAGGAAATCGCCATCGGATAGAGATAGATCGGCCGCAGCACGCCCTCGCCCCGGATCTTCTGGTCGAGAAGGATCGCCAGCAGCAGCCCGAGCAGGATGCAGATCGAGATGTAGAGCACGCCGAAGATGAGGAGGTTGTGGATCGCGACGTACCAGTTGGGCAGCGACCACAGGCGCTCGTAGGAGCGCAGGCCCGCCCAGTCGTAGTTCGGCAGCATCCGCGACTTGGAGAACGACAGGTAGAGCGTCCAGAGGATGAAGCCGTAGACGAAGAGCAGGATCACGGCGAAGGACGGCGCCAGCACCAGGCGCGGCAGCCAGTTCTGAAGTGCGCGCATCGACCGGTCGCGAATGCCTTCCGGCTCCGCGATCGGGGCGACGTCGAATGTTGTCATCTGTCGGTCCTCCCAGTGACGGCGGCCTCTTGCGGTGCCCCGGTCGTCCCCCGGGCACCGTCAGGCAAGGCGCATCCGCCGCGCCGGTCTTTCAACCGGCGCGGCGGGGATCGGCTATTTCGCCGCGTCGATGGCCGTGGCCAGCGCCGCCGGCGCGTCGTCCGGCTTCATCTGGCCGTGGAAGACCTTGGTCACCACGTCGTAATAGGCGTTCTTGATCGCCGCCGGCTGGCCGTAGCCCTGGGCGAGCGACCCGACGAGTGTGCCGTCCTTGTTGGCCTGCTTGACGTCGGCCATGCCCATCTTGCCGCAGGGGCCGAAGTCCGTGTCCGGCACGTCGGTGCGCGCCGGCACCGAGCCCTTGACGACGTTGAACGAGGACTGGAAGCCCGGATCCTCGATCGCGGACGCCATGGCCTCCTGCGCCGGACGGCGGTCGGCGCCGACCTTGAACATCACGAACATGTCCGAGTTGAAGACCACGTCGCCCTTCGTTCCGGGGAAGCGGTAGCAGGCGAAGTCCTCGCCGGCCTTCTTGTGGGCGTTGCGGAACTCGCCCTTCGCCCAGTCGCCCATGACCTGCATGAGCGCGTCGCCCTTGATCACCATCGCCGTGGCGAGGTTCCAGTCGCGCCCGGAATAGGCCTTGTCGGTGTAGGTCGACAGCTTCGCCAGGTTCTCGAAGGCCTTCTTCATCTCGTCGGACTTCAGCGCGCTCTCGTCGAGGTCGAGGAAGGCCTTCTTGTAGAAGTCGAGCCCGTTGGTCGAGATGACGACCGAATCGAACATCGTCGCTTCCTGCCAGGGCTGGCCGCCCTGGGCGAGCGGAACGATGCCCGCCGCCTTCGCCTTGTCGAGATCGGCGAACAGGTCGTCCATGGTCTTCGGCGGTTCCTTGATGCCGAGCTTGTCCATGTTCGCCTTGTTCACCCAGATCCAGTTGACGGAGTGGATGTTGACCGGCGCGGCGACCCAGTGGCCGTCATACTTGGCGAATTTCTGGAGTCCGGCCGGGATGACCTCGCCCCAGTTCTCCTTCTTGGCCACGTCGTCGAGGTTGCCGACCACGCCCGTCTGGGCCCAGTCCTGGATGTCGAAGCCGAGCATCTGCACGGCCGTCGGCACGTTTCCGGCCGTCACCATGGCCCTCAGCGCCGTCATCGCCTGCGCGCCGCCGCCGCCGGCGATCGGCACGTCCTTCCAGGCGATGCCCTCTTTCTGCAGGTTTTCCTTGAGCACGTTGAGCGCCGCGGCTTCGCCGCCCGAGGTCCACCAATGGACGACGCGAACCTCGCCCTTGTTGTCCTGGGCCATCGCGGCCGGAGCCGCCATCAGCATGGCGAGCGCCGTTGTCACTAGAAGTCTACGCATGATTTCGATCCTCCCGATCGTCTTGAAAACGCCACGCGAACTGGCGTGACTCACCTTCTGCCGGCCCCCAGCCGGAAGAAATCTTCGGCGACGCACCGGCGCGGCAGCACACCCTTGCGGTGCGTACGTCCGGTCCGTCGTTCTGTTCGTGAAACCCTCCACGCATGGTGCATGAGTTCCCGCCCGTTGCCCGACCGGCGATCGCCCGCCAAGGCAGGCCGCCCGCCCTGCGGGCAGACCGCAACTGTCGAACCGTAATCGACGGATCCGGCAATGCCAACCGCTCCTTCCGTAGTGTTCCACCGGCAGGCCGCCAAACCGGGGGAAAAGGCCCTTGCCTCCGCCATCACCACTCGCCCTCGAAGCGCGGCTTGCGCTTCTCGCGAAACGCGGCGACGCCTTCGGCGAGGTCGCCGGTCCGTGCCGCGAGGATGGAGCCCAGCGCCTCGACGGCCTCGCCCGTATCCTCGCCGCCGGCGGCCGCGATCATCAGTTTCGAGATTTCCAGCGCGGCCGGCCCGCGCTCGGCGATCAGCATGGCGCGTTCCCGCGCTGCCGCAAGCGCCTCGCCGGTCTCCACCACGCGGTCGACCAGGCCGAGCGCCCGCGCCTCCTCCGCCGAGAACACCTCGCCGCCGAGCACCATGCGGCGCACGGCCTGCACACCGAAGCGCCGGACGAGCCGCTGCGTGCCCGACCAGCCGGGCACCATGCCGAGGCTCGTCTCCGGCATCCCGATCGTCGCCTGCCGTTCGGCGATGCGCAGGTCCGCCGCCGCCGCGAGCTCCAGCCCGCCGCCGAGCGCATGGCCGTTCATCGCCGCGATCGTCGGCATGCGCAGGGTCGCAAGCCGCGAGAAGACGCGGTGGCCGTAGCGCACCCACCGATGGCCGAATTCCTCCGCCCGCATCGCGCCCCAGGCCTTGACGTCGCCGCCGGCCGAAAAGGCCTTGCCCTCCCCGGTGAGGATGACGGCACGAACCGACCGGTCGGCCTCGACCGTCTCGCACGCCTCCTCCAGCGCCTCCAGCATGCCGAGATCGAAGGCGTTCAGCCTGTCGGCGCGGCGGATCGTGACCACCGCCACCGGCGCCTCGACGGAGACGGAAATGCGCGCGTCAGCCATGCCGCGCCTCCTTCGGCGGAAGCGTCAGGCCGAACGGCCCCTCCGCGAAGAGGCCGGCGTCCATGGTCTTCAGGTCCCGCGCGACGATCAGCGGAAACTCCGACTGCCCGAGAACCTGCGTTTCGAGATCGATGCCGGGCGCGATCTCGGTCACCGTCACGCCCTCCGGCGTCAGCCGCATCACGCAGCGCTCGGTGACATAGGTGATGTCCTGCCCTTGCGCGACGGCGCGCCGGCCGGAGAAGGAGACGTGCTCCACCGCCTCGACCAGCTTCTTCAGCCTGCCCTCCTTCTCGACGACGACCGCACCTCCGGCCACGCCGACCTTGGCGCCGGCATTGAACATTCCCGAGAAGACGATCTTCTTCGCCCGCGCCGTGATGTCGACGAAGCCGCCCGCCCCCGCGGTGACGTGCGGCCGCGCCGAGAGCTTCGACACGTTGACGGAGCCGTCCCGGCCGATCTGCAGGAACGACAGCAGCGAGGCGTCGAACCCGCCGGCCTGGAAATAGGTGAACTGGTGCGGCGACGGCATGAAGGCGTCCGCGTTCGACGCGCAGCCGAACTTGAAGTCGAGCAGCGGCACGCCGCCGACCGCCCCCTGCTCGATCACCCAGGTGACCGCGCCGTGGCAGCCCTCCTCGATGAGGATGCGCGGCACGTTCGCCGATATGCCGAAGCCGATATTGACGGCCATGCCGTCGGAAAGCTCCGTGGCGACGCGCCGGGCGATGACCTTCTGGATGCCCATCTCCGGCGTGCGGAAGGAGCCGTCCGGCCGGAAGATCTCGCCCGAGATCGCGGGATCGTAGGGCGTCTGCGTCGTCTGCAGCTGGTCCGGATCGACGACCACGCAGTCGACCAGCACGCCGGGCACGCGCACGTCGTGCGGCTTCAGGGAGCCGGTGGCGACCTCCCGCTTCACCTGCGCGATGACGATGCCGCCGTTGTTGCGTGCCGCCAGCGCCTGTTCGAGGCCGCCGAGATAGGCGCCCTCGTGCTCGTAGGTCAGGTTGCCGCGCCCGTCCGCGCTCGTCGCCCGGATGATGGCGACGTCCGGCACGATCGACGGGAAGAACAGCCACTCCTCGCCGGCGAAGGTCTCCCGCCGCACGATCGGCGCGCGCGCCGCGCTGGCGTTCATGGCGCAGCCCTCGCGCGCCGGGTCGACGAAGGTGTCGAGGCCGACCTTGGTGAGCACGCCCGGCCGCTTCGCCGCCGCCTCCCGGTGCATGTCGAAGAGGATGCCGGAGGGCACGTTGTAGGCGGCAACGCCGTCGCTGCCGATCATCTTCCAGATCTCCGGCGGCTCGGCCGACGACGGCCCGGACGGGTAGGACCCGCAGAGCGTCCGCTTCAAGAGGCCGGGTTTGGCGAGATGATCGATCCCCTTGATGCCGTACATGTCGCCGGCCGCGATGGGGTGGAGCGTCGTCAGGTCACGCGGATGGCCCTCGCCGTCGAAGCGCGCCCCGATCGCCGCGAGCACGGCGTCCGGGCAGCCGAGACCGCTCGACGAGGAGACGGAGACGGTCATGCCGTCGCGGATGAGGCCGGCGGCCTCGCTGGCGGAAACGACCTTGCTCACGACAGGCCGTCGAGCTTCGGGTCGACGGCGACCGTCGTCCGGCTTCGGGCCGACGCGAGCGCGGCTTCCGCCGTCGCGAGCGACCAGACGCCGTCCTCGCCGCTCGCCGCAGGCACGCCCTCGCCGCGAACGGCGGCGTGGAAGGCCGCAAGCGCCCGCTCGTAGAGCCCGCCGCGGTCGAAGGACAGTTCCTCCTCGCCGCGCGCGTCGCGCAGGATCACCGTACCCACGGGCTTCTGCGTCATCACGTCCCGCGCGATGAGCGACCCCTCGCTTCCGTGCACCTCGAAGCCAGTGCCGGCGTAGCGCACGGTGAAGGCGTCGTGGGTCTGCGCAATCAGCCCCGAGCGGAAGCGCATCGCCGTCATCGCCCCGTCCTCCAGGCCGGAGGTGGCCATGCCCGCCGACTGCGTCAGCGCCGTCACCTCGACCGGGTCGTCGTCGAGCACGAAGCGCAGCGTATCGGCGTCGTGGACCGTGATGTCGAGCACGACGCCGCCGCCGGCCTCCGGAGCGCCGAGGCGCCATCCCTGCAGGTGCTCGGGAAGATAGACCGCATGGAAGACCCGTGCGGCCAGGGGCCGGCCGATGCGGCCGGCGGCGATCGCCTCGCGCATGGCGCGGTGGGCACCGGCATTGCGCAGGTGATGGTTCGTCGCCAGCACCAGGCCGGCCTGCCGGCAGGCGGCCACCATGCGGCGCGCGTCGTCCGAGGTGAGCGCCAGCGGCTTCTCGCACAGGACGTGCTTGCCCGCCTTCGCGGCCGCGAGCGCCTGCTCGAGATGCAGCTCGTTCGTCGTCGAGATGTAGACGGCGTCGATGTCGGCGGAGAGGAGGGTGTCGATGTCCGTGAACGAGGCCGGAATGCCGTTCTCCGCGGCATAGGCGCGGCCGCGGCCCTCGTCCGAGCTCATGACGGCGGAAATCTCGCCCTCGCCCTTGGCGCGGATCGCGCCGATCACGTATTCCCGCGCGATGGTGCTCGCGCCGATCAGGCCCCAGCGGATCGTCATTGGCTTCTCCCTTGCTGCGGTTTGCCGCGGTTCCGGCTGCTCTCCCGGACCACGAGGTTGACGGCCCCGACATGGTCCTCGCCCTCGATCGTGCCGCCCTGCATCATCCTGAGCACCGCATGCGCGGCGCGCTCTCCGAGCCCGACCGGATCGACCGAAACGCTGGTCAGCGCGGGCACGTAGTGCTCCGCCTCGGCGACGTCGTCAAAGCCGACGACCGCGAAATCCACGCCCGGCTCGCGGCCGCGCTGGCGCAGGCCGAGCATGGCCCCGAAGGCCACCGCGTCGTTGAAGCAGGCCGCCGCCGTCGGCGGAACGTCGAGCCGCATCGCCGCCTCCAGGCAGGCGAGGCCGCCGCGCCGGTTCGTCTCGCCGGGGATGACGAGCCCCTCGTCGACCTCCAGGCCGTGGGCGGCGAGCGCGTCGCGATAGCCGGCCAGCCGCTCGTCGGCGACGACCAGGTCGGAAAAGCCGCCGAAGAAGGCGATCCGCCGGTGCCCCGTCTCGATGAGATGCGCCGTCGCCGCCGCCGCGCCCCTGCGGTTGTCCGGAACGACCGCCGGAACACGGCTCGCCGGGATCCGCCGCATCGCGAGCACCACCGGGATGCCCGCAGATCTCGGGCGGTCGAAGGCATCCGCGGCCGTGCCGCGCGCCGGCGACACGATGAGGCCGGCCACGCCCTGCTCCATCAGCGACTTGATCACCTCGGCCTGCCGCACCGGGCTTTCGGAGGTGTGGGCGATGAAGGGGACGATCCCGGCGCCCTGGAACGCGCGCTCGATGCCGACGGCCAGCTCCACGAAGAACGGGTTCATCAGGTCGTTGATCACCATCCCGACCACGTTGGACCGGGAACGGCGCAGATTGGCGGCGCCGCGGTTGTAGACGTAGCCGACGTCTTCCATGGCGGTCCGCACCCGCTCCGTCGTCTCGGCACGCACCAGCCCGCTCCCCTGCAGGACGAGGGACACGGTGGATTTCGAGACGCCCGCCTTGCGGGCGATATCCAGGATGGTGGCCTTGGTCGACGGCACCGTTCCACACCTTTCGAGAATTTGGAACGTTCTAAACTCCTTGCGAGACACTTGTCAAGTTGTAGAGGCCGGAGCCCGAGAGGGCCGCCCTAATATACTGTTTTGCAGTCAATTTAAGCTGTTTTCGTTCCCCGCCGGTTTCTCGCAAACAGGCCTCGGAAAATCGACGTCTTCCCGATATTTTTGGAACGTTCCATATCACGAACAGGCTTCAGCCCGCCGCACCCAGCTCGTGCGGCCGGCCGTCGACGGTGACGGAGGTCGGCAGGCCCATGCGGTCGATGAGGGCGAGGAACGGCCGCGGCGGCAGCTCTTCCACGTTGACCATCTTGCGCACGTCCCAGCGCCCGTCGGCGACGAGCATCGCCGCGGCGACGGGCGGAACCCCCGCCGTATAGGAGATGCCCTGGCTGCCGACCTCGCGGTAGGCGTCCGCGTGGTCGGCGACGTTGTAGATGAAGACCTCGCGCTCCCTGCCGTCCTTGCTGCCCCTGACGACGTCGCCGATGCAGGTCTTGCCGGTGTAGTCCGGCGCCAGCGACGCCGGGTCCGGCAGCACCGCCTTGACGACCTTCAGCGGCACGACCTCCTGCCCCTCAGCCGTCGTCACCGGCTGCTCCGACAGAAGCCCGAGGTTCTTCAGGACCGTGAAGACCGTGATGTAGCGCTCGCCGAACCCCATCCAGAACCGGACGGTCGGAACGTCGAGGGTCTGGGAGAGCGAATGGATCTCGTCGTGGCCCGTCATGTAGGTCGTCCGCGTCCCGACGACCGGCAGGTCCCAGTCGCGCCGCACCTCGAACATCTTGTTCGACGTCCACCGGCCCTCCTGCCAGGACCAGACCTGCCCCGTGAACTCGCGGAAATTGATCTCCGGATCGAAATTGGTGGCGAAATAGCGCCCGTGGTCGCCGGCGTTGACGTCGACGATGTCGATGGAGTCCATCCGGTCGAAGAATTCGTCGCGCGCCAGCGCCGCATAGGCGTTGACGACGCCCGGGTCGAAGCCGGCGCCGAGGATCGCCGTGACGCCGGCCGCCGCGCAGGCCTCGCGCCGCTTCCATTCGTAGTTGGCGTACCAGGGCGGCGTCTCGCAGATCTTGAGCGGATCCTCGTGGATGGCCGTGTCGATATAGGCCGCTCCGGTTTCCAGGCAGGCCGACAGCACCGGCATGTTGACGAAGGCCGATCCGACATTGATCACGATCGAGCTTCCGGTCTCCTCGATCAGGCGCTTCGTGGCGGAGACGTCGAGCGCGTCGAGCGCGTGGGCCGTCATCCGCCCGTCGGCCACCTTCATGCTCCCCTTCGAGGCCACGGAGGCGCAGATCGCCTCGCATTTCGCCACGGTCCGCGAGGCGATGCCGATGTCGCCGAGGACGTCGTTGTTCTGGGCGCATTTGTGCGCGACGACCTGCGCCACGCCGCCGGCCCCGATGATCAGCACGTTCTTCTTCATCTCGGTGATGTCTCCCGGTTTCGGCTGGAATCGGTCACGAGAGGCTCGCCTCGTAGTCCGCATAGGTGAAAGCGCGCACGACGCGGACGCTGCCGTCCGTCTCCCGGATGGCGATCGACGGCATGCGCACGCCGTTGAACCAGTTCTTCTTGACCATGGTGTACCCCCCGGCGTCCCGGATGGAGAGGCGGTCGCCGACCTCGAGCGGCGCCGGGAAGTCGAACTCGCCGAAGATGTCGCCTGCCAGGCAGGATTTCCCGCACACCATGTAGCGATGCGGACCCGCGTCCGGTTCGATGGCGGCGCTCTCGCGGTAGATCAGCAGGTCGAGCATGTGCGCCTCGACCGAGCTGTCGACGATGGCGAGGTGCTTTCCGTTGAAGAGCGTGTCGAGGACGCTCACCTCCAGCGTCGTGCTCCCTGTGATCGCGGCCTCGCCGGGTTCGAGGTAGACCGCCACGCCATGGCGCTGCGAGAACTCCGCGAGCCGCCGGCAGAAAGCGTCGACCGGATAGCCGTCGCCGGTGAAATGGATCCCGCCGCCGAGGCTCACCCAGTTCGCCCGCGCGAACAGATGGCCGAACCGTTCCTCGGTCTTTGCCAGCACCCTGTCGAAGAGGTCGAAATCCTCGTTCTCGCAATTGTTGTGGACCATGAATCCGTCCACCAGGTCGACGACCTCCGCGACGGTCTCCGGGTTCGATTCGCCGAGGCGGCTGAACGGCCGCGCCGGGTCGGCGAGATCGAAGCCGGACGTGCTGACGCCGGGATTGAGGCGCAGGCCCCGTGCGATCCGCGCGCTCCTCGGCGCGAAGCGCCGGAGCTGCGAGACGGAATTGAAGATGATCTTGTCCGCATAGCCGACGACCGCGTCGATCTCGTCCTCGCCATAGGCGACGCTGTAGGCGTGCGTCTCGCCGCCGAACCGCTCGCGGCCGAGCCGGACCTCGTAGAGCGAGGACGACGTCGTGCCGTCCAAATGCGCGCGCATCTGGTCGAAGACGGCCCACGAGGCGAAGCACTTCAGCGCCAGCAGCACCTTGGCCCCCGACGCCGACCGGACCCGGTCGATGATTTCGAGATTGGCGCCGAGCCTGGTCCGGTCGATGAGGTAATACGGCGTCTGCAGCCCCGGCATGTGCTCTCCTCTCTGAATTCGCGGGTCTTAAATAACGCGACTGGCCGGCGCAAGGCCGGCTTGGGCCGTCGGCATCTTTCGCACGCACCCCCCCGGCCGGCGGTGTTGACAAACCGCTCCCGGCCCTCATAAACATGACTAAAATACTCAAGTTAAAAGCGCTGCCCGGCGCCGTCGGAAAATCGTACCCGGCGCCGCGGATCGCGAACGCCGCGGGGTCGCCGGCCGCGGCGCGAAAGGCAAGGGGAAACGAAAACGCCATGCTCGCGACGTTCGTCATCGGCCTCAGGGAGGGACTGGAGGCGGCGCTGATCGTCGGGATCATCGCCGCCTATCTGCGCAGGAACGGCCGGCCGCTCGGCGCCATGTGGGTCGGCGTCGCCCTCGCCGTCGCTCTGTCGGTGGCGGTCGGCGTCGCGCTCGACCTCGCGGAGCGGTCGCTCCCGCAGGCCGGGCAGGAAGGGATGGAGGCGCTCGTCGGCGCCGTCGCGGTCGTCTTCGTCACCGGCATGATCGCCTGGATGAACGCCCACGCGCGGGACATGAAGCGGCAGATCGAGGCCGAGGCGGCGAACGCGCTCGGCCGGGCGGGCCGCCATGCGCTGGTCGCCATGGCCTTCCTCGCCGTCCTGAAGGAGGGCTTCGAAACCGGCGTCTTCCTGCTGGCGACGGTCTCCGCCGCCCAGTCGGCGGCGCTGACGGCGGCCGGCGCCTTCGCCGGGCTCCTCGCTGCCGTCGGCATCGGCTGGGGCATCTTCGCCGGCGCGGTCCGCATCGACCTGTCGCGCTTCTTCCGGATCACCAACGTCTTTCTTCTCCTCGTGGCAGCCGGCCTCGTCGCGACGTCGCTGCGCAACGCCCACGAAGCCGGCTGGCTGCTGGTCGGCCAGCAACGCACGATCGATCTGTCCTGGCTGGTCGCGCCGGGCACGGTCCGCTCCGCGCTGCTCACCGGCGTGCTCGGGATCCCCGCCGATCCGCGGCTGGTCGAGGCGATCGGCTGGGCCGCCTATCTGGTGCCGGTGGCCGTCTACGTCTTCTGGCCCTCCGCCTGGCGCCCGCGGCCGCGCACCTCGGCGCGCCTGCGCCTCGCCGGCGCCGGCGCCCTTTTGGCGCTCGCCCTGGCGCTCGCCCTTCTCCATCCGGTGCCCCGCGCCGCGCTTCCGGACGAGGCGGCGCTCGTCGCCCCCGACGGACGGACCGTGGCAACCGCGCGGCTCGAACCCGCGACGGGCGACACGCCGGCGCGCATCCGGCTATCGTCCGCGGGAGGCCGCGAGCGGCTCCTCGTGCTCGACGGCGACGGCCGGCGGCACGTGCGCCACGACGGTGCCGATGCCGTGGAATGGACCATGGAGCCGACGGGCGCACCGGCCGGCGCGCCCGAAACCCTGACGCTCGACCGGATCGTCGCGCTGTCGGGCGGACGGGTGCCCGTCGGCCTCGATCCGCGCTCGCATCCCGGGCCGTTCTCCGCCGCGTGGTCGACGCACCGCTCGGTGAGGATATGGACCGCCGAAGGCCTGCTCCTGGACGCCGCGGGAAACGGGACCACCCTCGTCACGATCTCCGGCGGCGGCCTGCAGACCCCGCGAACGCTGACCGCCAGGACGTCCCTGCCGGGCGGACTCCCCATGCGATGGCGGCTCTCCGCCGCCGACCGCGACCGCGCCGCCGCCACGGCCGCCGCCCGTTCGGCCGCCCGCGCCGAGCACCGCTTCTGGGCGGTCCGGCTGCCGCTGGCGCTTCTCGCGGCCGCCCTCGCGATCGCCGCCTTCGCCGCCCGGAGCCTCGTCGCGCTCGCGCGGGCGCCCGGCACGAAAGACCCCGATCCACTCGCCCGGGAACCATCGAGCAAAGGAGCAACCCATGCCGCCCGCTAAGGCAAGTCCAGCAAGGAGCGAACGATCTCGCCGCGAAACCCGGATGCGCTCCGGCCTCGGCCTCGTCGCCTCCGCCGCTTCCCTCGCACTCCTCGCCGTCGCAGAGCCGGCTCACGCAGCCGGCGCACCGGTCAGGAACGGCGTCTCGCAGGTGACGGTCACGCTGACCGGCGAGGACGGAGGCAGTTGCTCTCTCGACCACGACACCGCGAAGGCCGGCCCGGTCACCTTCACAGTCGTCAACCGGACGGCGACGGCGATCGCCGAGGTCGAACTCCTGAGCGGCAACCGCATCCTCGGCGAGAAGGAAAACCTCGCCCCGGGCCTGCCGCCCGTCAGCTTCACGATCACGCTCGGCGGCGGCCGCTACCAGGTCTATTGTCCCGGCGCCGAAAAGGACACGAAGGCCTTCCGCGTCGTCGGCAGGCCGGCACCCGCACCGACCGGCGGCATCCCCGCGCTCCTCTCGCAAGGCGCGAAGGGCTACGCCCGCTACGTCGGCGGCGTCGTCGACGCGATGGTCACCGCGGTCGGCCGCCTGGCCGCCGATGTCGACAGGGGCGACCTCGCCGCCGCGAAGGCCGAATATCCGCAGGCGCGCCAGTTCTACGAGCGCATCGAATCGAGCGTCGAAGGCTTCGTGCTGCCCGGCCACCAGGTGACCGACAATGCCGGCAATCTCGACTACCTCATCGACATGCGGGCCTCCAACCTCGACCCCGCGGTCGGCTGGCACGGCTTCCACGCCGTCGAGCGCGACCTCTTCGACAAGGGCCGGATCACCGACGAAACGAAGGAACTGGCGGCCGGCCTCGTCAAGCATGTGGGCATGCTCGACGATCTGGTGAAGACGCTGCGCTACAGGCCGGAAGACCTCGCCAACGGCGCGGCCGGCCTCCTCGAGGAGGTCCAGACCGGCAAGATCAGCGGCGAGGAGGAAGCCTACAGCCACTACGACCTCGTCGACATCGCCGGCAACGTCGAGGGCGCCGAGCAGGCGTTCGCCTTCCTCGCGCCCGGCATGGAGAAGATCGATCCCGACCTGACGAAGCGGGTCGGGGCCGGCTTCGACGCGGTGAAGGCGACCCTCGAGCGCTACCGCGACCCCGAGGAACCCGGCGGCTACCGGCGCTACACCGCGGCGCTGAAGGCGAGCGACGCCGCCCGCATCAGCCGCGCCGTCCAGGCGCTCCAGGAGCCGCTCTCCCGCATCGCCGAAAAGGTCGCGTCCGCGGCCTGGGCGTCCGACCAATGAGCGACAGGATCCGACACCCCGAGGGGACGCCTCTCCCGCCGCCGGCTCCTGCTTGCGGCCGCGGCCGGCGGCGCCCTCGCGCCCAGCCTCCCCGGGGCCGCCGCGGCCGACACCTTCTCCGGCACCGTCCCCTTCTATGGCGGCGGCGAACAGGCCGGCATCGCCACGCCGCCGCAGCGCCACGTCTTCTTCATGACCTTCGACCTGGTCTCTTCGAGGCGTTCCGACCTGCAGGTGCTTCTGGCGCGATGGTCCGCCGCGATCGCCGAGCTGACGAAAGGGCGCACCGTCGGGGCGGTCGAGCCCGGACGGCCCGGCGCCGTCGGGCTCGACACGGGCGAGGCCCTGGACCTCGGTCCGGCATCGCTGACGGTGACAGTCGGCCTCGGGCCGAAGGTCTTTTCCGAAACCTACGGCCTCGCCGACAGGAAACCCGCCCTGCTGCGCGACCTGGTGCGCCTTCCCGGCGAGGCCCTCGAACCGGAGTTCACCGGCGGCGACCTCTCCCTCCAGGCCTGCGCCGAGGATCCGCAGGTCGCCTATCACGCCGTCCGCGACCTCGCCCGCATCGCCCGCCGCACCGGCACGGCGGCGACACGCTGGGCGGTGCTCGGCTTCGGTCGAGCCTCCGCCGGAAAGGGCCAGTCGACGCCGCGCAATCTCTTCGGCTTCAAGGACGGTACCCGGAACGTCAGGCAGGACGCGGACTTCGACCGCTTCGTCTGGATCGGCGACGGCCCGGCCGGGCAGCGCCGGGGCACCTATCAGGTCGTCCGCAAGATCCGGATGCGGATCGAGAACTGGGACACCGCCCGCGTCGTCGACCAGAACCGCGTGTTCGGTCGCCACAAGGTCTCCGGCGCGCCGTTGACCGGCACGCACGAATTCGACACGCCGGACTTCCACGGGAAAGGCGCCGACGGCAGCCCGATCATTCCCGCCGACGCCCATATCCGCCTGGCCGCCCACGAGAACAACGGCGGCGTGAAGATCCTGCGGCGCTCCTACAATTACACCGACGGCATCGACCGGTTCGGCACGCTCGACGCCGGGCTGCTGTTCATCTCCTACCAGAACGACCCGGCCCATTTCGAGCGGCTGCAGACCCGTCTCGGCGCCGCCGACGCCCTGAACGAATACATCGCCCACATCGGCTCGGCGATCTTCTACGTCCCGCCCGCACCCGCCGAAGGCTCGTATATCGGCAGGGACCTGTTCGACGGTTGATCCCCCGGAGAGATGCTTGACGCCGGCCCTGGAATTGGCAAAAATCCGAGTCGGATGGGCGAAGCACTCCGGGGCTCGAATCGAGCGCGGCCGGTGGATTTCTACCTCCGTAAAAGACTGTAAACCGTTTGGAGGCCGGGGGGCACCAGCGGCGAGAGGGGGCGTACGACGTCCATGCGCAATCGAGCGTTCGACAACCCGGTATGGGTCTTCGCGAGCGACTATTTCTGCAGGCAGATCGCTTCGGCGACGGAAGCCGCGACGTTTCTTCGGAAATGGTCGGGACGACGCGCCGCCGAGCATTCCCATGCCATCTCGGTCTGCGCGTCGGCGCTGGCGGGCGCGATGGACAAGGAGGCGGCCCGCGAGGCGTTCGTCTGGTTCGCCGAGCGGGAGCAGATCCTCGTCTCCCGTCTGAGCGGCGACGCGCTGAACTCCGCGGCCTCCGCGGCGCGGTTCGTCCTGCACTGAGCCCGCTTCGCGGGCGGCGACCGCCTGCCGCGCGACAGGGCCCGGCCCCATCGCGGCTCGGCCCCGGGGCGCCGTTTTCCCCGCTCAGGCTCCGTTCGGAAGCGCATAAGGACAGCCGCTAGAGCGCTTCCAGGAAAAGTGGAACCCGGTTTTCCGTCCGGAAGCGCGTAAAAACAAAGACTTAGAGCGTGTCCGCGATTCCGTGAAGCGCGGACACGCTCTAGCGCCGCACCCGCTCGCGCAGCGCGGCGCGCTCGAGCATGTATCGTTCGGCTTCGGCCATGTGCTCCAGCATGAGGCCGCGTGCCCGGTCCTCCTCGCCCGCTTCGATCGCCCGCATCAGCCGGATCTGGTAGTTGAGGCCGGTCTCGCGCAGCTGCGGGTTCGGCAGCCGGTAGATGTCCCGGCACACCGTCATGTCGCGCAGCAGGCTGAGCAGGAACACGGCGATGAAGCCGAGAAGCCGGTTCGGCGCATGGCGGGCGAGTTCCGCGTGGAAGTCGAGTTCGGCCATGCGCTGGCCGTATTCCTCCTCCGCCGAGCGCGGCTCGGCCTCGTAGAGGCGGATGGTCCCCTTCAGCCTGCCGAGCGCATCGGCGGAGAGCCTGCCGGCCGCCGAGGCCGCCAGTTCCGGCTCGACGAACTTGCGGATGGCGTAGATGTCCCGGATCGACGGCGGCCGATAGAGAAAGAGGTTGTCGAGCAGCCGGATGGCGTCCTCCGGCTCGATCGAGGACACGAAGACGCCGCCGCCGGGGCCGGTCTTGGTGGAGATCAGTCCCTGGAATTCCAGGATCTTCAGCGCCTCGCGCAGCGTGCCTCTCGACGCCTTGAGGGACTGCGGGCCGAGCCACTCCGGGGGCACCCGGTCGCCGGGGGCGAGACCGGCCTGGACGATCCGGTCGCGGATGGCGTCGCCGAGGATGTCGGGCCGCTTCCGGCGTCTCTTGCCCGCCTGCGGGGGCGCGCCGTCGCTGGGGGTGTCGCGGTCCTTCTCCATCGCCCGCCCCTAGCCGCCGTCGTGCGGATGGAAGCACGCCGCCCTATGGCCCTCGTCGTCGCCCTTCGGCTCCAGCGGCGGCACGCTGGCCGTGCAACGGTCGGTGCGGCGCGGGCACCGCTTGGCGAAGGCGCAGCCCGGCGGCGGGTCGTAGGGGTCGGGCAGTTCCGTGTCGGCGTCCGCGGCGATCGCCGATCTCCGCCCCGGCGCCAGGGCGGACGCCAGCAGCAGGTTCGTATAGGGGTGGCGCGGACGCGCGAAGACGGCATCGCGGTCGCCCACCTCCACGAGCCGGCCGAAATACATCACCGCGACCCGGTCGCTGACGCTCTCGACGACCGAGAGGTCGTGGCTGATGAAAACGTAGGTCAGGTCGAAGTCGCGCTTGAGCGCATCGAGGATGTTGAGCACCTGGGCCTGCACCGAGACGTCGAGCGCCGACACCGGCTCGTCGAGGACGATCAGCTCCGGATCGGCCGCGAGCGCGCGCGCGATGCCGATGCGCTGGGCCTGGCCGCCGGAGAACTCGTGCGGATAGCGCTCCAGGAACTCGGCCCTGAGGTTCACGGCGTCCATCAGCTCCGAGATGCGCGCCTCGCGGGCGGCCCGGTCGAGACCGAGGAGATGGACGAGCGGCGCCTCGAGTATGGCGCGCACGGTCTTGCGCGGATTGAGCGAGGAGACGGGATCCTGGAAGACGTACTGGACCCTGCGGGCGAGCGCGGCGAGATCGCGCCTGGCCAGCGCCCCGACGTCGTCCTCTCCAAGCCGCATCGTGCCGCCCGTCGGCCGGTCGAGGCCGGCGATGAGCCGCGCGAGCGTCGACTTGCCGCATCCCGATTCCCCGACGATGCCGAGCGTTTCCCCGCGCCGGATCGACAGCGACACGCCCGAAAGCGCCTGCACGCCCGGCAGCGTTCGGCCGAGGAGCGTCCTGCCGCCGCCGAAGGTGCGCCGGACGTCGTCCGCCCTCATCAGCACGGGAGCGCCCCTATCCATCGGCACCCTCGCCTTCCCCGGCTTCGAGCGGATGGATGCAGCGCACGGCGCGGTGTCCCCCTCTAGCCACGAGCGCGATGTCGCCGCGCCGGCAATCGGCCTCCGCGAACGGGCAGCGCGGCGCGAAGGCGCAGCCTTCCGGCAGGTCGTCGACGCTCGGCGGGAGCCCGGCGATGGCATCGAGCCGTCGCTCCGGCTGGCCGAGCACCGGTACGCAGTCGATGAGCTTGCGCGTGTAGGGATGGGCCGGCGAAGCGAGGATCTCCTCGGTCGTCCCGGTTTCCACGATGCGCCCCGCATACATCACCGCGACGCGGTCGCAGACGGCCGACACGACGCCGAAATCGTGGGTGATGAAGAGGATGGCCGCGTTCTTCTCCCTGCGCAGCCCGTTCATCAGCGACAGCACCTGGGCCTGCACGGTCACGTCGAGCGCGGTCGTCGGTTCGTCGGCGATGATGATCCTCGGGTCGTTGGCGAGCGCCATGGCGACGCAGACGCGCTGGCGCATGCCGCCGGAAAGCTCGTGCGGATAGGCCGCCAGGCGCCGCTCCGCGTTGGGGATGCGCACCAGGTCCAGAAGGTCCCGCGCCCGCTCGAGCGCCGCCCTGCGCTTCAGCGGCTGGTGCGCCCGGATCGCCTCGACGAGCTGGTCGCCGACGGTGAAGAGCGGATGGAGCGTCGACAGCGGATCCTGGAAGACGTGGCTGACGGCGCCGCCGCGCAGCGAGCGGATGCGCTCGTCGCCGGCCGCAACGAGGTCCTCGCCGTCGAGCAGCACCACGCCGTCGACGATCCGGCCCGGCGGCGTGGGCACCAGCCCCATGACGGACATGGCCGTGACCGACTTGCCGGACCCGGATTCCCCCACGAGGCCGAGGCATTCGCCCGGGCCGATATGGAGATCGACGCCGCCGACCGCCTTCAGAACCGAGCGGCCGACATGGAACTCCGTCCTCAGCCCGCGCATGTCGAGGACGGCGCCTTCCACCGGAGCCGCCGTCGAGGGCGTGCGCCCGGCCGCGACCGCCGTGCGCGCGACCGGCCGCGTCAGCGCGCCCGACTTCAGCCGCGGATCGAGCACGTCGCGGATGCCGTCGCCGATCAGGTTGATGCTCATGACGACGGCGAAGATCATGACGCCCGGCACGATCGAGACGTGCGGCGCGGTGAAGAGGATCTTCCGGCCGTCGCCGAGCATCGAGCCGAGATCGGCCTGCGGCGGCTGGGCCCCGAGCCCGAGGAAGGAAAGCCCCGCCGTCTCGAGGATCATCCAGCCGATCGTCGTCGACATGGTGATGACGATCACCGGCATGACGTTCGGCAGGATCTCGCCGAACAGGATGCGCGCGTTCGACTTGCCCGAAAGCCGCGCCGCGTCGACGAACTCCCGCCGCGTCAGGCCGACGGTCATGCCGCGGATGTTGCGCGCGAAGAACGGTATGTTGACGACGGCGATGGCGTAGAGCGCGTTGATCAGGCCCGGGCCGAGCACGGCGACGATGGCGAGCGCGAGCAGGATGTAGGGGAACGCCATCACCATGTCGATGCCGCGCATCATGACGTCGTCGAGCCGCTTCGAGCCGTAGCCGGCGACGAGCCCGATCAGCGAGCCGAAGAGGGCCGCGATCAGCGTCGCCGTCACGCCGACGGCGAGGCTGACGCGCGTGCCCCAGAGGAGACGCGAGAGGATGTCGCGGCCGAGGGCGTCGGTGCCGAGGAGATGGCCGGCCGACAGCGGCAGCTGCAGCCGGTCCGCCGGCGCCGTCGCGTCCGGATCGGCGATCGGCAGGAGCGGTGCCAGGAGCGCCGCGACCACCACGGCGAGGAGCACGACGACGCCGGCCGCCGCGAGCCGGTTGTTGAGGAGCAGCCTCACGGCGCCGGGCCGGCCGCCTCGCCGCCTCCCTCCGGACTTGCCGGACGCGAGCGCCGCCCCGGCGCCCGTCATCGCCTGAGCCTCGGGTCGAGAAGCGTCTGGACGACGTCCGCGACGAGGTTGAAGATCACGTAGGAGACCGCGATCACCAGCACGCCGCCCTGCACCAGGAGGAGGTCGCGCGTGGCGATGGCGTTGACCAGCATCGAGCCGATCCCCGGCCATTGGAAGACCGTCTCGATATAGACGGCGCCGCCGAGCACGAAGCCGGCCTGGATGCCGATGACCGGGATGACGCCGACCAGCGCCGCCTTGAAGGCGTGCCGGAAGACCACCCGGCGCTCGCTGAGGCCCTTGGCCCGCGCCGTGCGGATATAGTCCTGGCGCAAAACCTCCAGCATCGCGGTGCGCGTCAGCCGCGCGATGACGCCGGTGGCGACCACGGCGAGCGTGATCGCCGGCAGCGTCAGGTGATGGATGAGGTCCCCGATCCCCCCGCCGCCGTAGATGGCGTACATGCCGCTTGCCGGAAAGAGCCGCACCTTGACGGCGAAGAACAGGATCATCAGGAGCCCGAGGAAGAAGGAAGGCGTCGAAATCCCGATCAGGACGAGGAAGGTGATGATCCGGTCGGCCCAGCCGAACTGGCGCACCGCCGAGACGACCCCGGCGGCCAGCCCGAGCACCGAGCAGATGACGAGCGACGTCCCGGCGAGCACCAAAGTCGCCGCGAAGCGGTTCGCAACCTCGTCGATCACCGGCTTGTTGAGCGAATAGGACCGGCCGAAATCGCCGTGGAGGATGTTGACCAGCCAGATCGCGTATTGCTGCGGCAGCGGCTTGTCGAGGCCGAGCTCGGCATTGATGCGGGCGACGTTTTCCGGCGTCGCGTAGGAACCGAGGATCGCCTGCGCCGGATTGCCGGGGATCAGCGCCATCATCAGGAAGACGATGACCGTCAGCCCGAGCAGCACCGGTATCGCCGCGAGGAGCCGTTTGAGGATATAGGCGCCCATGACAGCCTGTCCCGCGAGGCGAGGCCCCCGGCCGCGGCGCCGCCGCGGCCGGAAGCGCTCTCTCCCGTCACCCCTTCGAAACGTGCTGCAGCATGAGGAAGAAGGACGGCTGCAGCTTGAAGCCCTTCACGGTCGCCGACGTCACGGCGTTCTGCTTCCAGTTGGCGATGAACGCCCACGGCGCGTCGTCGTGGACGATCTCCTGCACCTGCTTGTAGAGCTTGGCGCGCTCCGCCTGGTCGGTCGACTGGCGCGCCTTCTCCAGGAGGTCGTCGACCTTCGGATTGGAATAGTAGCCGGAGTTGAACCCGCCCTTCGACGGCAGCGCGGCCGAGCGCAGCGTGAGATAGGGCAGCGTGTCCGGATCGTTGGTCATCCAGGCCATTTCCGCCATGTCGGCCTTGCCTTCCAGGCCGGGATTGACCTTGCCGAGGAAGGTGTTCCACTCGAACGACTTGATGTCGACCTTCATGCCGACGGCCTGGAGGTCCGCCTGGATCGCCGTTCCCATGGCCACCGGATCGAGCATGCCCGAGCCGCCCTGGGTCACGTAGAAGGTCACCGGCTTGCCGTCGTAGCCGCCCTCCTTGAGCAGCGCCTTCGCCTTCTCCGGATCGTAGGGATAGGGCTTCAGGCTGTCGTCGTGCGCCCAGGCGAAGGCCTTCGGCGTCGGACCCGCGGCGACCGTCGCCGTCCCCTGCAGCACGTCGTCCACGATCGCCTTCTTGTTGATGGCGTAGTTGACCGCCTGGCGGATCTTCTTGCTCTTGAAGGGACCCGACTTGGTGTCGAGGATCAGGAACCACACATGCGGGCCGGCCTGCTCGTGGATCTTGAACTGCGGATTGTCCCGGAACTGCTTGAGGCTGTCCGGGGGAACCTCGACCATGACGTCGATGCCCCCCGACAGCATTTCCGCGACCCGGGTGTTCGCGTCGGTGATCGGCCGGAACACGACCGCGTCGAGCTTCGGCGGTCCGTCCCAGTAGTCCGGGTTCTTCGCCACGACGACCTTGGAGTTCGAGTCCCATTGCTTGAACTCGTAGGCGCCGGTCCCGACCGGATGCCGGCCGAAATCCTTGCCGTATTTCTTGACCGCGGCGGGCGAGACGATCAGCCCCGTCGGATAGGCGAGGTTGGACAGGAACGGCGCATAGGGCTTCTTCAGGTCGAACTCGACCGTGTGGTCGTCGACGGCCTTCACCTTGTCCACGTCGGAGAAGAAGAAGGCGAGCGGGAAGGGCCCCGTGTCATGGTACTTGTTCGTCTTGTCGAGCATGCGGTCGAAATTGAACTTGACCGCCTCGGCGTTGAAGGGCGTCCCGTCGTGGAACGTCACGCCTTCCCGCAGCTTGAACGTATAGGTCTTCCCGTCCTTGGAGATCGTCCAGCTCTTGGCGAGCGACGGCTCGGGCTGCAGCGTGCCGCTCTTGTAGCGCACCAGTCCGTCGTAGATGTTGACCAGGATCCGGAAGTCGTTGACCGCCGTGTCGGCGGCCGGATCGAGCGATTTCGGCTCGGCGATCTGGCCGACGATCAGCACGCCGGGGGGCGTCTGCGCCAGCGAGGGTGAGGCGAGCGCGAGCGACACGATGGTCAGCACGGCGGCTAGAATTGTCTTCATGGCAATCTCTCCATCGGCTCCGATGGGAGTCGATTAATCAATAAAAATTGCCTCTTGGCAAGATTTTATTATGATAAATACCCGCAAGCGACGGAGACGGAGGAGGTTCGCCATGGCCGCACCGGCAGCGACGATCGACATCGCGCGCCTCGAAGGCCTTCTGGACGGCGTCAACGCCTTCGGTTTCGACGCCGCCACCGGCGGCTTCGACCGCGTCGGCTACGGCGATGCCGACAGGGCGGTGCGCGACTGGTTCGCCGGCAGGATGGCCGAGGCCGGCCTCGCGGTGCACCGGGACGCCGTCGACAACGTCTTCGGCCGCTTCGGCCCCGCCTCCGGCCCATGCGTGATGGCCGGCTCGCATCTCGACACGGTACCGCAGGGCGGCGCCTTCGACGGCGCGCTCGGCGTCTGCGTCGCCTTCGAATGCGCCCTCGCCATGCGCGAGGCGGGCTTGGAGCCGTCCACCGCCCTCGTGGTCGCCGCGACCGCGGAGGAGGAGGGCCGCTTCGGCGGCATGCTCGGCTCCCAGGCGATCGCCGGGACGGTGACGCCCGACTGGATCGAAGCGGCGCGCGACGAAGACGGCGTCCTGCTGGTCGACGCGATGCGCGCGCAGGGCCTCGACGCCCGCCGCGCGCCCGACGCGGCGTGGCCGAAAGGCTCCGTCGCGGCCTTCCTGGAACTGCACGTCGAACAGGGCCCGGTTCTCGAAAGGGCCGGCCGCCCGGTCGGCATCGTCGACGCCGTGTCCGGCGTATGCGTCCTGGAGACGCGGCTCACCGGCGTCGCGAACCATTCCGGCACGACGCCGATGGACATGCGGGCCGATGCCTTCGCCGGCCTCGCCCGCTTCGCCGGCCGCATTCCGGCGATCGTCGAGGCGGCCGGCACCGGCGAAAGCCGCATCACCGTCGGCAAGGTCGCCCTGCACCCGAACGCCGCCCACACCATTCCGGGTGCGGCGGAGTTCTCGATCGTCGTCCGCGACACCAGCGAAGCCGTCATGCGGGACCTCAGGTCGGCAGTGCTCGCCGAAATAAGGGCGGCCGCCGAGGCCCACGGGCTGACGCCGGAGGTGACCGAAAGGAGCTGGCTCGCCCCGGTCGCCCTCGACGCCGACCTCCACGCCCTCCTCGCCGGCGAGGCCGAACGGCTTGGCATCCCCCATCTGCGCATGCCCTCCGGCGCCGGCCACGACGCACAGACCATGCAGTCGCTCTGCCCCTCCGCCCTCGTCTTCGTGGCGAGCCGCGGCGGCATCTCCCATGCGCCCGCGGAAAAGAGCGACTGGCCCGACATCGAGCGCGGCGCGCAACTCGTGCTGAACGCCCTCGTCCGCCTGAGCGCCGCCGCCTGACGCGTAGACCGGGCAAAGCGCTCAGGGCTGGAAGACGAGGACGAGATAGACGAAGAAGACGACGAGGTGCACCGCTCCCTGCAGCATGTTCGTGCGCACCGCCCCGAAGGTCAGCATGCTGACGACGAGCGTGAGCAGCAGGATGACCATCTCGCTGGCGTCGAGGCCGAGCTCGATGGTGAGCCCGGACATCCAGGCGATGCCGATGACCGCCGGAACCGTCAGGCTGATCGTCGCCAGCGCCGAGCCGAGACAGACGTTGACCGACCTCTGGAGGTGGTTGGCGGCGGCCGCCTCGAAGGCCGCGAGCCCCTCCGGCGCAAGCACCAGGATCGCCACCACCACGCCGCCGAGCGCCACCGGCAGCCCCACCGCGTCCGTGCCGTAGTCGACGATCACGGCGAATTTCTTCGACAGGAGCACGATCGGCACCAGGATGAGCACGAGCAGCAGGGCGTTGTAGAAAAGCGAGCCCTTGCGCTTCGCCTTCCTGCCGTGCGTCGGCAGGACGTCGGCGGCGGTACCCCCCTCCGCGACCACCTCGGCGAAGTGGTCGCGATGGCGCGTCGTCTGCAGGGCGAGGAAGGTGCCGTAGAGCAGCACGGTCGCCGCCGCGAAGGCCAGGCTCTGCCCCGCGGCGAGCGTCGGCCCCGGCGTCGACGTCGTGAAGCGCGGCAGGATCAGCGTGACGGTGGCGAGCGGCAACAGCACGCTGAGATAGGCGCGCGCGCCCTGCAGGTTGAAGCTCTGCTCGCGGTGGCGGATGCCGCCGACGAGAAGCGCGAGCCCCACCATCCCGTCGAGCACGATGATCAGCACGGCGAGCATCGTGTCGCGGGCGAGCGTCGGGTTGGGCCCGGCATGCAGCATGACGGCGGCGATGACCGAAATCTCGATGACGGTCACCGCGACCGTGAGGATCAGCGTGCCGAGCGGCTCGCCCAGGATCTCGGCCAGTTCGTCCGCATGGTGGACGGCCGAAAGCGCGCCCCAGAGCATCACCCCGAAGAGCCAGAGGAAAAGCACCACCAGCACCAGCGGGTTGCCCAGATGCTCCAGCCAGGGCGCGCCCGCCGTCTCGAACAGGATGGCGGTCGCCGCGATGAAGAGGAACGGCAGTTCGGCGCGGACCAGCCCGAGCGCGCCCCTCATCCTTCGCCCGCCACGGTCTTTCCGGCCTTCCCGCGCCCGGCCCGCCATTCCTCCAGCCGCTGCATCACGACGAAGAAGCTCGGCACGAACAGCACCGCCAGGCACGTCGAGGCGATCATGCCGGAAAAGACGGTGATGCCGATCGACTTGCGCGCGCTCGAGCCCGCGCCGGTGGCGAGCACCAGCGGCACCACGCCGAGGATGAAGGCGAAGGACGTCATCAGGATCGGCCGGAACCGCGAGCGCGCCGCCTCGACGGCGGCCTCGGCGATTCCCACGCCTTCCGCCCGCAATTCGCGCGCCACCTCCACGATCAGGATGGCGTTCTTCGCCGACAGGGCGATCAGCAGCACGAGCCCGATCTGGACGTAGAGGTTGTTGGCGACGTCGAGCCCGAGGAAGACGGAGACCGGCCCGACCAGCGACAGCGGCACGGCGAGCAGGACCGACACCGGCGCCAGCCAGCTTTCGTACTGGCCGGCGAGCACCAGGTAGACGAGCAGCAGCGCCATGGCGAAGACGAGATACATCTGCCCGCCGACGAGCTTCTCCTGGTAGGACAATGCCGTCCATTCGTAGCCCATCCCCGGCGGCAGCTCGCGGGCGGCGATCTGCTCGAGGAGGGTCATCGCCTGCCCGGACGAGAACCCCGTCGCCGAAACGCCGGCGATCGTCGCGGAGGGATAGAGGTTGTAGAGGCTGATGAGCGAGGACCCGACCGACGGCGAGATGCTCAGCACCGCCCCGAGCGGCACCATGTCGCCGTTCTGGTTGCGCACCTTCAGCGCCAGGATGTCGCTCGGCTCCACCCGGTAGGACGCGTCGGCCTGCGTATAGACCTGGAAGACCCGGCCGAACTTGTTGAACTGCCCGACATAGCTCGATCCCATGTAGCCCGCCAGGGTCGAGAAGACCTGGTCGGTGGTCAGGCCGAGCGTCTGCACCTTCGCGCGGTCGACCGCCACGCTGTATTGCGGCACGCTCGAGCGGAACGGCGCGGAGACACGCTGGATGGCGCTTTGCGAATCCGCCGCCCGCACGAGGGCGTCGGTCGCCGCCTGCAGCTTGGCGAGGTCGAAGCTGCCGTCCCTGAGCTCGACCTGCAGGGTGAAGCCCGCGGCGTTGCCGATGCCCTGGATCGGCGGCGGCGGCAGCACGATCACCCGGACGTCGCCGATGCCCGAGAGCGCCTTGTCGAGGCTGTCGTAGACGTCGAGCAGGCCGCCCTTGGCGCCGCGCGCGCTCCAGTCCTTGAGCATGATGTAGGCCACGCCCGCATTGGCGAGGCTGGCGCTGCCGTCGAGCGCGGATACGCCCCCGATGGTCACCACCCGCTCCACGCTCTCGACCGAGCGGGCCGCAGCCGTGACCTTTTGGAGGGCCGCCTCCGTCCGGGCGAGCGAGGCGCCGTCGGGAAGCTGGACGGCGGCGATCATGTAGCCCTGATCCTCGATCGGGATGAAGCTCGTCGGGATGCGCGCCAGGCCCCAGCCGGCGAGCCCGATGACGACGAGCGCCACGGCGACCATCGCCCCGGCGCGCCCCGTCATGCCGCCGATCAGCCGGGCATAGCCGGCCTCGGCGCGGGCGTAGATGCGGTTGAAGCCGCGGTAGAAGGCATTGCGCTCCTCCGGCGGCACCACAGGACGCAGCCACAGCGCGCACTGCGTCGGCTTCAGCGTCGCCGCGTTGATCGCGCTGATCAGCGCCGTCGCCGCGATCACCAGCGCGAACTGCGCGTAGATGCGTCCCGTCAACCCGGACAGGAAGGACGCCGGCAGGAAGACCGCCATCAGCACCAGCGTGATGCCGACGATCGGCGCGAACAGCACCCGCATGGCGGCGATCGCCGCGTCGTGGCCGGACATCCCCTTGCCGATGTTGTGGGCCGCCCCCTCGACCACGATGATCGCGTCGTCGACGACGATGCCGATGGCGAGCACGATGGCGAAGAGCGTCGACAGATTGACCGAGAACCCGAGCGCCGCCATCGCCGCGAAGGCGCCGATGATCGTCACCGGCACCGTCGTCGCCGGCACCAGCATCGCGCGCCAGTCCTGCAGGAAGAGCAGGATGACGAGAAGCACGAGCACCGCCGCCTCGACCAGCGTCTTATAGACCTCGTCGATCAATTCCTGGACGAAGGTCGTGGTGTCGAAGGGCACCGAGTAGCTCATCCCCTGCGGGAAGGCCTTGGCGAGCGACGCCATCTTCGCGTCGACGGCCTTCGCCACGTCGAGGGCGTTCGCCTCCGGCGACTGGAAGATGGCCAACCCCGCCGCCGGCTTGCCGTCGAGGTTGAAGGTCTGCCCGTAGGTCTGCGCGCCGAGTTCGACGCGCCCGATGTCGCCGACCCGCGTCATGCTGCCGTCGCTGCCGGTCTTGACGATCACGTCGGCGAACTGCCGCGGATCGTCGAGGCGGCTTTCGACGTCGATCGTGTACTGGAACGACAGGTTCGAAGGCGCCGGAGGCATGCCCGCCTGGCCGGCCGTCACCTGCTCGTTCTGCTGCTGCAGCGCCTGGATGACGTCCTGCACGTCGAGCCCGCGCGCCTGCATGCGGTTCGGATCGAGCCAGACGCGCATCGAATATTGTCCCGCGCCGAAGACGATGACGTTGCCGACGCCGGGCAACCGGGCGATCTCGTCCTTGAGCTGGATCGTCGCGTAGTTCGAGAGGTACAGGCTGTCGTAGCGGTCGCCCGGCGACGTCAGCGTCACGATCTCGAGGATCGCGGTCGACTTCTTGTCGACGTTGACGCCCTGCACCTGAACCGGTTGCGGCAGGGAGGCCATGGCCGCCGAGACGCGGTTCTGGACGAGCACCTGCGCATTGTCGAGATCGGTGCCGATCGCAAACGTCACCGTCAGCGTATAGGTCCCGTCCGCCGCGGCGTAGGACTGCATGTAGAGCATGTTCTCGACGCCGTTCACCTGCTGCTCGATCGGCAGGGCGACGTTGTCGATGACGGTGCGCGCGCTGGCGCCGGGATAGCGCGTCGTCACCTGCACCGTAGGCGGCACGACGTTCGGATACTGCGCGACCGGCAGGGCGTAGAGCGAGACCGCACCGAGCACGACGATGAGGATGGCGATGACGTTCGCCAGCACCGGCCGCTCGATGAAGAAGCGCGAGATCATTCGCCCGCAGCCCCGCCCGAGGCGATCGTCGTGTCCTTCGGATCGACCGTCTCGCCCGGCACGGCGGTCATCAGCCCGGAGACGAGGACCTTGTCGTCCGGCTCGAGGCCGGTTTCGATCACGCGGAGTTCCCCGACCAGCTGGCCGATCGAGACCGGGCGCTGCTCGACCTTGTCGTCCTTGCCGAGGACGAGAAGATAGCGCCCGCTCTGGTCGGAGCCGAGCGCGCGGTCGGGGACGAGCAGCCGGTCTTGCGCCGGCCCGAGCGGCACCCTGACGCGGACGAAATAGCCGGGCAGGAGCACGTCGCCGGGGTTCTTGAAGACGCCGCGAACGGAGAGCGTGCCGGTCCCCGACGACACGGTCGGGGAAACGTAGTCGAGCATGCCGGCATGCGGATAGCCCTTGTCGCTCTCCAGTCCGAGCTCCACCGGCACTTTCCTGAGGTCCGACGTGGTCATCCCGCGCCGCGCCATCTCCGCGCGCACGCGCTGGACCGCGACCTCGCTGAAGCTGAAGTCCGCGTAGATCGGGTCGAGCTGCACGATCGTCGCGAGCACCGTCGCCGCTCCGCCCGCCCCCACCAGCTCGCCCACCGAGACCTGCCGCGCCGTCACGATGCCGTCGAAGGGCGCCTTGACCTCCGTGTAGCCGAGATTGAGCTCGGCCTGCTTCGTGTCCGCCTCGGCCTGCTGCAGCTTGGCCTGGTCGGCGTCGCGCTGGGCGGCCGCGTTGTCGAGGTCCTGCTGGGAGGCGACTTTCCGGGCCACCAGGTCGGACTGCCTGAGGTAGGTCTCCTGCGATTGCTTGGCCGTCGCCCGCGCGCCGGCCTCGGCGGCCTGCGACTGCTGCAACGCCAGCCGGTACGGCTCCTGTTCGATGACGAAGAGCTTCTGGCCGGCCTTGACGGCGGCCCCGTCCGTATAGCTGATCTTCTCGACGAATCCCTGCACCCGCGCGACGAGGGAGGTGCTGTTGACGGCCGCGGTGGTTCCGCTCGCCGTCAGGTAGCGCTCGACCGGCTTGCTGACCGGCTTGGCGACGTCGACGGCCGGCGGCGGCGGCGAGACGTAGGCGTTCTTGTCGTCGCAGCCCGAAAGAAGCACGAGCCCGAGCAGCCCTGCCGGCACCGCCCGAACCACGCGGAAAGACTGACACCGTTGCCTGCGCATCCGCCCGGCCCCCTCTCGGCTGGGTGACGAAAACTTTGCGGAATCACCGAAGTGACCTAAAAAAGCTCAAATATTGGACAAGTCTACCCTGCATTTCTGCTGTCCCGTCGCAGGGATGGTCCAAGAGTACTTCAAGCCCGGAAATATGTACAGACTAACCGAAATGGTAAGGGAGGGTGAAAGATGTTTCTCAGGTTCGTCGTTCTAGGATTGCTCGCAATGTCCGCCGGCAGCGCCATGGCCCAGACGGAGGCCGAGCGGAAGGCCTGCCAGGCCGACTACGAGACATACTGCAAGGGCACCCTGCCCGGCGGAGGCCGCATCATCGCTTGCCTGAAGAAGGAGCAGGCGAAGCTGTCGGAAAGCTGCCGCAAGGTCGTCGATACCTATCCCGACTGACCGCTGCGCCCCGCTGCGCCCCCGCGCGAGGAGGCCGGGGTGGGGGCGAGCCGGCCTCGCGGACGGCATCAGCCGCCGGCGTTCGCCCCGGACGGGCTTTCCGTCGCCGGTGCGGCGCCGGTCATGGCGGAAATCTCGGCGCTCCCCCGCCGCAGCATCTCGACGACCTCCTCCGGCGGCACCGCGCGATGCGTGTCGAGGCGCCGGACATAGGGCGACGTGAGGACCGCAAGCACGCTGCCGTTCGCCCCGAAGATCGGCACGGAAAGGTTCATGACGCCGACGGTCTGCCGGCTGTCCATCATCTGGTATCCCCTCTCGCGCACGCGGCGGAGCTGCTCGTCGAGATCGTCCGGTGCGACCTCGCCGTCCAGCGCCTCGTGTTCGGCGAGCATCATCTGCCGCTCGTCCTCCGCGGCGAAGGCGAGCATCACGTGCCCCGACCCCGTGTTGACCAGCCCGATGCGCGAGCCGACCCGGATGGCGACCCCCCAGTAGCCGGGCGCGTCCGCCTGGGCGACGACCACCACCGTGCCGCGATCGATGACGGCGACGTGGCAGGACTGCGCGCTCTCGCGCGCGATCTTCCGCATCACCGGCGTCGTCCGGCTGACCAGCCGCCGGATCGACGGCCGCTGGTGCACGAGCGCGAAGAGCTTGAGCGTGAGTTCGTAGCGGTCGCCGCCGGTGCGGGCCACGTAGTTGCGGCGCACGAGCCGGTCGAGCATCCGGTAGATCTCATTGGTCGTCCGGTTGAGCGCCTTCGAGATCTCGGCCTGCGACAACCCCTCGTCGACGCCGGCGAGAAGTTCGATTATGTCGAGCCCCTTGTCCAGCGCCGGCGCGCGGTACCGATCCCTCTCCGGCTTGTTCGTCATTCTCATCCCTCGCGCCCCAACCGGAGGCCGCACTCCAGACCCGGGCCGGGTTTAGAGCCCCGCCCTGCGTTCGGCAACGATTTTACATGGGAGAGAAGTCTTCACCAGAAAAACCTCGCAGCGCCCTGATGGGCGCTGCGAGGTGCGGGCCTAGAGCCTGTCCGCGTTTCACGGAATCGCGAACAGGCTCTACCTCATTGTCTTTGCGCGCTTCCGGACGGAAAACCGGCTTTCACTTTTCCTGGAAGCGCTCTAGCGGCAGTTCCGGTTCACATGGACGATCCGCTCGCCGTGGCGATAGGTCACGTAACGGTGAATGTAGCAGTCGCGGCGATGGTGCCGGTAGCGGCCATGATGCCAGTAGCGGTGCCATCTGCGGTCCCAATGGTGGTGGCGATGGTGCCGGTGGTGGCGGTGGTGGTGATAGCCGCCCTGGACCAGTTCGAACGTGACGCCCGCCGCTTGCGCGGCCGGTCCTGCGGCGAAGGTGGTGCCGAGCGCGACGGCACAGGCAATAGCGAGTTTCCGCACTTTGACCTCCTCGTGTTGACGGGAGGATAACCGCTCGGCATCGCCGACGTTCCGGGCGCCCGTTTCACTCCCTGTGAACGGGAGTTAAGAACGCGCGACGGACCAACCGGGACCCTTGGCCGGGCTCTTGGTCGGCCTAGCCCTTCCCGGGCGCGAAGAGGTCGCCATAGGCGTCCCGCAGCATGGCCTTCTGCACCTTGCCCATGGTGTTGCGCGGAAGTTCGTCGATGGCGAAGACCCGCTTCGGCTGCTTGAAGCGCGCGACCTTGCCGCGGATCGCCTCGAGGATGGCGGTCTCGTCGAAGGCAGCGCCCGCGGCCGGCACGACGACCGCGACGACCGCTTCGCCGAAATCGGGATGCGGCACCCCGATCACGGCCAATTCCGCCACGCCGTCGAGCTCGTCGAGGATGAGTTCGATCTCCTTCGGATAGACGTTGTACCCGCCGGAGATGACGAGATCCTTGGCCCGGCCGACGATGTGGATATAGCCGTCCTCGTCCACCCGGCCGAGATCGCCCGTGATGAAGAACCCGTCGGGACGGAACTCCTCGCGGGTCTTTTCCGGCATCTTCCAGTAGCCCTTGAAGACGTTCGGCCCGCGCACCTCGAGGACGCCGATCTCTCCCTTTGCGACCTCGCGGCCCGTCTCCTGGTCGACCACGCGAACCTCCACGTCCGGCAAGGGAAAGCCGACCGTGCCGGCCCGCCGCTCGCCGTCATAGGGGTTCGACGTGTTCATGTTGGTCTCCGTCATCCCGTAGCGCTCGAGGATGCGGTGGCCGGTGCGCCGCTCGAAGGCGACATGCGTCTCGGCGAGCAGCGGCGCGCTGCCCGACGTGAAGAGCCGCATGTGCGCGACCAGGTCCTTGTCGAAGCGCTTCTCGTCGAGGAGCCGCGTGTAGAAGGTCGGCACGCCCATCATCGACGTCGCCTTCGGCAGCCACTTGACGACCTCGTCGGCCTGGAACGCCGGCAGGAAGATCATCGACCCGCCGGAAAGCAGCGAAACGTTGCATGCCACGAAAAGTCCGTGGGAATGGAAGATCGGCAGCGCGTGCAGCAGGATGTCGTCGCTCGTGAAACGCCAGGCCTCGACCAGCGACCGGGCGTTGGAAAGCAAATTGCCATGGGTCAGCATGGCGCCCTTGGAGCGGCCGGTCGTTCCGGACGTGTAGAGGAAGGCGGCGAGGTCGTCCTCGCCGCGCGCGACGGTCTCGAACCGGTCGGGCAGTCCGGCCGCGGTCTCGGTGAGCGTACCGCCGCCATCGCCGTCGAGCGTCATGAGCCGGGCGCCCGCTTGCTCGGCGATGCCGGCGAGATCGTCCCGTGCGGCCGCGTCGCACACCAGGATGCGCGGCGACGCGTTGTCGACGAAGTAGGCGACCTCGCTCGCGGTATAGGCCGTATTGAGCGGCAGGAACACCACGCCCGCCTGCACGCAGGCCGCATAGAGCGCGAGCGCCTGCGGGCTCTTGCGCACCTGCACGGCGACCCGGTCGCCGGGCTCCACGCCGCTCTCCGCGAGGAGGTTCGCGAGCCGCGCCGCCGTCTTCAGGAAGGCCTCGTAGGTGATCGCCCCGCCGTCGGGCAGGTTGAGAAACGGTTTGGCACTGCCCTCGTGCGGGGCGAAAAGGGCGTCGAACAGCGCATTGGACATGGAAATGGCTCCGTCTCTTCGTTTCCCCGTCCGGCTCAGCCCGGATCGGCCGACAGGCCCGCGGCCTCGATCCCGGCGATCGCGCAGGCTTCGTCGTTGTCCGAACTGTCGCCGGTGATGCCGACCGCACCGACGATCCGGCCCTCACCGTCCCGCACCAGCACGCCTCCGGGTACGGGCACCAGCACCCCGTCGGCAAGCGCGTTCATCGCCTGGACGAAATAGGGTTGCTCCCGCGCCCGGTTGAAGATCGCCCGCGATCCCATGCCGAGGGCGATCGCGCCGTTGGCCTTCCCCTTCGCGATGTCGGGACGCATGCGGCTCGCCCCGTCCGAGCGTTCGAGCGCGACGAGCGCGCCGCCCGCGTCGAGCACCGCCACCGTCAGCGGCTTCATCCCAGCTTCCCTGCCGTGCTTCATCGCGGCCGCGACGATGGTGCGGGCCTGTTCGAGCTTGAGCGTCATCGGTCGTCTCCCGTTTCGTCCGCGGCGATCACGGCCTTCGCCGCGATCAGCCTGTCGATTTCGTCCGTCGCGTAGCCGTGCTCGGCGAGGATCTCGCGGCTGTGCTCCCCGAGCCTCGGCGCGCCGGCCGCGACCCCGCCCGGCGTTTCGGAGAACTTGATCGGCAGCCCGATCGTCTTGACCGGCCCGACCGTCGAATGCTCCGTCTCCACCACCATCTCGCGGGCGAGCGCCTGCGGATCGGCATGCATCTCCGCGATGTCGAGCACCGGCCCGGCCGGAACGCCCGCCTCTTCCAGCCGCGCCATCCACTCGTCGGTGGTCGCGTGCCGGAATTTCTCGTTCAGCACTTCGGTCAGCGCGCCCAGATTGTTCATGCGGTCGCGATTACTAGCAAAACGCGGGTCTTCGGCCAACTCCATCGCGTCGAGCATCGCAAGCATCCGCTCCCAGTTCTTCTGGTTCGCCGCCCCGACGTTCAGCCAACCGTCGGAGGTCTCGAAGGCCTGGTAGGGCGCGTTGAGCGGATGCGCCGAACCCATCGGCCCGGGCGGCGTGCCGGTGGCGAAGGTGATCGCCGACTGCCAGTAGGTCTGAACGATCGCGGCCTCGAAGAGCGACGTGTCGACCTTCTGCCCCTCCCCCGTCTGCAGCCGGCGGGCATAGGCGGCCGAGACGCCGAGCGCGCCGAGGATGCCGGCGGTGATGTCCGAGACGGGTGCGCCCGACTTCACCGGCGGCCGGCCCGGCCCCTCGCCGGTGATCGACATCAGGCCGCTCATTCCCTGCGCGATCAGGTCGAAGCCGCCGCGCTGCGCATAGGGACCGGTCCGGCCGAAGCCGGAGATCTCGCAATAGATGAGTCCCGGATTGACCGCACGCAGGGCCTCGTAGCCGATGCCGAGCTTCTCCATCGTGCCCATGCGGTAGTTCTCGATGACGACGTCGGCGTCCTTGAGGAGCCGCTTCAGCGCCGCCACGCCCTCCGGCTGCTTGAGGTCGAGCGCGATGCCCCGCTTGTTGCGGTTCATCATCAGGTAGGCGGCCGATTCGCCGCCGATGTCGGGAGGAAGGAACCGCCGCGTGTCGTCGCCGCTCGGCTTCTCCACCTTGATGACGTCGGCGCCCATGTCGGCGAGCATCAGCCCGCACACGGGCCCCGCCATGATGTGCGCGAGCTCCACGACCTTCATCCCCGCGAGCGGGCCGCGCCCCTTCGCCCCCGGATCGGTCTTGCGTTCGGCCATCGTCAGCGCCCTTTCCATTGCGGTTTGCGCTTGTTCAGGAAAGCCTCCATGCCCTCCTTGAAATCCTCGCTCATATAGGCCTCGACGACGAGATCCCGGTCGTCCGCCCCCGCACCGTCGACGCGCAGGCGCCTGAGGCCCTCCTTGGTCGTGCGCATGGTGATCGGCGCGTGCGTGGCCAGGAGGTCGGCGATCTCGGTGGCGCGCTCGATCAGCCGCGCGTGGTCCGGCACGATCTCGCCGACCAGCCCGACGGCCTTCGCCTCCTCGGCATGCACAAGGCGCGCGAGCAGGATCATCTCCTTGACGCGCCCCGGCCCGATCAGGCCGGAAAGCCGCGAGAGGTTGGCGATCGACAGGCAGTTGCCGAGCGTGCGCGCTATCGGGAAGCCGAATTTCAGGCTTTCCGTGGCGATGCGGATGTCGCAGGCCGCGGCGATCCCCGCGCCGCCTCCCGTGCAGGCGCCGCAGATGGCCGCTACCGTGGGCACCCCGCAGGTCTCCACCGCGCCGAGCACGAGGTCCATCCGGTGCTCGTATTCGAGCGCGTCCTCCGGCGTCGAGAAGCCCCGGAACTGGGTCATGTCGGTTCCCGCCGCGAAGGCCTTCTCGCCCGCCCCGGTGACGACGATCGCCTTGACGTCCGGATCGTCGCCCGCCCCGGAGCAGATCTCGGCCAGGCGGTCGTACATGGCGAAGGTCAGCGCGTTGCGCGCCTGCGGACGATTGAGGGTCACCCAGAGCGTCGATCCGCGCCGCTCTTCCAGAATCTCGTTTTCTGACATGGTTCTATCCGTAGAAAGCGTGGACGAGGAACATCGGCACCGCCGGCACGTAGGTGCACAAGAGCAGGATGAAGAGCAGCACCGCCACGAACGGTACGTTCACCTTGGAAACGTCCCAGATGTTCGATTTCGCGATCGAGCAGGCCGTGATCAGCACCGAGGCGACCGGCGGCGTCTGCTGGCCGATGGCGAGGTTGAGCGTCACGACCAGCCCGAAGTGGATCGGGTCGATGCCCGCCTGGTGGATCAGCGGAATGACGATCGGAATGACGAGGATGATCGCCGCGGAGGAATGCAGGAAGAATCCGATGATCAGGAAGAAGACGTTGAGGATGAGCAGGATCAGGTACTTGTTCGTCGTCAGGTGCATGATCCCCGCAGCCAGGTCCTGCGGCACCCGCGACGTGGTGAGGAAGTTGCCCATCAGCACCGAGGCGGCGACGAGCAGCATCACCACGGCTGTCTGGATGCCGCCCTCCAGGATCGCCTGCTTCAATTGCCGCCAGTCGACCTCCCCGTACCAGATGCCGACGAGGATCGCCGCGACCACGGCCAGCCCGCCGCCTTCGGTCGCCGTCACCAGCCCGCCGAAGATCCCGCCGAGGATGATGACGGGCAGCGCGAAGGCCGGCAGCGCGTCCAGCATGGTCCGCCACAGCTGCGAGGCGCTGAACCTCGCCTCCGTCGGATAGTTGTCGCGACGGGCGAAATAGTAGGCGACGGCGGCGAGCCCGAAGCCGCCGAGCAGCCCGGGGACGATGCCCGCGACGAAGATCTGCTCCACGCTGGTGCCGGCCGCCACCGCATAGAGGATCATCGGGATCGACGGCGGGATGATGATCGCGAGCGACGCCGAGGACGAGGTGACCGCCGCGGCGAAGGGTGCGGGATAGCCCCGCTTCTTCATTTCCGGGATCAGGATCGAGCCGATCGCCGCCACGTCCGCGACGGCGGAGCCGGAAATTTCCGCGAAGAACAGCGAAACGCCGATCGTCACCATGGAAAGGCCGCCGCGCACGAAGCCGACGAGCGCGGAGACGAAGGCGATCAGCCGCCGCGTGATGCCGGTCGCGTTCATGATCGCCCCGGCGAGCACGAACATCGGGATCGCGATCAGCTCGAAGGAGCGCGCGCCCCCATACATGTCGAGCGCGATGGAGACGACCGACGACATCCCGTCATGGAGAAGGATTGCCAGCACCGCCGAGAGCGCCAGCGCGATCGCGATCGGCACGTTGATCGAGACCATGACGACGAGCGCGATGAAGATGGTGAGGAGCAGCATCAGGCGTCCTCCCCCGGCGTCGCCCCGTGGCTGAGCGCCTGGTGTTCGACCGAATGCCCGTGCATGACGTCGCTCCAGTATTCCGGCAGGCTGAGGAGTTCCGCGATTATGAACAGAAGGGAACCGATCGGGATGACCGATTGCGTCACCGAGACCGGGACCCAGGTGAGGCTGACGAGCGTCTCCCCCTGGAGGATCTGGAGCACCGCCTGCCCCGACCAGCCGAGCAGGCCGAAGAAGAGGAGCACCAGGCATTCGGCCACCACCACCGCGACGGCCCGCAGCCGCAGGGGCAGCCGCAGCAGCACGTCGTCGAAGCCGATATGGGACCGCCTGAGCGCGGCGAGCGCCGCCCCGTAATAGGTGAGCCAGGCGAGCAGCACCGAGGCGATCTCGTCGTACCACGACAGCGAGGCGCCGAGCTTGCGGTAGATCACCGCCACGACGACGACGGTCGTGAGCACGACCATCAGGGCGATGACGATCCAGCTCAGGACCTCGCCGAATAGTGTAGCTGCCCGCTTCAAGGCTCCTCCGATCTGCACGGCCGTACGTAGGATAGAGTCAGGATGACGGCGGCGCCTCCATCGCCGCCGTCGGGACGGATCCGGCGCCGCGCGGGCGCCGGGTCCCTCCTATTTCGCCAGCGACTGGATCTGATCGATCAGCTTCTGGCCGCCGTCGACCTGCTTGCCGTATTCCTCGTAGATCGGCTTGGACGCGTCGATGAAGGCCTGCTTGTCCGGCTCGTTGACCTTGACTCCCGCCTTCTTGACGACGTCGATCAGGCTGTTGTCCATCTCCGCCGACTTCTTGTAGGCGAAGTCGCTGGCCGACTTGGCGCATTCCGAGACGGTCGACTTGATGTCGTCCGGCCACTTCTTCCACTGGTTGACCGAGGTCACCAGATAGGCCGGCGAATAGACGTGGCCGGTCATGGACAGGTACTTCTGCACCTCCTGGAACTTGCCGGACACGATCTGCGCCAGCGGGTTCTCCTGGCCGTCGATGACGCCGGTCTTCAAGGCGGTGAAGACTTCCGAGAAGGCCATCGGCGTCGGGTTTGCGCCGTAGCTGCGGAACATCTTGACGCGCCATTCGCCCTTCGGCGTGCGCAGCTTGATGCCCTTGAGGTCCGCCGGCTTGTTGATCGGCCGGACGTTGTTGGTGATCTGCCGGAAGCCGTTCTCCCAGAAGCCGAGCAGCTCGTAGCCCTTCTTCTGCGCCGCATCGACGAAGACGTTGCCCATCTGGTCGCGGACCTTGCGCATGTGGTCGCGGTCCTTGATCAGATAGGGCATCTCGAAGACGCCGAAGGTCGGGGACACCGAACTCATGATCGACGAGGGGATCGAGAAGGCGATCTGGCCGAGCTTGAGCTTCTGCAGCATCGTCTCGTCGTTGCCGAGCTGCGACGAGCCGTAGACCTCGACCTTGGCCTTGTCGCCGAACTTGCCGTTGGCGCATTCGGCGAAGTTGTTCGCGGTCGCCTCGTAGAGGGAACCCGGGTCGGCGACGTGACCGAGCTTCAGGACCGTCTGTGCGTTGGCCCCCGTGGCGCCGGCCGCGATCAGTGCGAGGCCTGACAGGAATGCCTTGGTTTTCATCGTACTTTCCTCCCAATTCGAACCGGAGCCGATGGCGATCCTCTCCGGCGGGTTCAGCGGGCGGCCGTCGGCCGCTCGCGGGGCCCTTCCGGCCGGTCAGCCGGAAAGGACGTCCATGGCGGCGCCCACGCCGCCCTTGGCGTGCGGCACCTTCGCGATCCCGAGACCCATCTCCACCCCTCCCAGCGTGCCGATGAGCGTCAGGTCGTTGAAATCGCCCAGGTGACCGATGCGGAACACCGTCCCGGCCAACTTGCCGAGACCCGCGCCGAGCGACATGTTGAAATGGTCGAGCACCGCGGCCCGGAACCGGTCCGCGTCGTGGCCCTCCGGCATGACGACGGCCGTCAGCGATCCCGAGTGCTGGTCCGCATCGGCGCAGAGCACCTCCAGCCCCCAGGCCTCGACCGCCGCGCGCGTGGCCCGGGCATGACGCTGGTGCCGGGCGAAGACGTGGTCGAGCCCCTCCTCGTGCAGCATGTCGATGGCCGTATCCAGCCCGTAGAGAAGGTTCGTCGCCGGCGTGTAGGGAAAGAAGCCGTTGGTGTTGACCGACAGCATCTCCTCCCAGCCCCAGTAGGACTTCGGCAGCCGGGCGTTCTTGCTCGCCGCCAGCGCCTTGTCGGAGACGGCGTTGAAGGAGAGGCCCGGCGGCAGCATCAGCCCCTTCTGCGACCCGGCGACGGTCACGTCGACGCCCCAGGCGTCGTGCCGGTAGTCGATCGAGCCGAGCGAGGAGATCGTATCGACGAGAAAGAGCGCCGGATGGCCCGCGCCGTCGATGGCCTTCCGGATGTCCGCGATCGGCGCGACGCATCCCGTCGACGTCTCGTTGTGGACGACGCAGACGGCCTTGATCTCGTGGCCGGCGTCCTCTTCCAGCCTTGCGCGGATGGCCTGCGGATCCGCCGCGTGCCGCCAGTCGCCCGAGATGAACTCGGTCCTGAGACCGAGCTTCTCGGCGAGCTTCTTCCACAGCGATGCGAACTGGCCGCTCTCGTACATCAGCACCAGGTCGCCCGGCGACAGCGTGTTGACGAGCGCCGCCTCCCACGCCCCGGTCCCCGATGCCGGATAGATGACGACCGGGCTTTCCGTCTGGAAGATCGTGCGGATGCGCGTCAGGACCCGTTTCCCGAGCGCCTGGAACTCCGGCCCCCGGTGGTCGATCGTCGGCATGTCCATGGCGCGCAGGACGCGATCGGGAACGTTGGTCGGTCCCGGAATTTGCAGAAAGTGCCGGCCGGGCATGGTGTTCACGGGGCTTTCCTCCTTGGCGGGGGCCTCTTCCTCCGCCCCCGGGGGCGCGGAAGGAGCGGCCCGGACGGGCGGTGATCGCCTTCTTGATTTGCAATTGAATTATGAATTCATTATTCCTGTCAAGCCTGAGACGGACATTTCGAGAGAAACCGGCGGTTCCCATGACTGAGACGTCCCGGCCCGGTCTCCAGCGTCGGCTGGAGCGAGAAGTGAAGGGCGAGGTGCGGTTCGACCGCTTCACCCGCGGGCGATACGCGACGGATGCGTCGATCTACCAGATGATGCCGCTCGGCGTCGTGGTGCCGGCCTCCGCCGACGACATCGCCGCCGCGCTAGCGGCCGCCCGCGCGGAAGGGGTCTCCGTCACCATGCGCGGCGGCGGCACCTCCCAGTCCGGCCAGACGGTGGGCTCCGGCCTTGTCGTCGACACCTCCAGGCACCTCGACCGGCTGGTCGAGCTCGACGTCGAGGGCCGGCGGGCGATCGTCGAGCCCGGCATCGTCCTCGACGACCTGAACCGGCTCCTCAAGCCGCACGGCCTGTGGTTCCCCGTCGACGTCTCCACCGCCTCCCGCGCGACGATCGGCGGCATGGCCGCCAACAATTCCTGCGGGTCCCGCTCGCTCCGCTACGGCACGATGCGCGACAACACCCTGGCGATCGAGGCGATCCTCGCCGACGGGACGCGCTGCCGCTTCGCCGCGCCCGGCGACGCCGACGGCCCGCCGGAGACACTGATCGCAAGCCTCCTGGACCTCGGCCGCCGCGAGGCCGACGAGATCGCCGCCCGGTTTCCGAAGGTCCAGCGCCGGGTCGGCGGCTACAACCTCGATGCCCTCGTGCCGGAGGCCGGCCCCGTCAATCTCTCCCACCTCCTCGTCGGCTCGGAAGGCACGCTCGCGCTCTCGACGGCCATCGAGATCCGGCTCTGGCCGCTGCCGCCGGCCCGCAAGATGCTCGGCGTCTGCCATTTCCCCACCTTCCGGTCCGCGATGGAGGCGGCCCGCCACATCGTCGCCCTCGGGCCCACCTCGGTCGAACTGATCGACGCAACGATGATCGCGCTCGCCCGCGACATCGACATGTACCGCCCGACGCTCGAGGCCTTCGTGCGCGGCGACCCGCAGGCGCTCCTCGTCACCGAATTCGCCGACGATCCCGAGGAGAACGAGCGCAAGATCGCCGCGCTCGAGGCGACCATGGGCGACCTCGGCTACGCCTTCGACAGAAAGGACGGCAAGCGGGAAGGCGGCGTGGTGCGCGTCGGCGACCCGGACCTGCAGACCGCCATCGCCGAGCTGCGCGCCGGCGGGCTCAACATCATGATGTCGATGCGCACGGAGGGAAAGCCGGTCTCCTTCGTCGAGGACTGCGCGGTGCCGCTCGAGCACCTTGCCGACTACACCGACCGGCTGACGGCGATCTTCGAGAAGCACGGCACGCGCGGCACATGGTACGCCCACGCCTCCGTCGGCTGCCTGCACGTGCGCCCCGTCCTCAACATGAAGCTCGACAAGGACGCCCGGACGATGCGCGCCATCGCCGAGGAAGCCTTCGCCATGGTGCGCGAATACAAGGGGTCGCACTCCGGCGAGCACGGCGACGGCCTCGTGCGGTCGGAGTTCCACGAGACGATGTTCGGTTCGCGCATCGCCCGCGCCTTCGAGGAGGTCAAGCGGCTCTTCGACCCGGACAACGTCCTGAACCCGGGCAAGATCGTCCATCCCTCGCGCATGGACGACCGGACGCTGTTCCGCTACCCGCCGGGCTACCGGGCGATCGACGTGAAGACCGGCTTCGACTGGTCGGCATGGCCCGGCGCGTCGGGCGGCTTCCAGGGAGCCGTCGAGATGTGCAACAACAACGGCGCCTGCCGCAAGCACGCCGGGGGCACCATGTGCCCGAGCTACCGCGCGACGCGCGACGAACGCGACGTCACCCGCGGGCGCGCGAACAGCCTGCGCCTCGCGCTGACCGGCCAGCTCGGTCCCGATGCCCTCGTTTCCGACGCGATGATGGAGACCCTGAAGCTCTGCGTCTCCTGCAAGGCCTGCCGCCGGGAATGCCCGACCGGGGTCGACATGGCGAAGATGAAGACCGAGGTGCTCTACCAGCGGAACAGGAAGACCGGGCTCGGCCGGCGGGAGAGGCTGATCTCGGACCTGCCGCACCACGCGCCCCTGATCGCGCGGCTCGGGCCGCTGGTCGGCATGGTGAACGCCCTTCCGCCGCTGCGCGGCCTGTCGGAACGCCTGACCGGCCTTTCGCGACGGCGCTCGCTGCCCCGCATTTCGGGCCGGCCCTTCCGCGACCGCGAGGCGAAGGGCGCCCCCGGCGCCGGGAAAGGCACGGTCCTCCTGTTCGCCGACACCTTCGGGCGCTGGTTCGAGCCGCAGACGCTGCGCTCGGCCGTCAGGGTGCTTTCGGCCGGCGGATACGCCGTCGAGCCCGCCCAGGCGACGGACGACGGCCGCCCGCTGTGCTGCGGCCGCACCTTCCTCGCCGCCGGCCGCATCGACGAGGCGCGGGAGGAGGCCCGCCGCACCCTCCAGGCCGTGCTGCCGCGAATCCGGGAAGGCGCCGTCCTCGTCGGCCTCGAACCCTCCTGCCTCCTGACCATGCGCGACGAGTTCCTGTCGCTGCTTCCGGGGGAGGACGCCCGCCTCCTGTCCCGGCAGGCGCTGCTCATGGAGGAATTCCTCATGCGCGAGCAGGAGCGCGGCACGCTCGAACTCGCCCTGCAGCCGGTCGAAGGCAGCGCACTCCTTCACGGCCACTGCCACCAGAAATCCTTCGGCGCCGTCAAGGCGGTGGAGAACGCGCTGAAGCTCGTTCCGGGCCTCGCCGTGGAGACGGTCGATTCCGGCTGCTGCGGCATGGCGGGGGCATTCGGCTACGATCCCGAGACGATCGACGTCTCCTTCCGGATGGGCGAGATGTCGCTGCTGCCGGCCGTGCGCGCCAGCGCCGCCGATACCGTCGTCGTGGCCGACGGAACGTCCTGCCGGCACCAGATCGCCGACGGCACCGGCCGGACGGCGCGCCATGCCGTGGAAGTTCTGGCCGGCGCGTTGCATAATCGAAAGCGGGAGACCGGGCCACGACCCGGCTCATGAGGACGAGACGATGACGATGGACGGGGCTGTGAGAATCGAATCGCTCGCGAGGCCGGCACTGGCGGTGGAGCTGACCGACCGCCTGCGAAGCATGATCCTCGAAGGCGAGCTCGGGGCCGGGCAAAAGATCCCCGAACGGATGCTGACGGAACGCTTCGGCGTCTCGCGCACGCCCGTCCGGGAGGCCGTCAAGGTGCTCGCCGCCGAGGGCCTCGTCCTCCTCGTGCAGAACCGCGGGGCCGTGGTCGCCGAACTGACCGTCTCCGAACTCGAGGAGGTGTTTCCCGTGATCGCCGCGCTCGAAGGCGTCGCCGGCGAGCTTGCCTGCCTCAACGCCGACGACGACGAGATCGCCGAAATCCGGCGCATGAACGACGAAATGCACCGCGCGTTCGACGCGGGCGACCGTCCGCTCTATTTCACCCTGAACCAGCGCATCCATTCCGCCATCCTGGCGGCCGCCCGCAACGCGACGCTCTCGAACCAGCACCAGATCGTCGCGCGGCGCGCCAACAGGGCACGCTACCAGGCCAACCTGACCCGCAGCCGGTGGCGTCAGGCGCTGGCCGAGCACGATGCCATCATCGAGGCGCTGGAGGCGAGGGACGCGGCGCGGCTCGGCACGCTCATGAAGGAGCATCTCGAGCACAAGCTCGAGTCGCTGAAGCCGCACATCGCCGGAAGCGGCGCCGTCGAGGGCGCCGCCGAAGCCGATCGGAAACAATCCGGATGACGCGGCCGTTGGGCAGCGGAGATCCGGGACACGAAACGAAGGAGGCTCAATAATGTACGAACCCCATGGCAAGCACCTCATCGCCGGCGAGTGGATCGCCACCGAGAAGACGTTCCGCTCCGAGCCGGCGCATGGCGACGCCCACGATTTCTCCGTCGGCACCGTCGATCTCGTCGACCGGGCCTGCGAGGCCGCCGAGGAGGCGTTCTGGACCTACGGCTATTCGAGCCGGGAGGAGCGCGCCGCCTTCCTCGAGGCCATAGCCGACGAGATCGAGTCGCGCGGCGCCGACATCACCGCCATCGGCACCTCGGAGACCGGGCTGCCGGCCGGACGGCTCGACGGCGAACGCGGCCGCACGACCGGCCAGCTGCGCCTCTTCGCCGACCACATCCGCAAGGGCGACTATCTGGACCGCCGGCACGATGCCGCCCAGCCCGACCGCAAGCCGGCGCCGCGTCCGGACCTGCGCGCCATGCAGCGTCCGATCGGCCCGGTCGCCGTCTTCGGCGCCTCCAACTTCCCCCTCGCCTTCTCGACCGCCGGCGGCGACACCGCGGCCGCGCTCGCGGCCGGCTGCCCGGTCGTGGTCAAGGGCCACTCCGCCCACCCCGGCACCGGCGAGATCGTCGCCGAGGCCATCCATGCCGCCGTATCGCGCTGCAAGATGCCGGCCGGCGTCTTCAGCCTGGTGCAGGGCGGCAACCGCGAGGTCGGCCAGGCGCTGGTCCAGCATCCGCGCATCAAGGCGGTCGGCTTCACCGGCTCCCTCGGCGGAGGCCGCGCGCTCTACGATTTGTGCGCCGCCCGTCCCGAGCCGATCCCCTTCTTCGGTGAGCTCGGCTCCGTCAATCCGATGTTCCTCCTGCCGGAGGCGGTTGCCGCCCGCGGCGGCGAGATCGCCAAGGGCTGGGCCGGGTCGCTGTCGCTCGGAGCCGGCCAGTTCTGCACCAATCCCGGCATCGCGGTCGTCCGCGAGGACCAGGCCGACGCCATCGCCGAAGCCGCCGCCGCGGCGCTTTCCGACGTCGGCGAGCAGGTTATGCTGACCGACGGCATCGCCAGCGCCTACCGCAAGGGCCGCGACCGCATCGCCGGCGGGCACGGCGTGCGCGAGGTGCTCTCCTCGGTCTGCGACATGCGCAACGCCACCCCCTATCTCTACCGGGTTTCGGGCGCCGACTGGCTGGCCAATTCCAAACTCGGCGAGGAGGTCTTCGGGCCGCTCGGCCTGATCGTCACGGCGAAGGACGACGACGAGATGATCGAGATAGCCCGCAGCCTGGAAGGGCAGCTCACCTGCACGCTGCATCTCGACGACGGCGACGCCCGCCTCGGGCGGCAGCTCCTCGCCGTGCTCGAACGCAAGGCCGGCAGGGTGCTCGCGAACGGCTTCCCGACCGGGGTCGAGGTGTGCGATTCGATGGTCCACGGCGGCCCCTACCCGGCGTCGACGAATTTCGGCGCCACCTCGGTGGGCACGCTGTCGATCCGTCGCTTCCTGCGGCCGGTCTGCTACCAGAACATCCCGACGGCGCTGCTGCCCGAGGACCTCGCCTGAGGCGACGCGGGCCTCACGTCTTCGCCTCCGGCAGCTCGATGCCGGCGTAGTTCCGGATCACGGCGGCGTCGTCCCTGCCGCCGTATCCGGCATTGCTCGCGTTGACGAACATGCTGTGGGCGAGCGCGGCGAGCGGCAGGGGAAACTTCAGCGCCCGGCCGGTCTCGCCGACGAGCCCCAGATCCTTGACGAAGATGTCGACGCTCGAGCGCGGCGTGTAGTCTCCCTCGATGACATGCGGCATGCGGTTTTCGAACATCCACGAATTGCCCGCCGCGTTGGTCACCACCTCGTACATCGTCTCCAGCGGAATGCCCGCCCGCGCCGCGAGCGCCATGGCCTCCGCCGCGACCGCGATGTGGACGCCCGCCAGCAGCTGGTGCACGATCTTGACGGTCGCGCCCTGGCCGATTTCCGTACCGATCTCGAAGACTTTCGCCGCGACGGCGTCCAGCACCGGCGCGAGCTTGGCGAACGTCTCCGGTGCTCCGGCCGCCATGACGGTCATTTCCCCCGCCGCCGCCTTCACCGGGCCGCCTGAAACGGGCGCGTCGAGCATGTCCAGGCCGCGCTCGGCGAGGCGGCCGTGGATGTCGCGGGCGTCCGCCGCCGAGACGGTCGCCGACAGCATGACGGGCGTGCCGGGTTTCAGGTATTGCGCGATGCCCCGCTCCCCGAACAGCGCATCGCGGCATTGCCGCGCGTCGACCGTCAGCACCACCACGGCGTCGAGCCGTTCGGCGAACTCCGCCCCGTCCCGGCCGACGCCCGCCGCTCCCGCTTTCCCGAGGTCTTCGAGCGCATCCGCGCGCGGATCGATGCCGTAGGTGCCGAGACCCTTCGCGATGCAGGATTTCGCCGCCCCCATGCCCATCGATCCGAGACCGATGACGGCGACGTGGTAGTTTCGATCGCTGGCCAAGACTTCTCTCCCTGTCGGTTGTTGCGGACGGCCGCTACGGGGAATCGGGCCGGTTCGCACGAGTCGCGATGCCGGCGTCCGTTTCCGCTCGGGCCGATTTGTAGACCGCCGATTTGTAGACCATTGTGCCCGTGCCGTCGAACGCGACGAAGCGTTGCAATGATCCCCGACCGGCGACAAATCACCGTCCCGAAGTTTCCGTATCCCGAGCGAACTTCCACGGCAGGTCGGCGTTTGCCCTAACTGCGCCACATGCATTTGCCGAGGTGGACGCCGAAGGGGATCCGCTCCATTCGGACCCGCCCCGGCATCCGCCGTTCGCCCGCCCGAAACAGACAAACGGAAAGCTCACATGACCCTCCCCGATTCCCGAGACGTCCTCGCCATGGCCATGGCCGTCGCCGCCGCCGCCCTGATGCCCGCCGCGACGATGGCCGGCGATGCCGACAAGCCCGCCGCCAAGTCCGCATCCTTCGTCGACAATTTCGACGGCTTCGACAGGAAGCGCTGGTACGTCTCCGACGGCTGGACCAACGGCCCGCATCAGAACTGCACCTGGTCCAAGCACGAACTGAAGGTGACGAAGGGCGTCCTGGAGCTGCATTTCGACAAGAAGGCCTTCAAGGATCGCGACTATTCCTGCGCGGAACTCCACACCAGGAAGCAATACTCCTACGGCACCTACGAGGCGCGCATGAAGACCGACGCCGGGCCCGGCCTCAACGCCGCCTTCTTCACCTATGTCGGCGCGAACGAAAAGAAGCCCCACGACGAAATCGACTTCGAGGTGCTGACGAAGAACCCGAAGAAGGTGCAGCTCAACGTCTTCGCCGCGGGCAAGGGCAAGAACGAAAAGCTGGTCGACGTGAAGGGCGGCTCCGACAAGGCCTACCACGACTACGCCTTCATCTGGGAGCCGAAGCGGCTGAGGTGGTACGTCGACGGCACTCTCGTCAACACCATCACGGACCCGGCGAAGATCCCGAGCCACGCCCAGAACATTTTCTTCAGCCTCTGGGGGAGCGACACCCTGTCGGACTGGATGGGCAAATTCGAGGATCCGGGACGCCAGGTCACCCTCGAAGTGGACCGGGTGGCCTATACGGCGCCTGGCGACAAGTGCCAGTTCGAGGGTTCCCTCGCCTGCGGGCAGGAATGATCCGGCAGCTCCGGCGCACTCAGGCGGCCGCCGCCGGGGACACGTAGCGGTCCGGCGAGGAGGCGTCGACGGACGGGTCGATGCGGGCCGCTTCCCCGGTCTTCCGCGGCGACCCGTTCGTAGAGGTCGTCCAGGAAGCTTCCCGCCGCCTCGCTCGCGAACATCCGCTCGGCCGTCCCGCGCGCCTCCCGGCGCAGCGGGCGAAGCGAAGCGGGATCGCCCAGGAAGCCTTCGATCCGCCGCAGCGCGCCGTCGGCGAGGCGTTCGACCTCGTCGCGGAAATGGTCCGCATAGGCCTTCTCGCCGCGCGCCGCATAGCCGCCAGGCGTCCACCATTCCCCGGTGTCCGTCATCTGCACCGGAAGCACGATCCCGTTCACCCCGTCGGTCAGGAATTCCGGCAGCGCGCACACGCCCGTCCCGATGACGGGGGTGTGCTCCGACATGGATTCGATCGCCGAATATCCGAACGTGTCGGCGAAGGTCGCGAGGATGCTGAAATGCGAGGCCCTGAGGAGCCGGCGCACCTCCGGGTTGGGCAGCTGCCTGTGAAAGCTGACGTTCTCGAGGTCGAGCAGCTTCAGATAGGGCTCGAAGAACGCCGGATCCGTCGGATCGGTCCAGACCGGGCCGCCCACCTTGAGGGACGACACGACCGTCACCTCCAGCGGCAGGCCGCGCCTGAGCGCCTTCTCGGCCATCCGGACCGCGACGCATCCCCCCTTCCGCCCGAAATGCGCCCCGATGAAAATGATCCTGAGCCTGTCCACCGGATCGTCGGCGAGCGCGTCGGGCAGGTCGGGAACGACGATGTTCGGATGGCGGACCATCAGCTTGTCGGCGAGCAGCCCGGCCTCCGGCTCGCCGGCGTGCTGGGCGAGGAACTGGCGCTTTGCGAAATGCGAGAGGGCGATGATGCGGCGGCACCGGGCATCGGCGATGCGCGACGTCATGTACCGCACGAGCCGGCTGCGCCTTGCGAGCGCGAAATGCCGCGGGAGATGGGACTCGAACGACATGATGAATTTGGAGGAATTCACCGGGATCCGGTTGAAGGCGTGCACGAGGTCGACCCGCGTTGCAGGCTCGATGAACGTCACGCCCTCCAGCTTCGGCGACACGAAGTTGAACGGCACGAACCGCTGCGGCAGAAGCGTGTGCCGGGAGGCCCGGGGGTGACGAAACTCGTCGGATATCGGTCGCGATAGACCGCGATGCGCAGCGGCGATTTCATCGGCAGGAACTCTATTCGAAGGCGGTTTCCCCCGTCAACAAACGGCGGGCGGCAAGGTTCCGCCGCGGCCTGCCGGAAACCGGGCGAACCGCCGTCACTCCGGCGCGGCGGCCTTCCTCCGGCGCCGCCACGCACTCGATCGCCCCCTTGCCGAACTCGTGGCTGTGCCTGGAGAACCGCCGCGCGACGCCAAAAAAGGAATTTTCGCAACGCCAAGCATTCTGCATACAGCATTCGGTACTTGATCTGCAGTGCTGCGGACGATCGCCGGCAAGGGGATCGCCGCTCTAGGCTTCCGGGGTTTTCGCCCGGATGTCCCTCTCCAGCAGCGCGCGCAGCTCGCCGGTCACCTCCGGCGTCGTGCCGAACCAGTGCCGGAAGCCGTCGACCGCCTGGTAGAGCAGCATTCCGAGACCGTCGACGGTCCGGTGCCCCCGGGCCTCCGCCGCCTTGAGCAGATCCGTCCGCAGCGGTACGTAGACGATGTCGCAGACCGTCGCGCCGGGCTTGAGACGGCCGAGATCGATCCGCAGCGGCGGCTGGCCGGCCATGCCGAGGCTGGTTGCGTTCACCAGCAGGTCGGCCTCGGGAAGGAGCCCGTCGACCGCGGCGAAGGAATGGGCGGTGGTGCCCCCGCCGAAATGGGAGGCGATGGCCTCGGCCTTTTCCTCGGTCCGGTTGCAGACCGCGACTTCGAGCCCCCGCCCCATCAGGCCGAAGACCGCCGCGCGGGTCGCGCCCCCGGCCCCGAGCACCACGGCGCGGCGCGCCCCGCGATCCCATCCGGGAGCGCAGGCGTCGAGATTCCCCATGAAGCCGGCCGCATCGGTGTTGCCGCCCACGAGGACGCCGTCCTGGCGCCACAGCGTGTTGACCGCGCCCATCGCCCGGGCGGCATCGTCGATGCGACGGAGATGCGGAATGACCGCGCTCTTGTGCGGAACCGTGACGTTGCCGCCGATCCATCCCTCCTCGTCGAACCGGTCGAAGAAGGCGCCGAGCGCGTCCGGCGCTACGTCGACCGCCTCGTAGCTTCCGTCGATGCCGTAGCGCGCGAGCCAGTAGCCGTGCAGCATGGGCGAGCGCGAATGCCCGATCGGATGCCCCATCACGAAAGCGCGTTTGCCCGTCATTGCCCTCTCCCTGCCCCTCTCCCTGCCCCTCTCCCTGCACGTCGGCCCCGGGCGGGACGCGCGTCTCCCGCGGCCGTCGCCCGGGCCCGGTCTGATCGGTTCCCGCGCGGCCGTCAAGAGCCCCCGTCCGGCGCCCCCGTCCGGCGGCCGGTTCGACCGCACGAAGCCGATTGACTGGCACGCCGCGGCGATTATGATGGCCGACGCGAGCATGCTTCGAAATGAACGCATGGGTTGCCGGGCACTCGCGAATCGAAGGGGGAATTCCCATGCCGTCCTTGTACCGATCGAAGATCGTTCTCCTGGCCGTGGCGGCGCTGATCGCCATCGGCCTTTCCAACACCGCCGAGGCCGCCAGCGGCCACGTGAGGTTCGCGGTCTACAAGGCCGGCTTCTTCGTCGGCGGGTCCGGCGGGAAGGGCACGCTGACCTTCAACGGCCGGCGCTACCCGATCACGATCGGCGGCATCTCCGCCGGCTTCGTCTTCGGCGCCTCCAAGACCTATTTCGACGGCACCGTGCGCCACATCCGCCGCCCGAGGGACGTGGCGGGGGTCTACGGCGCCGCCGGTGGGGGCGGCGCGCTCGGCGTCGGCGCCCGCACCATCGTCCTGCGCAACGAGAAGGGCGCCGTGCTGACGCTGACCGGCCGGCAGGTCGGACTACAGATCAATGCGGACCTGAGCGGGATGAGCATCTCCCTGAGGTGAGACGGCCGGCCCGGCCGCGTTCGCCCGACCTCAGTTCTGCGCGCGCGACAGCGACACGACATTCGGCGGGACGACGTCGCCGCCGAAGAAGCGGAACGTGTTCCGCCCATCGGCCTTGGCACGGTAGAGGGCGTCGTCGGCCTTCTTCATCAGGTCGTCGGGCATGGTCCCGTCGACCGGCGCCAGCGCGATCCCGATGCTGGTGCCCATGAGGGTCCTCGGTCCCTCGAGCGAGAACGGCTCCCGGAATGCCTCCAGGATCCGCTCGGCGACCACGATGAGGTCCGTCGGGCGTTCGAAGCCTGCGCAGATCAGCGCGAACTCGTCTCCGCCGATGCGGGCGACCGTGTCCTCGATCCGCGAGACGGCCTTGAGACGCCGGGCCGCTTCCTTGAGCAGGACGTCGCCGGCGGAGTGGCCGAAGGCATCGTTGACCGCCTTGAACCGGTCGAGATCGAGATACATCACCGCGAACGGCGTGCCCTGCCGGCCGAGCTGCGCCGAGGCCTGCTCCAGGCGATCCCTCAGCAATCTGCGATTGGGCAGGCCCGTGAGCTCGTCCGACAGCGCCAGGTGCCTGATTTCCGCATCGAGCCGCTTGCGTTCGGTCGCCTCGATCACGGTGCCCTCGAAATAGAGGATTTCGCCGTCCTTGCCCCGGATCGTCCAGCTGGTCTCCGAGATCCAGACGCGCTCGCCCGTCCTGTGCCGGCGGATTTCCGACACCAGGTCCACGACCCGCCCCGCCCGGGCGACCCGCCGCTTCCATTCCTCGCGGCGGCCCGGGTCGACGTACCATTCCGAGCCGAGGTCGCCGAAAGCCTCGAGCAGCTCGGTCTCCGTGGCATAGCCGTGCAAATGGGCGAGCGCCGGATTTGCCCGCAGCAGGCGCCCGTCCGGGCTGGAGCGGTAGATGCCGACCACCGCGTTTTCGAAGAGCGCCCGATACTCCGCTTCAGCTTCCACCAGCCGGCGCTCCTGCACGTCACGCTCCTTCAGCGCCTGCCGATGCGCCCGCGCCAGCACCCACTGCCTGCGCAGGGTGCGCCCGGAGCGCGCCCGCACGATGGAGAGAAGGCCATTCATGAGCAGCAGCGCCACCGCGAAAACGCCCGCATGCAGGTCGTCGAAGCCGCCGTCGACATAGGCGGCGAACAGGATGGCGCTCGACGACAACCCCATGAGGACCGTCGCCAGGAAGGAGGCCGGCAGCGTCGTGTAGAAGATCGCGGGCAGCAGGAACACGATCGTCTCCGCCACGTTGCGCTGCACGGTCAGGAGCCCGGCGGAGCAGAAGCTGAGCGTCAGGCCCCAGATGGCCAGGAGGAGGACGCTCGGGACGCCGCGGCCCTTGCGGACGAGCGCGAGGCAGCCGAGCGAGACCGCCAGCTGCATCGCACGCGGCACGATGGCGTGGCGGAGGTCGGCGCTGTCGAGCGCGAATGAATTGACGAGGAAGAAGACGACGCTGATGACCGCCGTCAGCGCGAACAGGAATTCGCATTGCCGTCGGGTGTCCCGAAGCTGCGAAAGCCGAAAGTCCCGCTCCAGGGCCCTCTCGGAGAATTCGCCCGTGAGAGCGGACAGGAGCGGTTTCTTTTCGGAGGTTGCAATCCCCGTCATCACGCGTCTTTCGGGTCTCGTTCGTCGGCTCTCGAAAGAATGGCCGCCCCATATCAAAATCGATAAGCGTTAAGGATCGCCAAAAACGAGGGCCCCGCGGCGCAATAATTATTTTCGAGACCGGGCGGCCCGCGTCGGCCGCCAATCGGGAGATCCGTGCGCATGGCCCTCGAAGGGCGTCGCCGCGGCTGGTTTTCTATGCAACGGCCCCACGGATCGGTGTGCATCTGACTATTTTGTTCGCAGGTCAATCCTTGCCTAAAGGATATGCATCGCCGCGAATGCCCGTGTTTTCCCGAGCCCGATCAAACCTTTAGACCGGCGCCGTGCGGCCGCCGGGAGACTGGCATGGACCTTGCTCGCCTTTCCGGTCGAGGAATTGCCTGGAGATCGGACCGTGACCGCTCAAGCACTCGAGCTCGTTGCCCTGACGAAGACCTACGGCCAGACGGTCGCCGTCGACGCGATCGATCTCAGGATCCCGGCCGGGACCTACAGCTGCCTGCTGGGCCCGTCGGGATGCGGCAAGTCGTCCACGCTGCGGATGATCGCCGGCCACGAGCGTGCGAGTTCGGGAGACATCGTGCTGGGCAACCAGAACGTCACCGACCTCCAGCCGGCGCTGAGGGGCACGGCGATGATGTTCCAGAGCTACGCGCTGTTTCCCCATCTGTCGGTGCGCGACAACGTCGCCTTTTCCCTGCGGATGAAGGGCGTGCCCAAGGCGGATCGCTACCGCCGCGCCGAGGAGATGCTGGCGCTCGTCGACATGGACGGCTTTGCCGCGCGCCTGCCGGCCCAGCTCTCCGGCGGCCAGCAGCAGCGCGTCGCCCTCGCCCGCGCGCTCGTGACCGACCCGGCGATCCTCCTCCTCGACGAGCCGCTCTCCGCCCTCGACCCGTTCCTGAGGATCCGGATGCGGGCGGAACTCAAGCGCATCCAGAAGGACCTCGGCATCTCCTTCATCCACGTCACCCACACGCAGGAGGAGGCGATGGCGCTCGCCGACCTCGTCGTCGTCATGAAGGACGGGCGGATCGAGCAGTCCGGCACCGCCCGCAGCGTCTTCGACCGGCCGCGCACGGAATTCGTCGCCCGTTTCATGGGCGGTCACAACATCATCCGCCTGGAGGACCGCACGGTCGCCGTCCGCGCCGACCAGATGACGATCGGCCGCCTGGCGAACGGCGCCGCTCTGTCGCTCGCCGGAACGGTGACCGGTGTCGAGTACCAGGGCACCAGCGTCCACGTCGCCGTCGAGACGGCCTCCTCCGGCGAAGTCTCCGTCGTCGTTCCGGACCGCGCCTTCTTCAGCCAGCCCTTCGAGATCGGCGAGAGCGCGCATGTCGCGTGGGCGGGCGACGACATGCATGCCCTCGCCGCGACCGGCGCATGAAGGCCGGTGCCGACATTTCCATAAACCCCAGGGGAGAATGACCATGAAATACCGACTGAATGGCACGAGCGTCGACCGGCGCACCTTCTTGAAGGGGACGGCCGCCGCCGCGGGCGCGGCGATCGGCTCCCAGGCGATCACCGGCTTCCCCGCCGTTCATGCCGCCGAGAGCGTGACGCTGCGCTATCTCGGCACGGCGACCAACCAGTCGAACGACATCGCCAGGAAGGCGAAGGAAGAGACCGGCATCACCATCAAGTACATCCCGGTCACGACCGACGACGTCGCCAAGCGCATCATCACCCAGCCGAACTCGTTCGACCTCGTCGACACCGAGTATTTCTCCCTGCCGAAGCTGGTGCCGTCGGGCAACCTGATGGGCATGGACGCCAAGAAGATCGAGCTGGCGGACAAGATCACGCCCGTGCTGACGAAGGGGACGATCGACGGCAAGGACATCGGCAACCAGGGCACCGCGCCGTGGAAGACCTTCTATCTGGAAGGCAAGCATTCGAAGTCGTTCGCCAAGTCGCCGACCGGCTTCATGACGCTGATCCCGACGACCTACAACGCCGACTCCCTCGGCGACCGTCCCGACATGATCGACGGCGACGTCAAGCACTGGTCGATGCTGCTCGACCCCAAGCTGAAGGGCAAGACGGCGCTGATCAACATTCCGTCGATCGGCATCATGGATGCCGCCATGGCGATCGAGTCCGCCGGACTGCTCAAGTACGAGGACAAGGGCAACCAGACCAAGGAAGAGATCGACAAGACCATGGAGATCCTGACCAAGGCCAAGAAGGACGGCCAGTTCCGCGCCTTCTGGACGGACTTCAACGAGTCCGTGAACCTGATGGCTTCCGGCGAGGTCGTGCTCCAGTCGATGTGGTCGCCCGCCGTGACGGCGGTACGCTCCAAGGGCATCAAGTGCACCTATCTCGCGCTCGAGGAAGGCTATCGCGGCTGGGCCTCCGGCTTCGCCCTGCCGCGCACTCTTCGCGGAAAGAAGCTCGACGCGGCCTACGAGTTCATCAATTGGTTCCTGTCCGGCTGGGCCGGCGCCTACCTCTCGCGCCAGGGCTACTATCCCGCCGTGCTCGAAACCGCCAAGACGAACATGAAGCCCTACGAATGGGCCTACTGGTACGAGGGAAAGCCCGCCTCGGAGGATATCCACGCGCCCGACGGAACCCTGATCGAGAAGGCCGGCGCCGTGCGCGACGGCGGCGCATACGACACCCGCATGAGCCGCATCGCCTGCTGGAACTCCGTCATGGACAACAACGAATACCTCGTCCAGAAGTGGAACCAGTTCGTCGCGGCCTGAGATGAGCGCTCAAGATCACGCCGGGGCGGCGCTGCCGCCCCGCACCTCCCTCGCCGAAGGCTTCGTCGGCGCGCGCGCCATGATCGCAAGTCCGTCGCGCGCCCGCCGCGCGGCCTATTTCCAGGCGGCGCCGATGGCGCTGGTCTACTTCCTGTTCTTCGTGCTTCCGCTGGTGGCGGTCGTCGTCGTCAGCTTCTGGAAGTACAATTCCTACGCCATCATCCCGGCGCTGACGGCCGAAAACTACACGTCGGTCTTCTCCGGCTGCGTGGCCGGCCTCCCGTCGCTGTGCACCACCTTCGCCACCTATCTGTCGACGCTCAAGTTCTGCCTGATCGTATGGGCGGTCACGCTCGTGCTCGGCTTCACCCTGGCCTATTTCCTCGCCTTCCACGTCCGCACGCTGACCATGCAGGTGGTGCTCGCGCTGCTGTCGATCGTGCCGTTCTGGACGTCGAACGTCATCCGCATGATCTCGTGGATCCCCCTGCTCGGCCGGGAAGGCCTTCTCAACACCGCCCTGATCGGGCTCGGCATCGTCGACCGGCCGGTCGACTGGTTCCTCTATTCCGATTTCGCGGTGGTCCTAGCCTTCGTCCACCTCTTCACCGCCTTCATGATGGTGCCGATCCTCAACTCGATGTTCCGCATCGACAAATCGCTGATCGAAGCGGCCTACGACGCCGGAGCGTCCGGCTGGCAGACGGTGTGGAACGTCGTCATCCCGCTCTGCCGGCCCGGCATGATGATCGGGTCGATCTTCGTCGTTACCATCGTCATGGGCGACTTCATCACCATCGGCGTCATGGGCGGACAGCAGATCGCCTCGGTCGGCAAGATCATCAACGTGCAGACCAACTACCTGCAGTTTCCGCTCGCCGCCGCCAATGCGGTGATCCTGCTCTGCGTGGTGCTCGCCATCATCTGGGGCATGACGCGGATCGTCGACATCCGCAAGGAGCTTTGAACGATGGAGCGGCGCCCGGCATCCTTCTACTGGCTCGCGGCGGTCTTCGCGCTGTTCGTCCTGTTCCTCTACGGTCCGGTCATCACGATCCTGGTGCTCTCCTTCCAGGGGCCCGCGGGCGGCCTGACCTTCCCGATGAACGGCTTTTCGCTCCACTGGTTCGCCCAGCTGACCAAGGGCATCGGCCTCGTCGACATCAGCGTCGGCCTGTGGAACTCGCTCGAACTCGGCATTCTCGTCATGGCCATCACCGTGGTCTTCTCGGTGATGGCCGGGCTCGCCTTCCGGCACCGCTTCCGCGGCTCGGGGCTCCTCTTCTACGTCGCGGTGGCGAGCCTGATCATGCCCTCCATCATCGTCTCGCTCGGGATCGCGCTGGAGTTCCACATCCTCGACGGCTGGGTGATGGGCCTCGCCAACGCCTACGAGATCGACTGGATCCTCGATACCTTCGATACCACGCGCCGGGCTCTTCTCGTCCGGCCTCGGCGCCCACCTGTCCTGGACGCTGCCCTTCGGGCTTCTCATCATGTTCGCCGTCTTCAACCGCTTCGATCCGGCCTACGAGGAGGCCGCGCGCGACCTTGGGGCGACGCCGTGGCAGACCATCCGGCACGTCGTCCTGCCCATGATCGCCCCATCGCTCGTCGGCGTCGCGCTGTTCGGCTTCACGCTCTCCTGGGACGAACTCGCCCGCTCCAGCCAGGCGATGGGCGCCGCCAATACGCTGCCGATCGAGCTGCGCGCCCTGACGACGACCGTCACCACCCCGGCGATCTACGCGCTCGGCACGGTGACGACGGCGATCTCGCTCCTGGTTATCGGCACGGCCCTGACGAGCGTCTTCGTCGTGCAGCGCCGCCGGCGCAAGCACGGCAGCGACGCCGGCAAGGGCCTCGTCTGACATGCGGCGGCTTCTCGTCGTCAATCCGAATTCGACCGTGTCGATGACGGAGAAGATCGCGGCCGCCGCGCGCGCCGTGGCGGCACCCGATACCGAGATCGCCGCCCGCACCTCCCGCGACGGTCCCCCGGCGATCCAGGGACCGCAGGACGGCCTCGCCGCCCTGCCCGGCCTCTTCGCCGAGATCGCCCGCAGCCGCGGCGAACCCTTCGACGCGGTGATCGTCGCCTGCTTCGACGACACCGGCCTCTACGAGGCCCGCAGGCTGACGCCGGTCCCGGTGATCGGCATCGGCGAAAGCGCCTTTCACGCCGCGATGTTCGTGGCCGATCGGTTTTCCGTCGTCACCACGCTCACGGTCTCCGTGCCGGTCATCCGCGAAAACCTCGCGCGCTACGGGCTCGAGGTCCGCTGCGCCGGGGTGCGGGCGAGCGACGTGCCCGTCCTCGACCTCGAACGGCCCGGATCCGGCGCCCGCCGGAAGATATCCGAGGAAATCGCCCGCGCCGTCGCCGAGGACCGCGCCGACGCCGTCGTGCTCGGCTGCGCGGGAATGGCGGACCTCGCCGCCCACCTCTCCCGCGAGCACGGCCTGCCGGTCGTCGACGGCGTCGCGGCCGCCGTGAAGACGGCCGAAGGCCTCGCCGCAATGGGTCTCGCCACCTCGCAGGCCGGCCCCTTCTCCCTGACCTCCGGCTAGGCCGGAAACCGCTTTCCCGTCCGAAACCGCGTGAAGCACTTCGCAGTGCACAACGCCCGCAATTCATGCTACCCACGGTCTGCGCCGGTCCGGCCGACGCAACGCAGCATCGCATCGCCGGCCTCCGGTGCGGCCGAAGGGAGAAGAAGAGAGTGAGTGCAAGTTCACGCCGGCGCGGACTGACGCCGCCGGAGGTGAGGCAGCGAAAGGGCGGTGCGCCGCTCGTCTGCCTGACCGCATACACGACGCCGGTGGCGCGCCTCGCGGACCGCCATTGCGACATCGTCCTGGTCGGCGACAGCCTCGGCATGGTCGTCCACGGTCTCGCCTCGACGCTCGAGGTGACGATGGACATGATGATCCTGCACGGCCAGGCGGTGCGGCGCGGCGTGGAAAGCGCCCTCGTCGTGGTCGACATGCCGTTCGGATCCTACGAGGCGTCCCCGGAAGAGGCCTACCGGAACGCCTCCGCGCTGATGGCCCGGACCGGCTGCGGGGCGGTGAAGCTGGAGGGCGGCAGGCACATGGCGAGGACGATCGAGTTCCTGGCCACGCGCGGCATCCCGGTGATGGGCCATGTCGGCCTGACGCCGCAAAGCGTCAACGCGCTCGGCGGCTACGGGGTGCAGGGCCGCGGCGCCGACGGCCGGGCGATCCGCGACGACGCCGCCGCCGTCGCCGCGGCGGGCGCCTTTTCGCTCGTGCTGGAAAAGATCCCCGCCTCGCTCGCCGAGCGCATCTCGCGCGACGTCCCGATCCCGACGATCGGCATCGGCGCCTCCCCGGCCTGCGACGGCCAGATCCTCGTGATCGACGACATGCTCGGGCTTTTCGACGACTTCCGGCCGAAATTCGTCAGGCGGTACGCCGAGTTCGCCAGGGACGCAGAGGCGGCGATCCGCGCCTATGCGGACGATGTCCGCGAGCGCCGCTTTCCCGCCGCCGAACACGTCTTCTCCGACGCGGGAGGCTTCGCCGCCGGCGAAGCGACGGCACCGTGATCCCCGTGAGCCGAAGCGTCGCCGACCTGCGGGCACGCACGGCCGCATGGCGCGAGGAGAAGTCGGCCGTCGCCGTGGTGCCCACCATGGGCGCCCTGCATGCCGGCCATGCGAGCCTGATCCATGCGGCAGCCCGCGCGGCGGACCGCGTCGTCGTTACCCTGTTCGTCAACCCGATGCAGTTCAACGATCCGGGGGATCTCGAACGCTACCCGAGGACGGAGGATGCGGACCGACTGACGGCCGGCGCCGCCGGCGCCCATCTCCTCTACGCGCCCGACGCCTCGCAGATCTATCCCGGCGGCTTCGCCACCACCGTTTCCGTCGGCGGGGTGACCGAGGGCCTCTGCGGCGCCTCCCGGCCGGGCCATTTCGACGGCGTCGCCACCGTGGTGGCGAAACTGCTTCTGCAGACCGGCGCCGATACGGCCTTCTTCGGCGAGAAGGACTTCCAGCAGCTCCACGTCGTGCGCCGGATGGCGCGCGATCTGGACATGCCGGTGCGCATCGTCGGCTGTCCGACCGTCAGGGAGGAGGACGGCCTCGCCCTTTCGTCCCGCAACGTGCGCCTGACCGCCGGAGAGCGCGCGATCGCCCCGCGGCTCGCCGGCATTCTCCAACAGGCCGCACGGCGGATCGAGGCCGGCACGGATCTCGGCCCGGTGCTCGCCGAGGCCGCCGCCGCCGTCGCCGCCGCGGGTTTCGATCGGGTCGAATACCTGGAATTGCGCGCGGAGGACGATCTCGCACCGCTCGAACGGCCGGACCGTCCCGGGCGGCTGCTCGTCGCGGCATGGCTCGGGCAGACGCGGCTGATCGACAACGTGCCGGTCGCCGCCGCATGAGCCGCCGCCGCCAGCGACGCGCCCGGTAACGTCGCGTTACGGCGGTCACTTTACAGCCGCGAGAGGGAACCCCGAGGACCGCTCTCGTCTTAAGGCGAGGGCGTCGCGAGCAATCCGCACGGTTTCCCTCAGGCCTTTCCCGGCGGGACACCGGGCCTCCGTATCGTAAAGCGTACGGTGTTGCCCGCTTCGCCCGCCTCTTCCTGCCGGTACCGCATCCCCTGCACCGAAGAACCGAGTGCACCGGCGCTTGCCCAAAGCGCATCGGCGAATTGTACTCCACTGTATTATTCGGGAACGAATACTGGCTCGAACACGTTAGGGAGCCGAACAGAAAGGAGAAAGATCATGCTCGGATGGACATTGACTTTCCTCGTAATTGCATTGATTGCCGGTTTTCTAGGATTTGGTGGCGTTGCCGGCGCCGCGGCAGGCATAGCGAAGATCTTGTTCTTCGTCTTCCTGGTCCTTCTGGTCCTGTCTCTGGCGCGCGGCGCCATGAACAGGCGCGGACCCCGCGTCTGACGAAACGGGCGGGCCGGCGGCCGATGCGAGGTCGAGCGAAATCACCGCAACTTCGCGGATATCGGCCGGCGTCGACCTAGAGGGTCTTTGACCGGGTCATGGTCTCGCCTCGGCTTGAGAAAAATCGCGGTCGCCGCGCTCAGGCGGCGTCCGAACGCGCAATCGTCCTGCCGACGACCGTGCGCACCATGTCCGCGATAGCGATCTCCGACGCCTTCGTCTTCGTCATCGCGACCTCGACCGTCTCGGCCAGGTGCCCTTCCGCGTCCTTCGCCGAGAGTATGATCACCGGCACGCCCGCCGGCACGTGGCCCAGCACCGTTTCGCCGCTGGCGTCCGGAAGTCCGATATCGAGGATCACCAGGTCGAACTTGCCGAAGCCGAGCTTCTGGCGGGCTTCGAGCGCCGACGTGGCCGCGACGATCTCGAATTCGTCGCCGAGCGTCGCCGCGGTGACGGCAAGGACGTCCCGGTCGTCCTCCACATGCAGGATCGTGGGCCGGCGCCGGAAGTCGCCCGTCCTCAACCGGCCGACGGCACGCGCCATGTCGCCGACGCTGACCGGCTTCGACAGCCAGTCGACGATCCCGACCGCCGTCCCGTTGATCGCCTTCCGCGCCTCGTCGACCACGCCGGAAAGGATGATCACGGGCAGGTGGCTGCCCGGCTCGCAAGCCCGGATCTGCTCGTAGAGCCGGATTCCGGAGCCGTCCGGCAACCTGACGTCGAGCGCTATGGCCTGGTAGCGGTGCTTCTGGAGCATCCACCGAGCGGCCGTCTCGTTTTCCGCGACGTCTACGATCATTCCCTCGGCCTCCAGGATCCGCGCGATGGTGGCGGCGACGTCCGGCTCGTCCTCGCACACGAGGATCCGCAGGTCCCGGTCCGCCGCCTCGCCCCCGCAAGATCGCGCCTCGGAGGCCGTCCGCGAGGCGAACGAACTCTCGAATGTCGTGCCGTGATCAGGGGACGTCCTGGAAATCCGCCCGTTCAGCCGGTCGGCCAGGGCCTTGACGAGGCCGCGCGCCAGGAACCATCTCTCCAGCCGGCCGCCGATTGCCGTCGCGATGACGACGACGAGAGTGACCACTGCCGCGCTCTCGAACATTTTTATAAAGTCGATCAACGGTTTCGCTCACCCGGTTGCGGGACGGTAAGGATAATCAACGATTTGTCTTTTACTGGACATGGTTTCGAAGTCGGTTAACGAAGCCTTAAAGCGCCCCGGGAGACCTCGGGCGCGAGGGCGCCTTCCCGCCGGCGGCGCGGGATGGGTTTGAACGGGGATATGGGCTATGGATGGGTCCCCTGGCCATGCCTGGAATGGAGCGACGGATGAACATCGGCGACCTCTCCGGCGAAGACGCCGAAGGCCTGACCACCCGCGAGCGGATAAAGGCCGTCGCCGCGACGCTCTACGTCCTGCGCGGCCATGACGGCTTCAGCTTCGGCGACATCGCGACCAGCATCGGCACCACCCGCGCCAACATCCACCATCACTTCGGCAACAAGCGGCAGCTCATGGACGAGCTCGTCGAGGATTTCGCCGCCAATGCCGAGAAGCGCATAAGGCTGTCCTGGACGACGGGCTCGTTCGGCTTCTTCGAGCGCCTCGACATGCAGCTTCGAGACCTCCGCAGCTTCTACGACCGCTTCAACGCGAAGGACGGCGAGCGCAACATGTGGAGCCCCCTTTCGAGACTGCGCCACGACCTCGCCTTCCTCGGGCAACCGGCCGAGCGGGCCCTCGAACGCGTCAACCGCGTCTACGAGGAAAGCCTGCGCTTCGCCGTCGAAGAGGCCAAGGCCCAGGGCGAGCTTTCCGGCGAAACCCGGACCGGCGCCCTGGTCCAGCTCCTGCGGGTCACGCTTCTGTCGTGTCCCCCCATGACGCAGGACACGGGAAGCTTCGCCGAAGTCGCCGGCACCTTCGATGCCCTGGCCTGCGTCATCCGCAGCGCCTGGCAGTGCGACCCGCCCGGTTGAAAATTCGCTTCTTAGCTGCGTTTCGCGGTTGACGGCCATCGACGGCCGGGTTACTTACTTACTTGTAAGTCAGCGAAGGCGTCGATCCCGGCGCCGTTGCCGCAGGGAGGTTGCAGGTGCTGCTGAACCAGGATTTTACCCGTTTCGACGTCATTCCGTTCACCGGCGCGCTCGGCGCGGAAATTCGTGGAATCCAGCTCCGGGACGCCGACGAGGACACCTTCGCCGACGTCCGCCGCGCGCTTCACGAATATCACGTGCTCGCCGTGCGGGATCAGGAGCTGGACCCCGAGGGCGTCCACAAGGTGGCGCGCCGTTTCGGCCCCTTCAGCGGCAATCCGGTGCACACCCCCCTCGACGGCTTCGACGACATCGTCCGTTTCGTGCGCGAGCCCGACGACACCGGCAAGGTCATCGGAGAGGAATGGCACATGGACCTCGCCTGGCTGCCGAAGCCGCCCGGCATCACCATGCTCTACGGCGAGGAAGTGCCGCCGGTCGGCGGCGACACCTGTTTCTCCAGCCTCGAGAAGACCTACCAGTCGCTCTCCCCGAGGTTGGTCGAGATACTGGAGGGCCTGACCGGCATCCACAGCGGCCGCGGCGTCTACGCCATCAACGCCGCCCACAAGCGACTCGGCGTCAACAAGGACATCGAGGCCATCGAGAACGCGGCGGTCGAGCACCCGGTCATCTGCCGGCACCCGGTGACCGGCCGGCGCTACGTCTTCGTCAGCAGCGTCATGACCCACTTCAAGGGAATGACGGAAGAGGAAAGCAAGCCGCTGATCGATCTCCTGATGGCCCGCGCCGTCAGGCCCGAATTCAACTGCCGCCTTCGGTGGGAACCGAAGACGCTCGGCATGTGGAACAATCCCCACGTGCTCCATACGGCAATCAACGACTATCCGGGCTATCGGCGAGTCATGTACAGGACCACGGTCGAGGGAGGGGTCCCCCAGGCAGCCTAGAGCGCTTCCAGGAAAAGTGGAGACCGGTTTTCCGTCCGGAAGCGCGCAAGCAAACAACCGCTTCCAGGAAAAGTGGAGACCGGTTTTCCGTCCGGAAGCGCGTAAAGACAATGATGCAGAGCGTGCCCGCCATTTCGTGAAACGCGGACACGCCATAGGCCGGCGGCGGAGTGCTCTCGGAGGAGTGATGGCACTGGAATCGGACGCGTTCTTCCGCGCGGAGAACGACAGGGAGGCGACGCGCCGGGGCCGCTGGCGGCGGCTGGCGGCGCGCGTGCCCGTCTATCTCTACGTCGCGCCCGTCCACGTGCTGATCCTCGGGATCATCGTGCTGCCGTCGATCTTCGTCCTCTGGCTGAGCTTCCAGGCCTCCTCCTTCGGCCAGGCGACGACCTTCGTCGGCTTCGCCAACTACGCCCGGATCCTCGCCGATCCGTATTTCTGGCATTCGGTCCTGAACACGGTCCTGATCGTCGGCGTCGCGGTCCATCTGGAACTCGTCGTCGGGCTAGGCCTCGCGCTGCTCTTCGCGTCCGGCCTGCCGTTCCAGCGCGTCATGCTGGTCGTCGTCCTCGCGCCCTACGCCATCAGCGAGGTGACGGCGGTCGCCATGTGGCGCTTCCTGTTCGACCCCGACGTCGGCCCGATCACCCTGGCGCTGCGCCATCTGGGACTTCCGACCCTCGACTGGACGTTCAACCCCTGGCACGGCCTCGTCCTGGTCGGCCTCCTGACGATCTGGCTCAGGCTCCCCTTCACCTTCATCATCCTCTACGCCGCGAGGCTGGCGATCCCCAAGGAGCTCTACGAGGCCGGCCGCACGGACGGCGCCTCCTCCTGGCAGCTCTTCCGCAGGATCACCCTGCCCTTGCTCGCGCCGGCCATGCTGATCGCTCTGCTCTTCCGCTACATCTTCGCCTTCCGCCTGTTCTCGGAAGTCTGGCTGCTGACGCAGGGCGGACCGGCGCGCATGACCGAAGTGGTCTCCGTCTATCTCTACCAGGAGGGCTTCCGCTACAATTCCTTCGGCACGGCCGCCGCGACGGCGTGGATGATGGTGATCATCTCGCTGCTGCTGGCCGCCGGATACGTGTGGCGGCTGCGCAAGGAGACGGCGACCGATGCGCGATAGACGTCTCGCAGTCTCCGTCGGAAAGCTCGCCGCGATGGCGCTCATCGCGACGTGGTCGCTCTTTCCGATCCTCTTCATCGTCATGTCGTCGTTCAAGCCCGGCCGGGAGATCTTCGCGGTCCCTCCGAAATTCGTCTTCTCCCCGACCTTCGAGCACTACGCGACGCTTTGGCAACGCTGGCCGAATTTCTTCGACGGGCTCCTCAACAGCCTGATCGTGACCGTCGGCGCGACCGTGCTGGCGGTCCTGTCGAGTTCGCTCGCGGGCTTCGCCTATTCGCGGTACCGCGGCACGCGGTTCCTCGAAGGGTCGGTCCTCTTCCTGATCGGATCCCGGCTGATCCCGCCGATCGTCGTCACCCTGCCGCTCTTCCCGGTCGTGAACAAGCTCGGCCTGAACGATACCCAGCTCGTCCTGATCCTGCTCTACGCGACCTTCTTCGTCTCGATGGGAACGCTGCTGATGCGCACCTTCATCGACCAGGTGCCGCGCGATCTCGACGAGGCCGCCATCCTCGACGGCGCCGGCCCGCTGACGGTCCTGCGCAAGGTGGTGATGCCGCTGGTCGCGCCGGGCATGCTGGCGGTGGCGGTGTTCGTCGTCGTCTTCTCGTGGAACGAGTTCCTGTTCGCCTACATCTTCACCTCCGCCCACGCCAAGACCGCACCGCTGGTGCTTTCCGAAATGATCAGCTCGGTCGACGGCGTCGACTGGGGCGTGCTCTTCGCCGCGGCGACCGTACAGCTTTTGCCCGTTCTCTTGTTCGTGGTTCTGATGAACCGGTTCCTGATCGCCGGCCTGACGGCCGGCGCGACCAAGGGGTAGTCGTCAACATAAGGAAAGGGAGGAAGAGATGACCGTAACACTGACACGCAGGCAGCTGCTCGCATCCACCGCAGCGGCAGGGGCCGCCGCTTCGTTCGCCACCATCGCCCGGGCCGCCGACAAGACGCTGAACGTCCTCTGCCACCGGGTGCACCAGACGGTGCTGACCAAGGGGGCGGCCGGCGACATCATCAAGCCGTGGGAGGAGAAGAACAACGCCGACATCTCCTGGACGACCCTCGACAGCAACCCGCTCCAGGACCGGCTGTTCCGCGAAGCGAGCCTCGACTCGACGGACTTCAACGTCGGCTACGTCATCGACAACCGGATGACGCCCGAGATCGCCTCGCTGTTCAAGCCTCTCGACGCGCTGCAGAAGTCCGACCCGATCGAGGATTTCGACGACATCGCCGAGGGCCTGCGCCAGTCGATGACCGTCGGCGGCAAGCTGGTGGGCATTCCGGTGCGCCACGCCACGCAAGGCCTGTTCTACAACTCCGCCCTCCTCGAGGAGGCAGGCATCGACGGCCCCCCGGAGACGCTGGAGGATCTGGTCGCCCAGGCGAAGAAACTCACCTTCACCTCGAAGGAAGGAACGCCGGTGGTCGGCATGATTCTGGCGAGCGACCTCGCCGTCTTCCCGGTCATGTTCGCGCGCGCCTTCGGCGGCGACTTCATCGACCGCAAGTTCCAGGTCGTGCCGAACCGGGATGCGATGGAGAAGGCCCTGGCCGTCCTGGCCGACCTCTTCAAGTCGGGCGCCTTGCCCCGCAGCTATGCCGCGACGCGCAACGACGACATGGTGACCTGGATGCAGCAGGGACGCGCCGCCTTCGCCGTCCTTCCCTTCGCCCGCTACGCGCAGCTCAACGACGCCAAGCAATCGACCTATCCCGGCAAGATCAAGGTCGTCGGCTTCCCCGGTTCGAAGACGCTCGCCAAGGGCGAGGAGATGCACCCCGTCGTCGAATCCTGGGCGATGGCCATACCGGCCAACTCGAAGGACGAAAAGCTGTCCTGGAGCTACATGCGCTACGTCTCCAGCAGGGCCGTGACGCTCGGTGCCGCCATCAACGGCAACGGCCCCGTGCGGGTGTCGACCTACGCCAACCCCAAATTCGCCGATTCCCAGCCCCAGGCGAAGGCCGAGGCGGCCGCGCTCGCAAAGGCGCGTCCGGCCTTTCCCGCCTTCCCCGAGGCGGTTCGCGCCCAGTCGACCTTCCTCGAAGAGGTGCAGCTCGCCGTCCTCGGCCGGAAATCGCCAAAGGACGCCGTCGCCGCGATCGTCGAGCGCGTCAAGCCGATGCTCCCGAGCTGAGGCTCGCCAACGCGCAGGAAAACGTTAAAGCCGGTTTTCCGTCCGTAAGCGCTTGAAGAAAATGGGTAGAGCCTGTCCGCGATTCCGTGAAAGCGCGGGCAGGCTCGGGCGACCCGCGCCGGGAGGACTATTCAGCGGGCGTCTGCTGGTGGGAGATCATCGTCCATCCGCCGCCGCGCCGCACATAGGTGCTGGAGCAGAACGCGACGTAGGGCGCCGCCTCGCCCCTCCTCCCCGTGGCCCGGTAGGCGAGCGCGAGCGCATCGCCTGCGAGCACCGTCGTCTTTTCGTCCATCCGGACGGCCTCCCATCTCGGCGCTCCCTCGAGCGCGTCGACGATCGCCTTGCCCTTCAGGATGCCCACCGGATCGGGAAACACCATTTGTGCGTCCGCGGCCATGTGGTCCCGGTAGAACTCCGGCCCGCGAAGCCAGAATCCCTCCTCCGTCTTCCACGCTGCATCGATATCCACGCTCTGCTCCTTCTCTGCGGTCCGGCGTTGGCACCCCTCCTGTCCTGCCGTTTCCCTGCGGTGCCTCGACGAGCCCCGTCAGCGCGCCGAAGGGCGCAGCCTCCGTGCCGATGCGGTCTCGACGGGAAGACCGAGCCGCGCCGCCGTATTGAGGATGTGCGCGCGCATTTCCGCGCGTGCGCGATCCGCGTCGCCGTCGGCGATCGCCGCGAAGACGGCCCTGTGCTCGCCCTGGGCCTGCAGGCCGCGCCCTTCGATGCCGGCGGAGTTGCGCCTGGATACGGAGATGTTCTGGTGGAGGAACTGGCTGAGGAAGGTGAAGATCTTCTCGAAATAATCGTTCCGCGTGGCCTCGCAGATCGCGCGATGGAAATCGACGTCGGCCGCGATGCTTCGGTCGATGTCCTCGCCGTCGACGAACCTCTCCATCGCATCCAGCATCGCGCGCATCCTGCGTATGTCACTTTTCGCGCGGCGGCCGGCGGCAAGCGCCGCGGCTTCCGTCTCTATGCCGAGGCGCAGTTCGAGGATCTTGCCGATGCCCTGCGTCATCGAGACCGGAAAGGCCAGCTTCTCCGGCGGCAGCGCGTCGGCCACGAAGACCCCGAGCCCCTGCCGCGAAACGATCAGCCCCTCCACGGAGAGCCGCGCCAGCGCCTCGCGGACCACCGTGCGGCTGACCGACAAGTCCCGCGCCAGCGCCTGCGTCGGCGGCAGCATCTGGCCCGGGCCGATGGCGCCGGATCGGATCCGCTTCGCGAGCGCGTCCGCCACCTGGTCGACCAGGCTCGGCTGACGGCGGGCCTTGAAATCGATCCCGGACTTGGAAGGGCTCGCCATGGACATACCAATCTGGTTATCATATAAGCATACCATAGAAAAGCTTTTCAACGAGGCTTCATGGCGAAGCTTCTATGGGCATGTCTCGGAGGAAACGCGCAAGAGATGGCCGATCGGGCGAAAACGGGCATGCGCAAGGGTCTCGCCGACTACGGCGATGCCGAGTTTTCGCTGTTCCTGCGCAAGGCCTTCATCAAGGCCATGGGATATTCCGACGAGGCGCTGGACCGGCCGATCGTCGGCATCACCAACACCTTCTCCGGCTTCAATGCCTGCCACCGGACCGTGCCGGACCTGATCGACACGATCAAGCGCGGCGTCATGCTCGCCGGCGGCCTGCCGGTCGAGTTCCCGATCGTCTCGATCCACGAATCCTTCTCCTCCCCGACCAGCATGTTCCTGCGCAACCTCATGGCGATGGACGCGGAGGAAATGATCCGGGCGCAGCCGATGGACTCGGTCGTCATGATCGGCGGCTGCGACAAGACCGTCCCGGCCCTGCTGATGGCCGCCGCCAGCGCCGACATCCCCGCGATCATGACCGTCACCGGCCCCATGATCACCGGCCACCACAAGGGCGAGCGCCTCGGCGCATGCACCGACTGCCGCCGCCTGTGGGGCGAGTATCGCGCAGGCCGCATCGACCGTCGCGAGATCGACGAGATCGGCGGCAAGCTGGCGCCGGGTCCCGGCACCTGCATGGTCATGGGCACGGCGAGCACCATGGCGCTCGTCACCGAGGCGATGGGCATGATGCTGCCCGGGGGCGCCGCGATCCCCGCCGTGCATGCCGACAGGCTGCGCCACGCCGAAGCGACCGGCCGCCGTGCCGTCGAGCTGGCGCGGGAGGGCCTCGCACCCTCGGCGATCATGACCGAGCGCGCGATGAAGAACGCGCTCCGCGTCCTCCAGGCCGTCGGCGGATCGACCAACGCCGTCGTCCATCTCGCCGCGATCGCCGGTCGCCTCGGCTTCGACCTCGATCTCGATGACCTCGACCGGCTGGGACGCGAGACGCCCGTGCTCGTGGACCTGAAGCCGAGCGGCCGCCACTATATGGAGGACCTATTCGACGCCGGCGGCCTGACGACCGTCCTGCGCGAGCTGGGCGATCTCGTCGACGGCGGCTGCCCGACGGTCACCGGACGCACGCTCGGCGCCGAACGCGACGCGCAGCCCGCCTCCTTCGAGCAGGACGTCGTCCGCCCCCTGTCGAATCCCGTTCACCGGGGCGGCGGCATCCGTCTCCTGCGCGGCAACCTCTGTCCCGGCGGCGCGATCGTCAAGCAGTCCGCCGCAAGCGCGGACCTTCTGCGCCACGAGGGCCGCGCGGTGGTCTTCACCTCGCTCGCCGACATGGCTGAGCGGCTCGACGACCCCGACCTCGACGTCGCGGCGAACGACGTCCTCGTGCTGCAGAACGCCGGCCCGATCGGCGCTCCGGGAATGCCGGAGGCCGGCTATATCCCGATCCCGCGCAAGCTCGCGGCCGCCGGGGTCAAGGACATGGTCCGCATTTCCGACGCGCGCATGAGCGGGACCGCCTTCGGCTCGATCGTCCTCCACGTTTCCCCGGAGGCCGCCGTCGGCGGGCCGCTGGCGCTTCTGCGGACCGGCGACATCGTCGCCCTCGACGTCGAAAAGGGCCGTCTCGACGGCCGCCTCGACGACGCCGAACTCGAACGGCGCCGACGGGAATGGTCGCCGCCGCCCAGAACCGGCGCCGGCCGCGGCTATCGCAAGCTCTATTTCGACGAGGTGCTGCAGGCCGAGCACGGCTGCGATTTCAATTTCCTGAGAGCACGGCCGCTCCCCCGCGGCTGACACCGGCTTCGAACGAAAGGCGCTGCGATCCGTCCGGTCGACCGAATATCCTTTCGCCGGCAAAAATGCCAAGGCTCGCCTCCGACGAACCCGAAAAAGGACGGCGAGGCTCGGGGTTGCCGCCCCCTTCTCCGTTACCGAACGATCCTGGCGGGGCGTTGAACCGTGCAGAACGAATTTTCTCCCGACGATGACGGGGCTTCCACCATCGAAGGTCCTTCGCGCAATGGCCGATGACTGGCCAGACAGTCTATTCCAGGCGTTCCCCGACGGAAAACCTGTTCATGGAAACATTTTAGATAGCTTTGCTCTTGCGGGTCCTCGACGGCTCGCGCCTTGCGGCGGCACCCTTGGCGGCGGCACCCTTGCCCTCATCCTCGTCCGCGTGCTCCTTCGCGATGCGCATGGCGCGCAGCCGGGCCGTCTTGCGCTCGCGGGCGGCGATCTCCGCACCGATGATCTCGGTGGCGGCCCTGTTGGTCGTCTCCGCCCTGCGCTCGGCAGTGGACTTCTGGGATGCTTTCGGCTTCGACGAGATCTCGATGGCGCTGGACTTCATCCCCCGGACATAGGGTGCGTCCGGCGAACGGCAACCCGCGCATCGAGCCTGACGTGCCGCGCGGTCCCGCTCCAGGCGTCGGCCTTGTGCGCCGCCACGATCAGGATCCGGTCGGAGAGGCGGTCCTGAAGGCGCTTCAGGATCCGTCGCGCCTGCGCGTCGCCGACATGCTCCGCAGGCTCGTCGAGCAGCACCACCGGCGCGGTCGAGAGCCACGCCCGGGCGAGGTTCAGTCGCTGGGCCTCGCCGAGGGAGAGCCGATCCTGCGCGATCCAGGCATCGAGGCCGCCGGCCTGCCGGATGCGCGGCGCCAGCTCCACCGCCTCGAGCGCGCCCCAGCATGCGGCCTCGGAGGCGGACGGCGCAAAGAGGTTCTCCCGCACCGTATCGGCCAGGACGGCGGCGTCGTGCAGCCCGAGAAAGGCCTGCCCCGACACGTCCCCCGGCAGCCCGTCGACCAGCAGGGACTCCCTGCGGGCGACCGGTATCCACCCGGCGATCTGCTTCAGCAAGGTCGTCTTGCCGCAACCGCTCGGGCCCGACAGGACGACGGTCTCCCCCCGCCGGCAAGTCAGGTCGACGGGGCCTGCGAGGGGGCGGCCGTCCGGCGACGTCCGTTCGAAGGCGATGAGAGACACGCACTTCGCCCGACCCTCTTCCCGCGTTTCCGCCTGCGGCGGCCGGCTTTCGGCCCCCCACGTCGCGAGCCGGCTTTCGGCGTCCTTTTCACGGACGCGGCCGGCGATCATCCGTGCCAGGCCGGCCGCGCTCTCGCCGAGCGCCAGCCATCCGAAGGCGACGAAGGCGGCGGGGAGAAGCGCGTGGCCCCGCAAGCCCTGATGCCAGCAGGCCAGCAGGACGCCGAGGGCGGCGACCGGACCCGCCATGCCGGCCGCGGCGCCGAGAAGCGCGAGATCGCGCTCGAACCCTTCCTCGCGGCGCGCCGCCTGCCGCAGCCTCGCGAAACCGGCGCGGAGGCTGTTCGCCCAGCGCCCCTCCGCGCGCAACGGCACGCGCGCGGCGAAGACGCCGCCCAGCCGTCCGGCGGCGCTCGCCCGCATGGCCCGCGCCGCCCGGCGGCGACGGCGCAGCCGCGGCAGCAAGGCGGCCGTCAGGGCCGCGCCGCCGGCCGCGACCACCGCGACCGGGAGCAAGGCCGCCAGCGGCGCGACGACGGCCGTGAGCCCCGTCAGCAGCGCAAGACCGGTGCAGAGCGCGAAACCGGGCAGGCCGAACCGCAACCGCGCGAAGTCCTTGTCGTCCACGTCGTCCAGATAGTCCGCCAGGCGGTCCTGGCGAGCGAGCTGCCAGCCTGCGCCGAGCGCGGCGCGAGACGTCGCCATGGCGACGAACAGCCGTGTCCGCCGCTGGACCTGGTCGTGCAGGGCGGCCTTGTGCCCGGCCACGCGCTCTCCGTACCGGGCAGCCGTCCGGGACAGGGCGAAGAGGCGGACCAGCGCCGCCGGGATGTGGAAGTTGAACGCGAAAGCCGCCGGCCCCGCTCCCGCCAGCGCGACGGCCCCGAGGAACCAGGCCGACGTGCCGGCCAGGGCGATGCCGGACAGAAGCGCGACCAGCGCGAGCGCCAGCGCGATCCGCCAGGACCGGCCGCCCTGCCCGGCTTCGGCGCCGGCGGACGTCGCGGAGGAAACGCGCGCGCTCATGCCGCGCAGCTCGCGTCGGCGCGGGCGGAGAGATCGATCGTCTCGCACGCCTGCCGGGCGATGAGCGGATCGTGCGTGGCGACGATCACCAGGCGCGTACGGGAGGCCTCGACGAGGCCTCGGCGCACCGTTTCGGCGGAGACGGGATCGAGTTTCGCGGTGGGTTCGTCCGCCAGGATGGGCCCCTCACCGAGCAGCGCCCGGGCGACCGCCAGGCGCATGCGCTGCCCGCCGGACAGAGTGTCGGCGCCCGCCGCCACCCGCGCGGCGAGCCCGCCCGGCAGGTGCGGATCGTCGAGGAGCCCCGCCGCCTGCGCGGCGCGCGCGATCCGGTCGGCGCCGGCGGAAGGCCGGGTCCACGCAATTGCGGACGAAAGATCGCCCGGCGCCACGAAGATCTCCCCGCAGACCCACGAGACGTCCCGCAACGGCGGCCGCCCCTCGATGCCCCCTTCGAGGCCGGCGAGCGCCCTCAGGCAGGTCGACTTGCCGGATCCGCTCGGACCGGTCAACGCCACGAGCCCCCGGCTCGGCAGCGAGCGCGCGAGCGCCGCGGCGACCCCGAGCCGCACGTCGTCGGCGAGCGCGGTTCCGCCGGCCGCCTCCTCCTCGACGCCGAACAGCCGGTCGAAGCCGACGGCCGCCGCCGCGCCTTCCGCCTTGGCGTGGTACTGCTCGGCGAAGCGCCGGAACGGCGAAAAATACTCCGGTGCGATCATCAGGATAAAGAGGCTCTGCCAGAGATGGAGCCCGCTGAAGCCCGGCAGCTCGACGAGCCCGAGATGCCCGAGGCCGAGGAAGACCGCGAGCACGGCGATCGATATCGACGAGAAGAAGTCGATGATGCCGGCATTGAGGAAGGCGACCCGCAAGACGTTCATCGTCGCGAGCGAATAGGCGCGCATGCGCTGCTCCAGCTTCTCCTTCTCGCGCCCGAGCGCGCCGGCGGCGACGATGGTCGGCACCGTCCGGATCCTGTCCGCGAACTGGGCGGCAAGCCGCCCCAGCGCCTGCTCCTGCTCCTCGGCCCGCGCATGGATCATGCCGCCGGCGAGGATGAAGAAGACGATCATCACCGGCGTTGCGACGAGGAGCAGCAACGCGGCCTCCCACGAGACGACGACGATCGACGCCGCCGCCATCAGCGGTCCGACGGACAGCATCCGTCTCGCCGCGCCGTGACTGACGACCAGACGGGCCAGGTGATCCGGATGCCGCTCCAGAGCCAGGATCCGTTCGCCGGCCGGGCGCTGCCCGAGCCGGGCGACCGGCATGCGGTCGAGCCGCTGCTCGATCGCCTCCCGCAGCCGACCGGCGACGTCCGCTTCGCCCCGCGCCCGCCCGCGCTCGCTGAGGTAACCGAGTGCGGCGGAAACCGGCAGCATGGCGAGCGCCACCGTGAGCGCACGGCCGTCGAGCGTCCCGCCCGCGACCATGCGGCCGGCAAGCACCGCGAGCGAGCCGGAGAGCACGAGCCGGGCGGCCGTGTGGAGAACGTTCAGGAGAACGAGCCGGCGGCATGCCGGGCGGCCGGCTTCCTGTGCAAGGTCCAGGGCGGAACCGGTTTCTCGGCTGTCTAGGCGCATCGCGGCGGCATGTCCGGGGTGAGGTTGACGATCGACGGCCGCACCCTCGCACGCCGCCCTCCCGCCGGAGTTGATCTGCGTCAAGGTCGAGTTGCGCCGCAACGATCATTTTCCGCGCCGAAATCTGAAAGGAACCTTCGATGTACGATTCCCTCGTCGTAGACCTGTCGCGCCTGCAGTTCGCGCTCACAGCGCTCTACCATTTCCTGTTCGTGCCGCTGACCCTCGGCCTGTCGATCCTGGTCGCCATGATGGAGACCGTCTACGTCATGACCCGGCGGGCGATCTGGCGCGACATGACCAAGTTCTGGGGCCTCCTGTTCGGCATCAACTTCGCCCTCGGGGTCGCCACAGGTATCACGATGGAATTCCAGTTCGGCATGAACTGGGCCTATTATTCGCACTATGTCGGCGACGTCTTCGGGGCGCCGCTCGCGATCGAAGGCCTGATGGCGTTCTTCCTCGAGGCGACGTTCGTCGGCCTGTTCTTCTTCGGCTGGGACAAGCTGTCGCCCCGCGCCCACATGGTCGTCACCTGGCTCATGGCTCTCGGGACGAACTTCTCGGCCCTCTGGATCCTGATCGCCAACGGCTGGATGCAGCATCCCGTCGGCTCGGCCTTCAATCCCGACACCATGCGCATGGAGGTCACCGACTTCATGGCGGTGCTGCTCAACCCGACGGCGCAGGCGAAGTTCGTCCATACCGTGTCGGCCGGCTATGTCTGCGGCGCGGTCTTCGTGCTGTCGGTCTCGGCCTTCTACCTGCTGCGCGGCCGGCATGTCGAACTGGCGAAGCGCTCCTTCGTCATCGCCGCCGCCTTCGGGCTCGCCGCGACCGCTTCCGTCATCGTCCTCGGCGACGAGAGCGGCTACACGATCACCGACAACCAGAAGATGAAGCTCGCCGCGATGGAGGCGATGTGGGAGACGGAGAAGGCGCCGGCCGCCATCACCGCCTTCGGCGTGCCCGACATGGAGACGCACGAAACGCGCTATGCGATCCGCATCCCGTGGCTCATGGGGCTGATCGGCACGCGCTCACTCGACAAGCAGATCCCCGGCATCGTCGATCTGGTCCGGGCGACGGAGGTGCGGGTCAGGAACGGCCTCATCGCCTACGACGCGCTCGAGCGGCTGAAGGCGAACCGCGCCGATGCCGCCGCACGGGCCACCTTCTCCGCCAACGGCGCCGATCTCGGCTACGCTCTGCTCCTCAAGCAGTACATCCCCGATCCGCGCAAGGCGACCGACGACCAGATCCGGCAGGCCGCCTGGTCGACCGTACCCTCGGTTCCGTCGCTGTTCTTCTCGTTCCGCATCATGGTGCTTGCCGGGTTCGTGCTGTTCGCGGTGTTCGCCGTCTCGCTGTGGCATACGGTGCGCGAGACCCCCGCGCCGCGCTGGCTCTTCCGCCTTGCGCTCTGGTCGCTGCCGCTGCCGTGGATCGCGATCGAGCTCGGCTGGTTCCTGGCGGAGTTCGGCCGCCAGCCCTGGATCATCGACGGCGTCCTGCCGACCTTCCTGGCCACGTCCGATCTCGGCGTCGCCGATCTCGCGATCACCATTGCCGGCTTCACCCTCGTCTACGGCGTGCTGGCGGTCATCGAGGTCCGCCTGATGCTGGCAGCCATCCGCAAGGGACCCGCCGCCGTGGCGAACGACCTCGGCACCGCCCTGCCGGGCTTCGGCAGCGCCGAGCTGCCGGGATACAACCCGGCGGAATGACCCCAATTCAACGAGGAACGAGACAATGTTCGACTTCTTATTCGACTACGGAACGCTCCGCATCGTCTGGTGGGGCCTTCTCGGCACGCTGCTGATCGGCTTCGCCGTCATGGACGGCTTCGACCTCGGCGTCGGCGCGCTCCTGCCGTTCGTGGCCAGGAGCGATCTGGAACGGCGCGTCGTCATCAACACCGTGGGCCCCGTCTGGGAAGGCAACCAGGTCTGGTTCATCCTCGGCGGCGGCGCGATCTTCGCGGCCTGGCCGGCCCTCTACGCCCTGAGCTTTTCGGGCTTCTATCTCGCGATGTTCGTGGTCCTGCTGGCGCTCATCCTCCGGCCGGTCGCCTTCAAGTACCGCTCGAAGCGCGAGGGCGCGGCCTGGCGGCGCAACTGGGACTGGGCGCTGTTCGTCGGCGGTGCCGTGCCGGCCCTGATCTTCGGCGTCGCCGTCGGCAACGCGCTCCAGGGCGTTCCCTTCCACTTTACGGACGATCTTCGCCCGATCTACGAAGGAACGTTCTTCGGCCTGCTCAATCCGCTCGCGCTCTATTGCGGGCTGGTCTCGCTCGCCATGCTGGTCATGCACGGCGCCGCGTGGCTCGCGATCAGGACCGAAGGCGCCATCGCCGACCGATCGGTGCGCGCCGGCTCCCTGGCGGCCCTCGTCACGGCGGTGCTCTTCGCGGGCGGCGGCATCCTCGTCGCCCTCGGCGCCTTCGGCGGCTACAGCATCACCAGCGCCATCGTCTCAGACGGCGCATCGAATCCCCTGCTGAAGACCGTCGCCGCCGCTCCGACCGCTTGGCTCGCCAATTTCGCGGCCCGGCCGTGGCTCGCCGCGGTCCCGCTGCTCGGCATCGTGCTGCCGCTCGTCGTCGCCGTCGGCCTGCGCACCCGCCATGCCGGAGCGACCTTCGTCGCCTCGGCGCTCTCGATCGCCTGCATCATCGCCACGGTCGGCCTGTCGATGTTCCCGATCATCCTCCCGTCCAGCAGCCATCCGGAGGCGGCGCTCACGGTCTTCGACGCATCGTCGAGCCGGGCCACGCTGCGCAACATGCTGGTGGCGACGGTCATCTTCCTTCCGCTCATCCTCGCCTACACCACCTGGGTCTATTGGGTCCTGTGGGGCAAGGTCAGGCCCGAGGAGATCGAGAATGCCGGCAGCGCGGCCTACTGACATCGAAAAAGGAGCCTTCACATGTGGTATTTCGCCTGGATTCTCGGCCTCGGCCTCGCAGCGGCCGCCGGCATCCTCAACGCGCTCTGGTACGAACTGAGGACGGTTCGCGAGAACGACGAGAGCCGGCCTCCGAGAATGACCACCCCGTAAACGGGGGACGGGCGGCGGAGCGCCCGAGGCCCGTCCCTGGGGTCTTCGCCCGGCCGACCTCGGCGCTCCAGCTCGCGGACCCGCGGCCCGATCGTCCGGCGGTTGCGGCCGCCGCAACGGGGCATCGTGCGGGTTGACGTTTCGGCGTCATTGACGGAATGAAGGCGGAGCGTCAGGATCGTTCCGCAATGATGCCAGAACTGCAATTCGACAGGATCGAAAGATCCAGAATCCCCGCCTTCCTGGCGGCCCTTGCCGCCATGGTCGCGCTGACTGCCGTCTACGCCGTCTTTCATGCGACCCTGCCCGTTCAGCTCATCATCGTCGGATTCCCCGCCCTTGCGTTTGCCGCGGGCCTGACCGGCGGCTATCCGTCGGCAATCCTCGCGAAGATCCTGGTCCCGGCCGCGCTCCTGTTCCTGCGCCCTTTGGCGGCGCCTGCATTCGACCTTTCCATTCCGACAATCGCCATTATCACCATCTTCGCGGCAGGACTGGCCTATCTCGGCGTTCTCTCCAGGCAGACGATCCACGTGTCCCGAAACGGGCAGAAACGCCTCGACGCGGCCGAACGGCACCTGCGCTCGGTGCTCGACACGGTGCCCGACGCGACCGTCGTCATCGACGAGGCCGGCACCATGGTCTCCTTCAACCGTGCCGCCGAACGCCAGTTCGGCTACACCGAGGCCGAGGCCATCGGCAAGAACGTGCGGATCCTCATGCCCGAGCCCTATCACCGCGAGCACGACGGCTATATCCACCGTTACCTGTCGACCGGCGAGCGCCGGATCATCGGGATCGACCGCGTCGTGGTCGGCCGACGCAGGGACGGATCGACCTTTCCCATGAAGCTCGCGGTGGGCGAGATGACGACCGGCGAGCAGCGCTTCTTCACGGGCTTCATCAGGGACCTGACCGAGCGGGCCGAATCGGAGGCGCGGCTGGAGGAGATCCAGTCCGAACTGGCCCGCCTCTCGCGCCTCAACGAACTCGGCGAAATGGCCTCGACGCTCGCCCACGAACTCAACCAGCCGCTCGCGGCCATCGCCAACTACGTCCAGGGCTGCCGCAGGCTGGTCGCCGACCTCGACGATCCCGCCGCCGACCGCCTGCGCGCCGCACTGGACGAGACGGCCAAGCAATCCCTGCGGGCGGGGCAGATCATCAAGCATCTTCGCGAATTCGTCACGCCCGGCGAAACCCCGAAGGAACCGGAGGACGTGCGCAAGCTGGTGGAGGAAGCTGCCGCGCTCGCGCTTGTCGGCTCCCGCGAACTGGGCGTGCGCACCGTCTTCGATTTCGACAGCGGCGCGGAAATCGTGATGGCCGACCGCGTGCAGATCCAGCAGGTCCTCATCAATCTCATCCGCAACGCCATGGAGGCCATGCGCGACTGCGCGACGCGCGAGCTCTTGGTCACCGTCGCGCCGGACCGCCCGGGCCGCATCGCGGTATCGGTCTCCGATACCGGTCACGGCATGCCCGACGAGATCGCGGCCGAGCTCTTCAAGCCCTTCCTGACGACCAAGCCCGGCGGCATGGGCGTGGGGCTTTCCATTTCGAAGCGAATCGTCGAAGCACACGGAGGAGCAATCACCATGTGCCAGAGGCCGGAAGGCGGCACCGTGTTCCGTTTCACGTTGCCCGTCATGCAGGAGGAAGCGGAAAGCCGTGACCGCTGAGACCATCATCCATATCGTCGACGACGAGGAGCAGGTGCGCAAATCGCTCGCCTTCCTCCTTTCGATCACCGGCCATGCAGTCCGGGTGCACGATTCGGCGACCGCCTTTCTCGCCGCCGCACGCAACGTTTCGAACGCCGTGCTGGTGACGGACCTGCGCATGCCCGACATGAGCGGGGTCGAGCTTCTGCGGCGTCTCGGCCGACAGGACGCGATGCTGCCGACCATCGTCGTGACCGGACACGCCGACGTGCCGATGGCGGTGGAAGCGATGAAGGCGGGAGCCGTCGACTTCATCGAGAAGCCGTTCGAGGACGACGTGCTGCTGGAAGCCATCGGCCGGGCCGTCGCCGCGCTCGACCGGCGCGCAATCGGTCCCGGCGACGTCGCCGCCGTTCGGCAACGGGTCGACTCCCTCACCGACCGCGAGAAGCAGATCATGCAGGCCGTCGTCTCCGGCCTGCCCAACAAGACCATCGCCTACGACCTCGACATCAGTCCGCGAACCGTCGAAGTCCACCGGGCCAACGTGATGAGCAAGATGGGCGCCAAGAACCTGCCCGAACTCGTCCGCATGGTGCTTTCCACGACCGACGCGGATCGCTGATCCGCCCAGCCTCGCCGTCCCCCGGCCGCACCCGCCCCGCCCGCCGCGGCGGCGAACGTCCCTGTCCGCTTGCAGGAAGCGGGCCGGACGCTCCGAAGAAACCGGTTTGACAACATACCGTACGTACGGTATGTATATCGCCATGACCAGACCGACCAAAAATCAGCCCGAGCGCGGCGACGCCCGCACCCGCCTTCTCGAAGCCGCCCGCGACGTCATTCGCCGCAAGGGTTTCGCCGCGACCAGCGTCGAGGACCTCTGCAAGGCCGCGGGCGTCACCAAGGGCGCATACTTCCACCACTTCAAGACCAAGGAAGACCTCGGCGTGGCGGCGGCGAACCATTGGAGCGAGACGACCGGCGCGCTCTTCGCGGCCGCGCCCTATCACCGCCATGCCGATCCGCTCGACCGCGTGCTCGGCTATCTCGACTTCCGCAAGGCCATCATCGGCGGAGAGCTTGCCGAATGGACCTGTCTCGTCGGCACGATGACCCAGGAGGCCTACGACGCCCATCCCGCCATCCGCGACGCCTGCGCCCTGAGCATCTTCGACCACGCCGCGACGCTCGAGCCGGATATCGCGGAAGCGATGCGGACCCGCCGGATCGGCGACGTCGGCTGGACCGCGCGAAGCCTCGCCCGCCACACCCAGGCGGTCCTGCAGGGCGCATTCGTGCTGTCGAAGGCATCCGGCGACGCCCGCCTCGCGCTCGAAAGCATCGATCACCTCAAACGCTACGTCGAATTGCTGTTCAAACCCGGGCAGGCCGAATAGTGGACCTGCCGGCAAACTCCACGGAGGAACTCCTCATGCCCAATACCGTTCGCCTTCACCGCGTCGTCGCCACGAGGCCGGAAAAGGTCTATCGGGCCTTTCTCGAACCCGATGCGGTCGCATCCTGGATTCCGCCCTACGGATATCTCTGCACGGTCCACGAACTGACGCCGGAGCCGGGCGGCAAGCACAGGATGTCCTTTCGCAACTTCACCACGGGCAAGGGCCACTCGTTCGGCGGCGAGTATCTGGAGCTCGTTCCCTTCGAGAAGCTCGTCTACACCGACAGGTTCGACGGCGACGGCCTGCCCGGGGAGATGCGGGTCACCGTCACGCTGAAGCCGGTCTCGGTCGGCACCGAGCTGACGATCGTGCAGGAGGGCGTCCCCGACGCGATCCCCCTGGAGGCGTGCTACCTCGGCTGGCAGGATTCGCTCGTCAAGCTGGCCAAGCTCGTCGAACCCGAAATCAACCAGTAACGGAAAACCGAACGGGAGGATTACCCATGACCGACATCGTCAATTGCCTGTGGTTCAACCACGGCGAAGCCGGCCGCGCCGCCGAATTCTACGCCGCCACCTTTCCCGACAGTCGCGTGACCTCCGTGAACGCGGCGCCAGGCGATTATCCGGCCGGGCGGGAGGGCAACGAGCTGACCGTCGAATTCACGGTCCTAGGGCGAAAGTTCGTCGGCCTCAACGGCGGCTCGAACTTCAAGCCGAACGAGGCGGTGAGCTTCATGGTCGTGACCGACAGCCAGGAAGAGACCGACCGCTACTGGAACGCGATCGTCGACGGTGGCGGCGCCGAAAGCGCCTGCGGCTGGTGCCGGGACCGCTGGGGCTTCTCCTGGCAGATCACGCCGCGGCGCCTCCTCGAGCTGACGACCTCTCCCGACAAGGCCAAGGCCAAGCGCGCCTTCGACGCCATGATGACGATGAAGAAGATCGACATCGCCGCCATCGAAGCCGCCGCCCGCTGACGCGATCCTTGGGGAAAGGCGCACACCGTCCGGAAGGCGAGACCGCGACGTCGGAGCCTGTCGTCGATCCTCGAGACGACGACAGGCTCCGCGCGCCGTCGTCCGGCGCTTGTGCAGGAATGCTCTGTTGACTAACATGTTAGCAGGATTTCACGGTCGGGAGTTCGCACGTGCCCCTGGAGAAGACGAGCCAGCGCGAAAAGGCGTATGCCAGTTTCACCAAACACCTTCTGGCGCGCGACATTCGTCCCGGCCAGTTCGTCAGCCAGCGGCAACTGGTCGAACTGACCGGCCTGCCGCTCGCCGCCATCCGCGAACTGATCCCCCGCCTCGAGACCGAGGGACTGATCAGGACGATACCGCAGCGCGGCCTCCAGATCGCCAGCATCGACGTCAACCTGATCCGCGACGCGTTCCAGTTCCGCCTCTTCATCGAGCGCGAGGCGGTCGCGGAATTCGCAACGGCGGCGTCCGCGGCGACCGTCGCCACGGTGCGGAAGGAGCACGAGGCGATCATGGCCGCCGTCGAGGGCCTTCGCCCCGGAGAGGCCGTGCCGAACCACCTCGTCGTCGCCGCGCAAGGGGTGGACTGGCGCCTGCACAACACGATCATCGAGGCTTTGGGAAACAAGGTGATCTCCGACGCCTACCGGGTCAATTCGATCAAGATCAGCCTCGTCCGGCAGGAACAGGGGCGGCTATTCGACCAGCTCGTCCTTCCCACGATGCGCGATCACATGCGCATCATCGAGGCCATCGAGGCCGGCAATCCGACGCTTGCCGCCGCCGCGATGACGGCGCACATCATGACCGGCCGCAATCGCGCCCTCGGCCTCGGGTGAGGGAGCCGGCGCCGGAAAGGCGTCCATCAGCCCTTGATCGCGCTGCCGACGGCCTTCGACAGGAGCTGGCGCTGGACCAGCCATGTGAAGGCGAGCACCGGGATCATCTGGATGGTGGCCGCCGCGAACACGTCCCCCCATGTCGCCGTGCCCTCGCCGATGCCGGCCAGCATGTCGGCAAGCACCACGGGCGCCGTCTGCGTCCGCGACGTCGTCAGGATCAGGCCGAACATGAAGTCGTTCCAGGCGAAGAGGACGACGAAGATGGCGACGGTGACGATGCCGGGAACGATCAGCGGCAGGACGATCCGGAAGAAGCGCTGCACTCCGCGGCACCCGTCGATCGACGCAGCCTCCTCGATCTCCCGCGGGACCGCGTCGATGAAGGTCTTCAGGATGAAGGTGGAGAGCGTCACCTCGAAGGTCGCGTAGACGAGCATGAGCCCGAACCGCGAATCGTCCAGCCCGAGATAGGAGAAGATCGGGAACAGCGGCACCGTCACGACGAGGGGCGGCAGCATCTCCACGACGAGCAGCACCAGCGACGAGCGCCCGATCCCGTAGCGCGGAATGCGCGACATCGCGTAGGCCGCCGGCAGGCAGACGGCGAGCGTCAGCGCGATCGCGCCGACGGTGACGACGAGGCTGTTGAAGAGGCCCGCCTGGAAACGGCTCCAGTTCGAGAAGAGGTCGAACATAGTTCTCCAGCGTCGGGCGGAACAGGAGCACGGGCTTGTAGGTGAAGATGTCCCGGCCCGGCTTGAAGGACGACAGCACGACGACGAGGATCGGTATCAGCGACAGGGCGACGAAGAACCCGAGCACCAGACGTTCCAGGAGATTGGGGCGATGCCGTTCGGCCATGCCGTCTCCTCAGCTTTCCTGCGCGAACGAAACGGCGTAGAGCCGGAAGATGTAGAACGAGGCGACGACCGCCGTGAGGAGCAGGACGAGCCAGGCGACGGCTGCGGCATGGCCGAACTCGAAATAGCTGAAGCCGATCTTGTAGAGGTAGAGCGACAGGATTTCGGAGGCGTTCAGGGGGCCGCCCTTGGTCAGGATCCAGATCACGCCGAAGGCGCGCATCGTGATGATGATGCGGAAGATCGTCGCGATCAGGATCGCCGGCGCCATGAGCGGCCATGTCAGGCGGCGGAACAGCTGGCGGCCGTCGGCGCCGTCCAGCTCGGCCGCTTCGTAGAGGTCCTCCGGCAACGACGCGCGGACGGGATAGAGCATGATCAGCACATGCGGCATTCCCGCCCAGAACTCGACGAGCGCGACGACGACGAGCGCGCTGCCGGCCGAAGACAGCCATTGATGGCGGCCGAGGCCGAGGATCCCGGTGACGTAGTTGAGCGGACCGACGTTGAAGTCGAGCAGGTAGCTCCAGATGGCCGAGGTCACCGCCTGGCTCATCGCGATCGGTGCGATCAGCGCCGCGATGACCAAGCCGCGCATCGCGACCTTCTTGTTGAGGATGCACGACAGGCCGAGCCCCACGGCGACTTCCAGCGACACGGCGATCGCCGCGAAGACCAGCGTTCTGAGGGCCGAGTTCCAGAATTCTCCCGATTGCAGCACGTTGCCGTAGTTCGCCAGCCCGACGACATGCTCGGCACGGCCGACGGAATAGTCCGTGAAGCTGAGATAGAAGGCCCAAAGCTCGGGCAGGACGATGACGGCGAGGATGAGGCCGTAGAGCGGCGCCATCAGCGACCATGCGCTCGCTGCCCGTCTCCGGGCCGACCTCCGATCCCGCCCGGCTGGTGTCATCTGCGTCTCCAATCTGCCGCGGGCCTCCGCTCGCTCATGCCGACAGGATGATATGGTCGGCATAGGGCATGGCCTGCAAATCCTTTTCGTCCGGCGGAGGCATGCCCACGGCCGCGAAGCGCTCGATCGAGCCTTCGTAGAAGCGCGTCTCGCCGCCGGCCCTGTCGTAGACCATGGCGAGGCCCGTCGCGGTCTGCATGATGGCCGGCCGCGTCGTCGGGTCGAGGTCGCGGTCGACGACGAGATAGCGCACGACGCGGAAGGTCCCCCTTTTGGCCAGAAGCGCGAGAAGCATCGTCCCGCCCGTCGCCCCCGCCCCCGCGAGGGAAACGAGAAACGCCGTCTCCGCATCGCAGGAGCATGCGGCGAGCACCGTCCCGAGCGGTTCCGGCGCCTCGGCCGGGAACGGCCCCTCCTCCGGCTCGATGGCGACCGGGAACCCTTCCGGGCCGAGACGCATGCGAAACGACGGCGACGACGGACTGCCGGAAGACGCCGACGCCGCGCGGCGGGACGGGCGCCGCGCCGCCTGCCGGGATCCCCCGGCGGTTCCCGCCCCCCCCTGCGATCGGTCCGGCGGCGGGTAGTCGCCGACGCTCCCGTCCGCAAAGGCCAGGCGGATCGCCGGCCGGCCGTCCCCGGTCAGGTCGCAGAAGGTCAGGTCCCCCCCGGATGCCGCCTCGAAGCCGTCGAGCGGGACCCACTCGGTGCGCGAGCGCAGCGCAGCGCTCGTTCGCCCGCTTTCGCGCTCGTACCGGACCGCGAGCGTTCGCCCGTCGCGAAGCCGGCCGAGCCCGAGCTGCGCGTCGCCGTTGGCCTTCCTGCGCGAGGGGAGCGGCACCGCCTGGTCGATCACGCGGAGGCACCGCAGATAGTCCCCGTAGTCCGACAGGTCGAGCGATTGGCCCGCATCGAGCAGCCGGCCCTTCAGGTCGTCGAGGTCCAGCGCGTCGAGCGAAACGCGATGCTCCACCGCCTGGGCGGCCGCCGTCCCGGCGCCCATTCCCATCTGGGCGCAGGTCGCCATCGCCCGGTACGAGCTCAGCGCGAGCTGGTCGCCGCTCAGGGACCGGCCGGGGCAGAGAACGTTGTCGAGACCCGCCGGACGCATCGCCGCGAGCGGGATATGGTAGGGCTCCACCATGTCGGTGACGCCCGTCCCGGCGCGTTTTTCCGTGTCGGTCCAGTGGAAATCGAGATGGTAGGTGCCGACGGCGACGGCATCGTCGAAGACGCAGGCCGTCCGGACGTCCTCGTCCGAGAGCTTGACCCGGCCGACGATCCGGCGACCCTCGCGCTGGCCGATCGCCCGCGACACCGAGGCGAGCGTATAGGTCGAAAGCGGCTCGCCGCCGTTGAACGAATGCCGGCCCCGATAGCCGCGGGTCTGGAGATGGTAGACGAGGCCCATCATCTGGCGCCGCGCGTGGATTTCGGCCCGGGACAGGCTGAGGCCGTCGGCGGCGTCGAAACCGACGACCTTCATCTTCACCTCCACCCGGCCGTCGGCGAAGGCGTGCAGCGAGGTCATCGGAAGATCGTCGCTGTCCTCCCACCGCGGGCAGCCGGGCGGCAGGAAGGGATCGACCGGGCGATGGGTATTCCAGAGCGTGAAATAGAGGCTCATCGGCAGTTGCTTGCGCGGGCCGAGATGAACCGTGTCGGCTCCCACGACCTGGGCGACCACCGCGTTCCCCGTCGCGTCGATCACCATCTTCGGCAGGACGCGGACGAGGCTCGGACCGCAACGGACGAGCGCCTCCCGCACGATCCCCCCGCTCGACTTGAAGTCGAGGGCGGCCGCATGGAGCCAGACGTCGATGCCCGCTTCGCTCACCAGTTCCTGGAGCACGAAGGCGCAGGTTTCCAGGTCGTAGGCCCGCCTGTCTCCGTTCGGGCGGTAGGGATCGATCTTGCCGCAGATCGTCAGCCGCGCGACCAGCTCCTGGAATGCGTCGTTGACGTTGGCGGTATCGCCGACGAACCCGGCGACGCCCCCGCTCGTCCCCTGTCCGCCGAGGACGTTGGAGGGCTCGACGATCACCACGGAGGCGTTGCCGCGCTTCGCGCCGAGTGCGGCGAATACGCCGGACATTCCGCCGCCGAGCACGAGGACGTCCACCTCGTGCGAGCGGATCGCGCGAGCGCTCAAGGTATAGTCCGCAGTCATGGCGGCGACGTTCCTTTCGTGGTCCCGGCCGGAGGGGCTATTGCGGACGCTTCTCGGCGACGATCTTCGCGATCTTCCGCTTCGCCTCCGCCATGGCGTCGGCCGCCGGCTTCTTGCCGGTGATCGCGGCCACGGCCTCTTCCGTGAAGGCATCCCGCACCTGCGCCGTCCCGTCGAACACCGGCAGAAGCTCGCTCGCATGATCGAGCGCGATCTTGGAGTCCGAGGCATAGGGTGCCTGGCCGGTGAATTTCGGGTCGCCGAGCGTGTCGCTTCGGGTCGGACCGTTGCCGTTCAGGGCCATCTGGAGCTGGACCGGCGCGGACGCGAGGTAGCGGATGAACGTCCAGCCCGCCTTGCGGCTCTCCTCGCTGGAGTTCTTCGGCAGCGCCGCCGCCCAGAAGGCCACCTTGGCCGGGGCATACGTGCCCGGCGTCTTGCCGGGAATCGCGAAGAACCCGGCTTTCCCGGCGATCCGCGAAGACTTCGGATTGTTGAAGCGCAAATAGTAGTTGTCGCCGAAAAGCGTCATCGCCGCGAGACCCTGGCGCATCAGCGTCTGGACCGAGCTCGAATCCATCGAGAAGAAGTTCGGCGGGATCGCCCCCTTGTCGAAAAGCGACTTGATGCGCTTGATGGCGTCGACCGTCTGCGCACTGTCCACGCCGATCTTGTAGTCGGCGGACAGCACGCTTCCCCCCAGCGCCTTGACGATGGTGATGATGTCCTCGTCGGGCTTGATGGCGAGACCGTAGACCTTGGCCCCGTCGTCGCGGGTGTAGGACGCCTTTGCGGCGGCCTCCAGCATGGCGTCGAAGGTCTTCGGGACGGCGATGCCGCGATCGGCGAAGATGGCCTTGTTGTAGTGGACGATCTGGGGATTCGACCGGATCGGCACGCCCTCGAGGCTGCCGCCCTGCTCGAACGCTTCGCGCATGGCGGGGAAGATGCCGTCGAGCTCCTTCACGCCGTCCTTGCCGGCGACCGAATCGATCGGCAGCAGCTTGCTCAGGACGTCCGGCGCCGCCCAGCTGTTCTCGACCATCACCACGTCGTATTGCGAACTCGACGAGGCCAGCGCCCGCATCAGCGTCTGCCGCATCTGCGGATAGGGAACGGTTTCCCAGACGACCTTTATGCCGGTCTTCTTTTCGAACGCCGCCTGCAGGTTCGAGCCCGGCTTGTCGGGCTGGCCCTGAAAGGCGATCTGATGCGCCGAATTCGCGAAGACGCGGACGCTTTCCGCCCTCGCCGGCACGGCGACGGCCAGCGCGATGCCGGCGACGGCCGCGAGCGGCCACAAATTGTTTCTCATTTTCTCCTCCCGGACTGGACGACCATTTGACAACGTTCGATCGCATGCTAACGTGAAACTAACATGTTAGTCAAACATCAGAAAGGTCGAACGATGGAACGGCATACGGACGGAACGGCCTCCTCCCCTGTCGGCCAGGGTCCGGCCATCGGGATATCGGCGGCGCTCGCCACCGCATTCGCCCCCGGCGGCACCCTCGACGTCGCGGCCACGGCGGAGCATGCCCGCTCCTGCCTCGGTCGCGGCTGCGACAGCGTGACGATCTGCGGCACCACCGGAGAAGGCGCCTCCCTCGATGCCGACGAACGGCGCCGGCTGCATGCCGAGCTGGTCTCGGCCGGCATCGACCCCCGACGGATCGTCGTCGGGATCTGCGCGACCGCCGTGGGAGACGCCGTCCGGCAGGCCGAAGAGGCGGCCGCGACCGGTGCGAGCGCCCTCCTGATCCCGCCGCCCTTCTATTTCAAGGGCGTCGAGCAGCCGGCGGTCGAAGCGTGGTTCGATGCGCTGCTTTCCCGGATCGCCGCACTGAAGCTGCCCGCGCTCCTCTATCATATTCCGCAGGTGACCGGCGTGCCGATCCATGCGGACACCGCCCTTCGCCTCAAGCGGGCCCATGGCGACGCAGTCCACGGGGTGAAGGATTCCGGCGGCGACTGGCCGACGAGCCTCGCCTTCCTGGAGCGGACCGAACTTGCCGTCTTCATCGGAGACGAGCGCTTTCTCGCCGAGGGGGTGAAACGCAAGGCCAGGGGCTCGATCAGCGGCCTGGCCAATCTCGTGCCGGACCGCCTCGCACGCATCCTGTCGACGGGCGACAAGGACGACGGCATCGACCGGCTCGTCGAGGCGGTGATCTCGATGCCGGTCGTTCCCGCGGTCAAATACCTGCTGTCGGGCCGGACGGGAAACCCGATCTGGCGGACCGTCCGCCCGCCGCTGCGCCAGCTCTCGGGCGCGGAGGTCGAACGCGTCGAGGCAATGCTGCGGCTGCTCGCTTGAAAGGACCCGGTCCGGATCCCGGAAAAGTCGTCGAAAGTTTTATTGTGCCTGCGTCTTGATTTGAACACCCTCACTCAATAGACTTGAGCAATCGATCTTGTTTGTCGAACCTTGTTCATGGCGAATTTTTTCGCCGCCGGCGATCTTCTTCTTTCATCATCGACCTTCATGCCGTGTCGTGCATACAAGCGCGGCACGTATTTCCATGACCGATTGAAAGGAAACGCCAATGAGCACCGGTACGGTCAAGTTCTTCAATTCGACCAAGGGATTCGGCTTCATCGCCCCCGATGACGGCACCGGAGACGTGTTCGTTCACATCTCCGCCGTGGAGCGTGCCGGGCTCGGCACCATCGCCGAGGGCCAGAAGCTGAGTTTCGACATCGTCAAGGACAGCCGAAACGGCAAGAGCGCGGCGGACAATCTCCGCGCCGTCTGACATCGCGTCTCCGGTCGCCGGCCATGGATGTCCGGTCGGCGATCATCGAGACAAGCGGGAAAGGCCGGGCGAGCCCGGCCTTTCGTTTATCATTTCCGGAGGCTACCAAGCCATGAATATCACCATTACCGAACACAATCTGTTCCGGCAGCCGAAGCCCAAGCCGCAGACGCGGGCCGCCATCACCGACCATGCCGCCAGAGGGATCATCGATGCCGAGGCCGAGCGCCGCGAAGCCAAGACCGAGCGGCTGCGGAAGGCCCGGCTCGAGCTCGAAGCCAGCTCTCCCCCCGACGCATGCCCGACCGCTACGCGGCGCAGGAAGCCTGCGGGCATTCGGCGCGGAAAATCGTCCATGTAATCGATCGGTTTGCCGACGGCGTCCGGGCAGCCCTTCGTGCGCGCCGGACGTCGCCCTCACGACCTCGAAACTCTCGACAAGCCTCCCTGCACCGGTCCGCCCACGGGCGAACGTCGCGAACGACACGGCCCGCCCCTCGCCGGGCGACCCCTCTCAGTTGTCGAAGCCGCCATGCAGAAGCGCAATCTGCGTCGGCGCCGAGCGACCGTGCGCGGCCGCGGACCATCCCACGGCATAGATCCCGCCGAACAGCATCATGACCGTCAACAGGGCACAGCACATTTCAGTCTTGAGTTGTGTCATGAATTTCTCCAGCACTCTAGATGATCGCAAAAGGCTTGGCGGCTGCGTCCCGATCGCAAAGGACGCAGTCCTGCAAAAGAAATGAGCTTGAAAGAGCGGCACCAAGGCCGGAACCAATGGAGCGCACCATAGTCGTAGATTACGGTTTTCGTGAGATTGCCGACACAATTTGATGATCGACTGTCGGAATGTCGGGACAACGATTGCAGAAATGGACACGATGCGGCACGACTTTCAGAAGGACATCGACGCGATCGCGCGGATCGACGCGGTTCCGACGATCCTCAACGTCATATGCGAGAGCACCGGCATGCGCTTCGCTGCCGTCGCCCGTGTCACCGAGGATCGCTGGGTCACCTGCAGCGCCCTGGACACCATCGGCTTCGGCCTGAAGCCCGGCGACGAGCTGAAGGTCGAGACGACGATCTGCCATGAAATCCGGCAGGACCGCCAGGCGGTGATCATCGATCACGTCGCCGAGGACTCGGGCTACCGGACCCACGCCACGCCCGCCCTTTACGGCTTCCAGAGCTACATCTCCGTGCCGATCGTCCGCCGCAACGGCGACTTCTTCGGAACGCTCTGCGCCATCGATCCCCTCCCCGCCAAGCTCGACAACCCGGCGACGGCCGGCATGTTCAAGATGTTCGCCGAGCTGATCGCGGCGCATCTCGACGTGCACGACGAATTGGCCGAAGCACGCAACGCCCTCGATGCGGAACGCGAACTGTCGGACTTTCGCGAACAGTTCATCGCGGTTCTCGGCCACGACCTTCGCAACCCCGTCGCCTCCATCGATGCCGGCACGAAGGCGCTGATGCGCCGGTCTCTGGACGACAAGAGCAGGCAGATCGTGGGACTGATGCAGGGCAGCGTCGTGCGGATGCGCGGCCTGATCGACAACGTCCTCGACTTCGCACGCGCACGCCTCGGGGACGGCCTGGACATCGAATTCGACGAGGGGCGCGATCTCGCCTCCACCCTCAACCAGGTCGTCGACGAGCTGCGCAGCGTCGACGCGAACAAGGACATCGAGACCGACTTCCAGCTCACCCGTCCGGTCCCCTGCGACCACGGGCGGATCGCCCAGATGGTCTCGAACCTGATCGGCAACGCACTCACCCACGGCGCGGAGAACCTGCCCGTCAAGGTCGGCGCGCGAACGACGGACGGACAATTCGAGCTGTGGGTCGAAAACGCCGGGACGCCCATTCCCGGCGATGCCATGGAACACCTCTTTCGTCCCTTCTTTCGCGGCGAGGTGCGCGCCAGCCAGCAGGGCCTGGGACTGGGGCTCTACATCGCCCAGGAAATCGCGCGGGTCCACGGCGGCAGGCTCGAAGCGAACTCCGACGACGCCGCGACGCGCTTCACCTTCCGAATGCCCCTCGACGCGCCCGCCGCCGGCTAAAGCGCTTCCAGGAAAAGTGGAAACCGGTTTTCCGTCCGGAAGCGCGTGAAACAAACAAGCAATTCCAGGAAAAGTGGAAACGGGTTGAGGACCCGGGCCGGGAAAGCCCCGGCTGCGGAAATGTTCCACAAACGTCCCCGACGGCCTCGGAATCTTGGAACGGATGGGTCGAGAGAACGTTGCTCACACTTGCAGCGAGCTGCCGTTCCCGAACCGTTTCGGGAGGCTTGGATGCAATGTCGCAAGCATTGGGACGGAGCCGAACTCGTGTCATCCAGGCCACCCAGGATCCTCATCGTCGACGACGAGCCGCTTATTCGGCTCGATCTCGCGGATCTCCTGGAGAGCATGGGGTTCGATGTCCTCGAGGCCGCCAACGCGGACGAGGCGATCCTCCTCCTGGAGGCCGATCCGCAGATCGGCGTCGTCGTCACCGATATCGACATGCCCGGCACGATGGACGGCCTGAAACTCGCCTTCGTCGTGAGGGAACGCTGGCCCCCATGCCGGCTGATCATCGTTTCGGGTTTGAACAAGTTGAGCGAGAAGGACATGCCGCGGGGCAGCCTGTTCATGAGCAAGCCGCTCGACCGCAGCGACGTGCGCGACGCGCTGTCGGCGCTGGGCATCGGCCTCTAGAGCGCTTCCAGGAAAAGTGGGAACCGGTTTTCCGTCCGGAAGCGCGGCAAGCAAACAAGCGCTTCCAGGAAAAGTGGGAACCGGTTTTCCGTCCGGAAGCGCGCAAGCAAACAAGCGCTTCCAGGAAAAGTGGGAACCGGTTTTCCGTCCGTCACTCCGCCTCGCGCCACGCTTCCTTCTGCGCGGGGCTGAACACCGAGCTCGCGATCTCGATGCCGCGCTCGTCGACGATGCGGAAGTGATCGGGCGTCTGGGGCATGTCGGCCGTGCGCGCCATCTCGTGCGCCGCCCGGACCGCCTCGGTCGGATCCGACACGTCGCGCGCCACCCTCATGAGCACTGCCTGGGCGTCGTCCTGCTCGCGCACCCGATAGAACTCTATCGTCACCTTCATCGGCAAGCCTCGATCCGGTCGCAGGCGGCTATCGGCTCAATTTGCCCTTCAGGGCCCCCGGCTGACCGGCGGCGCGGACCTGCGAACCTGCCGGCACTTCCGCCGCGGGAGCCGCCTTCTCCTTCTTGGGTTTCCGGACTTCCCGGTTCGACCGTCGTTGACCCTTCGCCATCGGGATGGCTCCTTCAGTTGTCGTTGTCGTTCCGCACGCCGGCGTCGTCGCACGGTTCGAGATTGTCTTCCGTCTCCATGCGCTCCTGCTCGGTCTCGTCGCTTCGCAGGCGATATTGCGGTGAATCGCCCCGCTCCGGCATCAGCGCCACGATCCTGTAGGTTCCGGCGGCAGAAGGAGTAAGCCCGACCATGTTCGCGAGGCGAACGGTCTGGCCGGTGCGAAAGCGTCGGTCGCGCATTGTCGGGATCCCCATTCCGCCCGAGAAGAAGTCGCTGTCGAAAGGCGCTGGCCGGGTGGATCCGCTTTTGCCTCGGAGGGATGGAGAGTCCGATTCAAATAAGTCTTTATTGTGTCCGGAACGGGATTATCGAAATTATCGTCGGCACAAATTATTTTTTAATATTTGTAGTAAAGCGACATTGTGAAGAATTCATATAGAAATACTTGGATTTCTTTCGTATAAGCGATGGATCCGCCCGCATCGTCAAGCTGCTTTTCGCGCACCCTTCTTCGCTCCGAAGCTTTCCGGCCCGCCGAACGCCCTTTCCCGGGCCCGCGAAACGCACGGAGCGGATCGGCAGGCCTTGTCCCTGGCACTGCCCGACCCTATGTACGAAGGGTCGAACTTGCTTCTTGGACTTTGTCCCTCGCGCCCTTTTCGGTGCTTCTGACGATTTTCTTTTCTCAAATTCGAGCCCGGGATCGCGCCCATGCGGGGAGCGACCGATTTCCATGATTGAAAGGAAAACGTCATGAGCGCAGGAACAGTCAAGTTTTTCAACGCCACCAAGGGCTTCGGCTTCATCGAACAGGACGGCGGCGGCGCCGACGTCTTCGTCCATGCGAGCGCCGTCGAGCGCGCCGGAATGCGCACGCTCACCGAAGGCCAGAAACTGAGCTTCGACGTGGTGAAGGACAAGCGCGACGGGCGCATGTCCGCGGACAATTTGCAGGCGGAGTAAATGGATTGCGCTTCTGGTCGCTGACCACGGATGTACTGGCATCGACCATCGAGGCGCCGTTGGAGAGGCCGGGTTCGCCCGGCCTTTTTTCTTTCCACGAACGGGAAACGAAACCATGAGCGACAATCTTGTCTTCGGGGTACCGAAGAAAATGACTGCGAGCGTCAAGCGCGAGATCAAGGCGGACGAGACGACGAGGGCCGTACGCGCCATCGTCGACAAGGAAGCGACCGCGAGGGAGCTGAAGACCGCACGCCTGCGCGCGGCCAGGATGCAGGCCGAAGCGGAAGCGCCGATCCCGATGCCGAAACCGAAACGGCGCCGAGCGGCGGGAAAGTAGGCCCCTATCATGGAACGGGACCCGAACCGCCGGCGCGTGAGAGAAATCGATGCCGCCGTCGCCGCTCTCGTCGCGGTTCGCAGGGCGGAAGTCGTTCAGATAGGCAACAACGCAACCAACGCCAGCGCCCGCCAGAAGCTCATCGAAATCCAGTCGACGATCGACTCCCTGCAGCGCGCCCGCGAGCACGAGCTCGATCTGGAAGACTGAGACCGCGGTGCGCTCGCGCCCCCGAGCCGCAGCGTGCGCCCGCTGCCGAGCGCTCCCGCCGCCCAACGGTCGGCGGACGCG